>CAZSKU010000010.1:0-83430 GCA_964607515.1 uncultured bacterium | reverse complement strand
ACCAGTAAAGCGAAGTCGCTCCTCCAATGGCATCATCAAGACCATCACTGTTCAGATCGCCTGCGAAGATCGTCAATATGCTGTCGGCTGAACCAATTGTTTGGGGCTCCCACAAGTAAGGATCTCCGTCGGATGGATACAAGTACATGTAACCGTACCCAATGTGGCTGATCAGATCGGAGAAGGAATCTTCGTTTGCGTTACATGCTCTGAGAAGCAAACTGCCACCGTTGGACACCTTTGCCCAATCGAGAGCTGTTCCCAGGGTTAAAACTCCCTGAGCCTGCCATCCCATGCCGAAGCAGGATCCGAATTCAGAGCCCCAGTCTGTCGTGGTAACCTCTCCCGAGGGACCGCCACTCCAGTCGGTCTGAACCATCGATGCCCCAAGAACCATGCCTGTTGTCAGAAGAATGAGTGCTGCGCTTTTCATGACGCTGCCTCCCTCCGGGACAGGTAGCGGTTTACATATAACATTTATTACAGCGGGAGGGGATGGGTTTCAATGGAAATAAAAGACTTGTCCATGCGGATGAACTGAAGAGGTTTTCCTCAGTCCGCGGGGGACGGCACCAGTCCGCTTTCCATCAGGAACTTCGCCAGGCTGTCCGCGACAGTGGCGGAGCCCAGGATGGAGAAGTGCATGTCGTCGAAGAAGTATTCCGGTTGCTTGGGTACGGCGGCGGCCAGATCGTAGCAGGCCACGCCCTCCTCCCGGCAGACCTGCATTATGTCCCTGTTGTTGGTGTCCTGAAGCCTGGACCAGGACGCCGCGGAGATAAGTCCCGGATGGTCGGGCGACGTGCTCTCCTTGCCCAGTATGCCCCGCCAGTAGGGGGTGTCCTCGAACAGCAGCGGCTGGGTCATGAAGACCGGGGTCAC
Organism: uncultured bacterium; assembly: GCA_964607515.1. Taxonomy (GTDB): domain Bacteria; phylum Fermentibacterota; class Fermentibacteria; order Fermentibacterales; family JCC-6; genus UBA6080. Next base: position 82,548 of record CAZSKU010000010.1, on the reverse strand, counting down.
CCCGTACTCCCGGGCCAGGGCGATAATCTGCCTCACGTTGTTCCTGGTGAATCCAGGGTCCTTCAGAAGGTCGTGGAGATCCTCCGGGATGTCCATCTCCTGGCCGCTCATGGGCACCAGGGTGAGTCTGGAGGCGCCGGCGGTGTTCTGGACGGGAATGTCGTCCACCCATGCCTTCTTGAAATAGTAGAGGATCTGGACCAGACGGCTCCGGCAGAAAATCCGGTAACCCAGGGAGGTCTCCGTAACGCCTATGGCTTCGATATCCTCCAGGCTTCCCAGGTCGTAGTTCACCTTCTCATTGGCGCCCATGAGGATGATCACCATGTCGGGCCTCACCCGCTCGATGACCGAACGCATGAAGATCAGGTGAGCCCGGCTGCTGTGCCCGGCCAGCCCCCCGTTGCCCACCCAGGTCTCGGGATTCACCGTTCTGAGATGATCCTGCAGGAGCTGCGGCCATGCCTGGCTGTCGTCCAGTTCGAAGCACTGGGTGGTGCTTCCTCCAATGCAGATTATGGTGAACCAGTCGTCCCAGTCCCTGGGGGGCTCCTCGCCCCTCATCCCCCACTTGTTGGTGGTGAACCAGCCGTCTATGGGCGTGCCCGACGGGTCGGTGTTCCTGAGCCTGACCCTGACGTGGGGCCTGAGGTCCAGCGCCGGGTGGAAGATGCTGCCGGGCATGACGATCCTGAGCCCAATCTCCAGGAGCACCAGGGTGAGAAGTGTGGAGAAGAGCAGGTTCCACCCCCTGAGAAGGGCTTTTTTCCTCCGCGCCCCGTCCGCGGCGCTCATGATTCCAAGGAGTATCCCGGCGTACCCCAGGACAAGGGCCAGTATCATGCCCCGCTCCCGCGCCAGGGGAGTGGCCTTGTCTCCCAGCCACAGGAAAAGCCCCGCGGCGGCCGGAAAGCCGTAGGCCCATATTTCCGTAAGAACGCCCCTGCGTGACACCCCTGCGAAAAAGGACTGCAGCCTGTTCCCGAGCCACCGGGGCCGGAGGATAATGGCCGCGGCGGAAGCGGTCAGGAGAATCCCTGATGCCGCCAGGAATGCAAACAGCCTGACCGAGTACCTTCCCATGATATCCGGGGAGAGGCTCCGGGAGTCGGCCAGAACCAGCCAGACGCAGACCAGTGCGGCCAGCGGCAGCGCCGCTGAAATCCTGTTGACAAGCCCTCTTCCGGTTTCAGGGTTCATCGGCCCTCCTCCCCTCCATGGTCAGGGTCTCGCCGTTCCACACGAGCAGAACGGTTCCTGCGGGAAGGGAATCCAGCCGGACCGGATCGCCGCCCCTGCCGTTCCAGGAATTCAGGACGCCCCCGGCGCCCAGTGAGTCGGAAATCCATATCCCCGTGGGAAACGGGGTCCTCCCGCGGTGCAGGTGGTCCAGGTACATCGGAATGTTCTTGCCCTCCATGAAGAACGGGTCAGCCGGGTCGCCGCCCGCCAGCACCCCCAGCACCGGCGCTCCCTCCCGGGGGGTCAGTTCCGGCACCGCGGCGGCCAGCTCGCCGTAGAGAGCCCGCATGGGTTCCGCGATGTGGTAGAGCCTGCCCGCCTCCCGGGAGCCGATCAGAATCCAGACCGCGGCCAGTATGGCAGCGGTTGCGTATGCGTAACGTTTCATGACGTGACCCAGGGATACCCCCGTCAGAAGACCCAGACAGAGGGAAGGGCCGGTGAGGTAGTGTTCGCAGGTGTCGCCCAGGATGCTCTGAAAACCGAACAGTGGAATCAGGAGCAGCATGAGCAGGGCTCTCCTGAAATTGCCCCGGGACAGCCCGTAAAGCGCCGGTGGGATGGCCAGAATCCCGAGAAAGAGCCATCGCAGGGGCTTCCACGGAATGTATCCGGCTCCGGTGGCCTGAAACACCAGCACCACCAGGTTCCTGGGCATAAGCTCCGGGGGGGTGAAGTTGCCGTACCCGCCGATGCCCCGGAAGAGCAGGAATCTCGCGGCCAGGTAGACCGCCGCGGCTCCTGCGAGCCCGGTCAGGAACAACGGCGCCTTCCGCCCGCGTCCCGAGGCGGGGTACAGGAAGAAAGCCAGGACGCACGCCGGAACGGATGCCATTCCCTGTTCCTTGGAGGCAAGGGCCAGCAGGCACAGAATTCCCGGGAGAAGTCTTTTCAGGGTTCCGGGGCTTTCCTCCCCTTCCAGACGGATCGTCGCCGCCACCGCAAGAATGCCGAACAGCGGGGCGATAAGGTCGCCCCGGCCGTTGATGAGCCAGAGGGCGTGCACCGCCCCCGGGGCGGCGGCCGCCAGAAGCCCGGCTGGGAATCCTGCGCCGAAACGGTTGCCAAACCTCATCACCGCCAGGCATCCCGCGGCGTAGATCAGAACCGAGGTGACGCGGTAAGGCCACGGAATCGCTCCCCAAAGGAGGTGCTCGGGTATGTAGCTCAGACTTGCCAGGGGGCGGATGAAACCGACCCTTGCATCGCCGTCCTCCCGCCAGCTCCAGCCCTCTAGAAGGTACTCGCCCAGGCCGTCGCCCCGGGCCAGGGGATTCAGGAAGGTTATGTAGTCCTGCGGGCTGAAGAAGGCGAACAATCCAGGCAGCAGGGAGAGGGCTGACAAAGCGGCGAACAGGAGCAGGGGCAGGGTGTTTCCCGGTTTCATCGGCCTTCCCGTCGGTGTTTCGGTGGGCGCTGAGGGCGCAGCACGATATATAATAGACCCGGATTAGCATGACAGCCGATTCGAACCTTGGAGGACGCCTTTGCCATCCATTTCCCGGGAAGCCGGATCCATCTCCGTAGTCCTTCCCATGTACAACGAGGAGGAGAACGCCGAGAAGGCCGTCGGCAGCCTGGACCGGGTTCTGTCCAGGGCTTTCGACGACTACGAGATACTGGTGGTGGAAAGCGGCAGCACCGACCTCACCCGGGAGATCGCCGACCGCCTGGCGGACTCGAACCCCAGGGTCAGGGTGATCCACCAGATAAACAGGGAGGGGCTGGGCAGCGCCATCCGTCTGGGCTTCGCCAACGCCAGGAAGGACTTCATCCTGTACATCGACAGCGACGAGCCCTTCGAAGTGGCGGAGATAGCCCGGGTCATCCCCCTGCTGGACCCCGGCAGGGCGGTCATCGGCTACCGGATCGGGGAAAGGGAGAGTTTCAAGCGGAAGCTGTTCAGCCGGGTGTACAACACCCTGGTGGAACTCGTGTTCAGGCTCGGTGTGAGGGACGTGAACTTCTCCATGAAGCTCATCCCCCGGGCAAGGCTGCGGAGACTCGACCTTCGGGCGGACGGCTGTTTCTACGACGCCGAACTCCTGGCGGAACTGAAACGGGCCGGCACCCCGATAACCGAGATCGGTTTCGAGTACAAGCCGCGCCTGCACGGGTCATCCTCCTTGGACAGGCTTTCGGTGATTCTGAACATTCTGTGGGAGATGGCGGGTTACCTTCTCAGGAAGAAAAGGAGAATCACCCCGTGAAAAGGGCACTGATCACCGGCGCCGGGGGCTTCATCGGGCACCACCTGGTGAGCCTTCTCCTGGAGCGGGGAGTGGAGACGGCGTGCTTCCTCCGATACACCTCCACATCCTCCCCGGGCCTTCTCAAGTACATCCCCGGGCATCTGGCCGGGGGTATCATTCCCTTCTACGGCGACATCAGGGATCCCCGGGCCGTCCGCCGTGCGGCTGAGGGCTGCGACACCGTCTTCCACCTGGCGGCCCTCGTTGGAATCCCGTACTCCTACGGCTATCCGGGGGATGTGGTGTCGGTTAACGTCGGGGGAACCCAGAACGTTCTGGACGCATGCCGGGAAACCGGCGCCCGGGTGGTGGTGACCTCCACCAGCGAGGTCTACGGCACCGCGGCGGACGCCCTCATCACGGAGGAACACAGGCTCCACGCCCAGTCGCCCTACGCCGCCTCCAAGACCGCCGGAGACCAACTCGCCCTGAGCTATCGCCACTCCTACGGCATGCCCGTGGCCATCTGCCGCCCCTTCAACACCTACGGCCCGGGGCAGTCCCGAAGGGCCGTGATCCCCACCATCATCACACAGGCGCTCTGGGAGGACCGGATAGAACTGGGCTCCACGGAACCCACCAGGGATTTCCTGTACGTTTCCGACACGGCCCGGGGGTTTGCCGGTATGGGCGAGAATCCCGACGTCCTGGGCAGGGCGGTTCAACTGGGCACCGGAAGGGAGATTTCCGTGGGAGACCTGGCGGGGCTCATCCTCGACATCCTGGGAATGCGGGGGAAGGAAATCGTATCCGCCGGCGAGAGAAAGCGCCCGGAAAAGGGGGAGGTCATGAGGCTGGCGGCGTCGCCGGCGCTGGCGGAAAGGATCATGGGCTGGAGGCCGCAGGTCTCTCTTGAGGAGGGGCTTCAGGTAACCGCCCGCTGGATCGCCGATCACCGGGAACTCTACGCCGGTGGAGGTTACGCGGTATGAACACCGCCGTGATTCTGGCGGGGGGCAGGGGCACCCGGCTGGCCCCCTACACGGCGGTCTTCCCGAAGCCGCTGGTTCCCGTTGGCGATTATCCGGTTGTGGAGATCCTGGTCAGGCGTCTTTACGCCTGCGGGTTCCGGCGACTGGTGTTCGCCACGGGGCACCTGTCGGAACTTCTCCGGGCCTATTTCCATCAACACCCGCTGCTCCGGCAGGGGCTGACCATACACTGGGTGAAGGAGTCCTCCCCCCTGGGCACCGCCGCGCCCCTGGGGCTTGTGGAGGACTTTCCCGACCATGCCCTGGTGCTGAACGGAGACCTGTTCACAACCATGGACTTCGCGGTTTTCTTCCGGGCTCACCGGGAGAGCGGCGCGGCACTCACCGTGGCGGCCCACACCCGCACGGTGAACCTGGCCCTGGGGGTACTCGAGCGGGAGGGCGACCGGGTCACCGGATACCGGGAAAAACCATCCTACACCTTCGACGTGAGCATGGGGATCTACGGCGTATCTAAGGGCGTGCTGGCACACATCCCCCGGGAAGGGCGGATGGACTTTCCCGAGCTGGTCACCAGGCTGCTGGAGCAGGGAGAGACCGTCCGGTGCGAAACACCCCCGTGCCGCTGGCTGGACATCGGCAATCCCGACGACTACGCCGCGGCCCAGGAGGAGTTCCTGCACAACGCGGCCCTCTACATGCCGGAGGAGTGACTTGGACCTGCTGGTCACCGGAGCCGCGGGATTCCTGGGAATGGCGGTCATCCGGGCGGCGGACCCGTCTCTCGCCGTAACAACCCTGGATACCGCGTCACTGCCGGGTCGGCACGTTCTTTGCGACTTGACCGACGGAGACTCCCTTCGGGAAGCGCTCCGGGGAAGATCCTTCCAGACGGTGATCCACCTGGCGGGGCTGGCCCGGGGAAACCCCGGGGAGCTTGAGCGGGTGAACGTCGTGGGGACCCGGAACCTGGTGTCCGCCGCTCCGGGGGCATTCCTGGTGAACGCCTCCTCCTGCGCCGTCTACGGGCTTCCTGAGAATCCCGACGGAACCGTGGACGAGGATCAGCCCCCGGCCCCCCTGACCCCCTACGGCCGGAGCATGCTTGCCCGGGAACGGGAAATCTCCAGGGGTGTCTCCATGAGGCTCTTCAACATCACCGGCCCGGGCCAGGGGCCGGGCATGCTGGTGCCGGACCTGGCGGGACGGCTGGCCCTGATCGCCCTGGGTCTCTCCGACGGTCCCGTGACCACCGGTTCCCTGGCCTCCATGCGGGATTACCTGGACGTCAGGGACGCCGCCCGGGCCATCCTTGCCGCCGCCGGCGCCCGGAATCTTCCCCCGGCGCTGAACCTCGGGTCCGGGGTTGCCAGAAGCGGCTACGAGGTGCTGCGGGCTCTTCAGGAGGCCATGGGCGTGGCTCCCGGGATCCTGGCGGATGACCGGCCCGCCGGGGTTCCAGTGATCAGGGCCTCTCTCGGGAGGATACGAAGACACCTGGGATTCACGCCGTCCGTTTCCTTCGAGGAATCCATGAAAACAGTAGCCCTGGACTGGCTCCGCCGGGAGGGGCAGGCGGTCTAGCCCCTGGAGCGTTTCTTGCCGGATATCCTGGCGAGAATCAGGCTCATCTCGAAAAGCAGGTACAGCGGCAGCGCCAGGATGACCTGGGTGATCGGGTCGGGAGGCGTGAGGATGGCGGAGATCACCAACAGACCCACCACCACATGGCGGCGATATGCACCCAGGGTTTTGGGCGAGACGATGCCGAGTCTGGAGAGGATCATGATCGCCAAGGGGAGCTGGAAGGCTATTCCAAAGACCAGGATGAAGGTCCCGAGGAAACTGATGTAACCCGACACGCTCCAGCTGCCCTGAATGACCCCTGTTTCGAAGCTTCTGAACAACAGCAGCGTCGGTTTCAGCATGACGAACCAGGCGAAGGCCGCTCCGGCGACGAACAGGGAGAGGCACGACGCCACCGCTGTGAGAAAGGCCTTCCTCTCGTTCCTGTAGAGCCCCGGGGTAATGAACGCCCAGATCTCCAGGAAGGCCACCGGGGAGGAGGCCACCGCGCCGGCCGCCAGGGAGAGCTTCAGGCTGGCGGTCACCGCCTCCGCCGGGGCGAGAGCCAGCAGAACGCCGTCCACCGGGGCGGTGGCGAATTCCATGATCCTTCCGCCGAAACCGAAGGCGACGGCGGTGGTGACGGTCAGGGCCAGAAGCACCGCGAATATCCGCCTTCTCAGCTCCTCGAGGTGATCCCAGAAGGAGGCATCGGCGGTCAAGGCCGGGCCGCCCCGAGAGCCTCCTTCAGAAGCTCCCTTTCCCTGTCCGGCGGTATGACGGCGAGTTCGCACCGCTCCCATCCCCTGGGAAGCACCCATGTTCTGCCCTTTTCACCGGTTTTCTTGTCCCGGCGCACCAGGGGAAGCACCTCCTCCGCCTCTACCGGTCTGGGAAGCTTCACCGGAAGACCCAATTCCCGGATGATGCCTTCCAGTTCGCCGGCAAATCCCTCCTCACCCGCCATCCTCGCCGCGGCGGGCATCCCCAGGGCGACTCCGGCCCCGTGGGAGACCGGCAGAAGCATTTCCAGAGCGTGGCCCAGGGTGTGGCCCAGGTTGAGAAGCCTGCGGACGTCCCTTTCGTGGAAATCGCGCTTCACTATTGCGCCCTTGATCCGGAGGCTCCTGAAAGCCGCACTCCGGTAGTCCTCCGACAGAAGGGGCTCCAGAATGCCCCTGTCTCCGATTACGGCGGTCTTCAACACCTCGGCCTTGCCCGAGAGCAGTTCCGGCCGGGGCAGGGTCTTCAGGAATTCCCCGCATACGGTGATCCTATCGGCGGGGTGGAAGGTGCCCACCTGGTTCTTGGCGCCCATCAGGTTCAGGGCCGTCTTTCCTCCCAGGCAGGCGTCGGCCATGCACAGAAGCGTGGTGGGAATCAGCTCCAGCCTTATCCCCCTCATCCAGGTGGAGGCGGCCATGGCGCCCAGGTCGCAGACCGAGCCTCCCCCGGCGACGCACACCGCCCCGTCTCTCTCCAGGCCGGCCCGGTGAAAGGCTTCCCAGAGCATCAGAAGGTTTGCCGGGGTTTTGGCCTGCTCGCCCCCCTCGACCACCACCCTGGGCATGTTCCACAGCAGGGCCGTCCCCCATCGGGACTCCACCGCGGAGTCCACCACCAGCAGCCCCGCCCGGGACTCGATCTCCGAGGGTGCGCCGGCGGTTTCCACAAGGGTGGACAGGGCGCCGCCGGGCCATACGAACTTCAGGGGTGCCAGAAATGCCATATGAACAGCGCTCCCGCGGCGGTAGCCGCCAGGGTGAAGGGCAGCCCTATCTTCGTGAAATCCCAGAAGGTGACCTTCTTGTGCCCCTGTTTCCGAAGAAGGGAAACCGCCACTATGTTGGCGCTGGCACCTACCGGCGAGATGTTTCCCCCCAGGCAGCTGCCGATAAGAAGCCCGAAGACCAGGTACTCGTGTCCCCCGCCGGTTCCGGACATGTTCACCGCCAGGGCCCTGGTGACGGGAATCATGGCGGTCACGAAGGGTACGTTGTCCACGAAGGCGCTGATCAGCATAGAGCCAGCCACGATCATGGCGTAGGCCGCCAGGGGGTTGGAGCCGGCGGCTCTGGCCAGAAAGGCCCCGGTGGCTTCCATGACCCCGAATTTCTCCAGAGCCGCCACCATGAAGAATATCCCGGCAAGGAGAAACAGAGTGTCCAGATCGAAGGCGGCCAGCAACCTCCCCGGAGTTCGTTCCATGCGCCCGAAGGCGGTTCTGCCTCTTCTGTAGAGAGCGTACCAGACTACCGAGGCCGCTCCGCCGCCGGCGCAGAGGAGGCCGGCCATGGTTCCCACCCCGCTTTCGAAGAGGCTGATCAGGGCCAGACCCGCGATCACCACCGCCAGTATGACCACGGGAACCCAGCTCGCCACCGGAGTCACCTTCACCCGGGGTACCGCGTCGCGGTTCTTGCCCAGGTGTTTCCAGAGCACGAAGAACGACGCGAAGGCTCCGGCCTGCACGGCCCAGAAGATCCCGGGTCTGCCTTGCATGAAGAAGAAGTCGTTGAAACCCATGTTCTCACTGGCGGCCAGGATCATACTGGGGGGGTCCCCCACCAGGGTTGCGGTGCCCTGAAGATTGCTGGACACCGCTATGCCCACCAGCAGCGGAATCGGATTGGCCCCGTGCTTCTTGCATACCTCGAAGGCTACGGGGGCGACGATCATCACCGTGGCAACGTTCTCCACGAAGATGCTAAGAAAACCCGTGAGAGCGCAGATGAGAACCGCCGCCCAGCCGTAGTTCCTGCTGCCGTTGATGATGCGCCCCGCAAGGTTCGCGGGGATGCCCACGTCTATCATCACCTCGGCGATGAAGAGGATGCCGCCGAAGATCATCAGGACGTTCCAGTTGATGCTCCGGAAAAGCTCCGCGACGTCCACGGCATGCCCGAGTCGAAGGCTTGCGAACACCGCCAGGGCGGCTCCCAGCCAGACCACCAGACCCCGGTGCCGGTGGGCGAGGGCTATGTAGACGTAGATCAGACCGAAGAATGCCGAGAACAGAGCGCCCTGATTCACGCTACCGCCCGGGAGTGAAGGAGGCCAGGTAAACCGTGCTGTCCGGGGTGATCTTGGCCACCATGCCCACGTCGGGTGCCAGCCAGATGTCCCTGACCATGTAGCTGGTGTCTGGATCGTACCCCGCGGTCTGCACCCAGTTGATGACAGTTTCCTCCTGGTGCACCCGGTAGCAGTGGCTCCAGGCGCCGTCCGGCGAGTTCTCCGGGCCCGAGACCGTTGTGTTCCTTATCCAGGTATGGCTCAGGGTAATGCCCTGGCTTACCGCCTGGGCGGACGCCGAATCCCTCCTGCTCATGCCGTCCGCCAGGGGCCATTCCAGGTAGGTCACCCACGCCTGGTACACCGGCACCTCGTAGCCGTTGAAGAGCACCCTTCGGTCTTCGTAGTGTTCCAGCAGGCCGTCCTCGTTTATCCAGTAGTCGTACCCGGCCCCGGACTGAAGCCTGTAGCATGGTCTCTGATCCACGATGACCTGGTCCACCACGGTTACTATCCTGGTTCCGCCGCCCTCCACCGAGTACTCCCATACCGATCCTATGGCAGAGACCGGGTAGTAGTCGGCGCTGAGGCGAAGGAACACCGGATTCCTGTCGCAACCCGCCGCCAGGAGCACCGCCGAAGCGAGAACCGCAACCACTCTTTTCACAGGTTCACCTCCCTGGATACGGCGAGTACCAACCTGAAGGTATCCCCGGTCTTGTCCTCCGACATTACGCTCTCCAGGTCGAGTCCCAGGGCCGCCCGCCATGGAGCGCCGAGGCTCAGGTCCCAGCGGATTCCCGCCCTCCAGAAGGGGTCCCAGCTGGGCTGGTCCGCTCCTCCCCCTGACTCCAGCGCGGTGCGGCACATCCCGAAGGAAGCGGTCAGACCGGGATTGAACGAGGCGCTCCCGGGATTGAGATAGAAGGCAGCCCTGGCCATGGGTCTGAACATGAAGAGGTTCGCGTCTCCGCGGCCGCTGTTGGAGAAAGACGAGATGTCCACCGCGCCACCGGCCCTGAGCTTGGCGCTGAGTCTCCACTCCCCCCCGAGGCCCATATTCAGCCCCGGCCCGAAACTATCGCCCCAGCCGCCCATGGCGAATCCGGTGCCGATTTCCGTGAACAGGTCAACGGTACCCGCCGAGGCCGCCGCCGAGATCAGCATGGCGGCAATGAACGCCGGTTTCAAAGACACCTCCTACACTACCTGTATCAAGGGCAGAGCAGTATGCCTGCTGCCCGCCAACAGGGCAAACCTGTCCTCCGTAACCCTTCGGGCGCTGGCCATTGCCAGCTCCGGGGTGTTGTTCTCCTGGCTCAGATGGGCCAGAACGCAGACCTTCAGTTCAGGACCGGCGAGCCGTTCCAGGAGCGCCGCCGCGTCGTCGTTGCTCAGATGTCCCAGCCCCGAGGATATCCGCTGTTTCAGGGGCCAGGGATAGGGTCCGTCCCAGAGCATGTCAAGATCGTGGTTGAATTCCAGCACGAGCCCGTTGCATCCGCCGAGGGTCTGCACCACCAGGGCTCCCGCTTCGCCCATGTCCGTGGCGATTCCCACGCTGACTCCGCCGGCCCGGATCAGAAACCCCGAGGGATCCGCAGCATCGTGGGACACGCTGAAAAGAGTGATACTGAAGGGGCCGAGTTCCACCGTGTCGCCGTTGGACACCGCTTCGACCCCGCCGGGCAGCTTTTGTCTGTGAAGCCCGGCTCCGAAATAGGTTCCCCTGGTTGAAAAGACGGGAACCTTCCACCTCCTCGCCAGCACTCCGGCTCCCCGGGAGTGGTCGCCGTGCTCATGGCTGAGAAACAGCCCCAGGGGCTGTATCCCGTGAAAGCCGGCCTCCTGAAGCCTCTTGCCGTGCTCGCAACCGCTCAGGCCGTTGTCCAGGAAGATGCACGCCCCTTCGTGCTCCGCTACCAGTGCGTTGCCGCTGGACCCCGAGGAGAGTATTCCCAGGTTCACGGGGCGGCCACCATGTGAAAAAGGTGCGGGCCGAATTCGTGCCCCGGAGAACCGGAGCCCCAGAAAGCGGCGAGTTCCGCTTCGCCTTCAGGGGGCAGAGAGTTGAGGCTGTAGACGCAGATCCCTCCCGCCCCCAGGGCCAGCGCCCTGGCTGCGGCTTCCAGTGCGGAATCCACCGGCTGATTGTAGACCGCGATACCGTACACCACGTCCGGGGCGTTCTCAGTGGTAGCGGCTGCGGCAAGATCCAGCGCCCTGCTCCGGTTCGTGGTGTATGCCATGGGGCAGACGAAGTCCACCAACCCCCCGGCAAGCCATTCCGTCCAGGGAGAGCCGAAGTCGCTGTACGCCGTGAGGGGATCCGCCATGACGGCGCACGAGAGAAGGGTGGCCGGGGCGGACGAGTTGAGCCTGAATCGCACTGTCTGCACGGTCATGCCCACCTGGTCTGCCCTCCATCGCTTCCACACCTCTGGGGAGCCCTGGGGAAGGCATCCGGTTTCATTGTAGAACAGCGCCACCGCATGGGGTTCGAAGCCGAAGGATGGGCCGGGGTATCTGATGTAGTCCAGGTGGATTCCCTCGACCGGATAACTCACGGCTATCTCCTCGGCGATGGACGCAACGAATTCCCTCACTTCCGGCAGCGCCGGGGAAAGAGTCGCACCGACCAGACCCGCCGCTTCGGCTTCGGCGGGAGAGAATTCCCGTGAGGACTTTCCGGAGGAGTGACTGACGAACCATTCCGGATGGGTGTGCCAGACGTGTCCGGAATCCGCCGGGGCCGCCGGCGACGACCAGACCAGAAAGGCGTTGATCCAAGCGTGCACTTCCATACCCCTGGGCTTCGCTCTTGCCAGCAGGTAAGCGAGGGGATCCTCGTATCCGCTGTAGGAAGCCCGGGGAAGGATGTCCGACCGGTAATAAGCCTCGCCCCTTCCAACCACCTGGACGATGAGCCCGTTGGCTCCCGCGGCCTCGGCCCTGAGTATCAGCGCGTCCAGGGTGTCTGGATGCACCAGGGCGTCCCTGGAGACCCAGAAGAAGCGGCAGTTTTCCTCACCGGACGCCGCGCCGGAAAGCAGGGCGACCGCCAGGAGACAGGCCAGTTTTCCCATGGCGATAAGATACGTCCGGAGGCCATCGTTTCAAAACCTGAGGGCCGGTTCACCGGAGGGTTTCCGGGAACTCCTCCTTCATGGGTCGTCCGAAAAGGGTTTCCACGGCTTCATCGAAACCGGCGACTCCCCTGATCATTCCGAAAACCGCTTCGGTTATGGGCAATTCAACTCCGTGGAAGCCGGCGAGTTTCAGCAGCGCCCCGCAGCTGGGCACACCTTCGGCCAGCCCCGGGGAAGCTCCTCCCCGGACGAAGGCCTCCCCCCATGCCCTGTTCCGGCTCCAGGGGGAAAAGAGTGTCGCCTCGTAGTCGCCGAGGTGGCTGAGCCCGTATACGCTCCGCCAGTCGCCACCCGCAGCGGAAACCAGCCTGGCGAACTCCTGTGGCCCCCTGGCCATCAGAGCGCCCTTGAGGCCCGCCATTCCCCGTCCGTCCAGCATGCCTGCGGCAATTCCGATGACGTTCTTCGCCGCGGCGCCGATCTCGCAGCCGATGATGTCCCGGCTGTGGTACATCCTGAGCAGGCTGGAGTTGACCCTCCTTGAGAGCCTCTCCGCGGCACCCTCGTCCTCCGAGGCCACTATCATGCAGCCCGGCACACCTTTCACAAACTCCTGCGGGTGACCCGGGCCGACCCAGGCGCACACAGACCGCGCCACGACCCCGGCCTCCGCGCAGATCTCAGACAGGCGCTTTCCGGTGGTCTCCTCCAGTCCCTTCATGCAGAGGGAAACATCGCTTCGGGTAAGGTCGTGTCGGGACAGGAGGCCGGCAAGTTGGCGGAAGCTCTGTGCCGGGCAGGATACCACCACCAGGTCCGCCCCTTCCAGGGCTTTCTCCAAGGAAAGGGTCAGCCCGACTCCGTCAGGCAGCTTCAGGTAGTCGTTCCCTCGGTTTTTCATCAGGGAGACAATGACAGGATCCTTCGCGGGTTCCCAGCCCATCGTTCGGAAACCCAGCTTGTCACCGTACCAGAGGTGGAAACTGCCCCATCGTCCGCACCCCAGGACAGCCAGTTTCAATTTCGCCCCTTCCGAAAGCCTCACCCGGGATTATAACGGCTTCGCCGGGTCAGAGGTCCGGCTCTTTCCGTATATTCACGATGTTCGCTGGCCGTGATTCCACCGGAAGGAGATGATTCGATGAAAAAGCTCGTTCTTCTGGCCGCCCTGTTCCTGGCCGCCTGCGGTGACGGTCCTGCCGAAGATATCGGTGCCGGGGATCTGCCGGTTGACACCCTTTCGGTGGCTCTTTCCATAGGGGCCGAAATCGGCGATTCCACCACCACCTTCGGGGTCATCCAGGATGCCATGATCCTGCCCGGAGGCCGGGATGAGATTCTTGTGCTGGACCGGCAGGGAGCATGTATAAAGGTCTTCGACGGAAGCGGCGGCTACGTCCGGCAGGTTTCCCGCCGGGGCAGCGGCCCCGGGGAGATGGGAATGCCCTGGGAGTTCTTCGCAATGCCCGACGGAAGGCTGATGATTCTGGAGATGCTCAAACAGGGTTTCCTGTTCCTGGACGACAGCCTCAACCTCGTGGAGGAAATCAGCCACTGGCCCCAGAACCCCCCTATGCTCTCCACCGCTTTGTCGGACAGCACCTTCGCATCCTACAAGATCGACGCCGGCATGGTTGACGACATACTGGTCATGAACCGCAGGATCGTGATCTACACCGTGGGCGCCGAGGATTACGACACGATTCTCTGGGAAGACTCCATCACCGCCTCTCCCAGCGATCTCATGGATAACCCCTCCATGTTCGTAACGGAACTGCTGGACGCTTTCTGCATGGGCGGCGACGGCACCGGTACGGTCTTCTTCGCGGAGAAGAGCGGCGAGGACTATCTGATTCTTGGCTGGAACGCCCTGGGTGGGGAAATCTTCCGGACCGGCCTCGACATCCCCTCGGTAGCCAAGACCCCTGAGGAGATCGAGGAGGAGAAGGCCTACATGGATAATTTCTTCCGAAACATCGGCGGAAGCATGCCGTTCTCGTTCGAACCCGAGCCCTACCGGAACAAGGTGGTCGCCCTGGGAGTCGGGCCCGACGGAAGGCTCTGGGTCCAGAGGGGAACCACCGACACCCCGTTCTTCGACATCTTCCAGCAGAACGGCGAGCTGGCGGGGCACGCCGTGTTCCCTGAGGATGGGTGGAGCTGGACCTTCACCATATCTCCCCAGGGAATACTGGCCTGGGAGGCGGACCCGGACGAAGGCTACCAGAGGCTTTTCGTCCTGGAATAACGAATCACCTATACTACTGAACTAAAACATCTTACAGTAGTTAGTTGATTTTGTTTACTCCGTCCCCGTACCTCTGAAACAGGCGGCCCCAACCGGTATCGAGGGCCCAGGAGATCCGCTTCCTGCCCACCAGGCGCAGCCAGAGCACGTCGTGGTAGAACTTGCTGGCGGCGTATGACCAGGGCACGATGGGGCTTCTCAGTAGGAACCGCTCGAAGGGCTTCAGAGGGCCGTGGTAGATGGCTTTCTGCCCCTTGCTGGCGAAGGTGTCGGTCTGGGTGAACCGGAAGTTCACGTTGGAGATGTCCTCGCCGACGATCTCTATGTCCCTGGGGTCCCCCACTCCCAGGCCGTCCTCGTGGGCCAGCCTGATGAAATCCAGCTTCATCGGGTCGAAGCCCTGCATCCTGGCGCTCACCGAATCTATGGCCACCTGGTCGGCGCTGCAGAGGATGTAGTTCTTCACGTGGGGCACCATGGCCCTCGGGCCGGGCCCCTCCCCGGCGAAGGTCCCGTCCATCACCGCCAGGATTCCCGGGTGGATCTCCTTCTGGATTGCCAGCAGGTCCACCAGGGTCTCATGGATCACCGCGTGGGTCCAGTGGCGCCTTTCGCTGAGAAGGCCGCCGAAGGCGTTCTTCATGGCCCCGGTGATGGTGGTGAAGACGTGAGTCTTCACCGTGGGCAGATGGATGATGTTCCTGCCGATCAGGAATTCGGGGATTTTCACCCCGTCGGGGTACACCCTGTCCAGCACCCGGAACGGCTTTTTCGGCCGGTAGACCGACCATTTCACCTCGGGGTCGTAGAGGTGGACCTTGCCGATGTGGTGCATGTCCGTGTCAACCTGCCTGAGGTGGTTGCCCACCTCCCCCACCCGGTCATCCACCACCACGGTGCGGTTGTGGGTGCTGATAATCCTGTCCCGCTGGAAACCGTCCTGCAGAAGGGTCCGGATGACCCCGTCCAACTGCCACGGAGTGGTGGAGCAAGCGGGATACCAGTGGTGCCACGAGACGTTGACCTTCAGAAGGGTGTCGTAATCGGGGCTGATCACTTCCCGGTAGCCGATGCTCCTCATGAGCCTCGAGTAATCCTCCAGCACGGTTTCAGGGCTCGTCTTGAGCACCGCGACTCTGCTTTTCAAAGAACTCCTCCTTCCGGAGCGTCTCCGAGGAACTCGGAAAGGATTTCCCGGAACTGGTCCAGGGGAAAAACGTGCCCACCCTGGAAGGTGTGAAGACTCACGTCCAGGCCGTGGGACGCCAGCAACGCCACGGCGTCAAGGGATTGCTGCAGGGGCACCGCCCCGTCCTGTTCGCCGTGCACCACCCTGACCGGAAGGGCCCGGGCGGCTTCGATCTCCATGTCTGTGATCTCCTCGGGGAACCACCCGCTGAAGGGGGCGATGCCGGCGAACCGGCCGGGGGAGCGCAGACCGGTCAGATAGGCCATGCCGGCGCCCTGGGAGAATCCCACCAGGTACACCCGGTCGACCGGGTATCGGGCCTGCAGCAGGTCCAGCACCTCGAGGATGTACTCCCGGGCTTTCTCCGCGGGATATCCTTCGGCTATCCAGCTGTATCCCAGCTCCTGCCCCGTATCGAAAGGGGCCGGCGCCTGGGGCGCGGCCATGATGCAGGGGAACTCCCCGGCGGTTTCCCAGAGGCGCATGAACTGCTCCGGCGTACTGCCGTAGCCGTGCAGACAGAGCAGCAGAGGGTAGGGTCCTTCGTCGGGGAACCCTTCCGGGGTCTGTACCAGGCAGCGGAAGGGGCCCGGAATCTCCAGCAGCAGCTCGCTTCCCAGGAGGGCCTGCTCCCTCAGGGCCGCCGCCTCCAGGCTGTCCTCCAGGGCGGTGAAGACAGGGTCGTCCCTGACCGGATCGAAGTCCCCGTCGGCCCTCTCCAGCTCAATGTTCCTGAAGCCGAGCCTCCAGGCCCGGAGAAGGTAGGCTGAAGCAAGGTCTGCCCGGTCCAGGAGACCGTAACAGCAGGCCAGGTTGTAGACCCCCACATGGTCCCAGGGCTGGGCTCGAAGTCCTTCCAGGAAGAACCCCGCGGCGGCCTCCCAGTCTCCGGCCCGGTAGCAGGAATCGGCATTGTCGAAGGCCTCGTCGTAGTACACGGCCCGGTCCAGAAATTCCCCCGCGCCGGGGTCGAAAACATCCCCGGGTACAAGGCACAGCAGAACAGCCAGCCCGTTCACCTGCCTTCCCTCCTTCTTCCGGCCCTTCCGAGCCCCCTGAGCACCTGGTCGCCGATCCCTGCCAGCACCACACCGAGAAGACTGGCGAAAACCGCTAGAAGAAGAACTATCCATGTGACGGTAAGGGTCACCCCCAGCAGAGGCAGCACCACCAGGAACACCAGCAAGGCGACCCCCGCAGCAGCCGCCACCGCCAGGCAGCCCACCAGCGCTTTGAAAACCGGGTGCACCCTGTCGCCGGTCATCCGGAACCTCCCTCCGCCGGAGCATCAGGCTCCGGCCTGTTCTTCCGGTAGAACCCGGTGGTTTTCCACCTCCGGTGTGGCCACCAGTAGTGGTCCGGGTTCTCCCTGACCGCTTCCTCCAGCACCTTCGTGTACCTCCTGGTGATGTCCAGTTCGGCCTCCTCCCTGGACAGGTCGGTCCGGGGGTACAGCATCGCCTTCATCGTATACCTCTGGCGGGGGCCCCCGGTTCGCACCATGAAACTGCAGCACACAGGAATCCCCAGTTTCACGCTGAAGGCTGCGGCGCCCCGGGGTGTCGAGGCGGGGTAACCGAAAAACGGCACTACCAGACCGCTCCTGCCGGCATCCTGGTCGCTGAGCCAGCACGCGGCGCCGCCGTTTCTGGCTATCTCCACGATGCCCCTCATGGCCGCGTCCCTGCTGAGAAGCCGGTTGCCGTGCGCCCCCCTGAGCCTGTTGATGTATCCGTCCACCAGGGGATTCCTCTGCTGCCCCACCAGAAAGGCCGTTCCGTCCTTCAGGAATCCGCTCATGATCCCGCAGTACTCCCAGTTGCCGAAGTGGAAACTGATCACCAGCGCTCCCGTGGGACACTCCCTGAAACTCTGCAGGGTCGGAGTCTCCTCCACGGCGATGTACTTCCGGGCGTATGCCCTGTCCATCCCGGGCTGCCTGGCGAACTCCACCATCGCCCTGCCGGCGTTCCTGTAGGAGTCCCGGCCCACCCGGTCCACATCCCGGGAAGGCATGTCAGGGAATGCCTGCCTGATGTTCATCCTCGACACTTCCCGGCGAAGGCCGAGAACGCTCCAGCAGATCCTGCCCAGAAGGGAGCCCGCCCCCAGGGCAGCGCCCACGGGGAGCAGGTTCAGCACCCGGGCCAGGAAAACCAGAGCCAGATACTGAAGCCTGTGGCTGAAGGTTATCCCGCTCATCGCCGGGCGTTCCGAAGCAGCGGCAGTCTTATCTCCACCGCGTTCTCCGGACACAGCTCGTGGCAGCACAGGCACATGATGCACCTGCCTTTTCTCATGACCGCGCGTCCGTTCCTTATCTCTATGGCGTTCACCGGACAGCTCCGGGCGCAGAAACCGCAGCCGGTGCACCTGTCGTTGGACCTGGGGGCCACCCTCAGGAGCTTTCTGGCCACGGTTCCAAGGAAGGGCGGAACCCGGTTCAGCCAGGACTTCCCGGGAATGTCGAAGTCCCGGAAAACCCTGGGGCCGTCTACAGAGATGTCCTCCGGGGGTTTTCCAAGCCCCCGCTCCAGGGCTATCCTGGTGGTGTCCAGCTCCCTGGGGGGCAACCCCGCCATGGAGCACAGGGCTGCGTCCATGCAGACCCCGTCCCTGGCCACCGCCAGCACCCCGTCGGGCCTGGGTCTGCCGTCGGTGCTGGGCCCCCGCCCGTCAAGGGCGATCAGGGCGTCACACACGTGCAGGCCGAACCGGGCCGCCTCGTACAGGTCTACGATGTTCACGGCGAGATCCCTGGGCCTGGGGGACCTGGTGTGGAGCACCGCCTTGCCCAGACCCGGCACGATGCCGAAGCTGTTCTTGACCGCGCAGGTTATCCGGCAGTAGGAGTGGGTCTTGAACTTGCAGAGGTTGATCCTCAGATCGAAGCCCTCAAGAACAGGCAGGGCGACATGGTAGCTTCTGCCCCGGACCGAAACCTCCCTGGACCCTGAACTCTCGAAATTCACCAGTTCAAGGCCCGTCTCCCGGCACATGTCGAGGTATCCGCAGTTGCGCCAGTACCTTTCCACGCCTTTCACCGCCCCCCCGGGGCTGTCGCCCACGAAGACCCTGCAGCCTCTGTCCCGCAGCAGCAGCCCCACCGCCGCCACCACATCGGGGTGGGTCGTGATCCCCCGTTCCGGGCTCTTGGCCGCCAGCATGTTGACCTTCAGAAGGACTCGGGCTCCGGGCGCAGCGGAGTCCGGCCACCCCCCGGCCAGAAGCACCATTTCCTCGAGCACCCCGGCCAGACCCTCCCGGCTCCGGCCGTACAGGCCGTCTCTGACCACCACATCGAAAACCCCGGGGTCAGCGGGCGCAGACACGGTTCTTTCCGGCTCTCTTGGCGCTGTACATCCTCTGGTCCGCAAGCTCGAAAAGTTCGTCTTTTTCCCGGCTGTCCGCCGGAAAACTGGCCACCCCGAGACTTACGCTGACGCAGCCTTCCGGCTGTGTGTCCGCGTGGGGGATGTCGGGATTGGCGTCCAGGATCCTCTGACGGATCCGCTCCGCCACCTCCTCACCCACCCTGATGTCCGTGAGGGGAAGGATGCACACGAACTCCTCGCCGCCGTAACGCACCGGAATGTCCACCTCCCGCAGGGCGTTCTTCACCGCCACGGTGAGTCTCTTCAGCAGCACGTTCCCCATGGGATGGCCGTAGGTGTCGTTGTAGACCTTGAAGTCGTCTATGTCCATCACAATGACCGAGAACGGGTAACCGTAACGGCTGGCCCTGTCGAACTCCTCGGCGTACTTCTCCTCGAAGTACCTCAGGTTGTGAAGCCCGGTGAGTCTGTCCCTTCTGGCCATGTCGAACAGCTCGTACTGCATCAGGGCGCTCTCCACCGCTCCCGCCGCCTGCTCGGCGATCTTCTGGATGCGCCTTACATCGTCGGATTCGTACCGGTACGTAACCGGGCTCTGCAGGTCTATGGCCCCGACTATCCTGCCCTGGCTGATCATCGGCACCACCAGTTCGCTTGCGGTCCCCTCCTGATTGGCCACGTAGTCTATGGTCTGGCTGGTGTCGCGAACGTTCACCGGCCGTGCCGAATACACCGATCTGAGCACCGCCCCCCGGCCTCCCGGGGTCATCTTCAGCACCTGGCCCACCGGAGACCACTCCTCCCGGTAGCCCCTTTCGGCCTTGACCACCATGGTTTCCGGGACGGCCCCCTCGTCCAGGCTTCCCGCCAGGAGAATGGAGATGCTCTCCCTGGGGTAGAGCCTCTGAAGGGTTTTCAGAAGGGTGCCGCACACCGAGTCGATGTCCGAGACAGCCTGAAGCTCCCGGGAGATGCCGGAGATGGTCTCCAGTTCCTGGGTCCTGTCCTGGAGTTCCAGGCTCAACTGGTACTCCCGGCTCATGTCGCTGAAGACCACCTTCACCAGGGAAGCCCCCCGGGAAGTATCCCTACCGGGCAGGAATCTCACCTCAAGCACCCTCTCGTGGGCGTTGTCGGCGATGACTTCCGCTGCGGACTCCAGCCCGCCGGCGAAGGCGGAGGCTACGAAGTCCTCCTGGTCCACACCCCGGAGGGTCACCGCGGAGTTGAACATCTCGCCGGTGAGCTGATGGGGTTCCCGGCCCAGCAGGGTCCCGGTGTTCCCCCGCGCATCCACGATGATTCCGTCCCGGTTGATCGTGAGGACCGCGCTCCCGAGGGAGTCCAGCAGTTCAGCGGACTCCTCCCGGCACATCGCCACCTGCTCCTGGGAGAGCAGACCCAGGAGGCTCCCCCCCGCTAGGTCAGCAAGCATTTTAACGCCCTCCGCGGACCATTGGCTGATGGGTCTTCCGGTGACTCCGCGGTCGGCCCGGATGAGCCCCAGTGCCTCGCCCCCGGCCATGACGGGGGTGTCGAGGTAGTCGAGGGTGCCGGACCACTCCAGTATTCCCGGAGGGACGTTGAGGGCCGAAGAGTGCACCTGGCGCCCGCTGCTTACCGCCAGGGCGGCGGGAGACTCCCGGTGTCTCAGTTCGATGGATTTCCGGGAAATGCCGCTACCCATGGCGATCTGCACGTGAAACCGGGAATCGTCCCGCTGGCGGCAGCCCCCCCATACCCTTTCGAAACCCAGCCCCACCAGCACCGAGACGGCTATCCTTCGAAAAAGCTCGGCAACGGTGACCGAGTTCCCGAGACCCTCCGCCAGCCCCATTACCGTCTCCAGCCTCTCCAGACGCTCGAGAAGCCCCTCGGAGATGAAGTGCAGCACCTGTTCCCCGTCGGGAACTCTTCCGCCGGCGCCCGAGGGGACGGTCGACACCATGGTTCGCAGCCTGGCAGCCAGAACATCCACGGGATGGGAGTAGGGGACGACCATGTCGGCCCCTGCCAGTTCAGACCTGAACCGAAGGTTCCTGTTGCTGTCCGGGATAGTCAGCACCACGGGAATTCCACGGGTGGAAGGGTGGGATTTCAGGAACCGGCACAACCTGACCCCGTCCAGAACCGGAAGCAGGGCCGAGGCCAGGACAGCTCCCGGAGGGTTTTCGCAGGCCTTCAGCGCCGCTTCCATGCCGTCGTCGGCGGTGATCACCGCGAAGCCCTCCCGGCGGAGCCCCGTCGTGGCGGCCTCCCGCAGGGCCGAAGCACCCATGGCCAGAAGCACTGCGGGGCTGTTCAGGACTTTCCTCCTATCGGTTGGCCTCAATCACCGCCTGGGCCGCAGCCAGTCTGGCCACCGGAACCCGGTAGGGAGAACAGGAAACGTAATCGAGCCCCGCCTTGTTGAAGAACCTTATCGAGGCCGCATCCCCACCGTGCTCCCCGCACACACCGAGTTTGAGGCCGGGCTTCGCTGTGCGCCCTCCCCGGACCGCCAGCGTCACCAGGGCGCCGACCCCCTCCTCGTCTATTGACTGGAAGGGATCCCTCTCGTAGATGCCCATGCGAACATAATCCCCGAGGAACTTGCCCGCATCGTCGCGGCTGAAGCCGCAACCCATCTGGGTGAGGTCGTTGGTGCCGAAACTGAAGAAGTCCGCCTCGGAAGCGATCTCCTCGGCGGTGACGCAGGCCCTCGGAACCTCGATCATGGTGCCGATGCTGTAGTTTACGAAGTCACTGGACAGGCCGTTCTCGGAGAGCACCTTTTCAGCCGTCTCCCGGGCCAGCCGCCGCATGATCCTCAGCTCAGCCACATGGCCCACCAGGGGGATCATTATCTCGGGAATGACCTTCACGCCCTCCCTGGCCACGGTGATGGCCGCCTCCATGACGGCCCTGACCTGCATTTCCGTGACTTCGGGGTACGAAAGTCCCAGTCGGCATCCCCGGTGACCCATCATGGGGTTGAACTCGTGAAGGGCGCCAACGGTCTCCACAACGCTCTCCAGCGAGACCCCCATCTCCGCCGCCATCTCCTCCCGGCCCTGCAGGTCATGGGGAAGAAACTCGTGAAGCGGGGGATCCAGCAGTCTGACGTTGCACGGGCGGCCGTCCAGCGCCCTGAAGATCCCCTCGAAGTCCCGCCTCTGCAGGGGGTGGAGTTCCTCCAGTGCTTCCCGATAGATTCGCTCGGGCTCCCTAAGCAGTTTCTCAGCTTCCGCCGTGTCGCCGGAGCCGGCCTGAATCCTCTCCCGCAGCCTCTTCACCCGTTCGGCCACCAGGATGAGCTTCCTGAAACTCTTGATCCGGTCTCCGTCGAAGAACATGTGCTCGGTCCTGCACAGCCCCACGCCCTCCGCCCCGAAGAGCACCGCCATTTCGGTGTCCCTGGGGGTGTCGGCGTTGGTCCTAACCTTCAGGGTTCTCACCCGGTCGGCCCAGCCCACCAGGGTGTCGTACTTCCTGAAAAGGGAGGATTCCGAGGCGGGAATGGAGCCCCTGAGGACCTGGACTATCTCGGAGTCCCTGACCTTGACCTCCCCGGCGAAGACTTCGCCGGTGAAGCCGTCTATGGCCAGGATGTCCCCCTCCCGGAGGACAAGGTCTCCCAGGGTGACAGTCTTCGCATGGCTGTCGATCACCAGTTCACCGGCTCCCGCCACACAGGGAGCCCCCATGCCCCGGGCCACGACCGCGGCGTGGCTGGTCATGCCTCCCCGGGCGGTGAGAATACCCCGGGCCGCCGCCATTCCACCAATGTCTTCGGGGCTGGTCTCCTGGCGGCAGAGGATCACATCCCTGCCGGCCCTGGCCCACTCCTCGGCATCGTGGGCGCTGAAGACTATGGCCCCGCAGGCGCCGCCCGGGGAGGCGTTTAGCCCCCGGGTGAGCAGCCTGGCGCTCTTTTTACTGGAAGAGTCGAGGATCGAGGCGAAGAGTTGGTTGAAGTTCTGCGCGGGCACCCGCATAAGAGCGGTCTCCCTGTCGATGAGCCCCTCCTCCGCCATGTCCACTGCCATGTTCAGGGCGGCAAATACGGTTCTCTTGCCGCTCCTGGTCTGAAGTATGAAGAGCTCCCCGTCCTGGATGGTGAACTCGATGTCCTGCATGTCGTGGTAATGGCGTTCCAGGGTCTCCCTCACGGCCACCAGCTCGTCGTAGGCCTTCCGGTTCTCACGGGCCAGATCGCTGATGGGGAGGGGGGTCCTGATGCCCGCCACCACGTCCTCGCCCTGGGCGTTCATTAGGTATTCGCCGTAGAAGACATTCTCTCCGGTGGACGGGTCACGGGTGAAGCAGACCCCGGTTCCGCTGCCTTCCCCCATGTTCCCGAAGACCATGCTCTGCACGTTCACCGCGGTTCCCCGAAGGCCGCGGATCTCATTGAGTTCCCGGTAGCGGACAGCTCTGGGATTGTTCCAGCTGTCGAACACCGCGTTGACGCTGAGTCGAAGCTGCTCCCAGGGGTCCGATGGAAAGGGCGATCCTGTCTGCTTCCGGTAGATGTCCTGGTAGAGAGCGACGACCTTCTCCAGGTCGGCGGCGTCCAGCTCAGTGTCCAGTCTGACGCCCTTCAGGGCTTTCACGGATTCCAGGGCTCGCTCGAAATCGTGGTGGGGAACCCCCATAACCACATCGCCGAACATCTGCATGAACCTTCTGAGGCTGTCCAGGGCGAACCTCGGATTTCCGCTCATCCTCTTCAGGGCGTCGAGATTCTCCATGCTGATTCCAAGATTCAGCACGGTGTCCATCATTCCCGGCATGGATACCGCTGCGCCGCTTCTCACCGAGAGCAGCAGGGGATTCCGGGGGTCGCCGAAACCCCGGCCCAGCTCCTTCTCAAGCAGCGAGATGTTTTCCTTTGCCTGCTCCTCCAGCCCCTCTGGCCACCGGCCGCCCAGGGTATTGTAAAGGTCGCATGCCTCGGTGGTTATGGTGAAGCCCGGGGGGACCGGAAGACCGATGCTGGTCATTTCCGCGAGATTCGCCCCCTTGCCCCCCAGGAGGGCTTTCATGTCTCTGCCGCCGTCGGTCCGGGTTTTTCCGAAATAGTATACGAATTGCTCGGTCATCTCTTCTGTTCTTCCTTACGGGATGGATTGGGAAAAATGGAAAGCGCGGTCATTTTCCGGAAAAATATACTCCGGCAAGGGCGCAACCGTAAAGACCGACGCCCCTATTGTGCCGTGTTCCTGCGCTTTCTCCAGATGTAGGCCACGAAGTCCTCCACCTCCCGCCGCCGGGGCTCGTCCAGGGAGGGAAGCTGTCTGTACACCCATTCCACGGCGTCTCCGGGCTCGGAGAAGGACCCCAGCCGCCCGGCCAGCCCGGAAAGCACGTCGGCCATCTCCTCCCGGCGGGTCTCCAGACTCAGGGTCTCCCCCTCCCTCGCCGCCTCCTCCAGAGGGTCCTCCGGGGCGTCCAGGTCCACGGTGGCCGCCAGAAGCCTGTAGTGCTCGCCCATTCTGGTGGACGAGACTCCGTACTCCTCGGCGAGCTGCTCCTGGGTGAAGTGGGGTCCGTTCCGGGTGACGGCGTACTCCAGCGCTGCGGCCCAGATCTCGGGCTTCCTGCCCGAGGGTTTTCCAAGGGCGCAGAAGTGGTTCCACACCTCCGCCGCCTTCCGGGCCTTCTCACGGCTGTAGCCGTGAAGCCCCAGCATCCCGGCGGCCATCCCGGCCACCGCGCTTTCCAGGGGGATTTCCTCCCTTTCGATCACCGATCTGCGAAGCCTGACCCTGAGTGCTTCTATCCGCAGCAGGGTGTGCTCTATCCGCTCGTCGAAGGGGGCCAGCCCCCGGGCCTGGAGCAGCAGGTGAAGGCTCTCCTCCAGGTTGCCCCGCTTGGCCTCCAGCATGGCCAGATAGGACAGGGTGGAGGGAACCCGGAACTTCTCCCGCCGGGCCACTGAGGTTAGGGTCCGCTCGGCTTCGGCGTCGCGGTTCTGCATGAGAAGCAGAAGACCCTTCTTCCTCAGGGCGTCGGTGTCCTGAGGGTAGTGCTGGAGGTAGCTCTCAAGGGCCTCCATGGAGTTGTCGTACCAGTCCAGTCTCATGAAGAGGTCCGCCGCCAGCAGCAGCGCCGCAGGACCGGGAATCCCGTGCCACTGGAAGTCCTGCAGCCGTCTGGCGGTTTCCGACACCCGGCCCTCCTCCATTTCCAGCTGGGACAGGTAGAGCAGCGCAAGGTCCTGATCGGGAGTGCCGCGAATCTCCTGGGAGGCAAGAAGCCTCTCCAACCCCTCCCGGGCCCGTTCCGTGTCCCGGCTCTTTCGGGCGTCCTCCACCTGGCTCCAGAGCCAGGAGACCTTGCCCGACTGCTCTTCACCGCTCATGGCGCACCCTCCAGGTTCACCACCGCCAGCACGCCGGTGTGGTCGGCTTCCCTGATGAAGCCCCCTCCGGCGGCGGCCTCGGCGCTGAGACGGAAGATATAAGCTCCCGTGGCCGGCGGGTCACCGTCCGCGTCCAGCCCGTTCCACAGAATCTGGTTGTAACCCGCCCGGCACTGGCCTGTGAGCCGGGCAATCTCGCGTCCCGCCACGGTGAATATTCCCACCTCCACCCAGGCGTCGCCGGACAGGTTGAAGCTGAAGCACCTGTTCCCGGATCCTGGGTTCGGGTATACCGCCACCATGCTGAAAACCGTCTCTCCCGCCGGGGCGGAGGTGAGCCCCAGACTGTCGGCGGACGGGTTTCCCAAGCCGTCCACCGCCTGTAGAATCAGCAGGTGCTGACCCTGGGACAGCTCCGGCAGGTCGAAGGAGACTCGGCCCCGGGTGGTGCTGCCGGTGATGTAGCTGAAGTACGGGCCCAGATCGTTCTCCACACCGTCCACGAACAGCCTCAGCCGGGAGCCCTCCCCCCCGAGGATGCAGATACCGCTGGAATCCGCCAATTCCGCGATGAACACCGACTCCCCGGTGATCACCGGGTTCTCGGAGCCCCTGTGCCCCTGAATCCACATCTCTATCTCCGGACCGGTTTCGTCCCCGGTTTCCGGGTTTCCCTCCACCATCGCCGCCGGGTCAACTGCCCCGGCCTCGGATTCCGAAAAGGCCACCCCGGTGGCTCCCGCTCTGGCTTCGCCGCCGGGCCTGGCCTGGAACGGAATGAAGCACTCAGCCGAAAAACCACCCCCGGACAGAGCCGCCGCGCCCCTCCACGCGGTTCCGCCGAGGGCTGTGTACTCGATGGTTCCCCCCCCAAGCATGTTGTAGACCATCTTCCGGCTGGACTCCAGGATTTCCAGAAGGGCCAGTCCGGAGGGAAATCCGGCGGCGCCCGTCACGGTGTTCCTCTCCCCTGTTCGGAGGGTGTCCCCCTGAACCTGGATCCAGGGAAGGGAACCGGGTCTTGGAACCGGGAGCCCCGGAAGCCCGAACAGAACGTAGTAGCGGTTGTTGCTGGAATAGCTGCTGGAGTTGGCCAGTTTCGAGTGCCATACAGCAAGCCCCGAGGGGGTCCGGGAGTTGTAGAGACTGTCCAGGAGAACCCTGGTGAAGCCGAAATTCGCGCTGGCGCCGGGGAAGGTCTTCCGGGTGGCCGCCACTGTGGAAATGGCTCCTCCGCCGGCGGAGTAGACCAGGGCTTCGCCGATGGACTCGGAACCCGGAGCGTCGAAGGAGGAAAGGTCGCAACTGGCCAGGATAACCAGGGGAAGCCTTCCCCCGTTCTGAAGAAGGGAGACGTCGGACAGCCTGAATACCTTCTCGTGGGTTATCTGGCCGGCGGACCCGTGGCCCATGAAGACCAGGCATCCCATGCCCTCGTTCCACAACCGGATGAAGTCCTCCCGGGCCTCGGGCTTTTCGGGGTGCGGCCCCTCGGGGGAGGTGCCCTGGGGCCAGGGGTACTCCACCAGATAGAACTTGACCCGGCGGACGTCCCCGGGGATGGTTCCCGCCTCAAGAACCTCGAAATCCTCGGTGTGATAGGATTCCCGGGCGTAGCTGCCGTTGCCCCACTCGTCGTCCGCCAGAAGGACGCAGCGGTTCATCCAGCTTCCCGCGGCCTCCCCGGACAGGGCCAGCAAGGCCTTCTCAACCATGGCGGACAGCTTCAGGGGCGAATCCACGGGAAGTCGGGCGATCGGTATCTCAGGAAGGTACGCCCCCTGGTGGACCATCACGTACCAGTCGTCCACGCAGGGAGGGTCCGAGGTTCCGTTCAACCTTATCCAGGGCGGTATCATCACCGGCTGGGAGGTTGTTCGCAGGAACGTGTCGTAATGGCCGTCCCCCACCAGGATAACCTCCCTGCAGGGGGGTGCCCAGGAATCCATAGCCCATCTGACCGCCGAGCGGATGGCCCCGGGATCGGTCAGCCCCGTGCCGAATTCGTCGTAGATCTCTCTGGTGGTGGCCACCACGGTACTCCAGCCAAGCTCCTCCTCCAGGGCGGCCACGCTCCACGCTCCATCCAGAAGGCTCTCCGGTACAACCAGGAGCTTGTCGCCTCCGAGGACCGAACCGACCAGGCGGCCAGGGGAGGCCGGCGATACGGAATCGGGAAGGGAGAAATCCCCTGGGTCCGCGGCGATGAGCACTGTCCCGCTCCCCACGTCCGCCCCCACCTGCATGGTTCCGGACTGGATCTCCGCCCCTGTCAGCAGCACCGGGGCGTCGGGGAAGGTGAGATCGAAGGCCGCCGCTTCATCGCCCGCTCCCTGGAACACCACAGTCCTGGTTTCCCCGCCGGCGGCCTCGAAGAACACCCCGGCGCCGTCGGCCATTGGGGTCCTCCGGTATCGAATATCGAGCCTGTCGAACAGGACGTTTCCGGAGGAGGCGAAGTCAAGCCTCACCGCCCCTCCCTCAGGGGCGGGAACGTCCTGGAAAACCGCCTCTACGGGGCCTGTTCCCTGGACCTGTTCGGTCCCCAGAAGGGAGCCGTTGACATAGAGTTTTACGGAGCACTGGGTTGCCTGGCCCAGGGATAGGCGCACCGTGAAGTCGGATCCTGTTCCAGGCTCGAGTCCGGGAAGGGAATAGGGCACCGTCACCGAGCCCCCTCCCTCCAGATTCTTCCAGACCCATCCGGTGTCGAAGCTGTGGGCGGGGAACCAGAGCAGGTCCTCCTCGAAGGTGGCGATCCAGGGGTTGTCCCCCTCCCAGAGGGGTCCCGAGGGAGAGGCCTCCCTCTCTTCCATTCGCAGCCCGGGGGCCCCGCCCCAGGTGAGCCAGTAGACCCGGTGGGTTGCGTACCGGTGGGTTATCCTCACCAGGGTCTTGTCCTGGGGGATCCACCGGGTGAGACCAATGGCGATGAAGAGAACCCTGTCCTCCGGGTCGAACAGCCCGTCTCCGTCCCGGTCGTCCACCAGGACCGGGATTTCGAGGAGCTGATGTTCCTCCTCGGGGGGGTCGCCGAAGGCCGTGCCGGGACCGGAGTAGAGGGCCAGAGAGGATACGGCCTGCCCTGTCGCCGGGCAGCCCGCGGCTTCGAGAAGTGCCCCGGTGATTTCCACCGGACCGGTTTCCATCACGGAAAGCCTCGCCCAGGGCCTGCCGTGGAAAGGGCTCTCCGCCCGGGTTCTGGGAAGAGGCCAGTAGCCTCCGGTTCCCGGGGACACCCCCGCCGCGGGGCTCCCCCGGGGCGCCGCGACGGGCGCCCGGGTTCCCGGCGGGTCGGTCCAGGCGAGCCTGACGTCAACAGCCGACGCGTAATCCCGACCGCCGGTCCAGGGGAAGATATCCACAACCGCGTAGAAGCCCCCGGCCAGGGGTACGGTTCCCCGGAGCACCGCCGTTTCCCGGGAAACGCCGGTGTCGGGGGTCGGCGACAGAGCCGCAACCCCCCGGGTGACGGTGTAGGTCAGTTCCGGACGGGCGCCCGGCGGAACGGGAACGTACAGGGTTCTCACGGGCAGGGGCGGTGTCTCCTCACCCACCAGGTTGACGCAATCAGCGATCCTCATCGAGCCCTCCGGCCCTGCAACCGGCGGGGAGAACACCTCGGTGCCGGTCCAGGAGCCGGCGGCCAGAAGAAGCAACAGGAACTGGTGCATCACACCTCCAGCAGCCCGGGCAGCAGTTCTGCGGCCCGGCCCGGAACCCAGATCACCCCGGCTGACTTGGAGAGGCTGGTGGGTTCAGGATTGACCTCGATGACCTCCACCCCCGCCTGCAACGCCTCCCACGGGATTCCCGCCGCCGGCCACACCAGCATGCTGGTACCCACCACCAGCAGCAGGTCGGCCCACTTTCCCGCCAGCCTGAATGCTTCCCGGACCACCTCTTCAGGCAATGGCTCGCCGAAAAGGACCACGTCGGGCCGGAGCAGACCGCCGCACCCGGGGCAGGCCGGAGGAAGGACGTCGAGAATCTCCCGGCGGAAGGACGTTCTGAAACCGCAGCCGTCCAGACACGACACGGTAGCCATGGATCCGTGAAGTTCGTAGACCTCCGTAAGGCCGGCCGCCTGATGAAGGCCGTCCACGTTCTGGGTCACCACGGGCATTCTTCCCTTTCGCCGCTGCATGTCCGCCAGAGCCTTGTACCCCCGGTGGGGTTTCACTCCGTCACTGGCCACGAAACGCTTACCGTACCACTGCCAGACCAGCTCCGGGTTGCTCCTGAGCCCCTCTATGGATGACAGATCCTGAGCGCTTCTGTTCTTCCAGAGACCGCCATCCCCCCGGAAGGTGGACATCCCGCTGTCGCTGGACATTCCGGCCCCGGTGAACACCATGGGCCTTCTGGAGCTTTCCAGGAGGATCCGGGCCTCCTCGTAGCCGTTCACCTGTCATCCCCCGGGGAAACAGCCAGCATCCCCCGCCTGGAGGCGGTGGCTCCCCCGGCGGTCTCCACGGTCACCACATAGATGTAGGCCCCCGCGGCAGGCGTGTCCCCGTCGGCATCGCGTCCGTTCCATACCAGCTGTCCGGCACCGCCTTCATGACCCGCACGGCCCTCCCATATCGGGCGGCCCGCCACGGTGAAGAGCTTCACCCGGATCTCTCCCGGGGAGGAGGTCTCGAAAAGGAACGCCCTGGCCCCCCTTCCGGGGTTGGGGAATACGGTCACGTCTCGCAGCAGATCGCCCTGATCTTCGCTGATGGTCAGGGTCAGGGTGTCCAGGGAACCGTTCCCCATACCGTCCCATGCCGCCAGGATCAGGGTGTGCTCCCCGGAACCCAGGTCCGGCAGGACGTGATCCAGAACACCCCGGGTATGACTGCCCGGAAGGTACTGAAAATCCCGGCTCACGTCGTAGCCCTGGCTGTTGACGGACAGGAGCAGGGCCCTTCCGGCCTCCTCGCCGAACACGCAGATCCCGCTTTCGTCCTCCAGCTCGGCATTGAGAAGGTGGCTGCTCCCCAGGCGGGAACAGGACATCGAAATGGAAGGCCCCAGGGAGTCGGGTGAATATCCGCCCGAGTCCACCACGGCGAACCACTGGTTCCACGCGACACTCTGCTGGAAACCGTTGTCCGCCAGTGCCTGGGCTCTGGCCAGGGAGCCGGTGTCCGCCTGGACCGGCATGAAGAAGGTGACCGTGGCTCGACCGTCGGGATCGGACTCCACCAGCCCCCGGTAAGCGGTCTCACCGGGCTTCATCCAGGGAATCTCAACCCCCGACAGGGGGCTGACGTACACCACGTCGGCTCCGCTCTCGCCCACGTTCATCTCCATGGTTCTTCCCCCGGGCATCTTGACCTCCAGGGAGTTCAACCTTCCCCGGAAAAGCCCGGGGATCGGAACCTCCAGGGCGGTTTCCCCGTCGTCCCCCATGGGCGCGGTGAATCCTCCGTCTCCCATGATGTTGTAGTAGTAGTTGTGGTCATCGGACGCCATCACCTTCGCTCCCCACAGCGCTTCCCCCACGGTCGCCCTCTGGGATCCGTACTGGTACTCGAGAAAGGCGTTGAGCAGGTCTTCGTTCTGGTAGGTGTAGCTGCCGTAGGAAGATCCGATGGCGGTTACGGCGCCGCCCTGGGGATGATTCACAAGGGCTTCGCTGAAGCAATCGGTGCCCAGCAGGTCGAACTGCCCGGTGTTGCAGCTTGCGAAGAAGGCGATCGGCAGCCTGGGGAGGTTGGACATGGAGGGGATGTCGAGGGTGGAGAGCAGGTTCTCCTGGGCTATCTGGTTGTAGGAGCCGTGGCCGAAGAAGATCAGGGTGGAACAACCCCGGTCTATGGCATCCAGCAGATCCTCCCTGGCTTCCGGCTTTTCCGGGTGCGCCCCCTCGGGGGATGTGCCGGGAGGCCACGGGTAGTCGATAAGGTACACCTTCTCCACCTGCATCGAGGGGGGAAGCACCCCGCCGGCCAGGTCCTCGCAGATCTCCGTTGCCCGGGTCTCGGAAACATTGCTGCCGTTCCACTCGTCATCCGCCGACAGGGTCACCCGGTTGGTCCATCCACCGCTGATTCCCGCGCTTTCCACCGCCGAGAGCCTGTCCAGGTAGACCTGGAGTTCCTGGCCCGTGGAGGCGGGTATACGGGATACGGGTATCTCCGGAAGAACCGCCTCCTGGTGCACCGTCACGAAGCCGTCGTCTCCGGTTCCGAACCTGTGCTGGCTGTCCCCCAGGGTCCTGAACAGCGGGGCCGGGGGGACGAATCCTGTGGTGTAACCCATGGGGTCGTAGTTACCGTCGCCAACCAGCAGAAGGGCCCGGGGAACCTCCGGCCAGTGGTCCAGGGCGTGCCGCACCAGGGAACGCACCGCCCCGGGGGAAGAGACCCCGCCGTTGAACTCGTCGTACACCTCCCGGTAGGAGGCCGCCGCCGTGGACAACCCCCTGGAGGCGTACACCCCTTCCAGGGCCGCGGCGTACCCCATCAGCTCCTCGGGAAGGAGAAGGATGACGTCGCCGCTGAGACCCGTCCCCAGAATCCTTCCCGGCTGGGCCGGTTCTATGGAGACGGGGGTCATCCATTCCCCGGGGTTGACCACCCACAGGGACCTCTGGGGCCCGGCGTACAGGGATATTCCGGCGGTTCCGCCGGCAAGGCTCCAATTCACAAGTTCCACCGGAAGGTACGGGTCTTCCGTGAGGAAGACTCTGGCGCCGGGTTCCGTCCCCGGAACGTTCACTGTGTACAGCCCCTCGGGTTTGCCCAGAAAGAACAGCTGCCTGCCGGGGGCCAGGGGGGTTTCCGTCTCCAGCTCCATGTAGTTGAAGGCGGAGGTTCCCTCGTCGTTCCAGGACCAGATCTTCAGGGTGTTCAGCCCCTGGCTCAGGTCCGGCTCGCGAATGGTCCAGAGTCTCATGAACCTGTTGTTGTAGAAGGTGCTGTCCAGCACCGTGACGCCGTTGAGAACCAGGCTGTCCCCTCCGTATCCCACGTTCCGGCTGTGGAGTATACTCACCCGGAGCGCCCGGCCGCTGCTTCCCTGGGGAGGAGTGAAGTGCACGTAGGAAGGGCTGCCCTGGGGAATCGGAGCCCAGCACCAGCCGGTTCTGGGTTCCTCGGCGAACCACGTGTACTCCTGCTCCATCCATGACATGGTCACGGAGGTAGGTCCCCAGGAGGGGTAGCCCTGGTTGGAGGCGTCGGCGGAATTCATGAAAACCCCCTCCGCGCCCCCCCACGTGAGCCAGTATGTGTTCATGTCGTCGTACCTGTGCCAGGTGTGAATCAGGCTGTCGCCCTGGACCTCCAGCCTGATCAGGTCACGCCCGTAGAAGAAAAGTGTGTCCTCCCGGTGGAAGACCCCGTCGCCCCCGTCTGAAACCGACAGGGCCACGGGGTAGGTCTGATGCTGGTCCGCCGGGTCGTCGAGGTCGAAGGGAACGGCCTGTCCCGAAATCATGGCCAGGGAAGCGGTGGGCATCCCCGTCGCCGGGCATCCCGCATCCTCCAGTTGAGCGCCGGTTACCGCGTAGAATCCGGTTCCATCAACCCTGATCCGCCCCCAGGGCCTGCCCCAGAAGGGGCTCTCCCCGGAGCGTTCCCTGGCCCTCCACCATACCGAACCTTCCGGAGTAACAGCCTCCAGGAGGGTGCCGCGCACAGGTCTGCCCCCCCCCCGGGATGGCCATGACAGGGAGAAGGATATGGCCGAGGCATACCGGGACAGGTCTCCGAAGCAGAAGGGGTCCAGCGTCACCCGGGCCACAAGGGTGCCCGCCATGGGAACCACCCTCATCCGGACCGGGTCCGTGGGGGGATAGGCCCGGGCGGACCTGAACACCTCCCGGAAGTCCAGCCCCGATCCCTCGGCATCCGGCAGGGCGGCCCAGGGCAGGCCGTCCCATCCGGTCGGGGAAACGGACTCGACCCGGAACTCCAGCCGTGGTTCGGTTCCGGGGGGGAAGGGGATGATGAAAACCTTTCCGGGCCTGAGAGGCCCGGTATCCATGAAGACCGTTTCCGTTCCCGGCATCTCGGGGTAAAAAACGCCGTTCTGCTCCCTGAGGCCGGGAGAATCGAAGCGTATCGTACTTTGGAAACCGCCGGACAGGGCTGCGACAAGAACCAGCAAGCCGGTCAAGCAAGAACCTCCTCGGGAATCGTAGCCCCGGATTCAATCCATATATAATAGCAGTCCGACCAGGCCGTGGAGGTTCCAGGATGGCTTCGATGCAGACTTTCAATCCGGTTTCCTGGAGAATAGCCTGGAGGTACATTCGCCGGCATCCTTCCAGGAAGCGGATGGCCTTCAGCACCGTGGTCAGTGTAGCCGGAGTGGCCCTGGGAGTGGCGGCGCTGGTGGTGGTGATGGGGGTTCTGGACGGCCTCGAGCGCTTCATCACGGAGAGCGTGGTCAGCGTGGACGCCTCGCTGGCCGTGGTCCCCTCGGGAACCGGTGTGGTGCCCGACGACCCGGCCTTCCTGGAAGCCCTGAAGGAACTGCCGGAGGTGGCATCAGCGGTGCCGTACATCCAGGGGGAGGCCATCGCCAGACTTCCGTCCAGGAACCTGGAAGCCGGTTGCCTGGTCCGGGGAATCCCCACGGACGTCCCGCTGTTTCCCGGAATCGATTCCATGATCAGCTGGGGCTCCCCGGCGCTCGAAGACCCGGGCGACGGACCCCTGGTGGTGATGGGACTGTACCTGGCGGAGCAGTTCATGCACTCCTCAGGGGACACCGTGGTGTTCTTCCCGCCGAGAAGCCTGTTCTCCGGCAGCGGAGGGGGAGCCAGGGCCGTCCTTTCAGGGGCCGTGGAAACAGGCCTCCCCTCGAATGACAGGAACCTCGCGTGGGTTCCCATAGCTCTGGCGGCCAGAATGTTCCTTCCTTCGGGCGGCCTCAGCGGCGTCCAGGTCACCCCAGCCCCGGGGTTCCGCGACGACGACGCAGCCAGGGCGGTGAGAAACCTGTTGCCGGATTCCCTTCAGGTGCTCACCTGGAGAGAAAGGAACCCGGCCCTCGCCGCCAGCATGAAGCTGGAGCGGCTGGGTTCCATGGCGGCCCTGCTTCTGATAACCCTGGTGGCCACCTTCAACATCATGGGAACCGTGGCCAGGAGCGTGGTGGAGAGGCGCCGGGACATCGCGGTGATCCGGGCCATGGGCGGCAGCGACTCCCTGGTCACCGGAATCTTCCTGTGGGAAGGCGTTTTCGTGGGAATCACCGGAGCTTGCGCCGGAGTGGCCCTTGGTCTGCTTGGGTGCCATCTGCTCTCCTCCACCGGTCTGGTGACCCTTCCGGACGTTTACTCCTTCCACGACAACCTTCCGGTTATCATTTCACCGGGAAGCGTGGCAGCCGCGGCACTGGCGGCGGTGGCCATGAGCGTCCTGTCCGCCCTGGTGCCCGCGGCAAGGGCCGCATCCCTGGATCCTGTGACGGTACTCAGGAAATGATTCCGCTGGCGGCGGTGCTTCTCATGCTTCCGTACTGCCCGGAGGACAGCGCCAGGGCGTTGATCAACCTTCGCGAAGTCCCCCTCAGGGCCGTGCTCTTCGCGGAACAGGCGGCCAGGATCGACGGCGGGGGAGTGGTGGAACTGGCCAGGCTCCTTGAACTCTCGGGGCGCTTCCAGGAAGCTGCCCGGGTGTACACCCTTGCGGCCGCCTCCCCCGGGGAGACCTCCGACTGGCTCGAGGACAGGGCCAGGGGGGTTTCGGAGCTGGACACCACCCTGGTGCTGGAGGCACGGTTGAGGAATCTGGGAGGCTCCACCGCCGGGAAGGTAGTTCTGATGATACCCAGGCCCTGCTCCCACGAACCCTTCCAGCACCTCTCGATAATCGAGAGCGATTTCGCCGGAGGAGGCCCGGTTCTCACTTGCATGGTAGACTCTCTGCCCCCCGGAGGCGTGATCACCAGAACCATCGTGGTGAGGATAACCCAGAGACCCTTCACCTTCAGACCCATAGACTGCGTCCTGACGGACAGTGTCCTGGCGGGCATGGTCCGGCTGGCGGGCCAGGTGGAGGGCACCAGGGACGACCCGGGGCCGTGCCTGGAAATGTCCCGGGAACTGGCCCGGCGGGCCGGGCGGAACCGGCTGCCCATGCACGTGGAAGGGGGGTTGGTTTTCCGGGGAGACAGCCTTGTCTTCCACGCCTGGGCGGTGCTGGACACCCTTATCCCCGGCCTGCCGGTGGATCCCCTTCTTCTCAGGTCGGACTCCATGATGGCCGTGGGCCACTGTCCCACGGACATGATACCCCTCTGGAATCTGGACTTCACCGAGGGCTGCGAACTCAGCGCCCTGTTCTCCGGGGCCGGCACGGACCTGGAGATTACCATGAGGGCATACTTCGCCGGATTGTGAAGGAGCGGGGATCCCTCCCGGGCTCAGCCTTTGAAGTGGTCGTACCCCTCGCCCGTCAAGGCGATGCTTCCGTCGGGGTTCATGAAGCAGACCCCCTCGCCTTCCTCCACCCTGCCCACCTGGTGGCACCCCGGATAATCAGTCGCCCCGGGGGCGGCGAAGAGAAGCTCGTAGTCCTCTCCCGCCCGGAAGGCCTCCAGAGACCTGCCCGTGGCGTACTCCACCAGGGGGACCGAACGGACGTTGATGACGGTCCTTACACCGCTCTCCCGGGAGATGTGGGCCGCCTCGGTGGCAAGTCCGTCGGAAATATCTATGGCGCAACGGCATCCGGTTTCACGGAGCATGCCCGAGATGTCGAACCGGGCCCTGGGTTCCAGAAAAAGCCCGACCTGCCGTTTCTCCCCGGGACTCAGGGGCGTGTGGCGGGACTTCTCCAGCAGCGCCGGGGAGTCCAGAGTCCTGCCCAGGGGTCCGGTGACCCACAACCGGTCCCCGGGCCGTGCCGTGGAACGCAGAAGGGGTTTTCCCGGCAGGTTGCCCAGGGCCGTGAGGGTTACTCCGAGGAGGTCGCCCCGGACCGTTTCCCCCCCGGCTAGAACGCAGTCGCTCCTGCCGGTCAACCCTCTGTAGAAACCCAGGAGCCATTCCACCGGGGTGTCCGGAGGAAGGCTCACCGCCGCCAGGAGCCACAGGGGATCGGCGCCCACCGCGGCCAGGTCCGAGAGGGTGGCTTCCAGAAGCCTTCTTCCCAGAACTTCCGGGGGGCACCACCATGTATGGAAGTGGACGCCCTGGAAGAATGAGTCCACGGTGACCGCCGGAGATGGTATTCCTGGCAGCAGGGCGGAATCGTCCCCGACCAGGTCCAGGCGCAGTTCCCCTGACAGGAGCCTGATGAGCCCCCTCTCACCCAGCTCGCCCACCGTAAGGTTCACCTGCTGAGCACCGTTTCCAGGGATTCCATCGCCCTGGAGTCGCGGCTGTCCTTCCCGGTGACCACACCAAGGGGTTCCCGGCATCGGCAGCCCCTCGCCGGCCCCTCTCCGGTCCCCAGCAGCGCGAGGGCCTTCCCCAGAACCGCCAGGGCCATGGCGGCGTTGTCCTGCATCACCTGGAAGACCATGTCACCGGTGACCTCGTCGCCGGATTCCCTCCAGCAGTCGTAGTCCGTGCTCATCGCCAGGGTGGCGTAGCATATCCCGGCCTCCCGGGCCAGCTTCGCCTCGGGAAGGGCCGTCATTCCAATGACCGACGCTCCGATGGAACGGTAGAAGAGGCTCTCGGCCCGGGTGCTGAAGACGGGCCCCTCCATCACGACCAGGGTACCCCCGGAATGCACCGTGGCCCCGGCCTCGGCGGCGGCCCCGAGGAGAATCCGCCTGAGCCCGGGACAGAAGGGGTCGCCGAAGGAGGCGTGAGCCACCGCTCCCCGGCCGAAGAAGGTGGACCGCCGGGAGCCCAGGGTCCTGTCGAACAGCTGGTCCGGCACCACGAAATGCCTTGGGCGTATTTCCTCCCGAAGGCTTCCCACGGCGCTGAAGCTGATGAGGGTGTCCACTCCCATGGATTTGAGCGCATAAATGTTGGCGGCGTAGGGCACCTCCGACGGAATGAAACGGTGGCCTTCACCATGCCTAGCCATGAATGCGGTGGACACACCGTGAAGCTCCCCGAGAACCACCGGGGAGGAAGGCTCGCCGAAGGGGGTCCGGACCGACTCGACTCCCTTCACGGTAATCCCTGGTATCGAGTACAGGCCGCTTCCGCCTATGATGCCGACGCGCTTTACCATTATCTTCCCTCCATCATGAGTGCTGAAAAGGAATATACCCCCGCCCCGCGCCCCACCGGAATGACGTGGGAAAGGCTCTCCTCCTGGGTGACCGGGGACCTGGGGGAGAAACCCTTCAGGGCCCGGCAGCTCTTCTCGTGGATCCATCTTAGGGGAGCGGAGTCCTTCGAGGCCATGACCGACCTGCCGGCGTCGTTCCGGAAGCGGCTTCAGGAGACCGCCGCCCTGACGGTGCTGAAGACCCTGGAAACCTCCCGGGGGGAAGACGGCGCGGTGAAGTTCCTTATGGAACTGCCCGACGGGCTTCCTGCGGAGTCGGTGCTGATACCCGATCCTCCCAGGCTCACCGCCTGCCTCTCCAGCCAGGTGGGGTGCAGGATGGGGTGCGCCTTCTGCATGACCGGGGTTGCAGGTTTCCGAAGGAACCTGGAACCCGACGAGATCGTGGCCCAGCTGTACGCCCTGAGAGGGGCTTCCCCGGAACGGATCACCAACGCGGTTTTCATGGGAATGGGGGAGCCCCTGGACAACCTGGACCGGGTGCTGCAGGCGCTGGAAATCATCAGCCACGAACACGGGATATGCCTGGGCCAGAGAAAGATCACCGTATCCACCATAGGCCTGCCCCGGGGAATCGCCCGACTGGCGGAGCTGGGAAAGCAGTACGGTCTGGCGGTATCCCTTCACAGCGCCGTGCGGGAGACCAGGGAGAGGCTGGTTCCCGCGGCTGCGGCGGTGCCCCTGGAAACCCTTCGGGAAAGTCTTCTGAATTGGACCGCCGCGGTGGGAAGAAGGGCAACCCTGGAGTACTGCCTGATCGAAGACGTGAACGACTCCGTCCGGGAGGCCCGGGCTCTGTCGGAGTTCGCCAGGGGACTTCCCTGCAAGATCAACCTGCTGCTCTACAATCCGGTTCCCGGCCTTTCCTGGAAAAGGCCCGGGGACCGGAGGGTGAAGGGGTTCATGGACTACCTGTACCCGCGCTGCCCGGCGGTCACCCTGAGAAGATCCCGGGGAGCCGACGTCCTGGGGGCGTGCGGGCAGCTGGGGGCGTCCCTGATTCAGGCAGCCGAGTTGACCCCCGTCAGAACACCACCGAGGCCATGATTCTCAGGGCCCCGCAGTCCTTCTCCTCCCCGGCCAGAGACGCTCCCAGGGGCATGTAATCCAGGGCGGCGGAGAGTTCGATGTAATTGGACCACCCCACCGGAACCCGGGCGCCCAGTTCCGCCCCGATGATCCCGCCCCCGGTGGTGCTCCGGTCGGCGTTGCCCTCCGCCGAGTCCCATGCCAGAACCCCTCCCGCGTGGACGCCGATCATCGGTTCGATGCCCCTGGGCCCGGCCCATCGGCGGTAGAACGGGTACATCCTGTAGCTCAGGGTCAAGGGTACGAACCCCACCGAGGAGTACGCCTCCCTGTCGCTTCCGGCGGTGAAGAAACCGGCCTTCAGGGCGAACTGGTGCCCCTGGGTCATGGGGGTCTCAACCCCCAGCATTCCCCCGAACCCGGTCTGCGCCTGGGTATCGTCGCTGAAGAGCCAGGGCGTGATCACCCCTCCTCCCAGGGAAAAAGCCAGAGACGCCCTGTCGTCGTGGCCTTCGGAGGCCATTCCCGCCGCCGCCACAGCCAGCATCGCAGTCATCCACTTCTTCATGACTCCTCCTTTGGGGACGTACTCAAGTATATCAACAAACCGCTGCATTCCATTGCAGTGATACAGTATACGGTTTTCATGCCCTCGAAGGTCTCCCGGTTATTCATTTCAATCCAGGACACTCCCTAACGATGCACTCCGCGAGATTGCTGTTCCCGTAGGCCTTTCTGAAGTAGGCCGCGAATTCGTCCGCCAGCTTCACCGCCCTCTCCCGGTAAGCGTCGTGGTCGGTCCAGGTGTTGCCCGGATTGAGGATGGTGTTGTCCTGAAGGCCGGGGCAGCGTTCGGGAACGAAAACCCTGAAGTATGGATCCGGAGTGCATGGAACGTCCTTCAGATCTCCCTGGAGCGCTGCATCGAGCATGATCCGGGTAAGGGGGAGGCTTATTCTCTTTCCCACCCCGTAGGGCCCGCCGCTCCACCCGGTGTTCAGCAGGAAGGCCTCGGTGCCGTGCTCCTCCAGTTTCTTTCCCAGCATTGCCGCGTATACCTCGGGCAGTCTCGGCATGAAGGGGCCGCCGAAGAAACGGCTGAAGGTGGAAACCGGTTCCACTATGCCAGTCTCGGTGCCGGCGAGTTTGCTGGTGTAGCCCATGAGGAACCAGAACATGGCCTGATCCCTGGTAAGGCTGGAGATCGGGGGC
Organism: uncultured bacterium; assembly: GCA_964607515.1. Classification (GTDB taxonomy): domain Bacteria; phylum Fermentibacterota; class Fermentibacteria; order Fermentibacterales; family JCC-6; genus UBA6080. The sequence goes on along the minus strand of CAZSKU010000010.1, from coordinate 42,893 downwards.
AGCACGCCGTTCGCGTCGGCGGTGAGAAAAACGATCGCCTTCGGGTGCCCGCCGATACTGGATTCCTTGATGTTGGGAAGAAAACTCAGCGGATAGCTGCCCCGTGAGTTCTCGGTGAGCCTCTTGTCGAACAGATCGAAACTCCCGTCAGGGTACACCATCACGTTCTCGATGATGGCGCCGTGCCGACGGTAGTCGTCTTCGTGGAAGCATGCCCGGTAGATGTCCGGCTCCTTCTCAGCGGAGAGGTCCACGAGTTTCGCGTAGCATCCGTACTCGAAGTTGGCCACGCCGTAGTCGCTCCAGCAGTGTTCATCGTCGCCGAGCAGCGCCCTCGAGGGGTCCGCGGAGAGGGTTGTCTTTCCGGTTCCCGAGAGGCCCAGCATCAGTGCGCAGGAACCGTCGGGCCCTTCGTTGGCGCTGCAGTGAAGCGGAAGAACCCCTTCGGCGGGAAGCAGGTAGTTCATCACGGTGAAGATCAGCTTCTTCACGCTCCCGCAGTAGGCGCTGCCGTAGACGATGCCCAGCATCCTGTCCATGTCCATGGCCACCACCATGGTGGAGGGACCCCCAAGGGCCGGGTCTTTCCGCAGCCTTCCTTCATACTTCCCGGGTTCCAGCTTGTGCCCCGGAAGTACCACCAGGGTGTACGGCCTCCGGTGGAACACCGACCTGTGAATGTCCGGCGGCACCGGTCTGAACATGTTGTCGGTGAAAAGGGCGGTCAGCGGGGTGTCCGTCACGACCGTAACCGGAAGGGCGAACCTGGTATCGGCGCCTACAACCCTGTGCGTGACATAGATGCCGGACACCCGGGAGAGAGTTTCCAGCCCGTCCTCCCAAACCATGTCGAAGGTCTCAGGGGTGAGCGGAAGGTTGTTGGGGCTGGTCCAGTCTATGGAGTCGCTGCTCTCGGGCCTTCGGACGATGACGGTATCCTTGGGGCTGCGACCGGACGACTCCGGCCTTGTCCATGTGGCAAGAGCGCCGCACTGCATGACCAGCGCTCCTCTGCTCTCCACGGAGGCCCGGATCATTTCCTCCCTTGAAAGGTCCTCTCTCACAGCCCCCGCTCGGGCCTTCAGCAGCCCGTCAAGCCTGTCAAGCAGTTGCATGAAGCAACCCCTTTCTGATGGTGGTGGACAAAACAGCCCGGAAAGGATGAAGAATAGCAAATCGGCCCGAAGGGACAACCCCGGCGCAGCGCCAGGAGCCGGGAAAGGGGGTTTTCATTATGTTCCGAGCAGGGTATTCCGGGAGGTGGGTTTTTGCCTCGAATCATCGCTGGAGTCCTGGCCATGGCTCTTCTGGCTCTCGAGGAGGTGCTTTTTCAGTCCTTCCTCAAGAAGGGTCTCCTTTTCAGGAATTTCCGGTTCGCGGAAGAGGCCGGCGCCGGGGAAGAGCGGGGATCGGAGGTTCTGGAACGGCTCAGGGTGGTTCAGCTGGTGTGTCTTGTGATCATCCTGATACTGCTGGACACCAACCAGAATCGCCTTCTCACACACATTCCCGGTCAGATGGCCATGACCGCCACGGTGCTCCAGCTTGCCAGGATGCTGGGCAGGCAGGTGCTCAGGCACTGGTCGGTGCTGGGGGAGATCCAGGTTCTTCAGGGAGTCTTCCTGCTTCTCTGCATGGTTCTACCCCTCGGGGGCGTTCCTACCGGCGGTAACAACTGGTTCACCCTCTACTCCCTGGGGCTTGTGGTCTTCCGGGCCATGAACGCAGTAGCGCTGGCCTTCTCCATCACCTACGCCTCCAGGGCTTACTTCCGGGAGAACAGCAGCCTGTTCCGCAGCAATCCGCCCATGGCCTTCTCGGACCACTGGGCCGGAAGGGTTTCTTCCGCGGCTCTCCCCTTCGCCCTGGCTTCCCTGGCGGCCATGTTTCTGGGAAACATCGGCAGCCCCGGATCCAGGATTCGCGCCGCATCCGCGGCAGCCCTGGCCCTGATCGCCTGGGCGGCCTTCCGCACCCGGAAGGCACACCATCCCGCCGCCCATCTGCTGACCGGGCTCACCACTCTGGCGCTTTTCTACGTCACGCTTTCCGGTATTCCCGGTGACTGATTCAGAAATCCTCCTGATCCAGCTTCCCCTGCATCCGGGCTACGCCTTCGAACCTACCGGGAACATTCCCCTGGCTCCCGGAAAGATAGCCGCCGCGGGAAAACTGCCAACTGATTCGGTAATGACATGCCGTGCCGCCGATCAATGGTCCGACAGCGAGATTCTCTCTTTCGTGGGGGATCGGAAGCCCGCGACGGTCGGGTTTACGCTGTACATGTGGAACGTCGAGAGAAGCATGTGGCTCGCGGGGCAGATCAGAAGACTGGTGCCGGAGGCGTTCATCCTGGGAGGAGGCCCTGAGGTCACGGGAGACAACCTATGGCTAAGGGAATCAAGGGTTTTCGATCTTCTGGTGGAGGGGGAGGGGGAGCCCTTTGCCCTACGGATAGGTGAAACAGGCTTTCTCCGGGATGCCGCCGGACGCCGGGGAGGATTCCTCTCCACCGGAAGGTGCAGCTTCCTGCCCGACGAATGGCCCGATCCGTACTTTACCGGTCACATGGAAAGCGCCTCGGACCTGCCCGCCCATCTGGAGACCGTCAGGGGCTGTCCCCACGGCTGCGCCTACTGCTCATACAGAAGGATCTGCCCGAAACCCAGGGAGATCCCCGCGGACCGGGCTCTGAAAACCCTGAAAGCGCACCGGGCAGCTGGAAGAACCGAAATCGTCTTCCTCGATCCGACCCTCAACGGAAGGCAGGACCTTTCCGAAATGCTCTCCGGCATGAAGGGCATGGGTCTGTCATGCTTCGGTGAGGTCAGGGCCGGAACGGGAAACCTGGATCCGGCCGCCCTGGCTGAGGCCGGTTTCCATTCCCTGGAGGTGGGCCTTCAGTCCCTGGACCGTTCTGTTCTCAGGGCCATGGGACGAAGGGACGACCCGGAGAGAACCATCCGCGGCGCCCTGGCCCTGAAGGAAGCCGGAGTCGAACCAGTGGTGGACCTGATCCTCGGGCTTCCGGGGGACACCCCGGAGGGAATCATCGCCGCGGGAGAGCGCCTCCGTTCCCTCGGCCTGGGGGAGAGCCTTCAGGTCTTCTACCTTTCGGTTCTTCCGGGCACAGTGATACGAAGCCGGGCGAGGAGGCTGAGCCTCGCCCACATGAACCGCCCGCCCTACTGGGTCACCTCCCTGCCGGGCCTTTCAATGTCGCACCTCGCCGCCGTCAGGGAGGAGTTGAGTTCCCTTCTGGGCTACGACCTGGACATGGAACCCAGACCGGTGCTCTGCGACGGATGGCCGAAAGCAGGGCTTCTGGATCTCAGGCTTCCCGTCGAACCAGTAATCGGAGGCCGACACGGAGTTCTCAGGGTCACCGGGGGAGATTTATGGGCCCACCGGCACAGGATCCTCTCGGCGACCGCCGCCAGGTTCGAACGGGACCCCTACTGCGTTCTCGACGTGGTGCTCGAAACGGAAAGCCCTTTCCCGCTGGATCTGATCTCCCTGCTGTCGGAGATTCGCCGCCCGCCGGACTACAACGACAGGACGGCCGCCATCCTGGGAAGGGCAGGCAGGCTGCGGACCTCGGTGATAGCCCGGGGATGCTCCGACAGGAAGTGGCTGGCCGCCTGCGCCGGGGAGACGGTGACCGTTGTGCCGCTTCCGCCTGGTGTTGCGCCCCGGGAGAGCTTTTTCGAGGACCGTCTGGGAGTCCTGCTCCAGGGATTCCACGACCTGGCCGCCCTCTCCGGAAAGCTGCCGAACCACCGGGAGCAGGTGTTCTTCAGGGAAATGGAATTGGAGCGTCTGTGGTGCCTGGACGTGCTGGAACTGGGATAGAAGAAGGGGGCGGGCCGAAGCCCGCCCCCCGCCCAACCGGAACCGATCAACGTCCGAGGATCTCGAACTCGATACGGCGGTTCTGAGCCTTGTTGGCGGAACTGGTGTTGGGCACCGCGGGTCTTTCCTCGCCGTAGCCGGCGGTGGAAAGCCTCGAGGCGGGAACACCCTTGTTCACCAGATACTGGTAGACGGACTGGGCCCTGCGCTCGCTGAGGCCCTGATTGTAGCTGGTGCTGCCGTCGCTGTCGGTGTGACCCACGATCCGGACGTTAACGCCCTCGTTGGCCAGAAGGGTTTCGGCGATCACGTCGAGGATCGGGAAGCTCTCGGCCTTGATGTTGGCGCTTCCGGAGTCGAAGTAGATGTTGTTGAAGCTGAGGACCTGGCCGGCAACCAGCTCGGGCCGCATCTGGATGTCCTGGATGAGGGTCTCGTCGGCGACCACGGTCACCCGGCGGGTGACGGTGACGTAGCCCTCGGCTTCGGCCCTGAGGGTCCAGGTGCCTTCCGGGATCTCCAGGTTGTACACGCCGTTCTCGTCGCAGACGGTGCTTCCGGTGTATCCCTCGGGAAGATCGGGGATGCTGATGGAGGCCACGAGGATCTCCTGGGTTTCACCGTCCGTGACAGTGCCGGTGATCACGCCGTTGCCCGGCACCGGGGCCAGGGCGAAGTCACGGGTGATGTCCTCGCCTGCGGCTACCACCACGGTTTCATTCAGGGTGATGTAGCCCTCCGACTCGACCCTCACGGGGACGGAGCCGGCCTCGAGCTTGATGGTGTAGAAACCGTCGGTGGTGGCCACGGGAAGCACGGTGGTGCTGGGGAAGCTGACCTGGGCCGGAATGGCCGCTCCGGTGGCGGCGTCAGTGACGATACCGCTCAGAGTGCCCTGGGTGGTGGGTTCGAGAAGGTCGGTGGAGAACATCAGGTTGACACCGAAACCGTAGTCGGCGGGGTAACCCATGGGGAACGGAGCCCTGGCGGCCCTTTCCTCCTCGGTGGGGTTTCCGCCGGCCTGGTACATGCCATGCCCCAGATCGGACCACTCAGGGTCGAACTCGGTCATGCTCATGGAGCCCACCAGGTCCAGCGCCATGCCGAAGTGGCTGGTGAACCTGAGACCGCCCGCCAGAAGGCCGGTCTCGTCATAACGCTCGCCGTCCCCGGCTTCCTCGTCCCTGTCCATGAAGAGACGCCATTCGCCCTCGATGAAGGGGGTGACGTACTCGGTCTTGAACTCCAGGCCCATGCCCATGACCAGAACATTGTCGTCCACGGTCATTTCGATGTCCTGGCTGGCGATGACGTCGCCGTCATCGTCGAAGCGGCGGTCGGTGAACTCGAAGGTCTGGCTGTACATATGGTAACCGGCGTTGGCGTGGACTCCCAGACCGAACCTGGCGTTGTAGCTTATCAGGGCGTTGGCTCCGTAGTACATGTCGGACTCGGGAATCATGGCCCGGCGCATCTGGAACATGGGGTCGTCCAGATGCCAGATGCCGTCGTAGCCGTCGTAGTCCTGAACGTAGGGGCTGTCGCCGCCGCTGTAGACCTTGAAGCCCACCAGGGGCATCAGGCCCAGCCAGAACTGGCCGTCACCCGTGGGGTTGAAGCCTGCCTTGAGGCTGGCGGCCACGTTGGTGATGCCGTCGTCCTCTTCCCACTCGCCGGTGCCCGCGGCGCGGATCTCGCTGTCGAGATCCCTCTCGAGGCCGCTGTACAGGTATCCGACCCGGCCTGCGATCTCGATCATGTCGTTGATGCCGTAGGCCATGGAGAAGAAACCGGCGGCGTTCTGCTCCATGTCCTCGACCGTGAAGGTGGTGTCGGCGAAGACCGCGGTTCTCTCGTCATGGGAGATTCCGTTGTGAAGGAAAACACCCATGGCGAACTGGTTGATACCGATCGGCTGGGCGTCCACCACCCTGTTGAGGCCTCTAAGACCCCAATAGGACGGCAAGGCGGTTCCGGTCCCGGCGAGGACCAGAACCAGCGTGCAAAGGATCGCAGCTGATCTCACTCTTCCCTCCGTTCTAGCAGGTTTTCTGCTCATTCACAAAAGCTTTTGAAAATAATACACCAGGGAATCCAAAAAGCAACCACCCCTATGATGCGCCCCCTTTCTCTTCGGATCTATCTGGCGCTCTTGTCCAGCACGGCTTTGGGCACCGGCATCTTCCGGTCCCAGGCCATGGGTATCCTGCCCTCCTCCATGTGAAGCACCTCTCTGCCCACACGGTGTCCGAACTCGAAGGCCTGCAAGTTCATGTCAACAAACCTGGATGGGACCGTACAGCGGATGGCGCCGATCCAGGTCTCCAACGGGAAGTAACGGGTGAGCCCCGCCAGCATTCCGAGCGCCATCAGGTTGGCGGATATCGACTTGCCAGTCAGCTCGATGCACCTGGAAGTGAACGGGAACTCGTAGACCCTCCCCTCCGGCAGCTGATTCACGAAAGTGGAGTCCACAATTATCATTCCGCCTGGTTTCACATTGCAGGCAAACCTGTCGGTACTGGCCTGGTTCATGGCCAGAAGAACGTCAAGCTCCCGGCATTCCGGATACAGGATCTCCCTGCGGGAGATTATCACGTCGGTCCGGCTGGCGCCTCCCCGGGCTTCCGGACCGTAGCTCTGGGTCTGACAGACGAACATCCCGTCCAGAATCGCGGCCTGCGACAGGATTCTTCCCGCCAGCCCGAGACCCTGGCCGCCGGACCCGGAAAGCCTTGTCTCCGTGTACCTCACGGGCGGCTCACCTCCTCCGCGGCTCTGGCACAGAGCTTCCTGTATCTCGAAGTGTAACCTTCGTTGTCGTCCCGGTCAACGAACACGCCCCGGACGATTTTACCTTCCCTCTGCTCCGGAGACAGTTTCTCCGACTGGGCGATCGTGATGGTGTTCTCCTGCAAGCTCTCCATCATCTTCACGGCGTCTCCGAGCCGGTTGGCCCGACCGTAGTTGGTAGGGCAGGGGGAGAGGACCTCCACCACGCTGAACCCTTCCTTCGAAAGGGCTCCGGCGATGATCTTGTCAAGCTCCATGACATGGAAGACGGTGCCCCGGGCAACGTAGACAGCCCCGGTTCCGCTGGCAAGCCCACAGATGTCGAACACCGGTTCCATCATGCCGTAAGGGGTGGTGGCGGTGAAGGTGCCCGCGGGGGTGGTCGGAGAGAACTGCCCTCCCGTCATGCCGTAATTGCTGTTGTTCACCACGATGGTGGTGATTTCGATGTTCCTCCGGGCCGAGTGGATCATGTGGTTGCCGCCGATGGCCAGAGCGTCTCCGTCACCCATGACCGCGATCACCTTCAGGGAGGGATTCGCCAGCTTGGCTCCGGTTCCGAAGGCCAGGGCCCTGCCGTGGGTTGTGTGAAGGGTGTTGAAATCCAGGTAGACCGGCATTCTGCTGGTGCAGCCGATGCCGGATACCAGAAGGATGTCGTTCATGTCCCATTTCATGGAATCCACCGCGCGGATGATGGAGCCCATAACGATCCCTATTCCGCAACCCGGACACCAGACGTGGGGAAACTTCTTCTTGTACCTGAGGTAGATGTACTCGTAGGGAAGATGCGCCGCCATCACGACACCTCCAGTACCTTCGATACGATCTGTTCGGGGGTGATCCCGTAACCGTCGTAGCGCTGAAGGGGAACCACCCGCACCCGGTCCGAGGTGAGCCTCTCCACCTCGTGGATCAGCTGCCCCTGGTTCAACTCGCAGACCACGATGACTTCCTTGTTGTCCAGGGTCTCCTTTACCGTCCTGTCCGGGAAGGGCCAGACGGTCACCGGGCGGAACACCCCGATCTTCTTCTTTTTCCGTGCAAGTATCTCCCGGGCGGCCAGAGCGCTTCGGTACACCGAGCCGTAGGCGAAAACCACCAAGTCGCTCTCCTCGACCCCCAGGACCTCGTTGTGCTCGAGGTCGTCCAGCCTTCTGGTGATCTTCTGCTTGAGCCTGTTCATCTTGGGAACCACTTCGTCGATGCGCCTGGTGGGAAAACCGTGGATGTCGTGGGTCAGGCCGGTTACATGGAACCTGTATCCCCTGCCGAACCTGGCCATGGGGCTCACCCCGGAGGCGGTCTGGTGGTAGTGTTCGTACCATTCCACCGGCACGTCGGGTTCGGAGAGGGGAACCACCTTCACCTCTTCCCTGGAGGGGAAGGTGAACCTCTCCCGCATGTGGCCGATGATCTCGTCGGGAAGCAGAATCACGGGAGTGCGGAAGCTTTCCGCCAGATTGAATGCCTTCACGGTGAGATGAAAGCACTCGGCCACCGAACAGGGAGCCAGCGCGATCACAGGATGGTCCCCGTGGGTTCCCCAACGGGCCTGCATCATGTCGCCCTGACTCACCTGGGTGGGAAGCCCCGTGGAAGGGCCCGCCCTCATGACGTCCACTATCACGATGGGAACCTCGGTCATACAGGCGTACCCCAGTCCCTCCTGCATGAGGCTGAAACCGGGACCGCTGGTGGCGGTCATGGAGCGTGCTCCCGCCAGGCTCGCCCCGATGATGGCGCTCACACTGGCAATCTCGTCCTCCATCTGAATCCACCTGCCTCCGGCGGGAGGCAGCTCCCGGGCGAGTATCTCGGCAACCTCGGTGGACGGGGTTATGGGGTATCCGGCGAAGAAATCAATTCCCGCGGCAATTGCGCCCAGAGCCACCGCCTCGTTGCCCTGGACAAGCCTGGTCTCACCCCAGGGTACGCCGCTCATTTCTCACCATCCTTTGCCTCGTTGAGGGCATTCTCCGCCTTCCGGGTGTGCCCGTAGACCGACACGGCGAAGTCGGGGCACCGTCTGGCGCACATGTAGCACCGGATGCACCTCTCGGGGTAGACCACATGGGCCTTCTGGTCCTTGCCCATTTCGAGAACCTGCTTGGGACAGAAAGCCACGCAGATACCGCAACCCTTGCACCACTCCGGAAAGATGTGCACCGAGGTGACCTCGGGTTCCGGAAACTGGGCTTTCTCATGCTTGGCGCCGAGCCCGGCTTCGGGCTTTTCGGACATGGATCCGCACCTCCGGTTCATGCAGGCAGAGGCAGGGCGAACCCTGCCTCACCGTTTTCGTTTCCGTTCCGGACAGTCTACTGAATGAAGGGCTTGAGCACCAGGGGTATGTCGGGAAGCCCGATCTCCTGAAGATCATATCCAACCTTGACCGACGGCTTCGATATCCGGATGACCCGCCCCAGGTCGATGGGGGTGGCGATCACCACGGCGTCGCAGTCGGCCCCGTTGATGGTTTTCTCCAGATCCCGCATCTGGGCCTCACCGTAGCCCATGGCCGGGAGAACCGAGGCTTCCTCCTCACCGGGGTAGTACTTGTCGAAGGTTTCCCGGATGGAACCGACGGCGTAGGGAATGGGGTTGACCATGCTTTCGGCTCCGAACTTCTCGGCGGCCACGTAACCTGCGCCGAACTCCATCTCCCCGTGGGTGAGGGTGGGGCCGTCCTCCACCACCAGAACCCTCTTGCCGGTGATGAGCCCGGGGTCGTCCACCGTGACGGGGCTGGCGGCTTCGATGATCCTGGCCCGGGGGTTCACCGCCCGAACGTTGCTCCGCACCTCGTCCACGTCTTCAGGGTAGGCGCTGTCTATCTTGTTGATCACCACCACGTCCGCCAGCCTGAGGTTGGTCTGTCCGGGGTAGTAGCTGATCTCGTGGCCCGGCCGGTGGGGGTCCACCACGGTGATGGTCAGGTCGGGTCTGTAGAAGGAAGTATCGTTGTTCCCGCCGTCCCAGAGAATCACGTCGGCTTCCTTCTCTGCCTCCCGAAGGATAGCCTCGTAATCAACACCGGCGTAGACTATTGTTCCCCGGCGGATGTGGGGCTCGTACTCCTCCATCTCCTCGATGGTGCACTGGTGCATCTTGAGGTCTTCTATGGTCTGGAACCGCTGGACCCTCTGTTTGACCAGGTCGCCGTAGGGCATGGGGTGCCTGATGGCCACCACCTTCCTGCCCGCAGCCTGAAGGACCTCTATCACCCGGCGGGTGGTCTGGCTCTTGCCGCATCCTGTCCGCACGGCGCACACGGCAATCACCGGCTTGCAGCTTTTCACCATGGTTCTCGAGGCGCCGATCATGGTGAAATCGGCCCCGGCGGCGTTGACCCGGCTCACCAGTTCCATCACCGTGCTGTCGCTGAGATCGCTGTACGAAAGTACGCAGAGTTCGATGGATTCGGTTCTGATGATGTTCTCGAGCTCAGACTCGTCGAGGATGGGTATTCCCTGGGGATAGAGCCCGCCGGCGAGCTGCGCGGGATACTTCCTGCCGTCGATGTCGGGGATCTGGGTGGCCGTGAAAGCCACCACTTCATGGGTCTCGTCGTTCCTGAACAGGGTGTTGAAGTTGTGGAAGTCCCTCCCGGCGGCGCCGAGGATCAGGGTTCTTCTTCTGGTCATAGTCGTCCTTTCCGCAAGCGGTGAGAGTTCTTGCGGAAGAGCAACAGCGAGCCTGAGGCTCGGCCTCTCCCGGAAAAGTGAGCCGCCCGTCCATTCGTGGGCAAGCCCTGCAAATCTCTTTCCTGCCGGCTCTTTTGTCAAGCCGCAAAAGGACTTGTGGGCTACCCGGAGTCCGACGCCCTTCCCAGCAGGATGCCAAGACCGACCCCCGCGGCGGCTCCGGTGACCAGCCTGATCAGGTTGGTGCTTTCATACAGTCCGATGTACTGCAGGGATCCGTCCACGACCATGGGAATCACCAGACAAAACCCCAGCCCCAGGGTTCCGGGGACCATGCGGAACACCATGACTGCGGAGATCGCCAGGGCTCCCGCCCAGAAACCGGTGCACCGGGCGCACTGACCTGCGGTTCCCCAGGGAAAGGCCAGGCTCCGCCGGGGAATCCTGTGGCAGGACAGTCTCATCAGTGGTCTGAGCAGGGGAGGATCGAAAACCGCCCCGGCAAGGTAGACCAGACAGATCAGGCCGAGAACCGCTCCGGCCCACGCCCTGAAACCGGCGCTCCGGCGGCTACCCATCGGCCCAGGTGCCCTCGCCCCAGTGGAACCGCTCCTGGACGCTGCCCTCCCCCATTATCTCCAGGGCGGCGCACCGGCCCATCTCCATGGAGTGATCCATGTTGTTGTAGCGGAACAATCCCTGCCTGCCGCAGCTTACCACTCCCCCCAGGTTTTTCAGGGAATCCAGCACCGCGCCGGCCCCGGCCCGGTAACCGAGTCTGTAGACAGGGTAGGCGTGCTCCTGACGGACGATGATGCTGTCCATCACGGAACCGGGCGAGAAGAGGGACAGATGGTCCGCCCCCTGCACAGCGTTGTTCAGGAGTTCGTCTCCCGAGGCGTTCCAGACCCGGTCGCCCGGGTCGCAGCTGAACTCGAACACCACCTGGCGCGGCATCCCGGGATCGAAGTTCCGGGAAATGGACAACCTGTTGAACATATACCTGTCCTCGGAGGTGTAGATCCAGTGGTCCTCCGCTCCGGTGTCCTCCTTCAGCAGAACCGCCAGGAAGACCAGGGATCGGAAGCGAAGGCTGGAAGCGGCCCTGTGGGCGCTTTCCGGCAGAGCGGACCCCAGCAGCGCCACAAGATCAGTCAGGGGAATAGTACTCACTATCCAGTCAGCGGTGATTTCCGATCCGCCAGCCCTGACCTCCCAGGCTTTTCCCCGCCGGACCAGACCCTTCGGAGCTGTGTTCAGGAGTATTTCGCCCCCGGCCACTCGGATACCCGAGGCAAGGGATTCAGAGATTCTGCCGATCCCCCCCCGGGGGTAATGGAACCGCCCGGCAAGGCTTCTTACCTTCCCCGATGGCGAGAAGGTCTCCCTCACCAGCCCCGCCAGACTGGGAACGGTTATCCTCTGGCTGGCCCAGTCGGCGCTGAGTTCAGAGGGCTCCAGACCCCAGAGTTTCCTGTTGTAGGGGGCGAAGTAGAGGTTGTAGAGCGGTTTGCCGAAACGGCTCAGAACCCAGCCCTCGAAGCTTTTCTGCTCCCGGGGGCTCAGGAGTCCCCGGATCTTCTCCACCATGAATCCGGCCATCATCTGGGCCCCCCTGTGGGGAGGCATCGAGGCCAGCACGTCGCCCAGGGCCAGCGGATAATGGAAGTACCGGTCCAGAAGCCTGATCCGGCTGCATCGCCTGAGCTCCAGAAGGTCGTTGCCCAACAGCCCCCTGACCCGGGCCAGGATGAGGTCGTTTTCGGTATGGAACCTGTGGGGTCCGTAATCGAAACTGAAGCTTCCTTCTGAATGGGTGGAGGCCAACCCACCAGGACAGGGCCCTTTCTCAAGCACCACCACCGAGAAGCCCTTCCTGCAGAGGAAGTCTGCGGCGCTAAGCCCGGCCAGTCCGGCTCCGAGAACGATCACCCTGTCGCCCAATATCGTCCCCTTCTAGTCAACCCAGACGACCCTGTCGCGGAAGTCGGGCTCGATCGGCGAATGGGCCCTTATATACTCGATCACCGTGTCCATCAGGCCGTATCCGGTGTACCAGGGCTCCAGCGCCGTCAGTATGCCGTAACCCACGCTGCCGTAGGCAAGATACCCGGTGGTGGCGAAGACGTATTCCGCTCCGGGGTCCAGGGGAACCCCTCCAACCATCGGATCCTCGATCTTGGACCCGTCAGGCCTGGACTGGTTCCGCCTGCAGGTGAATCCGGAGATCTCCATATCCCGGCGCCTGCCCTGCATTCCCGTCTCGAGGATTTCGAGAAGCTGGGCGCCGGTGACTCTGAAGGCCATCAGATCCTCCTCGAAGGGCAGAGCGGAGTAGACCGTCCTTGCGGTGACCTGACCCCGGGGAATAGCGGCCCTGATTCCTCCCCGGTTCATCAGGGCAACATCCGCTCCGGTCCGCCAGCGGATTGCGTCCGCTACCAGCCTTCCAAGCGGGTGCTCCCCGGCTCCCCGGGGAATCTCCATCAGGGTGTGCCCCACCACCTCGTCCATGCCCGCCTCGGCCACCGATCTGAAGGATTCCACCAGGGCCAGACCCTCCGGATCGGGCCAGTACTGGTCATGCAGAAGGCTGACGTATTCGTCGCCCATGGGGCAGTCGAAGCCGGTGACCGTTCCTGTTTCCGTGTCCATGTGAAGCCTGATCCATCCGATCCCTGTTCCGTTGGCGTATCCCTGAACCACTATCGCATGGGTGACGGGATTGACCCAGGGTTCCGGAAGACCCACGTGGATATGGCCGCTGATAACCGCGTCGATGCCCGATACCACGCAGGTCAGTTCTGCATTGTTCAGGGCGAAGCTCTTGGTGTACTCCTCGCCGTTGTCCCAGGCTTCGAAGACCCTCTCCAGGTACACCTCAGGGTCGGGCGGCTGCCCCAGGTGCGACACCAGCACGATCACATCGGCGCCCTCTTCCTTCGCCTCCCTGGAGTACCTTTCCACGGCTTCCACCTCGCCGGTGAACCGGTACCCCTCCAGACCGGCCTGATCAACCAGGGTGCGGGTATCCGGGGTGGCCAGACCTATGAAGGCGGTTCTCACACCGCCGAAATCCATGATGATGTATGGAGTTACCTCGTCCGGAATGGAGCCGTCCCCGGTTTCGAAATTGCAGCAGACCACCGGGAAATCCATCAATCGGGCGTTTCTTAGGGCAGTTTCCGCCCCTCTGTCGAAATCGTGGTTTCCCAGGGTGGTCATATCGAAACCCACCGAGTTCATCCACTCCACCACGAAAACACCCGAATCGTGGTTCCCCACCGGGGTGCCCTGCCAGATGTCCCCGGCGTCCACCAGAAGGAAGAACTCCCCCGCCCGGTCGCAGCTTTCGCGGGCCTCCCGGACGAAGGAGGAAATCCATGCCCCGCCGCCGATCCCCGGCGGGAAGTCGGGATTCATGAACGTTGCGTCCACGTCCACGATTCCTCCGTGAATGTCGTTTGTGTGAAGGATGTTCAGATAGACCGTTCCGGCCCGGGAGAAGGCGGCCACCAGCAGAACCGGAACGAGAATCCTGTTTACCGCCACGGGGGAACCTCCCCGAAGTTTCTGGAGATTCCCAGAACCAGCCCGGCGGTGAGGGTTTCCACGGCAAGACTGTCACCGGTGGTGGAACCGGGCAGACCGGAAATCTGGGATTCCCGCCACCCCGAAGGGGTGACCCGGACGCCGGCGTCCACGTCCCAGCCTTCCACCCGGAACCCCAGCCCCGCGGTGAAACTCACCGCATCCAGGGAACGGTGGATGGGGGAGGTGGAGTAGTCGAATCCGAAGCGCGTCACGGGACCGCCCGGCAGAAGGCTCTCCACCCCGCCCCGGACACCCCAGGTATCCCTTAGACCCGGATCTTCCTCGCTCCTCCAGGAAGCCTCCGCCGAGAAACGGCTTCTGAGCCGGTCCCCGGGGAGGTAGAGCACCCCACACTTCACCTCCAGAGCGTCGTCCAGATCCGTGCGAACCCCGGAGGCATCGGTCAGGGTCCATGCCAGGGGAAGGGCCGCTCCGGCGGCCAGCCTGACCCGGCCCAGCACCGTTTCCCCCGATGCTCTGAGGACAGCCCCGGCCACGTCCTCCTCCTCTTCCATCGCGAGATCGGTTTGTGCTGGATCCGTGAAAACCATGGACCAGAGAACCGAGCGGTTGCCGGCCACCACTCCCCCCCCGACTCCCAGCGCCCATCCAGGGGCTGGCGAATAACCTGCCGATGCTCCGAACTCCCAGAGGGTTCCCCGGCACTCCACGGTTTCCTCCGAAACCGGCACGTAGGACTCATCCCTGGCGGTGCGCCGGTAATCGTAGTGGAAGCTTCCCAGCGCCCTGATCCCCGCCGCCAGCCCCCAGTTCCCGAGGCCCCAGGTGCCGGCGGCCCCGCCGGGAGACAGCCTGATTCCCTGATTGAAGGCCTGTTCGGACTCTCCCACCACACCCCCGAAGGTGTCGTACACGGTTCTGGTTCTGGTTTCCCTGCTGTACACCATGGAACCTGTCAGATCGACTCCCGAACCGGCAAAACACGAGTAGGCGGGGTTTTCGAGGGCGCCGAAGGATGACCTGTCAAGAAAGGGCCCGCCTCCGGCACCCGCGGAACCCGCTGAACAAGCCGCGTTCCACCCGCCCAGCCAGAGCACTTCGGGAAGCCCGCAAATCAGCGCAAGCAGCGCAATCATGTCTTCTCCCGCCTACCAGCGTAGATCAAGCTGGAAACGCAAGCCGTAGTCCACAAGACGGTCCACGAAATCCCGGGGGACCGATTCACCGTCACCCCGGTAGTGGTAGCTGTCCTCGGGGTCCGGCCGGTAGAATCCGTTGTGGGGGAAGCTGGTCTCCTTCCTGAGCACCCTCATTCTCAGCTGAAGGTGGTCGGAAAGCGACTGCTTCACGGTAAGGTAGAACTTGTGCCCGCGGCCGTCCAGAAAATCGATGCCGGTGTCCTCGAACTCCCACTGGCTCATCCCGTCGGTGGTCCAGAGGGTGGCGCCGCCGAGAACCGACATGTTCTCGCTGAAGTCGTGCTCCCACTGGAGGCTGACAAATCCGCCGTCCATCAGTCTGTCATCGCCGTAGAGAGGGTTCGGAGTGAGCTCCACCTGGCCGTACCGCAGCGATATGCTCACATAGTCGGCATCGGTGGGAAGAACGAAGGTTCTGAAGGTGTACTCCGTGGTCCTGGAGTTGGTTGAGACCGGAATCCTGGGTTTGTACTTGTCCTGGTACTTGTACTTGAGCCGGAAGCGCACCGGCCACACCGGCCTGTACTCCACCTCCCCCTGGAACCGGAGGTTCTCCAGGCTCCATGGAAGTGTTCTCCAGAGGTCCAGATAGACCTTGGTGAAGGTGATCTGCCGGCTGATCTGGTATCGGGTCTCCACGTAGACCCCCTCTTCGGGCTTGGGCACCGGAAGCCCCGACAACTGGCTGTAGAGGGGGTCGTTGAAGCGGTAGGGGCTCTCGAAGACGGTGTCGTCGAACCTCAGCTGTTCGGCGAAACCCCGGTTGTACGGGTTGGTGAAGTCCGGCTCGTACCTTCGGTAGAGCAGGGTCACGTAGTACCAGTCGTTCCTCCAGTCGGCCCTGGCGATGCCCGCACCGCCTCCGTTCTCCTGGAACACCAGCTCTCCCTGAATGCTGAACCTGTCCAGCACCGTCTGGCAGTAAAGACCGGTGAAGCTCATGGCGTCGCCCGAGGGCATCATCGAATACTCCGGGCAGTCCCGCACGTAGCTTTCCCCCGGAATTTCAAGAGTGGCGGGGTCCGGGTTCAGGGAGTCGCCGTAGGCAATCCGCATGTAACCTGCCCCCAGCCCGGTGCCCACCGGAAGACCCCCTCCCAGGTCATAGAAACCGTATGCCCCAAGAACCGCCTCCTCCACCCCGGCCGCGGTCGGTTCCGTTCGGTAGAGGCTCTGAAGGAGAACATTCGGCGTGCCGTCGGGGTTCATCACCGCGTCCCTGCGGTTCCATGAGCCGAAGCCGTACAGGAGGGCGTTCCCGGCGCGGACCTCCGCGGCGCCCCCTGAAAGGGCGTGCTGTCGGGTGGCGGTAAGGTCGGGCATGAGACCCCAGGCCCTCTGCGTGTTCCTGTACCTGAGTTCATCGGTGTTGTCCATGAGAAGACCCTGGCCCAGACTGACCCGGTAGTTTCCAAGAATGACCCTTCTCAGAGGTCCTCCGGTGCGGAACTCCCCGAAAACCTTGGCGGTCTCGAATCCGCCGAAGCTTTCCGGTTCGTCCATGAACGGGAACAGGGGAGCCTGAACCTCGGTGGCCCGATACCTTCCCGACAGTCTGGCCCCTCCCTGAAAACGGTCATGATATGAGAACCTGAGCTTGTGGCTGAACCCCGTTCTGTTCCTGGCTTCAGTCAGGGCTTGCAGGTTCCCCTGGAGCTGCTGAACCAGGGCGGCGCTGTCCACCGGGCTTCCCGTGTAGTCCCGTGAACCGTCGGCCATAGCCGACAGGGCGGACTCCGTCTCGGATATCATGCCCTCCAGGTTGTCTTCCACGCCGTCCCTTCCGGACCCGCCGTCCAGGACGAACCTGTAACTGCCGGAGAAAACCGGCGCTCCCGGGGAGTCGGTGGTGATGAAGTCGCTCATGTTCCGCCATGCGAAGTAGGTGAGGTTGTCGGTGTCCCTCAGGGATCTCACGGTGCTCGGGGCTCCGGAGGTCCTCAACCTGGCGTCCACCGCGGCGGCATCCATGAGAGTCACTCCGTCCAGGCTTCTCAGATCCCAGTGGGTGGCATCTCCTATGGGCATCGGCCTGATAAGGAGGTCCTCCCAGTACTCCACTTCGGACAGGCCCGGTCCGTCCTCCTGGGACAGCATCTCCATCGCATCAAGCACCCTCGGGCTTATCCTTCCCGGGGGCGGCGGCATCACCACGGTGTTCTCCTTCAGCCACTCCAGAACCGCCGGGTCGAAGCCCGGCAGGGCGAGAACCTCGTAGACGTCATCGAGACCCCCGGTCTCGAGAATGTACTGGTAAAGGGTCGCGGCCTGCTCCCGGTCGAGTCCTTCCAGGGCCTCCAGTTCAGCAAGGGTGGCGGTGTTCAGGTCAGGGCCGGGCAGACCCGCGAAAACCGACAGACAGAGGATGCCGAAGGGGTTAGAAAGCATACCCGACCCCCGCCTGGTGGGTGGGGTTCAGTTCCGAATGGGTTTCCACGGCGTAGGAGAACTCAACGCCCGATACCCGGGCGGAAAACCCGCCGGTGACCGAGGCGGGCCCGCTCCTAGCCCCGGCGAACAGCGTCATGGGACCCAGCGGGAGGGACTGGCCCACCCGGAGTCTTGTACCCCGATAATCCCGGGAAACCGTAAACGCCGAGGCCATGCCGGCTACTGGCTCGAACCGGACTCCTATATCCATCCTGTTCTCGAGGTGTTCCCCGCCATCCCCGATACGGGCTTCGAACGGATTCCGAAGACATGCTCCCAGGGTCCACCGGTCGTACACCGAAGCCGAGAGACCGACAGAAAGATCCGCCGTCCAGGCGCTTCCATAGCTCTGGGCGCCGTCGGCAATGGAAGCCCGGCTGAACACAGGCTGCACACCCACCGCGAAACTCCCGGACAACGCTCTGGACGCGGTGAGATGAAGTATCTGCTCGGAATAGAGGTCCCCCCCGAACCACCTTATCCCGGCGCCAAGAGCCCAGCCTCCCTTCAGGGGCATGGCGAAGTCCGCGCCGGCGGTGGTGAAATCGGCGAGGCCATAGGGCAGCCGGCCGGCGGCTGAGGCGGCCGGAGTCTCGAGAAAGGCGGTGGATGCAGGGTTCCAGAGAATGCCCTGGAGTCCCGCAGCCACGACTCCGGTTCCGCCCATGGCCTGACACTCGATTCCCAGTTCCAGGTCTTCAAAGGCTCCCAGGGCGGGTATGGAGAACAGCGTCATCACGATGAAGGAGAGAAGGTGCTTGTTCATTTCCGCTCCTTCAGTTCAACGGGGCTGCGATGACCACGGTTTCAGTGGTGGTCAGCCTGTCCCCGGAGGGTGTCGTTCCCTCGAGCAGCATCACGTACTGTCCCATCGGGAGAATCTCGTTCATGTCGCTGCGACCGTCCCAGGTCATCAGGTCGCCCGCGGGCATGCCCTCGGCCAGACGGGCCGCCACCCTGCCGCTCCTGTCGAAGACCGTCAGGTCCATCAGGACACCCGGAGGACCTCCGTACTCCACGGTCATCACCTCTCCCAGCACCGGCGCAAAGGGGTTCCCCTGCACCTCCAGGTGGAACGTGGCCGGAATGGATGGATTGGAGACCTCGAGATCCTGCTGATACCTGGGAAGGAGCTGGTAACCGGTGTCGTAGGGGGGAGCGGAAGAGTACTGGCCGGCGATTCCCGTCATCACCAGCCGGGTTCCCGGGACTATGCCCGCAAGGTCGACGCCCGTGGTGGAGTTCACCCTGACGGCGATCAGGGCGTCGCCGTTCCAGGCGCTGAAGTTCCATCCGTCGCCGGACATCGAGGGGGTGTCCACCACCGTGACCCAGTGGTTCTGGGAAATGTTCCCGAAGACCACCAGGGTCCCCTCCATGGATTCGTTGATGTTCCTGTGCCGGGACAGGTAGAAGGGCTGGGGAACACCAGGACTTCCCAGGTACTGGAAATCGGACGGATCCGAGGGGGATATCTCGGTAAGACCGTTGTAGAACTTGATCTCCCCGGTTATAAGGTACTGGTCCCCGGCGCCGATGTCCCCGGGGGAGGCGGAGCTGTAGGCGTAGACGTTGATGCCCCCTGTCTCATCCTGGACGTAGAAGCTGAGGCCGGAGGATGAGAAGAGGGTGCCTTCACAGGTGGCCACCGCCTGTATGGTGACGGTCTGCCCCAGGAGATCCGGAATGCCGTCGTTGTCCAGGTCGGCCCTGGCTTCGGCCACGCTGAGTACCTGCGCCCAGAGCCGGCACGCCAGAAGCGCCGGCACAAGAAACCTGCTCATATGGAATCTCCCTTACCGTTGGGCTTCCGACCGGATCTCCGCGTCGGTCAGGGCCGCGGCCCTGTCCAGGGCCTCCCCCGGAGCCATCCTTCCGTACAGAGCTATTTCCACCGCTTCCGAGAGGAACTCCCGTCCGTCGTACCAGGCGGTGGTCTGGGGCTCGTACAGCGCCGTCTCCACCTGCGCGATCACCGACGGAAGGCCCGGATACCTCTGAAACTTCTCCTGAAGGGCCGGGTGTTCCAGGCTTGACCGCCTGGCCGGCAGATAACCGCTTCCCGCGGACCATCGGGCCTGCTGTTCCGGTGCGGTAAACCACTTGATGAACTCCCAGCCCGCCTCAACCACTTCCGGGTCTTCATTTCTGAAGAGAACCACGTTCGTTCCGGCTATATAGACAGTGCTGCGCCTGAAACCGGGCAGAGGGGCGACTCCCACGGTGAAAGCCGGTTGCCCGGCCTCCCTTCTCCGCTGTAGTTCCTCCTCCATGAAGGCCAGGCTGGTGACCGACCCCTGGACCTGTCCCAGCCCCCCATCCAGAAAGTCCCTCTGGTGGTCGTAGCCGGAGGAGAGGTAAGCCGTCCGGTCCCGGTAGATCAGATCGGCGAGGAAGCCCAGAGCTTCCACCCCCTCAGCCCCCTGGAACGCCGATGCGTTTCCGTCTGCGCTCAGCAGGGAGCCCCCGGCCTGGGCCAGCAGACACTCGAACGTCCATACGCTGGGGCCGAAGGCAGTGCCCCATCGGTCACCTCCGTCCAGGTAGTCGCCGTCCCCGTTGGCGTCGATACAGAGGGCTTGAAGCAGACGTCGCTGTTCATCCCAGGTGGAGGCTGGCACGAGACCCAGTTCCCCGTACAGGTCGGCGTTGTAGTAGATCAGGGGTACGCTCTTGTTGAAGGGGAAGCTGTACACCCTTCCATCGAAGGTGTTGTTTTCCCGGAACACCTCGTAGAAATCGTTCCAGTCATCATCGGAATACAGGGGATCGGCATCCCCAAGGGAGTCAAGCGGTACTATCACCCCGCCTCGGATCAGCTGGGCTGTCCATGTCTCGTACGCCTGGGCCACCCCCGGAGGCGACCCGGCCATCACCGAGGCCATGATCTTCTGGCTTAGGGCACGGTAGTTCCCCATGTTGACGGGAACCACCCGGATGTGGGGATGCTGGATGTTGAACTCGGCGATCAGGGTGTCCTCCAGCATGTCCCCCAGAGGCCCGCCCATGGCGTGCCAGAAAACCACCTCCACCTGCCCGTCCTCCGACCTGGAAGGCACGCCGGTGCAGGACAGGCATACAATCATAAGGAACAACAGGATACGGGCGCCCAGAGGGGGCCTCCTTCCAGCCGCGGTTTCCCTAAAATGCAGCACCGCGGTTTCCCGGACAAGGCGTGGTTCGCCCTTTTCACATCCGAATCCAGCACTTATAATCAAATCTCTTTTGGGGAGAAGCTTTTTCGCTTTCCCGGGGGGGGCTTTGAGAATCGTTCCGGTAGCAGTATGCCTTCTGTTGCTTCTGTCATGTTCCGGTTCCGGCGATCCGGCCCTTTCCCTGGAATCCCTCTTTGATGCCGCCAAGGAGGGAAGGGGTGAACGGGCGGTATCCTATCTGTCTCATGCGGCACTCGACTCTCTCGAGGCTGGAATCGGTCTGGAGAGGATGCGCGGGAATCCCGAGGAGGCTTCCGCACTGCTGGCGTCCTACGGTATAGGGATGAACGCCGGGGAGATTGACACCATCGGCACCGCCCCGTTGATGGTCAGACTGGTGGAGTCTCCCCTGTTTGCGAGGATCATGGAGGATGCTTTCCTTGAAACCGGAGATGTGACCGTATCCGGTTCCCTGGCCACCATCGAGGTGGAGCTGGTTTTTCTGGGTGATACGATCACCGGTGACGTACAGATGGTGCTGGAAGACGGAAAATGGAAGGTTGGCGGCGAAGGAGTGCGCTTCGCGCTTCAGTGAAACCCTAACTAACAGGAGAAAACGATGAAGAAACTCGTGATCATCTCTGCCCTGGTGGCTCTGATCGCCGGCTGCGGCGCGGCCCCCGGACCCAAGGCCACCGTCGAGAAAGCCTTCAACGCGCTTAAGACAGGCGACGGCAAAGCTCTCATCGAGTGCATGTCCGCGGAGCAGGTCGAGGAGCTCAACGCCTCCGTGGAGGAGATGAAGGTCAACCCCGAGGAGTCCGCTCAGATGATGGCCTTCCTGGGCGTGGAAACCACCGCCGACGAGATCAGCAGCCTCGATGCCGCCGGATTCGTCAGTCTTCTCATGAAGTCCGAGATGTTCAGCGCCGAGTTCGCCGACATGGAGATGACCTTCGGCGCCGAGAGGATCGAGGGCGAGGAAGCCTGGGTGGAGGTCACCGTCGACGGCGAGACCGACGAGGTCAAGCTGATCAAGGAGAACGGCCGCTGGGTGATCGCCGAGGGATTCGACATGATGTAGACCGGCTCCGCCGGTTACACGAAGGGGGCGGCTTCGCCGCCCCCTTCTCATTCCCATGCCGCCCGGTCCGGGTCAGTCGTCCTTCTTGCAGCATCCTTCGCAACAGGAAGGAGCCTTGCCTCCCTGTGCCGAGCAGGCGGAGGATTTACGCTTGTAGTCGGTCTCGTAGAAACCGCTTCCCTTGAAAACCAGCCCTGCTCCGGTGCCGATGAGCCTTTTCACCGGACCGCCGCACTCCGGACAGACCGTGTCCGGAGCATCGGTCATCTGCTGGAACTTTTCATAACGGTGTTGGCACTTTTCGCACTGGTAATCGTAATGAGGCATTTGCTTCCGCTCCTCGCCCATACCTGTAATGTCACAAGGTAATATAAGGATCGGTCAAGGATCGCAGCCCTCCGAGGGGCTCGTGGAATGCATATCGCTGTCAGACAATAGTATGCGGCGATTAGTTGACTTAGTGTAGTCCGTCCCCTGGGCAAGAAGGCCGGCGACTATAATGGGAAGGAACTGGGTGGCATGAAAGAGGATGGCCATTGCCTGGGCGGACACCACAGGCACTCCCGTTATGGCCGGGAACACAACCCCGAGAAGGTAGTGGATGGTGCCGGTGCCGGCAGGGGTGGGGATCAGCATTCCCAATCCCGCAAGAACGAGCACCAGCGGGGCGGTGTTCCAACTGAACCCGATTCCCAGGCTCCAGAACACTGGTATTACGCTGAGAACGAGGCAGCCCCAGACCCCAAGGGAGAGCGCTGCGGCCTTCAGGGAGTCCCGGGGGCTTTTCATCACGTCCAGTCCCGCGGCGAAGCTCAGCAGAAGGGAGCGGGCCCGGTCCGCCGGGCGGCGCAGACCAAAAGCCCTAAGGGGCCTGACCAGCGCCGAGGCGGTCTTTTCGTGGTATCTTCTCAGGGAAACAAGGACCAGCAGAACCACCAGGTATCCGGCCCCCGCCAGGATCAGCCCGGAGCGGATGGACGCCGCCAGATCCGCCCACATGGAAGCCATCACCAGGAGGGTCATCAGGGAGAGTGTGAGCCCGTCCAGCAGCCTGGCCACAACCACCGTGGCGAACCCGGAAGAGAAGGAAACCCCGGTTCTCCTGGAGAGCAGCACCGCCCTGACAACCTCCCCGATCCTGCCTGGAAAGACGCTGTTCAGCATGAAAGCCACAAGAACCGGAGGTGTCAGAACCCTCAGGGGAATCACCTCCAGATGCCTGAGCAGAACCCTCCATCGGAGCACCCTGAAACCGTAGCTGGCGGCCAGAAGGGGGAGCACCAGGAGAAGGGGCGCCGGCGCGGCGGAGTTCCAGGCGCTGGCCAGCTCCGGCCAGTCGGTGTTCCTGAAGGTGAGCCAGAGGGTCGCACCGGCTACCAGAACCCCCAGAAGGGTCTTCAGAAGGATGCTATTCCTTCTCAATCTCCCCCTCCAGCGCTTCGCACAGGGCATGGAAGGCCACGAGCATAGCCTCCTGGGCATGGCTGGTCACCGGGGACGGCGTCTTCCAGTGGATGTCCGCCCAGGGGGCCTCCCGACCTGATGCGGTGAAGGCCGCCACCCTGATGCCCATCCTCCGGGCCTCTTCCGCTGCGGCTACCACGTTCGGCGAGGTTCCGCTGGTTGTGACCGCCAGCAGCACGTCGCCGGACCTTCCCAGTGCCCGGACCTGCCGGGCGAAAACCAGGTCGTAACCGTAGTCGTTGGACAGGGCCGTCAGCACCGCCGGATCCACGGTGAGAGCCAGGGCGGGCAGCGGCCGCCTCTCACGGCGGAACCTTCCCACCAGTTCCCCCGCGATATGCGAGGCATCCGATGCGCTCCCGCCGTTTCCGCAGATCAGGAGTTTCCCTCCGGAGGAAAAGGCTTCCCGGATGCAGGAGAGCACCCTCTCCAGGGTCTCCAGATCGAAGCCCTCCAGGCAGCCCTCGGCTTCCCGAAGGTACGCTTTCATTCGAGTGTTCCCAACCATTCTTCCAATGCCTCCTCGATGGGGGGAAGAACAACCTCCCTCTCGGTCCCCAGTGCTGAGTAGACCGGCCGCGGGGCGGGACGCCCCAGGTCCGACCAGTTCACGGGGCGCACCATCCCCCTGCCCAGCCTGTTCCTCAGGAGTTCAGCCAGCCGGAGGGGCGACAGGGCTCCTGGATTCACGCAGTGGAACACCCCGCGTGCCCCGGTATCCGCCACCCGCTCCAGGGCCCTGGCCAGATGGAACACGTAGGTTGCACAGGCGGTCTGGTCCGCCACCGCCCGGACCTCCCCGCCCCCGGCGAGGGAGCCGAAAATCCATGGAACCAGCCCCCGCTCCCGGCCGAAGAGCCATGACGTGCGGATCACCACGTTGCCGGGGCCGGCCAGGGCCTCCAGCTCTCCCGCGAGCTTGCTCTCGCCGTAGAGGTTCGCCGGGTCCGGCGGCTCCGATTCCATCAGGGGTGATTTTCCGGAGGTGAACACGTGGTCCGTGGAGATGGTGACGAGCCTGATCCCGGTGGCGGCCAGGTTCCTGACCCCGTCCCGGTGGACCCTGAAGGCTTCCCCGGGCTCCAGCTGGCACCTGTCCACGTCCGTGAGAGCCGCGGCGTTGACTATCAGCTCCGGTCGGACCGAGTCCACAGCCGCAGCCACGGAATCCGGGTCGGTGATGTCCAGTTCCGGCAGGTCCATACCCGCGGCCCTCCCGCGGAGCCGCGCCAGAAGGGCTGTCCCGAGAAGTCCCCGGGACCCGGCGACCAGGATGTCAGCCATGGCCCTGCCCCCCCGTCAGGGGAGGAAGAGGCTCGTCCTCCAGGACCCTTCTCGGGTTCTCAACCGCCAGGGACTCCCAGGAACCGGGACGAAGCCGCTCCACCAGCTCCCTGGCGGCCTGCCCGAGGACCGGGTCGTCAGCTTCGTGGCAGTCGCTCGTCACCAGATGGCAGCTGCCCGATTCAATTATCCATTCGGCCCTCTTCCTGAACCTGGAAACCGCCAGCGACCTGAGGCTCATGCTGACGCCGGCGCCAAACCCCGACAGGATCCTCAGCCTGGAAGCGCCGGCCCACCGGTACCTTTCCGCATGGGCGAGCACGGGCCGGTATCCTCCCTTGATCAGCCGCATGCAGCGCCTCAGGGCTCCGAACCAGATGAGACCGTGGGTGAACTCCACCAGCACCCGCCGGGTTCCGGGATAGGCGAGAAGCTGGTGGAAACCGGAGTATCGCATGCCCAGTTTCAGCTCCCCGGCGCAGACCACCCTGAGTTCCGGACAGGAAACCCTTTCGGCGAACCGGCAGCTTTTCTCCATCCGGGACCTAAGGGCGAAGAGGGACATGGACGTCGAGTAATGGGGGGTAGCCACCACCAGGGATCCTTCCGGCATCTGCCGGCGCATTTTCTCCAGAATCCTCAGGGATTCCGCCGGGGTGACGGGACCGTCGTCCACCCCCGGGACAAGATGGCTGTGAAGGTCGAACCAGGGCCGGCTCACGCGGGTCTTCTCCGGCCGGCCAGCACACCGGCCGCCCCCCGCCTTCGGGCCGTGTCCGGTTCCATGCCGGCGGCCCGAAAAACGGTCCGCATCTCCTCATCCATGCCTTCCCTGAAGGAGAAAAGCGCCAGCCCCCCTGGCTTCAGGAGGTGAGCGGCGGCGAAGACGAATCTGTACAGCAGCAACGGGCCGCCCCGGCGCCGGGCCTCCCTGTCCGGGTCGGGGCTTGGCCTTCCCCTTCCCTTCACCAGGTAGGGCGGATTGGCGGTCACCAGGTCCGCCACGGCCCGTGGAAAGAGGCGGGACACCGTTTCCACCCTGGCCCTGACGGAAAGGCCGATCCCGGAAGGAAGGGGCTGAAACGAAGGGCGGCTGTCCACACCGATCCAGAAAATAAACGGGTTCGTTTCAGAGACCAGCCTGGGAATTTCCCCCTCTCCGGTGCCGAGATCGAAGGCAAGACTTCCCGGAGCGGCGGCTGCCTCCTCCGCCAGGAGCGCCGAATCATGGGTTATCACCTGTACAGTGCCTTGGCTACGCCCCAGGTGTAGTGTTCGCCGGTGTACCCGGAGACCCGGTAGTCCTCCCACCGGAGTATGCTCCACAGGCCGAATTCATCCTCCACCATTGTTATCACCGCCTTGCCCATGGAGGGCCGGTCCCAGCCGCAGCCGAGGGTCCCCGCGGCGACTATGTAGTAGTCGCGGTAGACCGTGGTGCTGTCCACAGGAACGGGTGGATCGCCCGGGTAGTCCGGGTTGGTCATGAGAAACACAGAGGCCAGGCTGTCCTCGGGGGCGCCGGAAGCCTGGGCCTGATAGATGATGGAGGAAACGGTCTGGATCTCCACGGAACGACCCCAGTTCGAGAACTCCAGGCCGCTGAAGGCCGGATCGGAGACATCCAGCGGGTCGGCCTCGAAAAGGAAGTTCTCGTGAAAACACGCGCTGTAGTAGTTCACCGAAAGGCCGCCCAGGGAGTTCTGCAGGTTGGCCAGCACCAGAGTAGGGTGAATGGGATCCTGCCACTGCACTCCCGGGTCCGGATCGGGGTCTTCCGGTTCCCTGGGTTCGAAGATGCTGCATGACACCGTCAGCAGGGCGGCTGCGATGAGGATGTATTTCATGGTCGGCTCCTAAAGCAGGTAGTTGAAGGCCACCGAGGCCTGCCAGTAGCTGGGGGGGCCGGTCCGCCGGAAGGACCTGGTGATGCTGGTGGACAGAACCCCCCCGAAGGCGTCTATGCTGCTCCTCAACCCCACGTGGTGGATGTGCTCGTCTTCGCTGTACCCGAGGTCGAGCCTGTTGCTCCAGGAGTACTCCCAGCCGTAGCTCGGGGTGATCCCCACCCTGTCGGACACGTGGAAGCCCGTGTTCAGGGTGAGTCTGGAATTCACCGTTTCCGACGTGCGGCTGTAGAGCCGGTTCTCGTAGCGTCCCTGGTCCCTGAACCAGAAGGTGTGATTCAACCCCAGCACCGTGCTGTCGCTGCTCACCCGGCTGAAATTGAAGTACGAGTCCAGCCTGCGGCTGAGCCGGTTGCCCTGGCTGGTGAACTCCGGGAAGAAGTAGGTTGTGTAGTCCGCGCTGAGCTTCACCGAATGGTCCAGCTTCCAGCCTCCGCCCACCTGGCACTCGTAACCTGGTCTTATGCTGTAGGTGGAACTCCGCCGGCTCTCCCCGGACATGGCCGCCATTATGTAGATGGTCTCCCGGCGCTGCCCCTGCATCTCTCCCTTAAGGGTGAACCACCGGCTGAGGGGAATCCTGGCGCTCACCCCCAGAAGCTCCCGGAGTTCGTCGTTGTCAGTGTCGTCCTGGTACACGTTGCCGAAGCTGTCCTCCCAGGTGCCGTCGGTGTCGGTGCGGTAGAGGTCCACTATCCGGTGGAAGGTGATGTTGCTGGCCCCGGGGGTGTAGCTGATCCGGAAGGAGAGCATCCTGTCCTCGATGGCCTTGGAGATGTCGAACAGGTTCTGGACCCCGGCTATGTACGCCTTCGACTCCTGCAGTTCCAGGGTTCGGGAGATGCTCACGTTGAACTCGATGTCCTCCATCATCTCCCATACCATGGTGCTGCCTATGTTCCTGCTGTGGGTGGCGTTGTCGCTGGGGTGGCCGTCCAGGGTGGTGTCGGGTTCGAAATCCTGGTTCGTCCTGTCTTCAAAGGACCAGCCGCCGCTCATCTCCATGAATATTCCGGGGATCAGCTCGGGAAGGGTCACCGACTCGGTGTGTCCCCAGGTGTCTCCGTATCGGGTTGTCTCATCCTCGTAGTAGGTGTTGAAGTTCCTTCCAGCGTTCACCTCGGCGTTGAGGCCGCCTCCGAGCCACGGGTCCGGAAAACTGTAGGCGGCCCGGGCCGTGATGTTGTCCCGCCCGGAGTCCACCAGGCTTCCGAAGGACCTGCCCCGGGTCACGCTCAGATTGGTGTTGACGAGCCCGAAGAGCCTTCTGTTCAGGGTGGCGCCGAGATCGTGCAGGGTGCCGTCGTTCACCTTGGGGGCCAGGGAGTCGCGCTCCATGGTGCTGGATGAGAAAAGGCCCGCCTGCATGTTGAGGGAGAGCCAGTCCGTGGGGCCGTACCTGATCTGCCCGGTGCCGCTGTCGTACACCTGGTCCCGCTCCATATCCCCCTCGACGTCCTTCAACTCCAGACTCCGGGAGAGATTAGTCGAGAGTTCCAGACCCGGCCTGGGCTTCCAGCTCAGCCAGCCGCGCCCGCTCCTGCCGTCGGTGAAGCTGTCAAGAGCGTACTCCCGCAGGGCTGTGAAGCTCATGGAACCGTTGAGGCTCAGGGTTTCGGTGAGTTCACGGGAGAAGGTGAGGCTGTTGTTGAGGGTGCTGGTGTTCTTGTACTGGTCCAGCCCGATGGAGTAATTGGCGTTCCATGCCGCCAGTGAAGCCGTCAGGAAAAGAACCGCGGCGATGTGTCTTCTCAAGAACCCACCTCCTCCGCCATCCTGGCGAAACTCTCGGGAGCGACCCTCTCGGGGCGAAGGCCGGGATCCACCCCCGCGCCGTCAAGTATAGCCAAAGCCCGGTTTTTTCCATATACCCGGGCAAGGTTGTTCACGATCTTCTTCCTCCTGGCTGAAAAGGAGGCCTTCACCAGTTCCAGAAAACGCCCGTAGAGCTCCGGCTTCACGGGAGACGCCGGCTTCCTCTCCAGAAGCACCACCAGGGACTCCACCTCGGGTCTCGGAAAGAACTCCCACGGTCCAGCTTCGAAGAGCACGCTCACCCGGAAATGCGGCCATACCGCCAGGGCCAGCCTTCCGTACTCCCGGCCTCCGGAAACGCACTCCAGCCTCAGCGCAACCTCCCTCTGAAGCATCAGAACCGCCCTGGATACGCTGCCGAAGCCGGGTTCGCACAACCGCAGAAGAGCCGGGGTGGAAATGCTGTAGGGAAGGTTCGAAGCCACGGACTGGAAGGGGTGACCTGGAATGTCTTCCGGCTCGGTCTTCATGAAGTCCCCCTGGACCACCCTGACGCAGGGCAGCCTTTCCCTGAGGTACTGGCTCATGGCCTGGGATATCTCCACGGCGGTCACCATGTGCCCCCGCTCAGCCAGGGCTCCGGTGAGCGCCCCCAGCCCGGGACCGATCTCCAGCACGGTTCCCCCGGAAGGGCCCAGGGCGGAGGCTATCCTGGCGGCCAGGAAAGGATTGATCAGAAAGCTCTGCCCGAATCCCCTGTCGGGGGAGACTCCGAGAAGCCTCAGGGTCGCCCTGGTCTCGGCCTCGTTCAAGGCTCTCCCCTCAGGGTGAAGGGCATCTCCAGTCTGGAGGCCAGAGCCCGGACCTTGGGTATGTCCGCCCCGGAACCCGCCACCGCCGTGAGCCGCCCGGAGATTCCCAGTTTTCCGACGAGGCGGATGAAGGACATCAGTTTCTCCCAGCCGTCGTCGCACCCGCCGGGGCATATCCGCCGGTACTCCGCGGCGCCGGAGGCGTTCAGGCTTACGCTCACCCTGGTGAATCTTCTCAGAAGGTTCCCGGTTTCCTCCGGGCTGAGCCGGTCCAGGCAAAGGCCGTTGGTGTTGAGCCTTGTCGCAGCGCCGGCGGCGGATGCCATGTCAGCCGCCTCCGCCAGAAGGTCGGGCCTCATGGTGGGTTCACCGTAGCCGCAGAAGACAACCTCGGCGTACTCCCGCGGTTCCGCCGCCTTCAGGGCCGCCAGCAACGATTCCCTGGAAGGTTCCTCCGGGTGCCTCAGGAAGTACCCCCCGATTCCATCCTGCCGTTTCCGCACGCAGAATGCACAGTCCGAGTCGCACAGCCCGGTCAGGTTCACGTAGAGCCTGTCCTCCAGCGGGTAGACCAGGTGGGTCCGACGGTTTTCCGGGTGCAGCCTGAATGCCCGAAGGCTGTTCTCCCACAGCACGGAGCACGCCTCCGCCACGGGAACGCCCCAGCGTAGGGCAATCCAACGGGCAACGACGCCTGTGTGCGCCGGTTCGTTCCTACGGCCCCGGAAGGGTTCGGGGGGGAGGAACGGGGCGTCGGTTTCCGGCAGCACCAGTTCCCTGGGGACGGCGTCGAAGACTCCGGCTGAAGCGCTCCTCCGATAGGTGACCGCTCCGGTGAATCCCATGTAGAAGCCCCTCGAGAGGGCCTTTCCCGTGGTCTCGAGCCCGCCGTTCCAGCTGTGGAGGATGACGGGGAAGGAAGGATTGCCGGGCAGAACGTCCAGAACCTCCTCCTCGGCGCCCCGGGAGTGAACCACCAGGGGCAGCCCCAGGGCCTCCGCAAGGCCGATCTGCCGCTGGAACCAGTGGAGCTGGAGTTTCCGGGGAAAACGGTCGCGGTAGTGGTCCAGGCCGGTTTCGCCCACGGCTGCCGCCTGGGGAAGAAGGCAGAGCCGTCTTATCCCGTGGAAACTATCCTCCGAAGCCTCTTCCAGATGATTCGGGTGCAAACCCGCCGCCGACCACAGACCCCATTCTCCGGCGATGCCGCTGGATGCGCGGCTCGAGGGAAGGTCCACCGAGGGAACAAGGATACCCCTGATTCCCGCCTTCAGCGCCCTGTCCAGCACCTGGTCCAGGTCGTCGAAAAACTCGGGGAAGTGCAGGTGGCAGTGGGTATCGAACAGGTGTCCGGGCCAGTGGGGACGGTCCACCCTCAGAGGTCCCTGACGATAAGGTGGTCCCGTTCAGGCCCCGTGGATACCGCCCTGACGGGCGCACCGGCGAGCTTCTCCACGGCCAGTACGTACCTTCTGGCGTTCTCCGGCAGGGAATCCCACCGGGTCTCGCCCCGAATGTCTTC
Organism: uncultured bacterium; assembly: GCA_964607515.1. Taxonomy (GTDB): domain Bacteria; phylum Fermentibacterota; class Fermentibacteria; order Fermentibacterales; family JCC-6; genus UBA6080. Next base: position 12,434 of record CAZSKU010000010.1, on the reverse strand, counting down.
CTTCCAGCCGGGAAGGCTCTCGTACACGGGAACGTGAAAACCGAGCCGGACTCCTGTCTCGAAGAGGGCCAGGTCCTGTTCGGGGTCCAGCTCGTACCTTGTGCAGACCTGAAGGGTATCGAAGCCCGAAAGCACGTCCAGAAGGGTTATAGTCAGCCAGTCGCACCCGTTGAGGCGAACCGCGTACCGGGCCAGGACACCGTCGAGCCAGCCGCACCTTCGGGGTCTTCCCGTGGTGGTGCCGTACTCGTTGCCAGCCTGCCTGATCCTGTCTCCCAGCTCGTTGGCCTGCTCCGTGGGAAACGGCCCCTCGCCGACCCGGCTGCTGTAGGCCTTCAGAACCCCCGTCACCTGGTCCACCCTGCCGGGGCCGAAGCCCAGGCTGGTGCAGGCCGCCCCGCTGACGCACTGGCCGCAGGTCACGTAGGGGTATGTGCCGTGGTCCGGGTCCAGCAGGGTGCCCTGGGCTCCCTCGGCGATCACCGTTCCGTTCCCGTCCAGTATTCTGGATAACGCGTAGGAAGCGTCCCCGGTGTATCTGGCCAGGGAAAGGGCGGCCCTGATGAAGAGACCGGTCTGTTCCCTGAGTTCAGAGGCGCTGGATTCATCGAGCCCCGACTCACGTATGCAGCTTTCGGTCCTCTGTTCGGCGGCCCCGGCGAACCTCCCGGGCATGGAAATGTCCTCCAGGCGGATGCCCCGGCGGCTGAACTTGTCCACGTAGGTGGGGCCTATCCCCCGGCCTGTGGTGCCGATCCTTCTTTCACCGCCGCTTTCCGACAGGGCCTCGGTCACCTTTGCCGCGGGGTGAACCAGGTGAGCCTTGCCGCTCACGATGAGCCTGTCGCCCAGGAACACCCCGGCCTTCTCCAGATTTTCCATCTCCTCCAGCAGAGCCCCGGGGTCGACCACGCAGCCCGATCCTATGATCCCCAGCACCCCCTCCCGGAGAACCCCGGAGGGAAGCTGGTGCAGGGCGAACCTGCCGGCTGGGGTTTTTACGGTGTGACCGGCGTTCGCCCCGCCGGAGAACCTGGCCACCGCCGAGGCGTCCTCCGCCAGGCGGTCCACCATCTTGCCCTTGCCCTCGTCGCCCCACTGAAGGCCCACAACTATTCTGACCGGCATTCCTCCCCCTAATCCGCCGTGACCTGGACGAGCCAGCGCAGCAGTTCCCGGATCCCGGTTCCCTTCACCGAGGAGACGGGGATCACCGGTCCCAGTTCCCCGGCTTCCCTTCGAGACTCGGCCATCCTGGCCGGTCCCAGCTTGTCGCTCTTGGTCAGAGCCACCACGTAAGGCTTTCCGCAGCCCCGAAGAAACTCCGCCATGATCCTGTCGCTCTCCAGCCCGGGGTGCCTGCAGTCCACCAGCATCACGGTTCCCCTGAGGGGGCGCCGGCCTTCCAGGTACTCCTGCATCCACGAAAGCCAGCGGACCCGGTCGGCCCCGGGAACCCTGGCGTAGCCGTAGCCGGGCAGATCGGCGATGTAGTATCCGTGATTCGTGGAATAAATGTTGATGAACCTGGTGCAGCCAGGAGTGGAACTGGTCCTGGCCACCTGAACCCCCCCGGCCAGGCTGTTTATCAGGGATGACTTGCCCACGTTGGACCTTCCCGTGAAGGCCACCTCCGGCAGACCGTCATCGGGAAGGCCGATCCCTCCCGGGCAGCTTTTCAGAAACCGAAGTTCCAGACCGGGCAAATCAGACCGCTTTCCTGCCCCTCCTGGCGGTGACCCGGGGTTTCTTGACCCCGGTCACGCATGCCTCGTCCACCAGAAGCATCCCTGATTTTTCCCTGGAATCCGGGATGGAGTACATGGGCTCCAGCAGTATCCGCTCCAGGATGGACCGCAGGCCCCGGGCGCCGCTCCTGGCCTTTCTGGCCTCCACCGCGATGGCCCTGAGGGCTTCTTCGGTGATGTCCAGCTCGATCCCCTCCAGGCTGAAAAGGTAGGAGTACTGCCTGAGAAGGGCGTTCCTGGGCTCCCTCAGAACCCGGACCAGTGCCTGTTCGTCAAGATCCTCCAGGGCCACCACCACAGGAAGCCGGCCCACCAGTTCCGGAATGATGCCGTAGCGCACCAGGTCGTGGACCTCCACCTGTTCCAGAATGGACGAGTCCTGCTCCTCCCCGGAAATGTGGGCGCTGAAGCCTATGGCCCCCCGGCTCAGCCTGGACTCGATGATCCTGTCGAGGCCGTGGAAAGCGCCGCCGCATATGAACAGAATCCCGGAGGTGTCGATGTAGATGTTCTCCTGGTAGGGGTGCTTCCTCCCGCCCTGGGGGGGGACCCCCGCCTTGGTGCCCTCCACTATCTTGAGAAGGGCCTGCTGAACCCCCTCGCCGGAGACGTCCCTGGTGATGGACGGGTTCTCGGACTTCCGGGAGATCTTGTCCAGCTCGTCTATGTAGATGATGCCGTGCTGGGCCTCCTCCACGTTCATATCCGTGACCTGGAGGAGCCTCAGAAGGATGTTCTCCACGTCTTCGCCCACGTAGCCGGCCTCGGTGAGGGTCGTGGCGTCGGCGATGGCGAAGGGAACCTCGAGAATCCTGGCCAGGGTTCTCGCAAGAAGGGTTTTCCCGACTCCCGTGGGACCCAGCAGGAGGATGTTGCTCTTCTCCAGCTCCACTTCGGTTTCGCCCCGGTGTTTGGCCAGCAGCTTCTTGTAGTGGTTGTAGACCGCCACGGATAGAACCTTCTTGGCCCTCTCCTGGCCAACCACGTACTGGTCCAGCTGTTCCTTTATTTCCCTGGGCGAAGGAAGACCCTTGCTGAGAAAACCCTTGGAGGCCTTCTCCTCTCCCTTGCCGGGGGTTTCGGAGATGATTTCGCTGCAGTAGCGAACGCAGTCGTCGCAGATGCACACCCCGGGACCCTGGATGAGCTGGTTCACCTCCTCGGAAGCCCGGTTGCAGAAGGAACAGCGTTTCTCCTTGGGCATCTCAGAGCCTCTTGTCCAGTATATTGTCCACCAGACCGTACTCCACCGATTCAACGGCGTTCATCCAGAAGTTCCTGTCGGTGTCCCGGGCGATCCGCTCCACCGGCTGACCGGTGCTCTCCGCGAGAATTGCGTTCATCTCCTCCCGGATCTTGAGGATTTCCCTGGCTTCGATCTCGATGTCGCTGGCCTGACCGCTGACGCCGCCGCTGGGCTGGTGGATCATCACCCGGGCGTGGGGAAGGATGTTCCTCTTGCCCCGGGTGCCTGCGGCCAGAAGAAGAGCGCCCATGCTGGCGGCGCTGCCCATGCAGAAGGTTGCCACGTGGGGCCTGATGAACCGCATGGTGTCGTAGATGGCCAGCCCCGCCGAGACGGAACCTCCGGGGCTGTGTATGTACATGTTGATGTCCTTCTTGGGATCCTGCCCCTCGAGAAACAGCAGCTGAGCCACCACCAGTCCGGCGGTCTGGGGGGTGATCACGTCGCCGATGAAAACGATTCTATCCTTGAGAAGCCTCGAGTAGATGTCGTAGGACCTCTCATAGTTGCCGTCCCTCTCCACAACGAAGGGAATAACGGAAGACATCACTCCTCCTCCCCAACCGGCACGTTGCCGGCGGGCACCCATCTCCAGCCCTGCTCGTCACTTGTATCCTCATGCGGGGCCGGAGGTTCCGCCTTGGTTTCGACCGCCCGGGAGATCACCAGGTCCAGAGCCTTCTCGTTCCTCAGCCTGTCCAGAGCGGAAGACCTGGAACCGCCGGCTGCCGCTTTCTCCAGCTCCTCACCATCAACCTCGACATTCTCGTGGATGGCGATCTGCCTCAGCAGAAGGAACTCCCGGACCTTCCGCTCCGCCAGTTCCCTGACGCTCCGCAGGGTTTCCGGCGAGGGTTCGTCCTCTTCGAGCCTCTTCTCGTAATCTCTGGAGAGGTTGTCCACCATGAATCCTGGAACCTGGAAAGTGTTGGCAGCCAGCAGGCTGTCGATGACCGACGCCTCCATGTACGCGCGGCGCTCCGCCTGGTGTTTCTCCAGTATGCTCTGAAGCACCTTTTCCCTGAGCTGTTCCATGCTCTCGAAACCCCCGGCGGACCTTGCGAACTCGTCGTCGAGCTCCGGCCGCCTGGGTTCCCTCACCTCCATGACCGTGAAGGTGGTTGCCTTGAGGGGCTCTTCCATTCCAGGGAACTCCATGGCCGCCGCGAACGAGTCTCCCGGGGAAAGACCGGGAAGCATTTCGTCGAATCCGGGGCCCATGTTCTCCCGGCCGATGACCACCGCGGCCCGCCGGGTCTCTCCCTTGTCCCGGGAGCTGTACTCCAGCACCACCAGATCACCGGCGCCAGCGGCCCTCTCCACGGGATCATAGGAGACGAAGCGGTTCACGATCTCCTCCAGGGCTTCCTCCAGCGCCTTCTCCCGGTCGAACTCAGGCACGGGCACCTCGATGCCCGAGTAATCCCTGGGCTCGGGAGTCTCGAAAAGGGTATACGTCACGGTGTAGTCGTAGTCCCGACCCTCGGAGGGCAGAACCGGCTTGAACTCCGGCTCCGTGTCCGACAGAATCCAGTCGTTCTCGTCGAAGAGCATGTCGGACAGCTCTCTATGGGCCTTTTCAGCCACCTCCGAAAGGATGAGGTTTCCGAACCTGCTGTTGAGAATCGAGGAGGGAATCTTGCCCTTTCTGAATCCGGGGATGGATATGTCCTTCTGTATCTCCCTTCGAACCTCTTTGAAAAGGGCGTCTATCCTCTGGGCATCCATGTGGAAGCTGACGGTTTTCCTGCCGGACTCATCCGTTTCGATCTTGTAGGCCATTTGGTTTCCGCTCTCGGGTCTTGGGTAGATCGCTTTATGACTGCGGCTGCCCGGGAGAACCCGGGCAGCTCCAATACTGACAACATAATATGCCCGATTTCCGGTCCCGGCGCTACCTTCCGGTGCGCTGTCGGATCAACCTGGCCTCGTCGCTCTGGGGGTATTCCGACAGGATGACTGCTTCCAGCCTATCTCTGTCCGATTCAGCCGCATGAAGGGCGTAGATCGCCGCGGCCCTGGCCAGGGCCGATGCGGCCCTGTCTCCGGAGGGGTAGATGAAGTACACCGCCACCAGCTCCTCAATGGCCCGGTGGGGTTCCCCGGTGGCCTGGCTGCACAGGGCGGCGTAGTACAGGGCGTCATCCGCCAGGGAACTCCTGGGGTGTTCCGTGAAAACCTGCATGAAGCCCTCGGCCGCCCGGGCGTACCCCCCCTGCTGGTACTGCCGGAAGGCGTCTTCATAGACGGTCCGTTCCTCGCCGGCCTCCTCGTCCTGACCTATCCTGGCCTGGGAAAACCTGGCCAGAGCCGCCTCCATCTGGCTCACCAGCTCCGCCAGCTGGCCGGCGGCTCCTGCGTCCCGCATGCCCGCCTGGGCCTGGATGCCCCTGAGAAGATGCTGGTTCTCTTCCACGAGAACCGATATGGAATCCACTTCGACCCTCATCTCCTCATGGGAGGCGGAGAGCTTCTCTATCCTTCCCGGGGCCTTGGACCAGGTGGAGAGCCAGCAGCCGCAGAAGAGGGGCGCCAGAAAGAACGCCCACAGCGCCTTCCGACGGAGGAAGCTCATTCCGGAAGAACCCTGAAGTGGACCCGGCGGTTCTGTGAGTAGGCGAACTCGTCGGCGCCGGTTACAAACGGCCTCTCCTTGCCGTAGCTCACGGTTGAAAGCCTGGAAGCGGGGATGCCGTAGTTCACCAGATACTCGTAGACCGACTGGGCCCTTCTCTCGCCCAGGGCCAGGTTGTAGTCCACGGTGCCGCGCTCGTCGCAGTGCCCCTCGAGAAGCACCTTGAACCCGGAGTTGCTCATCATGTAGCCGGCGTCGAACATCAGGGTTTCCAGGGCAGAACTGCCGAGTTCGTTGGAGTCGTACTCGAAGAAGACGTCCCGGAGGGCCTCCTGGTGCCTGGCAAGGGCGGCGTTCTGGGCGGCTATGGGGTCTTCCTCCCAGACTCCGGTGGCCAGGGTGTCCACCGGAAGCACGTCTCCGTCGCTTTCATCTATCCTCTCCCGGCAGCCGGCGGTGAGGGCAACCACCAGAAGCGCCCCGGCGATCATCCATCTTCTCATCCTGTCCCTTCCCTTCTCATAGCACCGGCGACCACGCCGGGCAATAGCTCTCCCCTCCGGAGGAGAGACGGTGGATTCTCATTCCGTTCAACTCGAGAATGTAAACGCTCCTCACCCCGTCCATGTCGCTGGAGAAGGCAAGATGCCTTCCCGTTGGGGACCACACCGGGTCCTCGTTCATGCTCCCCCGGGTGGTCACCTGCCTGATTTCGGTTCCGTCGGAATTCATCACGAAGATGTGGAAGCCGCTGCCGGTTCCGGCGCAGTAGGCGATCCTGTCCCCCAGGGGCGACCAGGCCGGGCTGTCGCAGTAACCGTGGGCAAAGCCCGCCCTCTCGGCGCTTCCGCCGGAGGAGCTCATCCAGTAGAGCTGAGGGAAACCCACCCGGTCGCTGGTGAAGATGATCTGCATTCCGTTGGGCGAGAAACTCGCGGAAGTCTCGATACTGGACCTGGCGGTTATCTGCGTACTGGTTCCCGTGGCCATGCTGTAAAGCCAGATGTCGGAACTGCCGCTCTCGGATCGGGTGAAGGCCAGGGTCCCTCCGTCGGGGCTCCAGGCGGGAGCCGTGTTCAGGCCGCCGGATATGATCCGGGAGGCCGAGCCGGAGTTGAAGGAGTAGGTGTAGATGTCTCCGGTTCCGGAACGGTAGGATGTAAAGGCTATCCTGTCCCCCAGGGGGCTCCAGGCGGGGGTGGTGATCACCTGGTTGTCCCTCATGGCCGTTGTGCCCGGCCTGGGGTCCAGGGTCTTGAGCATCAGCCTCCAGTCGCCTCCCCCCCGGCTTATGTAGGCAAGCCTGGTCGAGGCGATACCCTGCTCGCCGGTGAGATCGAACACCAGATCGTCCGCCAGGGAGTGGACCATGTCGTAGAGGGAGCTTCCCTGGTATTCCTTCACCAGCACTGTTTCACCGTCGGCTTCGGCCCTGGCGGAAACTATCCAGGCTCCCTCCCGTCCGGAGACCCTGGCGGTGAGCCTCACATAGGCTTCGTCCTCGGGGACCGTCTCGAGCAGCCCCGAGAAGTCTATGTCGAAGATCAGCTGACCCCTGACGGTTTCGGCCTCTTCGCCGCCGCCCTCCACCCGGACGCTCACCGGAAGGCACGAGGCGCCGATGGGCGTCATGGGTATGAATTCGGAGGCAAGCGCCGATACCTGAAGCAGAAGGACAAAGGACAGGGTTTTCAAACGGACTCCCCTCGCGTGGCCTTTTTTATTCGGGTCCCATGAACTCTATGCTCAACCTTACGGGGGTGTTTCGCCCCGGGGGCATCGGAGGGATATTCGCGGTTTCCAGCGCATGTTCCACGGCCCGGTCGAAGGCCTGGTTCCCGCTGCGCCTGACGACCTCGTAGGAATGGCTTCCGTCGGTGTTCACCGTGAAGTGGATCCTGTACGTCTCCGAGGGGACCATGGAGGTGACGAAGTTCCTCCGGATGGCGGCGAAGACGCGTCCCTCGTAGCTCGCTGGTCCGGGGGCGCCGGCGCCGGCCTCCCCGGAGGCCCCCACCCCGATGTAGCCTCCTTCGGGCTGTTCCGCGATTTGGGGGGTCTCCTGGACATGTTCCGTCTGAACCTCCGCCGGCTGCGTTTCCACGGGTTCCTGAACCGACTCGATCTCCTCGACGAGCTCCACGGGCTCCACAACTTCCTGTACCTGGACGGCTTCCTCATCCGGTGGAAAAATCAGTTCCATGGGATTCTGCAATTCGGTTTCCGCGGGAACCGGCCCCGGATCGGATACCGAATCCAGCACCACCATCTCCACCGAAACCGATGATCCTCCGCCCATGAGAAGGGGCGGGCGGCGGGAATTCCCGATGACCCCCGCCAGTACTGAGGCCAGGATGATCCCGGCGTGGACGCCCAGGGACATGGCCATGGACCGTCCGTCCACCCCCCGGGGGTTCTCCACCGGCCTTCGGAAGGCTTCAGGGCCGTTCACTCACCGACTCCTGAACAAGCCCCACGTTCTCGTATCCTCCCCGTCTCAGCTCCGTGAGGGTCTGGGCCAGAACCGTGTAACGGGCTTCCCCGTCTGCCCTCACGAAGGCTTCGGTGCGTCCCCGGGAAATCGCTTCCGCTGCGAGCCCGGACAGCTGCGAGGCCGCCACGGGCTCCCCGGCCACGGTCACGTTTCCCAGCGCGTCAATCTCCACCAGCAGCGAGGTACCCGGATCGAGCCTGTTGATGATCCGCCCCTGATCCGTGGAGGGAGGCCGGACGTCGGCGCTCCGGTGGATCACCGGGGCGCTGAGCATGAAGATCACCAGCAGCACGAAGGTCACGTCCACCAGGTTGGTCACGTTGATCGTGGAGAACTGCCGGTAACGGGGCCGTATCATGTGATGCTTCCCCTCCTGCACACGTCCACCAGCTCCGAAAGGAAGCGGTCTATCTCTCCCGCCAGCCCGTCAACCCTGCCTACGGCGTAGTTGTGGAAGACATTCGCGGGAATCGCCGCCAGAAGACCGGCCACGGTAGTGGTAAGGGCCGCGGCGATGCCGGAGCCCACCGCGCTGATGTCCGCCGTGCCCATCTCCCTCATGCCTATGAAGCTGGCAAGAACCCCCCAGACCGTTCCCAGAAGCCCCAGGAGCGGGCTTACGCTGGTCACGGTGGCCAGGAAGCCGATGTTCCTGCTCCTCTGGGCAAGGTCCTCGCTGGCCTCCCTCTCCAGGGCGCCCCGAAGGATGGCCACCTCTTCCTGGGAGAGAGGGCCGTCCTGGCCCAGATCGGCCCGGCGGCGCAGGTACCTTCCGGCTTCGGTGTACATCCTGGCCAGGGGACCCATGTCGGAGGTGTTCTTGAGGAAGTCCCCTCCGGGCGGCCGACCGGTGGTCCTCAGGGCCTCCATGAACACCCTCGAGGCGCCGCTTATCCGGGAAAGCTCCCTGAGTTTGGATATAGCCACGGACCATGCTCCCAGGGAGAGCACAAGGATCAACAGGAGAATCAGTTTGGTGAAGCCGTCGGAGGCGGCGACTGTGGACCACACCAGCCCCAGCATGTCATTCCCTTCCGGAAAGGGCCACGGCCTCTATCTCCACCAGCCCGCCCAGGGGAAGGCCTGCCACCTGGAAGGCGGCCCTGGCTGGAAAGGGCTCCCTGAAGAAGCCGGCGTAGACCCGGTTCACCGGGGCGAAATCCTTCATGTCCGCGAGGAAGACGGTGGTCTTCAGCACCAGGTCCAGGGATGAGCCGCCGGCCTCAAGGACGGCCCTTAGGTTTTTCAAGGCCTGTTCAGCCTGCGCTTCCACGGTCGGGAGCATGGTTCCCGTGGAGGGATCCACCCCCAGCTGGCCGCTGGCGAAGATGAAACCGCCGGCGGAAACCGCCTGGCTGTAGGGGCCCACGGGCTCTGGAGCACCGGAGGCCCGGATCAGGGTCTTTGTCATTGATCCTCCTTGTGTGTATCCCCGGGGAATATACAATCCAACCCGCCATTGTGTTCCATCACAACGGTTTTCACTGCTTCGGCGGGCGATGTGTCAGTCCTTCAACACCCTGCGGATCACCTCGGACAGCTCCGAGAGCGTGTAGGGCTTGCTGAGCACGCCGCTGAATCCGAAATCGAGATAGCTTGCCATGATGCTGTTACCGGCGTAGCCGCTGGAGACTATGACCCTCGCGGCAGGGTCCACCGCGAGGACCTCCCTGACCGCCCTCTCCCCGCCCATTCCCCCCGGGACCGTCAGGTCCATGATCACCGCGTCGTAGGGTCTGCCTTCCTGGAGAGCCCTCCGGTACATGGCCACCGCGGTTTCTCCGTCGGAAACCTGGTCCGATTCGCATCCCAGGGCCTCCAGGAGGTTCTTCGCCGCGGTCCTCACGATCTCCTCGTCGTCCAGCACAAGTATCCTGCCCTGCCGCTCGAGTGCCGGTTTTCGGGATTCCGGGGTTTTCGGCGTCCCGGAACCCGCGGCGGGCATCACCACCTCGAACAGCGCCCCCTTCTGCGAGGGAAGTATCCTGATGATTCCGCCGTGCCTGGCTACTATGGAATGGCTGGTGGTGAGCCCCAGACCGTGCCCCTTCTCCCGGGTGGTGAAGTAGGGGTCGAAGACCCGGTCCGCGATGTCCAGGGGAATCCCCGGGCCGGAATCCTGAAACAGGAGCCTCACGTACCTGCCCGCCGCCAGCCCCTCCTCCTGGGGCAGATCCAGGGTCATGTTGGAGGCGGAGATGTTGAGACTTCCGCTTTCGTTCATGGCCTGTTTCGCATTGAGCACCAGGTTTCCAACCACCTGGGAGAACTGCTCCGGGTCCGCCTCCAGACTCCAGAGTTCGGGTTCCGCCTCGATGGAGAAGGAAACCCCCGATCCCCGGAGAAGGAATCGGGCGGCCTGTTCCAGCAGTTCCGCCGTGGGCACCGTTCGTTTCACGGGCGCTCCCCCCTGGGAAAAGGTCAGGAGCTGGTTGGTCAGATGCCTGGCGCTCACCGCAGCCTTTTCCGCCTCCGCCGCCAGGTCTGAGAACCTGGGCGAGCCCGGCTTCTCCATCTTCAGAAGGCTCAGGTTCGCCAGTATCCCCGTGAGGATGTTGTTGAAGTCGTGGGCTATTCCCCCCGCCAGAACCCCCACCGACTCCAGACGTTCATTCCTGGCCGCTTCCGCCTCCAGTGCCAGCCTGCGGGTGGCATCCTGGATTCCCAGGAAGAAAAGCCTTCCACCCGCATCCTCGAACACCGAGGCCCTGGCCTCGAAGGGGAAAAACGACCCGTCCCGCCGGGAAAGCTGGCCGATGAACCGGAAGCTTCCGTCCGGGGAGGCCGAGTCCAGGAACTGTCTGAGCCTCTCGGCACCTCTCTTCAGCAGACGGAAGAAATCCTCTCCGATAAGCCCGCCTTCCGGACGGCCCAGGAGATCCAGGGCCTGGGGATTGCAGTCCTGCACCGTTCCGGAAACGTCCAGCAGCACCACCGCCGAGGGATCGGCGATCATCAGCCTGGAGAGCCGCCGGCGGGAGGCGGTGAGGTCCTCTATGGCCCGCAGGCGAAGTATGGACCCGCCCAGTTGTGCTCCCACCCCCTCCAGAAGCTCCAGATCGCCGGGGCCGAACTGCTCGGGATCATCGTAGCTCTGTACCGCCACGACCCCAACCGTGTCCCGGCCCGCCCGAACGGGCACCCCCATCCACTGTTCGGCGGGGGTTCCCACGACCGATCCGCCGCTCTCCCGGTAGTGGGCCTGGATCCGGGCCCTGTCCCAGCGAATGGAGCGATTGGTATGAAAGACCAGGTGGGTCAGGGAATGAGGGTTGTCAACCCTTGTGTCGTCGTCGAAACGGTCCAGGTACTTCGGAATGATGAACTCGTCACGGTCCGGCAAATGGACGGCCACGTAGAGGTTCGTCGTTTCCAGGAGCCCGGCCAGGGCCTCCACCACCCTGGAGCACAGCTCGCTCAGGCTTCCCGCCTCATTTGCCGTGCCGGCGATGGTGGCCAGGGCCGAGTTGATCCTAAGGGCGCGGTTCTTCTTCCTGATTTCCCTCATGAGCCTGAGGTTGCCCACGATGATGGAGATAACCACCGCTCCCGCCAGAAAACCCAGGGCGTACAGGACGATCTTCTGGGGAGGGGTATGCTCCCTGTAGAGCCACTTCGTCCTCAGGGCGTAGTAGACGGAGTTCTGGTCGGACTTCATCCTGGCAAGGTGCCGGTCTATGGACTCTATGAGGGCGGGGGCCGTCGTTCTGTTCCCGGCGATGCTCGTCTGAACCGGGTTCCAGACCACCGAGGAGCCCTGCAGGTTGAGCTGGGAGCCGAAGTACGCCAGGGTGTGCCAGGGGACCGCCGCCCCGTCGGCGTCTCCCCGGGCCACCGACTCCATGGCGGACTGGAAGTTGGGCACCCAGACCGGTTCCACGGAAACGCCCAGCCGGTTCACCAGATCCAGGAATGTGATGGAGTGTATATCGTCGTGGATCATGGCGATCCTGGCGCCCTCCAGATCGGCCACGGCGCTGAACCGTTCGGACCTCTTCACCGCCAGTATGGACCACCCGGAGTAGACGCTGGTCTCCGGGAACAGGAACAGCTCCCGCCTGGAGGGGGAGACCGCGGTGCTGAGAAGAAGATCTATGGTGCCCTCCTCCAGCATCTGCATGAGCCGGGCCCACTCTCCGGGCACCAGTTCCAGCTCCCATCCCTCGTCTTCGGCGATGGAACCGATCAGCTCCACGTAGAATCCGTCGGCCCGGCCCGAGGAGGTGGTGAACGCCATGGGCGGATTCTCCTCGTAACCGACCCTCACGGTCAGGGACGCCGCGGCGGCAATCAGAACCCAGACGCTCATGAACATCTCCGAAGGGAACCCTTCCGGGTCACCTCTGCTTCAGCAAGTCCCTGATTTCCATG
>CAZSKU010000009.1:0-83489 GCA_964607515.1 uncultured bacterium | reverse complement strand
CGTCCGGCTCCATTTTATTCTCACGGACACGTTGCTGCCCCAAGGAGGCGCTCATGGATGTTTATCTTCTGCTGGGCATTCTATCGGCGGTGGACGTTTCCATAATCGAGCCCGTTGACGGAGGCGTGTACGACGGCGACTGGCTGACCCTCAGGGCGATCGTCCAGAACGAAAACCTTCTGCCGGACTCTGTGGTCTTCTCCCTGAACGGGGAGCCGTTCGCTCCGGTCCCGAGGCTGGTCACGGACTGGCCGACATACATGCAGTGCAATCTGCATCACGGCTTCTCGGAATCGCCGGCTCCGATGACGGATGATGTTTTATGGACAGCGCCCGTCTGCAGCCAACTGCACACCTTCGAGAATCCGATCGTGGTCGAGGGAGTGGTTTACCAGGTTGGACGTTCATCGGTGCACGCACTGGATGCTGCCACCGGCCAGGAAATATGGAGTTATCCTATTGGTGCACATGATGATCCACCATCATATGTAGATGGCCGGCTCTACGTTCAGGGGGGAGATTCCGTTTTCTGCCTGGACGCAGCCTCCGGAGAGAGGGTATGGGCTTTCCACGGCCCAACCGCTGATGGCGGAACCCCCTGCGTAACTGATGGTCGGGTGGCGTGCGCGGGATACGATAACAGTTTCCGAGGTAAGACCAGGGTGTACTGCCTTTCGGCTTCGGATGGTCGGATGGAATGGGAAACTGTCATTTCCGGACAGATCGGTAATTGCATGGCATCGTTTGACGGAGTTTTTCTCGTGGGCACCTGGAACGGCCCCCTGTGCGCCCTGGACGCCGGGACAGGTCAGACCGTCTGGTCGCACACGATTACTGAAGGCGGATACTGGGACACGTCGCCCACAATTGTCGATGGCAAGATATACATCGGAGGGTGCGACGGCGCGGTACACAGGTTCGACGCCATGACGGGATCCCTGGAGTGGGAAACCCAGATCAGCAGTTTTTGGGTCGAGCCAACACCGGCTGTGTTCGAGGACATTATCATCTGCGGGGCTGCTGTTCCCAGTGACTCCTCGGTCTTCGCCATTCGGATGAGCGATGGTTCATTGTTGTGGTCCATACCCAACAGTCTTCACGGTTCTCCGGCAGTTGCAGACGGCGTTGTCTTTTGGGGAGGGTTTGAAGATCCGTACGATGTTGTATATGCCGCGGACGCGGCCACGGGCAATATCATATGGACTCACGATGTCTCGTCGGATGTGTGGGGTTTGCACTGTACTCCCGCGGTAACCGACGGTGTTATGTACTTCGGGTCAACCGATGGCAACCTCTACGCCTTCGGCACGGGACTGAAGTGGACGTATCGGGACGATTTCCTCGCCCAGGTGGGATCCAACCAGCTGATAGCAGACTCCTGGTCGGGAGGAGCCGTCGCCGCCAGCGACACCATCCAGTTCACGGTGACCCAGACCGGGATTGTCACGAACCCCGGCGGTCCTTCCCGTCCGGCGCTGTCCGTCAGTCCCAACCCGTTCACATCGAACGCGACGGTTTCCTTCAAACTGGATTCGCCCTGTTGGTCGTCACTCAGGGTCTTCGACATCACTGGCAGGCTTGTGGGAACGATCCATGGCGGCGAGTCCCGGGCCGGCCTGCAGAATCTCGTCTGGGGTGGAACCGACGATTCCGGCGGCAGGCTGCCCCCGGGCGTATACACGCTGGTGCTGTCGTCCCCCCTGGGAGATGCAACAGAAACGGTATGTCTGCTGAGGTAACGCACGAAAGGAAGCGGGGGGCTCAGGCCCCCCGTTTATAATTTCCTGGCGGAGGAGGTGGGATTCGAACCCACGGACCCCAAAGGAGTCAACGGTTTTCGAGACCGTCCCGTTCAACCGCTCCGGCACCCCTCCGCCGGGAGGCTTACTATAACAATCTACCTGCCTGAATCACAGCCAATCCAGTATCCTGAAGTGTTAGTCTTTCAAACGCAGACGAATTGACATTCTGCAAATCTGCGTTATGCTAATATGCGTAATGCAGATATGCACAATTCACGAAAGGTAAGTTCATGAATCCCTTCAAGTACGGGCAAATCGTCAGTTCCGGGGATTTCTGTCCCCGTCCGGAACTCATGGATCAGATCACAAAGTGCATCAAAACAGGTCAGAACATGGTTATCCAGGGGGAACGAAGAACGGGGAAGACATCCCTCATACACGAGGCAATCAGGAAATGCCCAAGTTACAGAGAGATATATGTTGATCTGCTTGAAGTCAAAGACATTGACAGCCTGTGCAGGCGGATGATCAAGGCGGTCGTCTCGCTTGAGCGGAAGTCGGGAATGATCGAAAGGATCCTTCGCGGAATTTCCCATCTTCGTCCCTCTTTCTCCTTCGATCCCCTGACAGGGCTGCCCCATGTAACTCTTGACCCGGCCCTGGTTCTGAAACCCGATTCCCTGGAGGGTATTCTCGATCTGATCCGGGAGATTCACTCCCGGCACTCCGTGGCAGTAGTTTTCGATGAGTTTCAGGATGTGCTGAATCTAAGGAACTCCGGTGAAACCCTTGCCGTTCTGAGAAGCAGGATCCAGTTCCTCGGAACCATCCCGTTCATTTTTTCCGGCAGCATCAGGAACAGGATGAATGGGATATTCACGGACTCGCGCAGCCCGTTCTTCAAGTCGGCGATATGTTTCGAGGTAGGGCCCCTTGACCGGAAGAAGTTCCGGGCGTTTCTCAAAAGGAAGTTTGCCGCCGGCAACCGCGCGGTTGAGGATGCGGTTCTCGAAAAGGCTTTCGAGATCGCCCGAGACCTTCCAGGGGATGTTCAGCAGTTCTGCGGAGCGCTGTGGGATGTGACCGATGTCAATTCCAGCATAGATCTCGGCAAAGTGCCGGATGCTGTCCAGCTCATTTTTTCCCGGGAGTACAAGGGATACGAGGCGACTCTCGTGCAACTCACCGCCATTCAGATGAGATGCCTTTCGGGCATTGCGAGACTCGGGGGGAATTCCCCTTACTCCGGCGCTTTTCTGCGAGGCGTGGGTGTTTCCAGCCCCGCTTCGGTGAGCAGGGCATTGAAAAGGCTGGAGCATCTGAAGATCATCTACCCGCATTCCGGCGAGTTGCGGTTCGCCAATCCCTTTTTCAGGGAATGGCTGATCTGGAAAAACCTCTGATACGGGCCCCGGCTACTTCTCCGCCCGGCTTACGGGGATTACCGCCAGAAGGGTCATATCACCTTCTCCGGTGTTCTCCAGGCTGTGTCCCTCCCCGTCCCGGGTGAGTACCGCCGAACCGGGCCCCACCGGGAAGCTGTCCCCGGAGTCAACCACCCTTCCGACGCCGCTGAGAATGTAGTACAGCTCGTCCTCCCGGCGGTGGATGTGGTACCCTATGGACCCGCCCGGGGGAAGGGTTATCCTGGCGCACAACCTTACAGTGGTGGAGAAATCCCCCGGCTCGAAGAGGCTTTCGATGACAGCCTCCCCGTCCCCTTCGAAGAGCCGTTTCCTGGTGATTGCCGTGACTCCGGAGATCTTCATGGCTTCCCCCTCCGCGGTGTTTCCAGAAACCTTGCGTCCAATCCTCTACTATATGATAGTACGACGCAGCCCGGATCACCCCGTGGACGGGCATAAGGAAGGGATTTTCGTGCCTTCGGGCGCGTTTGGATTGGAGGCTGCCATGTTGAAGAACTCAGTTTTGATTCTGGCGGCGGCCCTGGCGGTGGTCGCCGGCTGCCTCACGGAATCCCCCAGGCCCATGTCCCCCAATCTCCTCCAGTCCGGAGCGGTTCTCGTGGACACCGGGTTCACCGCCATGTCACCGGAACTGGGTTCCCTCTACACCTGGATCAAGGGTGGCGAGTACAGGGCTTTCACCGTGTTCTTCACCCCGGTGGAGGGCGCCGCCTGGTACCAGGCCCGGATTTCTGAGAACCCCATCACCCCTGAGAACTGGGACCAGGCCCTGGTTGCAGGAGAAATCCCGGCACCTGCGGAATCGGCCCTCGTTTTTCTTCAGCCGCGGGTGATTCCCGAGGCCTGCATCGGTTGCGGGCTCTGCGAAGCCGCCTGTCCGATCCTTCCCAACGTCGCGATCAAGGTTGAAAACGGAATCGCGGTGATAGATGAAACGCTTTGCGGAAGCTGCGGCCTCTGCCAGGACGCCTGCCCGGTGAACGCCATCGAGGGAGGCCGCCTCGGAGTCGGCTATTACGTCGGCATCAGAGCCTTCTTCAGCGATACCGAGGCATCTCAGGACATACAGACTTCCCTGGAGGCCATGCAGATAGTCAATTTCATCTACGACTCCATACCTGCCGGCGGCTGTCTGAGGTGCATGACATCCAGCCCCGAAGGCTCCTGCACCACCTGCGCCCTGCTCATGGAGTACAACGACGCTGGATCGTACACCGGCCCATCCTGTCCCGAGGGTGCGATCTGGCAGGATCTCGACAACGTGTACGGTCTTCCGGGAATGGTGTACATCAACTACGACCTCTGCATCCATTGCGGCCAGTGCTTCCTGGAGTGCTGGAACTACAGGGACGTGATCAATCCCGACGAGTACTACCAGCATAATCAGGCGGTCAGACGGCTGGTGCTCCCGGCCGGTATTCTGCCGGAAGTGCCGCCTCCTCCGCCGGACAGGTAATCATCTCTTCGAAGGGAACGGAATGAAGAAGCATCCTTTCATCCTCCTGACCGTGGCGGCGGTGTCCGCGGCGGGCATGTTCACCCTGGGATGGGCGCCGGTGGAAGGCGAATACGAAGCCCTGAGGGTCACCGCCTTCGGCAGGGTGCTGGCGGAACTCCCCATGGAGCAAACCTCCGTGGAACTCTCTGAAGACTACATCGTGAACCCCGATACCTGCATCGGGTGCCGGATATGCGTGGGAACATGTCCCGTGGGGGCCATAAGCATCACCGAGGACAACAAGGCATGCATAGATCCCGAACTGTGCATCCAGTGCGGCCTCTGCGCGACCTCCTGTCCCACGGGGGCCATCGTCACCGTGGACGCTGGCAACATGAAGCTCTACGGGGTGAAGGACCAGGAGGAGATCTCCCTGGACTTGGAATTCGAGGTGTACTGACATGAGACTTCGGGGGGGGATGATTCTGCTGGTCTGCCTGGCCGCCGCGGCGGCCCTGGGGGCGGTGAGGTACTGGGTGGAGCCGGCCCAGTGTTCCGGGTGCGGCGACTGCTCCAGGGTGTGTCCCACCGGGGCGGTCTCCATCGAGAACGGAAAATCGCGGATAGACCCGGAGACCTGCATCGGCTGCGGTCTGTGCCAGGGGGTGTGCACGTATGACGCGATACATTGAGGCGGCGCTGATCGGTCTGGTCCTTCTGCTGGTCTCTTGCTCGGCTCCCACGGAGAGCACCGGGCTGGTGGTGGACCCCGGCCTTTGCATAGGCTGCGGCGAGTGCGAGAAGGTGTGCCCGTACAACGCCATCGAGGTCATTGACGGCGATGCGGTGATAAACCCGAGCCTCTGCCGGCTGTGCTACCGCTGTGTGGAGATCTGTCCTGAAGGGGCGGTGTACTGATGAGAACCGCCGTTCTTCTTCTCGCCGCAACGGCCGCCCTGGGCATGGCTCTGGGGGTGGAGGAGTACGCCAGATTCACCGTGGCGCAGGACAGCGTCTATTATGGGGGCGGTTCGTACTTCGACGCCTCCGCGGGGGTCAGGCTCTTTCAGGGTCCCTGGGTGTTGCGCCTGGAGCAGACCTACAGGAAGGCGTCCGAGGACAACGCGGCGCTTCCCAGGTTCTCCCGGAACCGCTCGGAGACAACCCTGAACCTGGACTACACCGCAGGAAGTTTCTCGGTGCAGCCGGAGTTCCGGTTCACCACCGATCTTGACAGCTCCGGCGTGGTGCTTCCCGCTTCCGAGGGCATAGGTGAAAGAAGTTCCACTCTCCGCCCGGGGCTCAAGGTATTCTGGGATGCTCCCGGCAGCGTCAGGCTCAGCGCTTTCGGACGTTACTGGGACCGGGGGGTTTCCGACCAGGAGGACAGCGAACTGTCCTGGGCCGAGATCATGGCCGGAGGGGGAGCGGTATGGAGTTCCCCCCTGGGCGTGGACCTGGGGATAAGCGGCCTCGCCGGGAACACCACCATTGATGAGACTGATTTTGAAAGGGGCTACAGCCGGTTGAACATCGCGGCCTCCCTGGCGCCCAGAACCATACCAACCAGGACACAGCTCATGGCGGACGTGGTCTGGTCGTTCCAGGGCGGTGACGATCACAACGGCAACCCGCTGCCCGACAGGGCCACCGGCAGGGTCCGGGCGGTGCAGACCCTGGCCCGGAACCTTACCTTCAACTTCACCGTGGCCCAGACCCTGGATTTCGATGAAGATGTCACCCGCCTGGCTGCCTTCCAGGCCGGAGCCAGACTCAGGCTGGCCTTCCGGGGTTGGGGAGACCACCCCTCCAGTATCAGCCTCTACGGCCAGGGCACCAGGAGTTTCGTGAGCACCGGGTCCGGTGAACTTGAGACCCGGGTGGGGGTCTACCGGGGTCTTTCGGTGCTTGTCAGCGGAAGAATATGGGAGGGGCCCAGCAGCATCGCCGGCACAGGCGGCTCCCGGAGAAGGGAAACCTACGGGGGCGGCCTGGAGTACAGGATGAAAAACGGGATTTCCGCTTGGTTCATCCTGCGCCGGCAGGCGTCGGAACTGGAGTACACGGAAACCTGGAACTCGATTCAGGGCGGTGTGGCCTTCCATCCGGCGGCGCACCTGTAGAGCTGACTCAGACCAACCGGGAAGGCGGGCTTTTTGGGGTTTGTTGAGGGTCTGACCCTGGGACTCGCCACAGGGGTTTCCTGCCTGGCCTCCTGCGGACCGGTGTACGCCGCCTACCTGTTCAGCGAGAAACGGACCGGCCGGCAATCCCTTGGTGTCCTTCTCACCCTGAACCTGGGAAGGTTCGCCGCCTATGTCTGCTTCGGAGCCCTTGTGGGGCTCCTGGGCGGAACCATTCCCAACAGCGTGAGAATACCCATGGCGTACTCCGGATACATCCTCTTCAGCGCCTTCCTCATGGTCAGCACCCTGAGGGTGAACCGGAAGTGCGGCGGCTGCGGCGTCTCGAAGTGGATGAAGTTCACCGGGAGCCCGTTCCTTCTGGGGATACTCACCGGGTTCTCCCTCTGCCCCGCATTTCTTATCGCTCTCACCAGCGCTCTGGAGGCCGGAGGAGCGTTCAACGGAGCGCTGCTGTTCGCCGGGTTCTTTCTGGGGACCACCGTCTATATGCTGCCCCTGTCCATCGCCGGGCTCTTCACCGCCAGAAAGTGGTTTACCGCCGTCGCCAGGGTTCTGGCGGTGTTCGTTGCGGTGTACTTCCTGGTGGTTGGCGTCCGGGGGCTGGCGGCCCACTTCTTCTCGCCCCGGGACGAGCGGATGGTCCAGCCCTCCGGGGAGGACGGGGTGTATAGCGCCATGGATCAGGACACCCTCTACCTTCTCACGTTCCCGGAGACCGCCGGCGATCGGGGGAACGACCTGGCGGAGGATCTTGCGGACGGAAACATGCCCCCGCTGGTGGTGGTGGCCGCGGATTCGGTTCAGTGGCGCACCGCCCTGGAGAGGATTCCCGAGCTTTCCGGCGTGATAGCTCCGGGGTGGTTCGACTGGAGGTCCGAAGCTGTTCTGGAGTCCTGGCAGAGGGAAGCGGTTTCCCTGGCTGAGGCCAGGAGGTTCCGCCTGTTTGCTGTGGAGTACGAACCCTACGACTTGGAACGGGCGGGCATCGTGTACCAGTACGTCAGCGGCTTCTGCTACCGGTGCGAACCCGATTCGGGATTCAGTTTCCTGATCCGCGCCGATGTGGAGTGCTTTGCCTCGGATTGCTCCACCTGCCCGGCCTTCGGCGGGAACTAGTCCTTCCAGGTTCCCTTTCCCGACGCCAGCAGGTCGCCCACCATCGGCAGGAGTATCACCACCAGCCAGCCCAGCAGGAACTCCTGGCTTCTCAGTTCGAAGCTTCCGTAAGCTCCGGCGCTGCGGGCATGAAGCTCGCCGGCCAGCATCCACACCATGCCCATGGGGATGATCCACCGCACGGCTGTATTCCACCACCCGCCGATCCGAATGGCAGAGTTGGAGTTGATGTGGGATCGCATCTTGTCCGCTGGGTAGGACCAGCCGATGATGATCAGCTGGCCCAGCACCACCAGCACCAGAGCCACGCTGTTCATGAAGTGGTCCACGATGTCCAGGATGTGCAGCCCGGCCCCGGTCAGCATGGGAAGACCCAGCAGGAACGCCGCTCCTCCGACGATGAGATTGACTTTTTTATGGGAAAGCCCCCATTTGTCCTTTATCGAGGCGGATACCCCCTCCACCAGGCTGAAGGCCGAGTCCACCGCCAGGGTGAGGAGCATCAGGAAGAAGAGGACCCCGAAGAAAGCCGCTCCCGGCAGGGTGGAGATGATGTGGGGGTACGCCACGAAGGCCAGCCCCGGTCCTGACTTCACCACTTCGCTCACGGGAACTCCCAGCCTGGAGGCCTGATAGCCCAGGGCGCTGAACACAGCCAGTCCGCCGCAGAAGGCCGTGAGGGCGTCGGCGATGCCGATGGTGAATGCGCTGCCGGCGATGTCGGTCTTCTTCGGCAGAAAGCTGCCGTAGGCGATCATCACTCCGAATCCCACACTTAGGCTGAAGAATACCTGGGTCAGAGCAGCCAGCCATATATCGCCGCTGAGGAGCCTGCTCCAGTCCGGGGTGAGGTAGTAGGAGAGGCCGGCGGCCGCTCCCGGCAGGGTCACCCCCCGGATTATGAACACAAGAAGGAGCACCCAGGGGATTATCACCGTGTAGTAGACCACCCGGCCGACTGTTTTCGTACCCTTCCAGATGCTGGCGATGATCCACACCCATGAAATCGCAAAGCCTATCAGGAGAGGCCAGCGGAAACCGCCCAGGTCCCAGGGCCTGGAGGTAAGGCCGAGGAATCTATTGTAGAAGAAGTCGCCGGGAGACCCCATGAAGGTGCTGGCCTCGTCCACGCTGTCGAAGCCGTAGAGCCTGCCCTCGAAGGCTACCAGGATTGTCGAGATGTTCCGGACCGTCCCGGTGGAGCCGTCCAGCACCGATGTGTAGGGCTTGCCCAGAAGGTCGGGGGGTATGCCCGGAAGAATCCTGGTGCTCTCCCTGTTCTCCGAAGACAGGGCGCACTGTCCGTCAACGCAGGGGTCCGCCAGGAACTGCTCCGCCGCGACCCTGCTGGAGAAACCGTATATGAGCCCCTGGTGAGCCACCAGAGTGGTGGGTTCCACCGCCACGATTCCCGGCGTACCGTTCACCGGCGACACGAAGGGCATGCCTCCCATTTCCGCGGGAACCGGGGTGAGTACCTTCATGTCCGCCAGGTCTGTAGAGGTGATGGCCATCGTGGGGTCGGCGTGAAGGCCCGGCTCCTGGACCCATCCCTGGGTAGCGGCCTCGTAGGTGTAGTTCACGCACCAACCCATGATGATGGCGTAGTAGACCACAATGACGAAGGACAGCAGGGCCGCCATCCAGCCGAACCATTCCAGTGAGGGCCGGATGCTCCTGAAGGCTCCCGGCGCCGCCTGCCGGTATCGGTGCCCGACGCTGAACTCCAGCATCAGCACGGGAATCCCCGCGATGAAAAGGCAGGCGAAGTAGGCCACGAGGAACGCACCGCCGCCGTTGGCGTAGGCTATGTACGGAAACCTCCAGATGTTGCCGAGTCCGATGGCGCTGCCGATGGCCGCCAGAATGAAGGCCCTTTTGCTGGCCCAGGTCTCCCTCATTTTCCCCTCCCCGGTTGAGAATCACGGACACGGCATGAATTGCATATCCGTTCCCACGGGTCAAGAGGACCGGAGCACTATCTTCTGAAGCAGTAGACCACTTCGCTGGCCCAGAGGGAAGGCCATCGGCGGGGAAGACCCAGGATGTTCGGCCTTCCCCTGAGTCCCCTTACCTCCGGAGGGGGAAGACCCAGGGCGCCGGACCACCAGCTGAAGTCCCTTACGGTCCAGTAGCGGAGGTGTTCTCTGGGATCGCTGATGTAGGTCACCGGGAATCTTCCGAAGAGAAGCCTGAGCCGGTGGGCTGCATAACCCAGGTTCGGTGTGGTAATGTAAAGCCCCTTCCTGTAAAGCCCCTTGAGCTTGGAAACCAGGACCTCCGCCTCCTGAACGTGCTCAACCAGTTCGAAAAGGATGATATGGTCCCATACTCCATTCAGGGAGTTCTCAGGGCGGGTCAAGTCGGTTCTTATAACGTCGAAACCCTTTTGCCTTACGGATTCCAGGGCTACATCGGATACGTCCAATCCTGTTCCCCGAATTTCCCTGTTCTCCCGTAAAAATTCGAGGGTTTCGCCGGTTCCGCATCCCACGTCCAGCACCGAGTCGCCTTCCTTCACCAGGTCAATGATTCCGCGGGCTCTGCGCCTTGATGGCTCAGTTACAACTCCGGTGCTGATCCTGTCACTCCAGTATTGGTTGTAGTCGAGCGTATAACAGTCAATTCCGGAAGGGAGAGGCATTTCGCCGAAAACCTCCCGCAAGGGGCCTCTACCCTTCTGTCCGGATATCCTGGGATCCGCCAAGCCACCTCCAATTTCCAGCCTGAATATATCCGAATGATTTCTGAAGCGTTGTGTCCCGCGGAGAGTTGACGCTGCGTGGGCAAAGGGGTATTGGTATTACTGAGGATAGCAAAGATTGTATATTATGTACGATACCATAAATTAAGGAGAGAAGCCATGAAGCTACTTTCCGTTACAGTGGTACTCGCAGCATGCGCCTTTTCAGCAACAGTATTCGACGATTTCTCCGACGGAATAGACGACTGGACGGCCCGGTGCGGATCAGGAAGCTGGAGCTGCTCGGGAGGGATAGTCAACTGCTACACCTACAGCACATGCTCCGCCCTGGTGTTTCCCGGCCCGATAACGGCACAGGACGGCTATATAACCGTCTTGGGAAGCGGGAACCATGTCTTCGGGGTTGTAGCGCGCCTGGACAACCTAAACACAGGCATCTACGCGTACGTTTCCCTGGACCATAACGTGGCCAGAATCCGCAGGGTCAGCAACGGGGCGACATCCATCATCTTTGCGTCCCTGTACGATGACTTCCCCGAGGGGACCTACGTGCTGGTGTTCAGCTGCCTGGGGCAGGACATGAGCCTCAGCATAGAACACGTGGAATCCTCGCAGACCTGGATTCTAAACGCCGTATCCGCCGACGATGTAAAGGCCGGAGAATGGGGCATTGCCGCGGGTGAAACCTCAGCCTGGTGGGACTGGGTGCAGTTCGACTACGAGGAAGTGGGAATCGGGGAAACCTCCAGCGGGCTTCCCGGAGCACCGTTGATGGAGCCGGAGATGAACCCCTTCTCCGGGCGGGTGATCCTTTCAGCTGTGAACCTGGTTCCCGGGTCCCGAATAGAGGTGTTCGACCTTGCGGGGAGGCGTATCCGGACCCTGGATCCGGCCTCGGGAACTGTTCTGTTCGAACCGGATGTTCCGGGGGTCTATCTGGCGGTGGTCACCGGTACGCCGGGGTTGGCTCCTCTGAAACTGGTCTGCCTGCCCTAGTTAGAACTCGCAGACGTTCTGTTCGGGTTTCTTTCCCCTGATTCGGCTGTAAAGCCGGAGCGGCGAGAACAGGCTCAGAGCAGCTCCCAGGAAGCACAGGTAACGGCAGAAGAACCTCCGGATGAAAACCGACAACAGCAGTGTGATACCCGCCGCAACCATGCTTCCGGTGAGGAACAGGGTGAACATGGTGTGGAACGGGTCGAGCCTGCAGAAAACCGCCGGCCAGGGTGTCTGAAGGATTCCGAAGCGGTTGAGAAGCAGGACGGTGACCAGCGCCCCCAGAACAACGAATCGGAATCTCCCGATGGCTCTGCTCAATCTTCCCCTGGGGTTCAGTTTCCCCGGAGATGGAATGCGGAAGGCCAGTTCCTGCATGGCGCCCATGGGACAAACCCAGCAGCAGAAGATCCTGCCGAAGAACGAAGCGAAGAGGAATGGGATGACCAGGATGGCAATGCCCATCCAGCCCAGGAAAAGCAGCCCGTCCTTCAGGAAGGCGTACTGGAACACTCCCAGCGGGCAGAAGCACCCCTGAATGCCGAATCCCAGAACAATCAGGCTCAGTCCATGAACGGTCCGGTGGGCCAGGTTTCTCCGGAGTTTGTCGTGAAGCTTTCTGCCCTTGAGCCGTCTGCTGAGAACCGTGGACAGGATCATCAGCACGGAAAGGGCAATCAGAGAGATGAAGACCCGTCTGTCGCCGGCAGACGGATTGGAACATGGAACCGCTTCCGATTGGCCGAACCAGTGGGGACATAGTGGAATATTCCCGGGACAGGCTGCTTCCGGAGGGAGCCCCAGCGGACACCCGATCACGGGAACCGTCAAGGCTTCGGCGCTGTCGGGTTCTTCACCGGGCAGGGGGTTGTCGCATCTTCCGTCTTCATCGGTATCCGTGAAGAGGGCGCAACCCGGGGTCCCGGACGTGCAAGCCTGCTCCACGGTGTAGCCAAGGGGACAGCCCTGAAAAGAAGGGGGCCCGGGATCCCCGGCGCCGCTGTCCGGCACGGTTTCCTCCACAGCGACAGCCTGGGAGTCCGCCGGCTGTTCCGTCCCCTCGATCACTTCCGGTACGACAGACTCCGGCGGGGCAGTATCCGGCTCGGGAACAATCCGGGGCTCTTCCTGCTCCGGTTCGGTCTCGACCTCCGGTTCGGTTACTTCCACAGGTTCCGGTTCCGTTTCGGGTTCGGGATTCATGACCGGTTGAGGGCCGGGGTTGTCGCAGCGCTGGTCTCCGTCGGCATCCGTGTAAAGAGCGCAGCGAGGAGCTCCCTCGAAGCATGCCTCCGCGGGGGTGAGTCCCAACGGGCACTGGGCGGCTGAGGCCGCGGTGAAGACGAGAAGCAGCAGAACAACCCTCATGAACACCCCCAATGAACGATCAGTTGCCGGTTTCCGGTTCGGAGAACAACCCCGTGTCGAGAAAAGCGCTGCCGCCGAGATACATGTGCGGCGAAAACCGAAACAGAGAGCCGCTCGTCGCAAGATGGTCACCGCTGTACACGGTGCGGAAATCACCGGTTTCCCAGTAACCGCAGTACAGAAGTCCGTCGTCGGCTCCGCTGTTGGTTATCTCCACCAGCAGGTTCTCCGAACCCCGGAAAACATAAGCACTGTCGAGAGGAAGGGTGATCCACCCCTGGTTTGGACGGATAACCACTTCGTCCCTGTGGAAGACAACGATACCTTCACCGGCGAAGTTTTCATCGAAGTCCGAGCCCAGGGAATCGCCAGCCATGGTTCCCATTCGAACCGTGAATCTCCTGAAGAAAACACTGTCGGCACTTGCAGCCCGGAACGACAGCGAGCTTATCTCAATCCCCATCATCCCGCTCCCTCCAATCTCGCTTCCCGGCACCGCCACCTGGCAGCGTATCTCAGGGTGTCAACCGCCGCAGAAGGGCACGTTCACGGGGAAACGGGAAAAGCCAACCTCGACGCCTTGGGCGATTCCGATGCTGAAAGGGATAAGAAGAGGCGCCGCCCGAAGTATCTTCATAGAAACCTCATGAGGCGGCGCTCGATTGGCACATGGATGCTACAGAAAGCTGGCTTTGACGGTTCCGAAGGTAGACGATGGAAGGGACATTTCCCCGGACAGAAACATGTGCGGAAGGAACGGATAGAGCTGACCCTCGGCGGCGCCCTGGGAGGCCTCCCATGCAATCCGGTTGCTGCCCGAGGCGCAGTACATGATGTAGATGCTCTGGTTGTCCGGTATGGAGCCGCTGTCGCCGTAGAGAATCTCGATGATCAGGTTTCCCTGGCCGGGATAGTAATAGGGTTCTTCCAGTGCAATTGTTACCATGTCGGAATTGTTGTAGTGCGTAACCTGAGGATCATAATAGACCATCTCCCGGGCGCCGGAGTAGTTCTCCTCGAAAACGGTGCCCAGACTCTCCAGTTGTGTAGGTCCCATGAAAATCTGGTAATCGTTGAATGACGAGAACTGGCCCGTTCCCGGAGCCGCCACGAAAGAGACGGCGTCAATGGTCATCGCTCCGCCGATTTCACTTTCCAGCACCACCACCTGGTAGTGCAGGCTGTTGACTCAAGGTCCGCAGAGAGGCACCAGATAGCTGAACTGGCTGGAGCCGATCTCGACTTCCGCCGCCAGCACCTGGCAAGCCAGTGCGATGACCGTCAGCACGGGACGTGCGGCTCGAATCATTCAACCCCCCTGGTGGTTACTGGAAGCTGGCCTTGATGGATCCGAAGGTCATGGGCGCCAGGTCGAGGGTGCCGGAGAGGAGAAGGTTGGGGCAGAACTCGAAGGGGTCACCCGTGGGGCTCCCATAGTAGGAGGTGAGAATCCTGGCCCCTGAAGTGGCCCAGTGGCCGGCGTATATCTCCAGGTCTCCGTTCGGCCACTCCACCTCGATTATCAGGTTGCCGCTCCCGCTAAAGAAGTACGGGGTATCCAGCGGTATGGCAACCCAATCCCCGCTGGGAGAGAAAGACGCACTTGCATGGTCGTACACCGTCACCCTGTCTCCGGAATAGTTCTCCATGAAGTTGCTGCCCAGCACGTCACCCGCGGCGGGCCCCATGTAGACCGTGAACTGGTCGAAGATCACACCGTTGCCGGAAGTGGGTTTGAACGCGATGGAGTTGATTGTCATCGCGCTTCCGATTTCGCTTCCGAGCACTACCACCTGGTAGCGCAGAGACTCGGTTCAAGTGGCGCAGAGCGGCGCGTTGTACGGGAACTGGTTGGATCCGATCTCAACGTCGGCGGCAGTTGCCAATACACCAATAAGCGCCAGCGCAAGCAAGGATGCTCTCATCGCATAGCTCCCTCACATATAGAGTGAATTCCTTTTCCTGAAACCTTTAGTATTCTATTCGCCCGCATGTTCCATGGCAATAGCCGGACAACGGCGCCACCCTTGACAGAACGGGGTATTTGAAGATATTTCCACTCCCGTTTGCGCGGTCCGGTAGTTCAATCGGTTAGAGCACCGGCCTGTCACGCCGGAAGTTGCGAGTTCGAGTCTCGTCCGGACCGCCAGACGGTACAGATGCCGCCGGGAGGGTCCCCGGCGGCTTTTTTTATGTGCTGCGGCGACAGCCGCTACCGGACCACCGCGAACCGCTCCACGGTCCGGAAATCCGCCGCGGTCATCCTGCAAAGGTACATACCGGGGGCGAGACCGTCGGCGGTCAGAGTGTGTACGCCCTCGGAAAGTTCGTCGAACTGCGCGCGCCATACCAGCCGGCCCGCTACGTCGAACACGGCCATCTCCACTGGGGATTCCTCGGCCAGGAAGAAACCTATCACCGCGACAGAGACCGAAGGATTCGGGCTGATCCAGAGGTCCGGAGTGGTCGGGGGAACCGGAGCGCCTTCCTCCTCTATGCCTGTGTTGATCCAGGTGATCTCCACCCGGTGCAGGTAAGGCATCTCCGTTTGTCCCGAACCCTGCAGAAGCGCCCGGTACTGCATGAATGACTGGTCGTCTGTGAGGAAGTCGCTAAGCCTGCCGGGCCGAAGGAGAGGCTCCGACCATTCCCCCATGGATTCGGGGTCGTCGGAACTCCGGACCTGGAAGGTTACGGACGTTCCTTCAGGAGCCTCGGACGTCCAGTCGATGGTTCCCCACATGGGGTCGCCTCCGGTGTAGAGGATGCTCGACTCCAGGTAGCCCCCTTCCGGAGCGCGGTTCCACCATGCCACCAGACCGGCGCTCTGGGCCGCGGCGATCACGTCTGGGATGCCGTCGGAGTCAATGTCCGAAGCCGTCACCGAGAAAGCCCCGGTGAATCCGTCCGCGGTGAACTTGCGCTTCCAGCCGTCCGGCTCGTTCCGGTAGAGCACCACCTGGCCGGAGAAAACGGAGGCGGCAAGAACCTCCCCGATGCCGTCGCCGTCCATGTCGCAGCCGTGGACCGAGACCGCTCCGTCCAGGGCGGGGTCGATCATGTGGCCCACGAAGGTGTCCCGGGTGTTCTCCCACCAGACGACCCGGTCGGCGTTCGCCGCGGCGCCCAGAAGGTCGGTGTCGCCGTCGCCGTCCATGTCCATGTGGTCCAGGTAATAGATCCCCGCCAGGTCTGTGTCTATGTTGTGCCTGGTCCACGGTTCCACCGGCGAGCCGGTGTTCTCCAGCCAGACCACGTCGTTGGCGTAGTAGGCCCCCGCCGCGGCGTCCAGGTCGCCGTCGCCGTCCAGGTCCGCCAACGTCAGAGTCCACGCTCCATCCAGGGAGTCCGCCATGGGGTGCTCGACCCACTCGCCTCCGGCGCCGTCACGGTTCTCCCACCAGGAAGCCTTGTCCTGGTAGATGGAGACGGACGCCATGTCGGGGTCGCCATCGCCATCTATATCGCCGGTGCAGACGGCATGGGCTCCCGGAAAGCTGCCGCTCACCTGGATGTATGACCAGCTTTCTCCGGCGCCGTCCAAGTTGGTGAACAGTGCCAGATGCTTGTCGCCGTACTGGTCCTTGGCGGCCCCCACAAGGTCCATGTCGCCGTCGCCGTCCATATCGGCTGCGGTGAGGGCACTGGCGCTGACGAATCCGGTGAAGACCGGAATCTTCCGCCACTGCAGCCCTGTTCCGTCGGTGTTCTGCCACCAGGCTATCTCGTCCGATTCCATGTTGGATCCCGCCAGGTCCATGTCGCCGTCGCCGTCGATGTCCGTGGGGACTACGCAGGAAGCGCCCGCGAACAGCTCGTCCACCGGAATAAGGAGGGGTTCTGAGGAAACTGTGACTACCCCGGGAGTCTGCCATACGATGTTGGAACCGAAGCTGAAGAAAAGGCCGAAATCGCCCACCGGCCCCGGTTCCCTGGGCCCTCCTGACCAGTCGTCCTGCACCGCGGTGACCGCATACGCCCATGAAAAAGCGCAAACAAGAATCAATGCCGTTCTTGTCATGTCGCACCTCCTATGCCCAATGCTTGCGTCTGGAAGGAGCTATGTCAATATGAGGATGGAGCTTCTGTGTCCGGGGCTCAGTAGTAGCGGCTTCTGAAATACTGGGCCACGTTCCTGATGTACTCGCCCGGGGTGAGCCGGTAGGGGAACTCCCTCTGTTTGATGCAGTAGCCCTTCCAGAGTTTGTCTGCGAGATCGTACAAGAAGTCCAGCGGAAGCTTTATGAGAGAGGGAAGAAGCCTTCGGACCGCCCTGAACTCGACTGAAAGGGCGAAGAGTTTTCTGAGCCGGGAGAGTGAGGCGGCATGGGGTAGTTTCAGGACCGACCGGTCGAAGAAGGAGTCGGGAATACCCTGTTCAGGCTCGATGAGCCCCATCCTGAGGCAGTACTCGTGAATGGAGGTTTTCGGGTAGGGCTGAAGAAGGGTGGCGAAACAGAATGCGGGACGGATTTCCCGGTTCAGATCCAGGGTTTCCATGTCGTCGTCCGGGGTGGATCCCGGAATTCCCAGGATGTTCTGGGTGACTAGGGCGATTCCCGCATCCTTTACCGCGCCACATGCGTTTCTGATGGTCTCCACGGACATCTGCCGGCAAAGCACCTCGTTCCTGAGCCTGTCGTTGCGGGTTTCTATGGCCATCTTAACACTTATGCAGCCGGCGTCCGCCAGCGCCCGGGCCAGCTCCGGAGTCACCAGATTGGCCCTGAGATGGCAGTGGAAGGGTAGCCCGATCTCCCTGCGGTAGTTCTCGCAGAATTCCATGGTCCAGGCGGGTTCGAGGATGAAATGTCATCCTGAAACACGATCATCTGGAGTTCCCGGACGGTTTCCCTGAGCTGGGCGATCTCGCCGATGACGTTCCCCACGGACCTGCGCCGTCGCATCCGTCCGAGGCCGCTGTACATGGCGTTGTAGCTGTGGTTGAAGCAGTAGGAGCAGCCGTAGGGGCATCCCCTGCCGGTTATCACGAAAACGGCGTTTCGGTTGGCCCCGGGAAGGAGGAAACGGTCGGGATAGGGAATGGTGTCCAGGTCCTCCACCAGGGGAAGCAGTGGGTTTTCCTCGATCAGGTCGCCCTTCCTGTAGACGAGGTTGCCCACGGCCTCCAGTGGAAGCTTTCCCTGCAGGGCGTCCAGGAACATGGGCATCGATACTTCCGACTCGCCCCGCATGGCGTAATCCAGTTCCGGATGGTCCTTCATCACTTCCGGAAAGAACGTTGGGTGGGCGCCCCCCATGAGCAGAGGGGCTCCGGTGGCTTCCTTCAACTGCCTCGCCCTTTCCAGGTAGTGCCGGTGGAACCCGGTGGTGCAGCCGAAGGCCACCAGACCAGGGTTGGCGTTCCGGGCCTTTTCCATCAGGTGCCGGTCACCCAGGGCCAGCACAGAAACCTGATGGCCCCGGGCCCTCAGGATGGCGGAGAGGTAGCTGATGCCCAGGGGAATCGTTATGGCGTCGTGAACCAGGAAAAGAATCCTCATAGAACCTCTCACGCCGGGTTTTCCGGAATATACCGTGCGGCGGTCCGCGGGGAAACGAAACCTGCCGTTCGGAATGGCAGGAACATGACTGAACCTTGATATAGTGTTAAGGGAATAGTAGTATCCACTTGAGACAACCCATGAAGGGAGGTTGAGACCATGGATCAAGGGTTGGAGGATGTGGCCGAGGAGGGTTTTCCACCGGAAGACCGGAAGTTCCGGAAGGAACTCAGTGCCGGGATAACCGCCCTGGCGCTGCTGGGAATCATGGAGAACGCTCCGGGTCCCCAGTACGGATACAGCATTGCCAAACTGATGGAGGAGCGGGGCAGGGGCTCTTGGATAGTGAAACACGGCGCCCTTTACCCTGTCCTCAGATCCCTGGAGGCGGCCGGTCTGTTGGAGAGTAGAGTGGAACCCTCGGTGTCCGGGCCGCCCAGGCGCTACTACTCTGTCACAGGCCGGGGAAGGGAGACCCTGACACGCTGGAGGGAAATCTGGGAAGAAACCGCCGGTTTCGTCGGCGGAATCCTGGAAGGCGGGAAGGAAGATGAATAAGGGCATCGAAAGGTACCTTGACGAGTTCCGCGGTTGTCTGGCTGGTTGTGACAAAGCTGTGGTGCAGGATGCCCTGGCGGACGCGGAAGACCACCTGACCGAGGGATTCGAGAGCCTGAGAAGGGAGAGCCCCGATCTCTCCCACGAACAGGCTCTGAAAACGGTCATCGACAGCTACGGTTCCCCTGAAGAGGTGGCTGAGAACTACCGCCGGGCGGAAGCCGTCACGGCCCCCGCCCTGGCGAGGCCCCGAGGGAAGTCCGGCGCGGGCTGGTTCCGGCGGTTCACCGGAATCATCGCCGAGCCGTCTGCGTGGGGAGCTTTTCTGTACATGATTATTTCCTTCGTCACCGGTGTTCTGTACTTCACCTGGACGTCCAACGGGCTCTCCATATCCCTGGGGCTGCTGGCCCTTATCATCGGTGTGCCGGTGGCCTGGCTGTTCTTCCTCTCCTTCCGGGGGCTGGCACTGGTGGAGGGCAGGATCGTGGAGGCGCTTCTCGGAGTCCGCATGCCCAGAAGGTCGGTTTTCATCCGCAAGGGAGACGGCTGGTGGGGCAGCATCAGGGGGGTCTTCACCACCAGAAGCACCTGGACATCGGTGGTCTACATGCTGCTCATGCTCCCCCTGGGTGCGCTTTACTTCTCGGTATTCATCACCCTGGCGGCCCTGGCGCTGAGCCTTGTGGGCAGCCCGGTTATCGAGGCGGTTTTTCACGAACCCGTGGTGGACTATCCGGAACCCTGGTGGATCCCCGTCTGGATGTATCCCCTGGCGGTGGCGGCGGGAGCGGCGGTTTTCATGGGAATGCTCCACCTGGCGCGTCTGGTGGGAAGACTTCACGGCCGGATGGCCAGGGCCATGCTGGTGAGTTGAAAATCAGAGGGAGGTCCGGGAGAAGATTCTGACCGATGTTGCCTTGAACGAAACCCAGACCCGGGTACCGGAGGTCAGCCCGAGGCCGGCGGTTGACTCCCGGGTCACCGATGACAGGAACACCGCGCCCCCGGTCCTCACGTGTATCTCGTCGTGCAGGGGCATGCGGACGACCTCGGTGATCTCCCCCTCGAAGGTGTTCCTCTGGCTGGATTCCGGGCGCCGGGGCGACAGGGTGATGACCTCCTGGGGTATGCAGATGTAGCCTCTTCCGGACTCCCGCCCGGCTATGGTCACGGCGAGGTCGCCCACCAGCGCTTCCTCCCCCCGGAACTCCGCCGGAAAAACGTTCTTCATACCGATGAATGAAGCCACGAAAAGGCTCGATGGGTTATTGAAGACCTCCGGGGTGTCGCCCGCCTGCATTACCTTACCGGCGGACATCACCACGGTCCGGGAGGACAGGGCCAGGGCGTCGGTCAGATCGTGGGTTGCCATGAGAACGGTTATTCCCAGGTCCCGGTGGAGTTTTCCGATCAGGGTTCTGAGCTCCGGTTTGAACCCCTGGTCCACGGAGTTCAACGGCTCGTCCAGCAGCAGTAGTTCTGGCCGGGTGATCACCGCCCGGGCGATGGCCGCCTTCTGCATCTCGCCTCCGGACAGTGTCCGGGCGGTGCGGTCTCCCATTCCAGACAATCCGACGGCTTCCAGTGCTTCATGGATTCTGGGCCCCGCCGGTTTCACTCCCCTGACGGACAGACCGAAACCCACATTTCGCTCCACGGTGCCCGCCAGCATATAGGGCCTCTGCATCACCATGGACATCCTGCGCCTCAGGGCGGTTCTTTCCCGGCCCCTGCTGCGGGTGCAATCGGTTCCGTCCAGGAGAACCCGGCCGGACGAAGGTCTATCCAGAAGGTCAATCATCCTCAGAAGAGTGGTCTTTCCGCACCCCGTGGGGCCGATCAGGGTGCAGAAATCGCCTTTCTCCACGCTTATGGAAACGCCGTCCAGTATTTTTCGGCCGTCGGCGAGCTTGGTGATCCGGTCCAGTTGCAGCCTCACGCTTTTCTCATCCCGGTCATGTGCACCGCCAGGCTCACCAGCAGGGCCAGGGTCATGAGAACAAGACCCAGGGCGATGGACTCCGCCACCTCTCCCTTGCCGATTCCCAGGGAAATGGCGGTGGTCAGGGTGCGGGTTCTTCCGGCGATGTTGCCTCCAACCATCATGGCGGCGCCCACCTCGGAAATGGCCCTGCCGAATCCCAGAAGAAAAGCCGACAACACCGCGAACCTGGCTTCCACCAGCACCACCAAGGCGGTTTGCAGCGGGCTGGCACCCAGAGCCCTTACGGTGTCGGCGGAATCACCGGCTGATACCTTCAGGGCCGAAATGACAAGACCGAGGACCACCGGGGCCACCAGGACCACTTCCGCGATGACCATGGCCCTGGGGGTGAAGAGCAGCCCCAGGCCGCCCAGCGGGCCCGCCCGGGAGAGGAAGAGGAAGACGATCAGCCCGGCGAACACGGTGGGCATGCTGTAGAGGGCCTGGATAATCCCGATCACCACCTTCCTTCCGGGGAAGCGGGTGAAATGGATCATGCAGGCCAGGGGAGTGAAGAGAACGCAGGCGATCAGGGTGGAGCTGGCGGAAACCGCAAGGGTCAGAAGCGTGATCTCCATAACCACCGGGTCTCCGGTGACGATGAGCCTCAGCGCTATGACGAAGGCTTCCGCCAGCTTGTTCAATCCTCTAGAGGTCCTGTCCAGCGCAGGGAGTGAAGAGCTGGCTGCCCCACTCCACGACACCGTAGGCGCCTATCAGTTCCTGAACCTCGGGGGAGGTCAGGAAGGTCACCATGTTCTGGGCCATCTCCGGATTACGGGCTGTGGTCAGGGGGATCACCGCGTAGACGTTGCGCATGGCGTCGCCGGCACCGATGATGATTTCGAGGTCAACGTCGCCCTGGTAGGCCAGGAAAGTGGCGATGTCCGACAGGGCGTAAGCCCTCATCTCGTTGGCCATGTTGAGGGTGGGACCCATTCCCGTTCCGGCCTCCACGTACCAGTCGCCGGAGGTGCGGACTGTCTCGTACTCCAGCCCCGCGGCGGCCCAGAGGCGCTTCTCCTGGGCGTGGGTGCCGGACTCGTCGCCCCTGGAAATGAAGGGTGTGGAGGCCCCGGTGAAAAGGGCCCCCAGGGCGGCTTCGGGAGCCATGTCCCGTATACCCGCGGGGTCGTCCGGCGGGCCTACTACAATGAAGAAGTTGTAGGCAAAGGGATTCCGGGAAACGCCGTAGCCGTCGGCTATGAAGGTTTCCTCGCGGACCCGGTCGTGAACGACGATGACGTCCACGTCGCCCCTCATGCCCCATTCCATGGCCTTGCCGGTGCCGGCGTAGAGGATGTCCAGCTCGACGCCGTACTGCTCTTCGAACATGGGCTCCAGGTATGCCCAGAGACCGGTGTCGTAGAGACTGGTGGTGGTTGCAATCAGCAGCCGCTCCACCCTTTCCCTGGGCGGGTAGCCCTCGGGTTCCTGCACCGCAGTGGAGTCCGAGCCGGCATCCTGGGCACCGGGCTGCTCACCGCATCCGGGAAGCAGGAGCCCAAGGCAGAGCGCCAGGCAGAGGAAACGCAACCAGGACAACATATACCCTCCTCACGATTGTCGAACCCGACCGCAGGCTCGGTTCATGGAAAGGGATCAACGCCGCCCCGGACAGGGGACGATGCTGTTTCGGCGTCCTATCCCTTTCCAAACACGGGAGGCTGCGCCGTTTCCAGCGCAACCCTGTCGCCCCGGTCTCCATGGCGCCATGCTACAGGAAGCCGGGGTCGGGAAGCGGCCGAACTGGTCAAGCTATACCAAACCTCTCTTTGAGAGGCAACCGAGCGGAGCGCAGGGAGCCATACTCCCGTGCCCTTGCAGAGATGAACGGAGAAGCATAGGTTTCCGACCATGCTTTCCGGTGGGGAACATGGGGGAAAGGTGGCCTTCATGGCGAAGTCGGAGCTGAGTGACGGAACCGTTGGTTTTCTGAGGCTGGCATCGGTGGTCAGCGGGCTGGGTATGATAGCCTTCGGACTGCTGGCGGACCGGCTGGGGCTGAGCGCGGAGGGCGGCCTCAGCAGGAACCAGATCATCGCCCTTGCCCTGGGGGTGTTCCTGGTCTTCGCGGGCATCCTCGGCAGGCGGTTCCCGGGGTTCTATCGGGGCGTCGCGGTGATAGTCCTCAACCTGGTGATGCTGGCGGTCATCCTGGAACTTGCGTCGGTGGTGGTGATGAAGCTGCTTCCTCCGGAAAGCCTTCTAATCCATGAAAGGAAGGTTCAGGAGGGGCACCTCGAGGAGGTGCAGGCAGCGGCGGTGCAGGGGGTATACGCCCCCTTCGTGGTGTGGAGGTCGAACCCCCGGCTGAACTGCGACAGCGTGACAGTGTCCGGGGACGGTTTCAGGGTGGTTCCCGGCGCCTCCCGGGCCCCCGATGCCTTCAGGGTGTTCCTTTTCGGCGGAAGCGCCATGTGGGGAATGAACGTCTCGGACCGGAACACGATTCCCGCGTTTCTCCAATCAAGGCTGGATGATGCCGTTGAGGGCCCCGTGGAGGTGTTCAACTTCGCCCAGACCGGCCATTCCTCCACACAGGAGGTCATCGAGCTCGCCCTGCAGATCCGCAACGGCAATCTGCCCGACGTGGTGGTTTTCTACGACGGCTTCAATGATGTGTGGGGCGCATACGAGTCCGGCGCCGCCGGAGGTCACCACTCCCAGAGGCTCATCGCAGCCAGGGTCGAGGGAAGGCCGGAGGCGTTTCTTATTCCCAACCCTTTGCAGGCGATCTTCCAGAGGACCAATATCGGAATGCTCGTCGCGGCGCTCAGGGGAAGGATAAACGAGAGGGTCAGGACTCCCGAAAACCTGGAAACCTATCGAACCATGGGAGTTCCTGTGGATTCCCTGGCCCGGGACATCGTGGACACGTACACAGGAAATGCGGACCTGGCCAGGACCCTCGGGGATCACTACGGATTCCGGTGCATCTTCGTCTGGCAGCCGTCGGTGTGGTACGGAGACAAGGTTCTTACGGAGGAAGAGGAAGAGATACACCAGGGGGGGTTCGAGTTCTTTCTGGCGGGGGACGACCCGGCCTTCAAGGAGCTGTACACCGCCGCCTACAGCCTCTTTGACAGCCGTGCAGCGGGCATCGGGGATTTCCGCAGCTATGCCGGGGCCTTCGACGAAGTGCAGGCCACGGTCTACAACGATTACTCAGGAGTTCACGTGGAACCCTTCGCCAACGCCATGATAGCGGATATGC
The DNA here is from genome assembly GCA_964607515.1 of uncultured bacterium. Classification (GTDB taxonomy): domain Bacteria; phylum Fermentibacterota; class Fermentibacteria; order Fermentibacterales; family JCC-6; genus UBA6080. The sequence continues at coordinate 59,285 of CAZSKU010000009.1, read as the reverse complement.
TGGCGTCCGAGGTTCTTCCGTGGGTGCCGGGGGACCGGTAGGGGAAGGGTTGCAGTACTGATGGCACGCAGAATTCCCAGGCCGCTTCTTCTGACGTTCGGATCTCTGGCTGCAGTCGCCGCGTGCCGTTCCGGGGGCAGCCCCGAGGGCGCCGGTGAAGGATCCCTGGAGGCGCTGGTTCCCGTGGACACCGTGGGGGTGGAACTGGGGGACGAGAATCTGGTCTTCGGGGCTATCGCTTCGGTGGATTTCACCCCTGACGGAGAACTCCTTGTGCTGGATTCCAACCGGCAGACCCTGCGGGTATTCTCTCGGGAGGGGGTGTTCCTGGCGGAGTACGGAGGGCCGGGAGAAGCCCCGGGCGAGCTTCTGAGCGTGAGGGACATGGCCGTCATGGGAGACGGCATGGTGGCCGTCACGGACCCCAGGGCCGGGGAGTTCGAGTTCTTCCACCCTGATACCGGCTATTCCGGAACCCTTATGGGCTTCTCTCCCAGGGCGCCCTTCACCATTGACTCGGACGGGAGACTGATCGTCGGTCACCAGGGGCTTTTCGACAGGGATGAGGGCGCCAGCGGGGAGGCCCTGGCGGGCTGGTCCCGGAGCAGCGCTGAACCCGAGGTGGTCTACACCGAGGAGTGGAGCCGGTTCGATCCGAGCCGGATGGCGTCCCGGTTCATGGACCCCGAACCGCCCTTGGAGGTTGCCGATTCCCTGGTGTTCTACGCTCCCCTGGGCCATGAGAGCTACCGGATTCTGGTGTTCGACGGAAGCGGCGCCGCCCCGAAGACCATTACCAGACCAGGCTACTCACCGGTGAGGAAAACCCAGCGGGAACTCAACGAGGAAGTGGAACTCTTCGAGCAGCGCCGTCAGCAGATGCTGGGGATGGGCAGGGGAGGCGCGGCCATGGCGTCGGAGGATTACAATCCGAAGGAGTTCCATTTCGCAGTGACATCCCTGGGCAGCGACGCCGAAGGAAGGTTGTGGGCCCGAAGGGGAGGTCCGGGAACCCCGGTCTTCGACCTGTTCGACCGGAACACAGGCGACTGGCTGGGCACGGCGTCGGGCCCCGGCGACATGGAATCGTGGACCTTCGTGGTGACTCCCTACGGCATCGCCGCCTACGAGGAGGACCCGCTGGACTATCCCAGAGTGGTGCTTCTGGGGTACTGAATCACGTTAGATTGGAGGAGGGATGAGCAGAACCTTGATGATTCTCCTGCTGGCAGTCTCCGCCTTGCCGGCGGGACATATCGACTACCTGGGCGGCCGGAGCGCCGACTTCTTCATGGCGATGGCCAGGAACGGCGCTGTGGACGGAGCCGATCTGGTGTCGTACAACCCCGCTGGGCTGGTGTATCTCGAAGATGGTTTCCATCTCAATGCCAGCACCCAGTACATCGCCAAGAACTACACCGTCACCGCGGTGCCCCTGGGCTCCAGCGAATCGGAGGAGTTCGAGACCACCAAGCCCACCAGCTTCCTCCCCAACTTCTACGCGGTGTACGGAGCCGGAGATATGGCGCTGTTCGGAGCCTTCACGGTTCCCGCCGGGGGAGGCACCCTGGAGTACGAGAGCGGCCTGCCCATCATGCCGGTGCTTCAGACCGGGCTGGTTCAGTACCAGTACGGTCCGGGCTACGCAGCAATCATGACCGACGGCTATCTTAAGGCCGGGGCCGCTTACTACGCCGGAACCGCCGGTGCGGCCTACTCGATAACCCCCGAGCTTTCCGCCGCTCTTGCGGGAAGGTTCACCAGCGCAGTGAGGGAATACGAGGCCAACGCCGATTTTGTTATCGTCAGCCTCGACAGCGGTACCGTGGTGGGATCCACCCAGGCGGTTCTGGACTGCACCCGGAAGGCCTCGGGCTTCGCCGGGATAGTCGGGCTGAACTATATGCCAGCCCCCGGAGTAAATCTGGCGGTGCGCTACGAGACCGCCACCCCCCTGGAGTGGGAGGCGGAGACCGAAGAGAACACCTGGGCAGCCCTGATGCCCGAACTGGCCGACGGCGCCCTTCAGAGAAGGGACCTTCCGGCGGTGCTGGGGCTGGGCATGCAGTTCGACGTCATGCCCCGGGTCACCCTGGGATTCACCGGCAACTACTACTTCACCGGCGCATCCGACCAGGGCGAGGATGACGGGCTTTCGGATTCCTACGACGACGGCTGGGAAGCCGGGCTCAGTACCCAGTGGAGGGTGAGCCCCCGTGTGGAACTGGGGCTGGGATACGTGTACGCCGACAACGGAGGCAACCCGGAAACCTTCACCGATTTCGAGTACATGATGAAATCGGGGATGCTCGGCGGCGGGGTGCGCTGGGCGGTGGCGGAGAACATGGGCATCGTGGTGTCATCAGCCCACGCCTTCCTGGAGGACGGCGAGGGGGCAGGCAACTTCGAGGGCCACCAGTACTCTAAGAACGTGACTTTCCTTAACCTGGGCGTCACCGCAGACTTCTGATTTACCGTAGGGGCGCCCGGTTCCGGGCGCCCCTACCCTCTCCCACCGGTTTTTAGGAGCCTGTTCAGCATCTCGTCCATGACACGGAGAAACCTGGACCTGTCCTGATCCTTCAGCGGGGAAGGCCCGCGGATGATCATTCCCTGCTCCCTGAGATCGGCGAACAGGTTTCTGGTGGCCAGAATGTCGCCGATGTTGTCCTCGGTGAACGGCTTTCCGGTGAATCCCAGCACGGAGGCACCCGCCTTCAGACATCTCGCCGCCAGCGGGATGTCGCCGGTAACCACCAGATCCCCCTCTCCGGCCTTTTCCGCTATCCAGTCGTCGGTGACATTCTCCCCGGACTCCACCACCTCGAGTCTTATCCGGTCCGACTCCGGAATTCTCATCCATGAATTCGAGACCAGGATAACCTCGAGACCGTACCTGGAGGCCACCCTGAAGATCTCCCTTCTCACGGGGCATCCGTCGGCGTCAACGAAAATCTCGGGCTTTCCCCGGCTGTCCATCAGTGTCTGCCATTCCGGGCCGTAGACCCCATGAATACCACAATCCCGCGGTAAGAACGCAAGGCCACGTCTACGATAGCCGGCGCCTGCAGTCCGGGCAATCCGGGGGGGGCGCCTTTCACATTCTGTTACATCCCCGCAACAATCCCTTGAACCGCCCCTTTCATACTCCCGTTGCGCACAGCGCTGGAAAGGATGCAACCATGAGAAAGACCATGTGGATCGTCGCCGTTGCGGCCCTCGCCGGGGCCCCGGCGGCCTATTCCCAGCCCTTCGACCGGGGTCCCCGGGAGGGGGCGGGTCATCCGGTGATGGGCGGTTTTCTTCACGCGATGAATCGCCTGGAACTCTCGGACCAGCAGAGGGAGGAAATCTCCGGCATCATGGAGGATGCGGAAGCCCTGCTTGAGGAACTGGCCGATACGGAAGCGGGCTCTTCGGGAATAGTGGAGTACTTCTGTTCGGATGGTTTCAGCCGGTCGGGCCTCGAATCCATGCTGAACCTGAGGATCGAGAGGATGCGCCGGATCAACGGAATAACGGCGGAAGCCATGGCCTCCGTCAGGGCAGTCCTCACCCCAGGGCAGCTGCAGGAACTGGCCGGGATGGAGCGGGAGAGGTGCACGGAGCACCGAACCGAGGGCATGGGACACCACCGGGAAGGGATGGCACCACCTCACCGGGAAGTGTTCTGAGAATGCCCGTTCCGGGGGGAGGGGGAACCCTCCCCCCTTTTTTGTGTTTGATCGTTCCTCTTTCTTGCTCCGGAATGGATTATCGGTCATGATAACCTGAGCAGGGAGGCGATATGGTCCATCATGAGAGGGCCCGGGCCATTGAACATGCCGTCAGAACCGCCGACTCCACGGGCGTGCCTCAGTGCTTGGTGTCCGGCAGGATAGGCGGAGTGCCGGTCTTTGTGGTTTACCCGCTGCCGGGGTTCGGTCTTCCTTCGGGCGCCGTCCTGGAGGAGGTGGTTCAACCGGCCCGGGAACGGACCCTCCCGGAGCCTCCGGAGAAGACCAGCACCAACGGGTTCTGAAGAAGGGAATGCCATGTCTGTCCGTACCGACTCGCAGATCGCCATGAGCGTGAAGATGCGCCCCATCGAGGAGATAGCGGGGCTGCTGGGAATATCCCCGAAAAACGTCGTCCAGTACGGAAAGTACAAGGCCAAGATCAAAAAGGAAGCCATGGGAACCGGGAACCGCGGCAAGCTGGTGCTGGTGTCCGCCATCACCCCCACCCCGGCCGGGGAAGGGAAGACCACCACCACCATAGGCCTTGCGGACGGTCTGAGGAACCTCGGGCGATCGGCCTGCTGCGCCATCCGGGAGCCTTCCCTGGGACCGGTTTTCGGAATGAAGGGAGGAGCCGCCGGGGGAGGGTACTCCCAGGTGATTCCCGCCGAGGACATCAACCTTCACTTCACCGGCGACATGCACGCGGTGGGAGCCGCCCACAACCTGCTGGCCGCCTCCATCGACAACCACCTCTACTGGGGCAGCCCTTCGGGGCTCGATTCCAGAACCGTCAATTTCCGCAGGGTTCTGGACATGAACGACCGCTCCCTCCGTTCCGCCGTCATCGGTCTTGGGGGGAGAAGACAGGGAGTGCCCCGGGAGACCGGTTTCGACATAACCGCCGCCAGCGAGGTGATGGCGATACTCTGCCTGGCGTCGGACCTTCAGGACCTTCACGACCGACTCAACAGGATTCTGGTGGGGTACACAGGCGGCGGCGATCCGGTGCTGGCGAAGGACATCGGGGTTTCCAGCGCCATGACGCTGCTTCTGAAGGAGGCGGTCAGACCCAACCTCGTCCAGAGTCTGGAGGGCACCCCGGCCTTCGTACACGGAGGCCCCTTCGCCAACATCGCCCACGGATGCAGTTCAGTGATCGCCACCAGAATGGCCATGTCCCTGGCGGAATGGACGGTTACGGAGGCCGGGTTCGGCTTCGACCTGGGTGCGGAGAAGTTTTTCGATATAACCTGCCCCTATGGAGGGTTCGCCCCGTGCGCGGTGGTGCTGGTGGCCACCTGCCGTGCCCTGAAAATGCACGGCGGGATCAGGAGGAAAGACCTGTCCAACCCGGATCCCGGGGCCGTGGCCCGGGGGCTTCCCAATCTGGAGAAGCACATCGAGAACATCCGGAAGTTCCGGGTGCCCGCGGTGGTATGCCTGAACCGCTTCCCCGACGACACACCCGAGGAGATGGACGTGGTGACGGACCGCTGCAGGGAACTGGGGGTGCCTTCAGCGGTGGGAGAGGGGTTCATGAAGGGCGGTAAAGGGATGACCGGGCTGGCCCGGGAGGTCATGACCGCGGCAAGCTGCCCCGGGACGGGGCTGAAACCTCTCTACGACTGGAGCCTTCCGGTGGAGGAGAAGATCGGCATCGTAGCCCGGGAGATCTACGGCGCCGCTCACATCGATTTCACTCCCGAGGCCAGGGAAGACCTGGACCGGGTGAAAAAGCACGGCTACGCCGGGTTGCCGGTGTGCATCGCCAAGACCCAGAACTCCCTGTCCGACAATCCCGACCTGCTGGGCAGGCCCAAGGATTTCGTGGTAACCGTGAGGGAGATCGTGATCAGCTCCGGAGCAGGTTTCCTGGTGCCCATCACCGGAGACATCATGAGGATGCCCGGACTGCCCAGAACATCGGCGGCGGAGACCATGGAGATCTCCGCCGACGGCGAGGTTACAGGGCTGTTCTGATCAGGCTCAGGGAAGGATCACAAGAGAGGCGGTGTCCGCCCCGGAGCCGGTTCTGGCAAGGATTCTGTAGTAGCCTGCGGGAAGCCCCGCGGTGTCGATGCCGAACGAATGAACCCCCCGGGAAAGGCTTTCCTCGGCCACGGTGCGCACCGCCCTTCCGGAAATGTCGAACAGCGTGAGAGTAGCGGTTCCCGGAGCAGGCATGGCCAGGGTTACGGTGGCGCCGTTCCTGGCCGGGTTCGGGCTGGGAGCCCCCAGAACGGGCCCGGAAGCCTGACCCGAACCTTCCTCCTCCTCGACGCCCAGTTGCGCCGGGGCGAAGAGCAGGGCGGGGTCGCCGAGAAGGTTGTTCTCCTGGATCACCCATAGTTTCATCGGAACCGCAGGTCCGGCCCTGAATTCGTCCTTGGCCAGGGCCTGGGTGACGCCGATCTCGTTCTGGTTGTAGACCCAGAGCTGGTCGGCGAAGAACAGCTCCAGCCATTCGCTGGCGCCCATGTTGGGAGGGCTTCCATAACCGTTGTCGCTGTTGAACATCACGGCGATGCCCCCGCCGCTGGGCCAGAACATCAGCCTCTCGGCGATGCAGGCCGGGGAGGAGAGCTTGCCCGCGAGGCATGCGATGCTGTGGAAGACCGGCAGCATGTCTATGTTGGTGAGACCAGTGTAGTTGGCCGAGCTGATGATGTCGGTGGGCTCGTTGTAGTACCAGAAGATGCCGTTGTTGAAGCCGTGTCCGTGGGGACCCACGAAGGAGACGCCCTGGTTCATCAGTTCGATCTGGTTGTTGGGGTGGCTGGAGTAGGTCTCGTAGAGCTTGTGCACGATCCAGCTGTCGGGAATCCGGACGTCTATCGTGTCGCAGATGAAGCTTCCCCAGTAGCCGTACTCGGGCCACAGGCCGGCGCCCGCCAGGAGGGCGGTGGTGCGCCAGGCGCCCTGGGGGGCGGTGGTTTCGTAGGCGATGGTCTTGTTGACCATGGTGGTGATCCAGGTGGGATTGTCGGCGCTGAAGCGGCCCACGTAGATGTCGGAGTAGTAGTCCAGCCCGTCGGTAAGTTCCCCGTAGAGGCCGTTCCCGTTGCCGTCCCAGGTGCCGTCCAGGTCGCTGTAGTAGAGGTCCGCCGTGGAGTTGAGCACGTTGCCGCTTATGGTGAGGCTGCTGACCCGGTTGGTCTCGCCGAAGTCGCCAACGATAAGGGCGTACACCAGCCCCTGGTTCTGGAAGGCGTCTATGAGGTAGTTCCTGATCTGAGCCTGGGTGTCGGGCCCCTCGTAGTTGGCGTAGATCCACTGAAGGGTTCTGAGGGCGGCGGAACCGTGGGTGCTCATCCGGTGGTCCACCAGCGGGGTGACTATGCTCTCGTGGCTCTCGTCGGCTATCACGACCCAGACGGGCCCGTCAGTGTCCCTTGTCGCCGGAGCGAAGCCGGCGAGCATCTCGGGGTTGTCCACCACCGAGGAGAGGCTCCGGACGGCGGTCTCGACCTGCCGGGGGGACAATGCCAAACGCTCCACGTCGGGATCGTTGCCGGTTACGGCGGTGAACACCGCGGAGGTTATCAGGGTGAGGCTGCCGTCCACCGGATTCCAGACGAAGGGCGTGAACTCGAAGGACGCCACCCGGAAGCCGGTCTTGCTGCCGGTATCGAAACCGGTCACGGGATTCTCCGGAAACAGGGAGGTACCCCAGTAGACCGGCGATTTCTCGAGAACCGCCGGAAGCTGTTCTGTGAGGACCCCGGTGAAGGCCGGGGCAATCATGAAGCTCCCCATGTCCACGGTTGAGAGGATTTCCACGCCCACATCCTCCAGGGTTTCACCCTGGGGAATCGCGAAGCTTCTTGAAAGTGAAGGAAGCGCGGGCATTCCGTTCTCGAAAGCCATCGCTCCGCCGGGGATGAAGACCACGGTCTCCCCCCGGAAATCCATGGTCTGCACCACGGAGGGATCCATGGAGAACTGGAACTGGTACGATGCGGCCATGGCTGTGGATGCCGCGAGGGCCAGGATCAGAGGCTTCATCGGTTGCTTCTCCCCGTCTTCTGCAGCCCGGTCCGGGCTTTTCACGAAACGCTTTCAGGAAAATAACAAAGCAATATAGTGGAAAATTCAAGTAAGTGTTCCTGGCCCCGAGGCGTTCTTGACGACCCGGCATTCCGGCGTATGTTACTTACCCGTAAGTAAAGAAGGGCGGATTCCCGATGTCCCAGACACCAAGGGGAAACAGGGAGAAACTCCTCGACGCAGGGGTGGAGCTTCTCTCAAGGAAGAGGTTCACCGACGTGAAGATGGAGGAGGTGGCCGCCCTCGGAGGCGTCACCAAGCCCATGGTCTACTATTACTTCGGAAGCAAGGACGGTTACTTCACCGCCCTGGTTGAGCACATGTTCGACATCGCCAGGGATACCTTCGAAGGGATTCTGCCGCAGGGTATTTCGGTGAGGGAAGCCCTGAGGCGATTCATGCTGACCCGGCTCAGGCTTCAGCGGGAGAACGCCAGGTATACGCAGGCCTGGGAGAACCTCCTGCAGGAAAGCTGGCGGATGTCCGACATGGAAGTCTCCGGCAGAAGGTTTTTTCAGGAGGTATTGAAGCCGGTGTTCGATCAGGCCGCGAAAACCGGCGAGATACGGCCGGACATCAAGCCCGGCCTGGTTCTGGCCGTTCTGGCCTCGGTGATCGAAGTCGCTCTGGAGAAACAGCACGTGAACACCTCCGACGCCCTCCTCATGGACAGGCTGGTGGAGGATGTGACCGACCTGGTTTTCAACGGTATCCGCAGCAGAGAAAAGGGTGATGAAGCCAATGACTAGAAACCTGTTGTGTCTCGCGGCCCTGGCGGGTTCCCTTTCCGGAATGAGCCTGTCCGAAGCCGTGGAGGTCGCCCTGGCGAACCGGGGCGACGTACTCTCAGCCAGAGAGACCCTGGAGAGCGCCCGCTGGAGCCGTAGAGCGGCTTCCACATGGTTCCTTCCCCAGGTCGACGCCATGCTGGTCTACCAGAAGAACGAGGACGTTGCCGGCTTCACGATTCCCGGAGTCGGTGAAATTACAACGGGTTCCACCTATCAGAGTCAGTACGGCATCACCGCCACGGTCCCTCTTCTGGCTCCCCAGGCGATCACCGGGGCTTCCATGGCGGGTATTGCCGGGAATCTGGCGGAGCACACCCTGGCATCCACGGAGTCCGCCGCGGTGGAGCAGGTGGTGGCGTCGTTCTACGGCGTGTTGCTCGCGGAGATGATGCTGGACGTCACCACGGAAGCTCTGGACGTGGCCAGGGAAGGGTACCGGCTTGCGGAGGAAAGGTTCGCCGCCGGTACCATCAGCAGGTTCGAGCTCCTGCAGAACCAGGTGGCCTACGAAAACCGCAGGCCCGACTCCATAGCCGCCGCCGCGGGGGTTGAGAACTCCTGTGCAGCCCTTTCGGCCTCCCTGGGTACCGGATGCGATTCACCCGTGGTTGTGGAGGGGGACCTGACCGACCCCTTCCCGGTGCCGATGCCCGGCTCCCTGGAGGAGGCCCGTTCGGTCATGGCCGCCCACAGTCCGGCGCTGGACACTGCCCGGGAGCTGAGGGAGATGGGAGACGCGGGAGTCGACCATGCCGCGGCGGCCTTCGGACCCACCGTGGCCTTCCAGACATCCCTGATGTACCTGGGCGGCGAGGAGGAGGTCGAGGATTTCGACAGGGAGACCTACGGCAGGAATCTCACCCATTCGATCTCCGTCTCGATCCCTGTGGTCAGGGGGATATCCGATTACTCGGGCTATCGAGCGGCCCGGGCCGACAGGCTGGCATACCATGCCCAGGCTGCGGATCTGGAAAGGTACTCCGAACTGGCCCTCGTCCAGGCGTGGAACAGGCTCGCGGAGGCCAGGGAAACTGTGTCTGCGGCATCCTCCACGGTGGAACTGGCCGAGGAAGCCCTGGATATTGCAGTTGTCTCATATGAAGCGGGATTGACCACCCGGCTGGAGATGGATCAGGCATTTCTGGCCCATACCCAGGCCAGGACCAACTACGCGTCAGCGCTCTTTGGAATGAAAACCGCCGAAGCGGGACTTGCGGCGGCCATGGGCATTCTGACGGTGAACTGGGAGTAGGCATGAAAGCGAAGCTTGCATTGATGGGCGCCCTGTTCCTGTCCATTTCCGCCGCCTGCGGTCCAGGCGGACGGGACTCCGAAGGACGGGTTGTCCGGGTGGTGGTGGAAACGGCGGTTCCCGGAAGCATCTCCACCGAGGCCTATGCCAGCACCAGGCTCGAGGGGGCCGAGGAGGCTCTGATATACCCCTCGATGCCGGGACGGATCGAGGAGGTTCTGGTTTCGGAGGGAGACTTCGTGGAGGCCGGGCAGAGGCTCGTCCGAATGGACACCGACCAGCAGGCGGGAGCCGGCTCTTCCGCGGCTCTGGCGGCCCTCAGCGCGGCCAGGGCCAACCATGAGAACGCCAGGGCCAACTACGACCGGCTGACGGCCCTTTACGAGGCCGGGGCGGTGAGTGTCCAGGATCTGGATGCGGTGAGAACCGGCCTCGAGGCCGCAGGCGCCCAGCTGGCGCAGGCCCAGGCGGGTTATACACAGGCCCGGGCTCTCCGGGACAACGCCTGGATAGCGGCTCCCTTCTCCGGCCGGGTGGGCAGGGTCTGGGCCAGGGCGGGCAACTCCGCCTCCGGGGCTTCCCCCCTGGTGGCCATCAGCGGAAACGGCGGCGTGCTGGCAAGAATACTCCTTCCCGAAAGGGACATCTACAGCCTGGCCGTTGGACAGCCGGCCTACGTTACCGTAGGGGCCATGGACAACACCTCCATTCCCGGAGCCGTCACCGCGGTATCCCCCTCGGTGGACCCGATCAGCGGCCTGGTTTCGGTGGAGGTCAGGTTCGACGACCCCGAAGGCCTTCTCCGTCCCGGGCTCAGCGGCCGGGTGGCGGTGATGACCAGCACCTCCGAAGACGCTCTGATTCTGAGGGAGAGCGTTCTTCGGAGAACCAGAACCGGCTTCCAGGTGGCCCTCGCGGAGGAAGGCCGGGCGGTGCTCAGGGACGTCACCGTGGGCATCAAGAGTCACGGTCTGGTTGAGATCACTTCGGGGCTCCGGCCAGGCGACACCGTCATCGTCGTCGGGCAGAACAGCGTCATCGAGGGCGATTCCCTGGAAGTGGTGGAACGATGAGTCTTTCCAGCGTATCGGTCCGGCGGCGCATATCCTTCCTGATGCTGTTCATCTTCATCGTGGGAGTGGGGTTCTTCGGCCTGACCCAGCTGGGAATAGACCTGTACCCCAAGGTCCAGTTCCCCATGATCATCATCATGAGTTCCATGACCGGGGCGGGTCCCGAGGAGATGGAGAACCTGGTCACCCGCAACCTCGAGGAGGCGGCGTCCCGGGTGGCCAGCGTGAAGAAGATCATCTCCACTTCAGTCAACGGCGTCAGCGTAGTGATGGCGGAATTCGACTGGGGCCACGACCTGGAGCAGGCTGAAACGGACATCAGAAGACAGCTGGACCTGTACGGCGAATTCCTTCCGGAGGACGCCACCGATCCCCTGGTTCTTGCCCTGGACCCCAGCCTTCAGCCGGTGATGTTCATCGGATTCTCCAGCAGCCAGTTGGATGATTTCGCCCTGAGGCAGCTTCTGGAGAACGAGATAGAACCCAGGCTCACCCGGCAGCCCGGTGTGGGGTCGGTGTCCACCATGGGAGGGCTGGTCAGGGAGATCCAGATACAGGCCGATCCGGCGCGGATGCAGGCGGCGGGGGTGACCCTCTCCCAGATCACCGGCGCCATCGCCTCCGTACGAAACGACATGCCCGCGGGAGAACTCGAATCGGGCGGTCTGTCCATGAGCATCCGGGTGGAGTCCAGCGTCACCGGCCTCAGCCAGCTCGAGCAGCTGGTGGTTGGTGGAGGCCCGGGCGGCCCGGTGCTGCTCCGGGACGTAGCGGACGTGGTGGACGGGGAACAGGAGGTGACCCAGTACATCCGGATGGACGGGCAGCCCTCCCTGTTCGGCATCGTGCAGCGCCGGTCCGACGCCAACACGGTGAACGTGTGCAACAGTGTGAACCGGGAGCTGGAGGCGATAGAACGGGAGTACGCGGGGCAGCTGGTGCCCTATGTGATGTTCGACCAGTCGGACTTCATTTCCCAGGCCATCTCCAACCTTGCCAACACCGCCGTTCAGGCGTCGGTGCTGGCGTTCCTGGTGCTGCTGTTCTTCCTTCGTTCGCCCAGGGGCGCCCTGATCGCCGGCGCAGCCATTCCCGTCTCCATCATCACCACCTTCGCGGTGATGCACTTCACCGATGTCGACCTGAACATGATCTCCCTGGCGGGCCTCGCCCTGGCGGTGGGGCTGCTGGTGGACAACTCCATCGTGGTCCTGGAAAGCATCTACAGGTACCGGACCCAGGGAGACACTCCTTGCGGAGCCTCGGTCAACGGATCGAGCGAGGTGGCAATGGCCATAAGCGCCTCCACCCTGACCACCCTGGCGGTGTTCGTTCCGATACTCTTCGTGCCGGGAATCGCCGGGGAGATGTTCCGGGAGATGGTGCTCACCATCGTGTTCAGCCTGATCGTATCGCTCTTCGTCGCCCTGAGCCTTGTGCCCCTGCTGAGTTCCTTCGCCGACAAGCTCGTTCCGGTCCACCGGCAGGGCAGCCTGGGGCAGCGCATTCAGAATTGGTTCGAATCTTCGGAGAGGAGGTTCCGGGCCCTGTCGGCAACCCTCGTCAGATACCGGAAAAGGGTTATCCTGATTACCCTGGCGATCCTGGTGGCCACCCTGGCCATGACGCCGCTGCTGAAGTCCGAGTTCATACCCAGCAACGACGAGGGCTTCATAAGCATTGACATGAGCGCCCCTCTGGGGACAAGCCTGGATGAGACGGACGCTCTGATCCGGACCCTGGAGGATTCCCTTCCATTGATATTCGCCGAGGGCGATCTGATCACGTGGTACACCCAGATTGGCCAGGAACAGGGCATCGGCGCGGCCTTCAGCGGCGCCGGGGGAAGCTGGTCCGCGGAGATGATGTTCCGTCTGGTGCCCGTGCACCAGAGAAGCACCTCCCAGAAGGAGTACGAGGAAAGTATTCGAGGGGTGCTGGACAACATCCCCGGGCTCGAGTACGACATCTCCGGCGGAAACTTCATGGGGGGAAGCCCCATTGAGGTGGAGATATTCTCAGACGACATGGAGACCCTCGTGAGCGAGGGCGAGCGGTTCCGGGAGGTTGTTGCGGCCATTCCCGGGGTCCGGGAGGCCAAATCCTCCATGGAAGACATGACCCCGGAGCTCTCCTTCAGCCCCGACGTGAACTCCATGGCTCTTTACGGCCTCAGCCCCTACATGGTTGCCTCGGAGATAGGCACCGCCCTGCGGGGTACCGAAGCGGGTGTTTTCCGGGAGGCAGGGGAGGAGATAGACATCGTGGTCAGGTACCCGGAGTACCTCCGGGACTCCCGGGAAGACTTGGACTACCTCTCCGTGACCGGGCTGCCGGCCCTGAACCTGGGCGGCTTCCGGGAGAGGATGATTTCCACGAGCATTCGACGGACCAACCAGCAGCGCTCGGTCACCATCACCTGCGACGTGGTGGGACGGAGCCTGGGAGAGGTGGCCGCCGACGTCCGCCGGGCGGTGGAAGACGCCAACTACAACCACCTGAGGATCGAGTTCGGCGGAGACATGAAAGACCAGCAAGAGACCTTCCTCTACCTGGGCATCGCCATAGTGGTGGCGGCCCTGCTGGTTTACATGGTCATGTGCGGTGAGTTCGAGTCCCTGCTGGAGCCCTTCATCATCATCTTCACCGTGCCCATGGCGATAATCGGAGTGATCCTGGGTCTTCTGATCACCGGTACCCCTCTTTCGGTTATGTCCCTGATCGGGGTGCTGATGCTGGCGGGAATCGTGGTAAACAACGGCATAGTGCTGGTGGACTACGCGAACCAGCTGCTCCGCCGGGGCGGCAGAACCCTCGAGGAGGCGGTGACCGAGGCGGTGACCGTGCGGCTGCGGCCCATCCTGATGACCGCCCTCACCACCATGCTGGCCATGCTTCCCCTGGCCCTCGGGATCGGCGAGGGCGCCGAATCCTGGTCGCCCCTGGCGGTCACCGTGATATTCGGCATGATAGCTGCCACAGGGCTCACCCTGCTGGTGGAGCCGTGCATCTATGTAGTTTTCGGGCACCGGCTGGCCATGAAGGCCAGAAAGGAGTGCAATGCCGCTGAGTAGGCGGTGGATTCCGGTTCTGATCATCCTGCTTGCATCCTCCTGCGGGGAGGCTGGAAGGCCGTCGATGCTGCTGGTGATCCTGGACGCGGTGGCCGCCGACCATGTGGGCTACTGCGGCTACTCGCGGAACACCACCCCCACCCTGGACAGCCTCGCCCGGGCGGGAGCCGCCTTTACCGCGTGCCAGGCGGCGGCTCCCTGGACCCTTCCCTCGGGGGCCAGCATTCTCACGGGTCTCTACCCCCGGTCCCACGGCGCCAGAAGGTACGACACCGGCAGGGTGATGGGGGCCGATCCGGCCATGCCCACGCTGGCCCGGACTCTGGGAGCCGAGGGATATCGGACGGCCGGATTCGTGAACAACTACCTCCTCGGGGAGGAGTTCGGCTGGCACACCGGGTACGAGCGCTTCGAGAGCAGCAATATGGGGCTGTACAACGCCGGCCCCACGGTGGATTCCTGCCTGGCCTGGCTGGGGCGTCTGGAGGATGATCGTGAGTTCTTCGTTCTGGTGCACCTGTTCGACGCCCATGATCCCTACGATCCTCCGGCCCCCTTCGACACCATGTTCGGAGCCGGGGGGCCGCCTTACAACTGGAATACCAGGGACACCGGAGCGCCCCCTGATCCGTCTTTGAGGGAACACCTCGTGGATATGTACGACGGGGGTGTAGCCCATGTGGACCACCAGACCGGCAGGCTTCTGGCGGGGCTTCGGGAGCTTGGACTTGACCGGGAGACCGTGGTCGTGGTGGTTGCGGACCATGGGGAGGAGTTCCTTGAGAGAGGGCTCATCTGGCACGGAAAATCACTGAATCAGGAAGTTCTCAGGGTTCCCCTGGTGATTGCCGGTCCGGGGGTTCCCCCGGGCACGTATCCGGATCCGGTTAGCCATGTGGATATAGTGCCCACCCTTTCGGCCCTGCTGGGGGCGGAGTGGCCGGGTCCGGTGGACGGGCGGGACCTTTTCGCCGGTGGGATCCCGACGCCGGTGATTTCCAGCAATCTGAACGCCGGCCCTCGATGGCCGGTGGCGGTTCTCCGCGGGGACACTCTGACCTGCTGGGAGACCACCACCGACCACTGGACGGCATTCGACCTGGGCTCCGACCCCGGAAGGACGCATCCCATGGAACCTGCCCCAAAGGATATGGAGGAGGCCATGCGGTACTGGTCAACCCCCCCGCTGTACTCTCCTCTTCCGGTGGACAGGGACCGGGTGGACGCGATCCTGGAGGACCTTGGCTACCTGTGACGACTCCCCGGGCACATCGCCCCGGGGCAGACGAGCGACGGAGGCATCCGTTTGAATCCGATTGAGCATTTCTCCCGCTTTCTCGACGACACCGCCCTGGCGGTTTTCGACAGACACCTGAAGCTCGCGGACTCCAACAGAGCCTTTTCGGAAGCCTTCGGCGACGCCCCCGGGATGACTCTGGACCGGGTGCTTGCGGGAATGGAGCAGTCGGACGGGGTGCTGCCCTCGCTCCTCTACGAACTGGAGATCCAGGGGCACACCTCCCCGGTGAGCCTGGCCCTGAACACCGACAAATACCGGTACGTCTACCGGGTGGTGCTCCACCAGATGGAGGGGATGATCCTGGCCAGCTTCCGGGACGAGACCGAGAAGGGGTTCATGGAGCAGACCCTTCGGGACAGGAACCTTTCCCTGGTGACGATTTCCCCCGGGATTCCGGTGGGCTTCTTCAGGGCCGCCCGGTCGGGCAACATCATTTCCGTGAACAGACCCCTGGTGGACATGCTCGGGTACGAGAACGAGTACGACCTGTTCAACGCCAAGATTCCCGACACATGGGTGGACCCGTCGGACCGGGAACGACTGCTTCAGAGTCTAATGGAGAACGATACGGTGACCGGCATGGAAGCCCAGTGGATCCGCCGGGACAGCACCAGGATATGGGTCTCCATAAGCGCCTACGGAGTGGCCGGAGAGTCCGGGGAAACGCTGCTGTTCGACGCCGTGGTGCTGGACATCACCAAGAGGAAACAGGCCGAGGACGAGTTGATGAGCTACAGGAACCGTCTGCAGGAGATGGTGGACGAGAAGACCGGGGAACTCACCCGGGCCAACGACATGCTGCTTCTTGAGGTGGCCGAGAGGCAGAAGGCGGAGACCGTCCAGGCCGTGCTCCATTCCATCACCGAGGCGTCGGGGACCGCCCAGTCCATGTTCGGGCTTCTGGAGGGAATCCACGCCCATCTCTCCCGGCTGTTCCACACCCCGAATCTCTGTTTCGCCTTCTACGACCACCAGGACAACTCCTACTCTTTCCCCTACTCTGTGGACCAGAGCGACGGAGCCGTGGGATTCACCATTCCGGGATACATGGAGGGGACCATCACCGACCTGGTGCGCTCCTCCGGACAGCCCAGACTGCTGACCCGCAGGGATTTCCACGAGATGAGCGCCAGGGGTCTCATCAGGGAGACGGGAACCCCTCCGGAGCAGTGGATGGGCGTTCCCCTCGGGGACTCCTCGGGAACCTGGGGGGTTCTTGCCGTTCAGAGCTACGACATGGTGAACGCCTACACCGGCGATGATTTCTCCCTGCTGGCCAGGATCGCGGAACACGTGGCCCTGGCCATCAGCAGGTACCGGGCCGAACAGGAACTCCGCAGAAACGGAGCCCTGTTCCGGGCGGTGCTCGAGGTGGAGACCCGGGGGATCGTCGTGACCGATGCGGACGGCATCGTGGTCTACATCAACCCCGTTCTGTCCAGGGAGATGGAGATTCCTCCGGAGAGCGTCAGAGGAGGAGAACTCTCGGCGGTTCTCCACTCCGACGACCATCTTCCGCTGGCCGAAGCGGTGGAGGGATGGAAACGTGGCGGCGCGAAACCCGTAGCCATCAGGATCCTGTCAGGCCCGGTGACCGTGAGCGCCCAGCCCCTAAGGGATTCCTCGGGCAGGCTCCTCGGGATGATAGCCATAGAGGAGCCCCTGGACGGGATTCGTCCCGGGGACCTTTCCTAAGTTTCGGGAACCTTTTCCAATTCCTCTGAATAGGCCTCTCTGTTGTCTCTTCATCGATTCTCCGCATCGGAAGGCATCCCATGAAGTGTTTTATTATCGGATTGGTGTTACTTCTGTCAACGCTATCCGCCTGTGAGAAAGAATCCGCCGCGATGTTCCGGGGGGGGGCCGAACGGAACGGGACCTTCGATTCCTCCGGCCCCAGGGATTTGAACAGCCTTGCATGGAAGTTCCAGACCCCCGGGGAGATCAGCTCGTCCCCCGTAATGGCGGACAATCTTGTTTTCGTCGGAAGCTGGGACAGGAAAGTCTACTGCGTCGACTCGGACACGGGAGACAAGAGGTGGTCCTTCCAGACCGACGGGAAAGTTTCTTCCTCCCCGGCGATTGCCGGCGGCAAGGTGGTGTTCGGCAGCTGGGACGGCTACATCTATGCGCTGGACGCGCTTTCCGGCGAACTCGCCTGGAAACGGCGCACCGAAAATGAAGTCGTCGCCTCCCCTCTCATTCACGATGGAGTGGTCTACATAGGCGGCTTCGACACTTACATGAGAGCTTTCAGCCTGGAAACGGGAAGGGAGTTGTGGAGATTCGGTACGGATGGGGAGATCTTCTCCTCATCCGCAGTTGCCGACGGCATAATGTATTTCGGCGGGTTGGACATGATCTTCCATGCGGTGAACATCGCCACCGGTCAGGAGATATGGAGCATGGATGCGGGTCATGAGATTTTCTCGACCCCCGCCGTATCCGACGGAGTCGTGTACTTCGGCACTTACGAGGGATCGGTGTTTGCCCTGGAGACAGCCGCCGGCAGTGAGAAGTGGGTGGCCCGAATCGCTGCCGGAATGGTGAGTTCGCCGGTTGTGTCCCGGGAGTCGGTCATCCTGGGCACCACGGAGGGTGAAATCGTCGCGTTGGATATCCGCGACGGCTCCCTTGAATGGAGCTTTCATACCGGGGACGAAATCATTTCTTCTCCGGCGCTTTCCAACGGGGCGGTTTACGTTGGAAGCCTTGACGGCAACCTCTACTGCCTGGACGCTTCCTCCGGTGAAGAGCTGTGGAGATTCAGAACCGACGGCCCGGTGAGTTCCTCACCATTCATTCAGGACGGCAGGGTGTACTTCGGCAGTCTTGACGGGGCCCTTTACTGCCTGATGTAGCTCAGAAGTAACCCAGATCCCTGAGAATGGGGTTGCCTGCCGAATCCTGCTCTGAGGGGATGGGTTCCCACAGCCTGGGCAACAGCATGTAACCGTCGGCTAGGGCCGAATTCTCCGCCCCGCGGTAGGCCAGCTCCATGGGGTCTTCCCTCAGGTCCGTGATCATATCCACGAAGGCCGTGTCGTAGTCGAGTCTGAGGTTTTTAATTCCCTGACTGACCACGGAACACGCCCAGGGATTATCAAGATCTTCGATGGAATCGAAAAGCTCGCTGCTGGGGATTATCCTGTCCGGTATAGGTTCCGCGTTCAGAAGGCTCACCCCCTCCATCTCGATGGGCGCTTCGAGACCTGCAAGTCCGAGAAGGGTGGGAGCCAGGTCGAACTGGCCGACCCAGGCGGTGTCCACTCTGCCGGCGGGGACTCCCGGTCCGCATATGATAAGGGGTACGTGGATCACCTCCTGGTAGAAGGAGTGCCCGTGGAAAACGCCGCCGTGCTCAAGGAACTCCTCGCCGTGGTCCGCGATAACCACTACCACTGTGTTGCCGGCTATTCCCCTGGAACGCAGGAAGGCGAACAAATCCCCCAATTGGGTATCGGTGAAGGCTATTTCACCGTCGTAGAGGTCCATGTAGTGACCAAGGTTCTCCGGATCGGCGACTTCTCCGGTTTCATCGGTAAGCCATCTCGTCCGGAAGTCCTCAGCCCTGGGGCCGAACCGGACATCGAAGGGCTGCGGGGGGTTGTAGGGCATGTGGGGGTCGAAGATATGCAGAACAGCAAAAAACCTGTCTTCTTCGCCCAGGGTGTCGGCCCACTGAGTGAAGTCGCGCACCACCATGTCCGCAGTGTGCTCCACGTCCCATGAGCACCCATAGTTTTCGAAACCCCTGCTGAATCCGTTGGCCTCGCTCAGGTGGGGAACGTTGAAGAAACCGTAGGTCCGATATCCTCGATCCCGGAGAATTCCGGGTAGGAAGGGGGCGTCAGGATGAAGCTGGTACTCCTGAAAGCCTCTTCTTCCGGTTCCATGGCTCTGGGCAGAAATCCCGGTGAGTATCGAGGTGACCGAGGGAAGCGTCCAGGATCCCTGGGACAGGCAGTTCACCCAGAGGGTTCCCTCGCCGGCAAGGCTGTCTATATGCGGCGTGGTCTGCCGCTGATAACCGTAACAGGAGAGATTCCGGGCCCTCAGGGAGTCGATGATGATCACCAGCACGTTCGGCCGGGCATCGGCTGAAGGCATGGTGCAGGAAGTCAGGAGCATTGCCGCAGCAACGGCGGAACAGACAAGGGCTTTCATTTGAAACCTCTGCGATGGAGGGAATACAGTATGGAAATGGTAGCCTCCAGCCGCAGAAATGTTCCAAAAAAGCGGAACTCAGGGCAGCAGCACCACCCTGGCCGTCGCGGTCCGTCCGGAGCACGACGCCCTGACGAGATACAACCCCGCCGGCGTACCCGGCCCGGGAACCCACACCGCCCCCTGGCCCGTATCCTCCAGGGATGCCGCAAGCCTTCCCGCGGAATCGTAGATCCGCAGGGCCACGGTTCCCCCGAAGGGCCTGGCCGTCGTCAGATTGACGGTTCCACCGGACGGATTGGGAGAAGCCCTCAGGGTCAGCGCCCCGGGGGCGTCGCCCTGGATGCCCAGCTGGTCCTCGGTGAGTTCCACCACCCCGAACCCCCGAAGGCCGGCGAAGAGCTGCGCCGGGGAGGACCCGTAGGTCAGGTCCCAGACGCACCTGCCCTCGATCCCCGTGTTAATGGGCTGCCAGGTGTTCCCCTGGTCGGGGCTCCAGATCACTCCGTTGTTTCCGGTGGCGTTGAAGACGTGTTCGTTCTGCTCGCCCAGGACCGCCCAGGACAGCCCGGAGGAACCCGGGCACGGCTCCCAGGTCTCCCCCCTGTCCCAGGACCGGTATATCCCCCCGTCGGTCGCCAGGTATGCCGCCGGGTCGCCGCCCCACCGGGCGGAAAGCCCCGGGTGGTATGAGCCGGGCACGGGAGCCGCGGTGAAGGTGGCGCCCCCGTCGTCCGACCAGTAGACCCCGGTTCCGCTCTGCTGGAACGACACCAGAACCCTGAGCCCCCGGTCGGGAACATCCGTAAGTTCAATGGACGGGTAAAGGGCGAAGGGCAGCCCGCTCCCGGCGGTCCAGGTCTGGCCGCCGTCGGTGGTGTAGTGGACACCGGTGGTGGCTGTGCCGGCCCAGGCGCGGTCGGGGTCGCCGGGGTCGAAGGCGACCGCAGTAACCTGGGTCCCCGGGAATCCCGCCGGAGCCCAGCTGTCCCCGTGATCGTCGGACCTGTAGACGCCCCCGGCGGTGGCCATGTACATCACCGGCCCCTGGTAGTGAAGGTCCGACCGGGGCTGGATGTCGTAGATGGTCCAGTTGCCGGGTCCGGGGAATACGATGTCCCAGTTGGCGCCCTGATCGCTGCTCCGCCAGAGGCCGTGGTACTCGCCGCCGGCGAAGAGTGTTCCGGTGGAGGCGCTGTACGCCACCGCGTGGACGTAGGCGTTCCCGATGCCCTGCTGGGAGACTGCATAGGTTTCTCCCGGCCCCGGGGTCCTGTAGATCCCGCCGTAGTGTCCAACCAGGTATCCCGCAGACGAGGCGCACCCCGCCTGCCAGTAGGAGGCCACGATGCCGGCGGTGTTCAGGTTCCAGGTCTGGCCGCCGTCGGTGCTCTCGTACACCCCCGCCGCGGAGTTCACCGGCGCGTATAGGTTGTCCCCGTCACACACCGCCGGGGCGTAGCTTCCGCCGGACACCGCCAGGTCCCAGGTGGCTCCATGATCCTGGGAAACGTAGAATCCGTCCGTGTGGGTGAGAATGATGGTCTCGCCGGTGCCGAAGGGCGCCACCAGCAGCCCCCAGCCGGAGCCTCCGGGGCCCATGGGCGACCATGAGGCTCCGCCGTCGGTGCTCCTGTACAGCGGCTGGGCCAGCCCGGACATGGCGACATACATTGTGTCGGGGTGGTCGGGGTCGCAGCCGAACCCCTTCATGTAGCCCGTGCTGAGCCCCACCTCCTGCCAGGTATCACCGCCGTCGGTGGAGCGCCTGATGCCCGTGTTGCTGGAGAGCCCGGCGATGAGCAGGTCCGGGTCCGCAGAAGAGGCTCCTATCTTGATAACGTAGGAAGACGGCATGCCGGAGACGGTGGACCACGTAACCCCGCCGTCCTCGGAGACGTAGAGTCCGGTTCTGGTGGCGGCGTAGAATTTCGAGTCGGGCGCCGCGCAGGCGTCGTTCACCTGGATGCCGAACAGGCCGGTGGACTCCCAGACCCCGCCGCCGTCGGTGCTCCGCCACACCCCGCCGGCGTCGGAGGCCATGGAGAACCCGCAGGCCGCCAGCACCAGGTTTCCGTCATCAGGGGAAACCACCAGGGCCTTTACGTTGCCGCCCCACGGGCCGTTGCCGGTCCACTCGCCCTGCCCCAGGACGAAGGGAGCCGCCTCCATTCCCGGGGCGTACCCCAGGTTTCCCCCCTCCACCGGCAGCCCGGTCTCACTGTCAAATCTGCCCAGCACCATCACCAGCATGAACGCAAGCATCTCAACCTCCAGGGGACGGAGTAAACAAAGTCAACAAACACTTGTATGTCAAAGATAACTATGTGGTTGAATACAACAAGCCCCCGGAAGGTCCCCGGGGGCTCACTGGCTGGCGGGCAGGGATTCGAACCCCGATAGGCGGATCCAGAGTCCGCAGTCCTACCATTGGACGACCCGCCAATGGAGTCGGAATTATCGCAAAGACGTATATTCCTGTCAAGCACGCACGGCCGAAAAGGAGGGAACATGGCGTCACGCGGGGAGAACAGAAGGGGCGGCCTGATCCTGGCGTGGATTGTCTCAGGGTTGAGCCTCTACCTGACAAGCCTGATTCTGGGTTCGGGAATGGTGTTCGAGGGTTTCTGGAGCGTGGTTCTAACGGCGCTTCTGGTGGGCCTTTTGAACTTCCTACTGGGGCCGCTTCTGTCCTTCATCACATGTCCGCTGATCATCCTCACCCTGGGCCTGGCCAGGTTACTGGTGAGCGGGCTGATACTGCTAATGGCATCCTGGTGGCTTCCGGGCTTTCATGTAGCCAGTTTCTGGTGGGCGGTGCTGGCTGCGGTCATCGTGTCGGTTCTGAACGGCGCCCTGGAGAAGGTTCTGGGGATCAGGTAGACACCTGTCTGATGATTCCAGCCGGGGTCTGCTGGGTCCCCTGCCCCAGGGGATTGTCCGACAGGATCTGAATCAGCAGGTTCTTATCCATGTTCTTCGGCCAAATCCCCAGAATGTTGCCCCCCAGGTCGTTTATGTCCACCACGGCCGCACGGCAGCGGAACCTTTCAGCCAGTTTGCCGGCAACCCCCATCGGGTCCGACGGGGCGAGACTGACCGCACGGTTGAAGGGCGGGATGGTTCCCCCGGTGGGTCCGTCTATGGATCTGGCCCTGGGACCGGCAACCCGGTAGAAGTCCCCTCGGCGTCCCAGTAGCCTTCCCAGGGCTCCTACTACCGCCGCCAGGATGATCCTCGGGGCTCCGCACTCCCGTATGGCGCACTCCATGGTCTCGGGCATGCCCAGCCCGATTCCCGCCGGAGTCCTGGTCACGTACCGGGAAAGGAGCACCGCCAGTCTGCCCGGCCTGATCTCACCCTCATCCAGCAGGAAATACCTTCCCTGGCTTGCTCCTACGGCCTTCTCACTCACGAACAGAACATCGGACGGCTCCGGGGTCAACCCGGCTTCCCGCAACCCTTCCCGCAGGGCGTCCTCCAGATCATCGCCCCGGAGAATGAGCCTGGTTCGGAAAGGTATTCTCAGCCATTTCTTTCCCCCGGAGACGACCTCCGATTGCATATATTCACCCCCATGGAATACGAACTTGCGATTTCGACGAGCCTTGAATCCGCCGACACAGTACTTTTTCCCGTGGGGAGCCTGGAGCAGCATGGCAGTGAAGCCCCACTGGGTTGCGACGCCATCATCGCCCGCCGGCTCTGCGGCGAGGCCGGAAAAGCCACGGGAACGCCGGTGCTGCCGTGCATGCCCTTTGGCTACTCCCGCTGTCACGAGGGTTTTCCGGGCACATTCTCCGTTTCCTCCGACCTTCTGGCCGGGTTGTATTCCGGAATACTTACGGCGGCTGCGCGCAACGGGTTCCGGCGATGCCTGATTATAAGCGGTCACGGCGGCAACAGAACCGCCGGAGAGCAGGCATGCGCCGGCGACCACGGGCTTCTCGAAGCCCGCTACCTCGGGTGGTGGCAACTGCCCGGCGCCTGGGAACTTGAGCGGGAGCTGTTTCCGAACAGCGGCCATCATGTAACCGCCGCGGAGGTTTCCATGGTGTGGTTTCTTCTGGGGGAATCACCCCCCGGAGAATTCAAAGGGAAGTACCCTTCCTTCCGGGGCATGCCCGACGATCCGGAGCTGTACCGCAGGGCGTACCCGGAAGGAGGCGTCGGAGGAGACCTCTCCTCGGTGTCGGTGGAGAAAGGCAGGGTTATGTACGAATTCCTGGTCCGCGCCCTGTGCGGGGTGCTGACGGAGGGGCATGGCTGAACCCGCCGTACGGCTGAGGGAAGTCACTGTGGACTACGGCGCCGTCAGGGCGCTGGACCGGTTCGACCTGAAGGTTCCCCGCCTTGGGGTTCACGGACTTCTGGGAAGGAACGGGGCCGGCAAGACCACCGCAATCCGGGCACTGGCCGGGCTTCTTCACCTGTCTGCCGGCAGCGTGGAGGTCCTCGGTTCCAACCCCGGCGACGACCCCGGAGCGAAGAGGAGGATTTCCATCCTCTTCAGCGAGGACGGATTGGTGACCTCCCTCTCCGTGATCGAAAACCTGACCCTCTGGTGCGGTTTCTACGGTCTTCCCCCCGGGGATGCCCGGGAAAGGGCCATGGGCTCCCTGGAGGCCTTCGGCATGGATGGGAAATCGAAGACCCCGGTCAAGGACCTGTCCACGGGCAACCGCCGGGCCGTGGCCCTGGCCAGGGTATTCGCGATACCCACCGATCTGGTGGTTCTGGACGAGCCCACCTCGTCCCTTGACCCGGTGAAGGCCGCGGAGGTCAGAAGCATGATCAGGACCGCCGCCGCTGACAGAACGGTTCTTCTGTCAACCCACAACCTCGGTGAAGCCCAGACCCTCTGCGAAACGGTGACCATCGTCCACCTCGGGAAAAGGGTGCTCAGCGGCGACCTTCACTCCCTGACCCGCTCGTCCGGGTATTCGGTGGGAACCGAGGACGGGCGACTCCGCTTCCGGGGAGCGGTTTTAACCGCGGGCTCCGACGGGCTGGTGCACCTCGAGGAGTGCCCGTCCCCGCCTGACCTGCTGGAGGAGCTGCTTCGGAACGGGAACCGGATCACCGAGTTCAGGCCCGCCGGCAAGGGGCTGGAGGAAGTCTTCCTGGGGCTGGCCGGGGAGGAGGGACAGTGATCAGTGTTCTCTTCCGGCGCGAAGCCCTGGCACTCATCCGCTCCCTGGGCCGGGGCGGGTTCCTCCGGCTGATGGTGGTGTACGTGGGCATCTTCGGCCTCTACCTGCCTTCCAGCATCGAAAGCCCGAACCTGGCACTCCTTCCGTTCGTCTTTCTGCCCCTTTACATGGCCGGGCCGATGGGAATCGACTCCATCGCCGGCGAGAGGGAGAGGGGAACCCTGGAAACCCTCCTGTCCTCTCCCCTGAAACCCGGAAGCTTTCTCATGGGAAAACTCCTGTTCAGTACCGCGGCAGGGACATCTTTTCTCATCCTCAGCCTCGGGGTGTCCATTGTCTTCAGGAGCGTCAGGGGCATGGCCCTGCCGACCCTCCACTCGGCGGCCTCGGTGCTGCTTTTATGCCTGGTATCGAGCGGTTTCGGAGCAGTGCTGGGAATGCATGTCTCCCTGAAGGCCAGATCATCCCGGTCCGCCCAGCAATGGTTCGCCGCGGTAGGGGCCGTGTTCTTCGTGGGTGTCGGCGCACTCCTGAAGCTGTTCGGCGACCGGTTGTTCCCCGGCCTTCGGGGTTTTGTCGAAACGGTGTTCTCAAGGGGGTGGGAATCCCCGGCGGTGCCGGCGACCGGGGGGGCCGCACTTGTTCTGACCTGTCTGCTGGTTCTCTGGCTGGCGGGAAGGATGAGGGTTCTGTGGAAACTGAATTTGTGCAGATAATCAGCACCGTGGACCGGGAGGACATCGCGCTCCTTCTGGTCAAACGGGCTGTGAAATCGAGACTTGCGGCATGCGGGAGGGTCATCGGCCCCGTTTCCAGCTTCTACTGGTGGAAGGAAAGCCTTCAGAGCGCGGACGAGTACCTTATGGAGTTCAAGACTCTGGCGGCCAAGGCGGACGAACTTGTGGAATTCCTGAAGTCCAATCACACCTATGAGAACCCGGAGATTCTCGTCACTCCGATCATCGGCGGATCAAGGGAGTATCTGGATTGGTTGCGCGGTGAAACGGGACGCTGAACCAAGGTTCCTGGCCGCCCGGGACGTGGAGGATGCGGTGGCGCGCATGTGTGTGGACGCCTGCACCCGTCCCTCCCCGGGTCTGAAAAACCTGTTGGAGAAGGCCCGGGACGGTTCCCCGGACGGCCCTGGGCGGGAAGCCCTGAACCTGTGCATTCTCAACCTGGATGTCGCCGGGGAGACCGGCCTGCCCATATGCCAGGATACCGGCGTGGCTGTGATTTTTGCGGAGAAGGGCCATATGCTGGTGATTCCGGACGGAACCCTGGACGACTCCGTCAACCGGGGAGTGGCCCGGGGCTACCGGGAAGGGTTCCTTAGGAACTCCCTGGTAGGTTGTCCACTGACGAGGAGCCCTCTCGAAACGAACTCCCCGGCGGTGCTTCACAGCCGGGAAGTGCAGGGCGCCGCCCTCCGTCTGAGGCTCCTGGTAAAAGGGGCCGGGTCGGAGAACGTGTCAGCCTCCTGCATGCTGCCGCCCCTGGCCGGGGAGAAGGCGGTGACGGAATTCGTCAGGGACGCGGTTCTGGAGAGGGGAGCGGGCGCCTGCCCGCCGCTGTTCGTCGGGGTGGGCCTGGGCGGCGACTTGGAGATTTGCTCGACGCTTGCAAAGGAAGCGCTCCTGCGGCCCTTCGGCCGCCCCAGCACAGAACCCCGGTTGAGAAGGCTCGAGGAGGCGATACTCGCGGAGGTTAACGCCTCCGGCATAGGCCCCCAGGGCTTCGGCGGCCCGTCGACCGCACTGGAGGTCCGTGTGGAAGCGCGCCCCTGCCATATGGCCTCCCTTCCCGTGGCCGTATGCCTGGACTGCCATGCCCACAGGACCGCGGAAAGGATCCTGTGAAGAGTCTCGACACCCGTTGCGACCAGCGGGAACTCACGGATCTTTCCGCCGGCGAACTTATCCTCCTTTGCGGACCGGTTCTGGCATGCCGGGACAGGGCTCACCGGAGAATGGCCGAAATACTGGAGCAGGGCGCCTCGCTCCCGTTCGACCTTCCCGGGACCGCGCTTTTCTACGCAGCTCCCACCCCCGCCCCCCCGGGAAGGGTCTGCGGCTCCGTGGGGCCCACCACTTCCCTCAGGATGGACCCCTTTACGTTACCCGTAATTCGAGCGGGCGTGAGGATATTCATCGGCAAGGGCCCCCGGGGACTCCGGGTGTCGCAGACTCTGGCGGATTCCGGATCCGTGTACCTGGCCGCCCCGGGGGGTACCGCTGCGCTGGGGGGACGGTGCGTGGAACGATGCGGAATCCTGGCCTGGGAGGATCTGGGAGCCGAGGCCGTATACTCGATGGTGCTTCGGGACTATCCCGTCTTCGTGGCGCTGGACGCCCGGGGCGGAAGCATCTACGGAGGGGGGACCGCGGTTGAAAGCCATCGGACTTGCTGAAGCCCTGGCCCGGATTGACGGAATGCCCGACTCCGGCATACTGAGAACAAGATTTCTGAAGGCGCTGGCCCTTTCGGCCCACGCCAGGGCCGGGGGCAAGGTCAGGATGCTTCCCTCAGTAGCCAGGATGGAGCCGGAGTGGCTCGGGGTATGGTACACTCCCGGTGTATCCGCGGTGTCCACCGCCATCAGGGACGATTCCGAAGCCGGCCGAATCCTCACCGCCCGGGGGTCCACCGTGGCGGTGGTAAGCGATTCCACCCGGGTGCTGGGCGACGGCGACTGCACTCCGCCGGGGGGGATGGGGGTGATGGAGGGGAAGGCCATGCTGATGAGCTGGCTTGGAGGTCTTAACGCCGTTCCCCTCTGCGCGGACACCAGGGATGGCACCGGGGCATCCGACCCCGGCAGGTTGGTTGATTTCGTTCTGGCTGCCTCCCCGTCCTTCGGCGCGGTGAACCTGGAGGACATCTCCCAACCCAGCTGCTATACGGTCCTGGAAAGGCTTCAGACGGAAGGCTCAATACCGGTCTGGCACGACGACGCCCAGGGCACCGCCTGCGTGGTGCTGGCCGGGCTTCTGAACGCCCTGGAACTGGCCGGCAAGACCCTGGACGGGGTCAGGATCGTGCTGCTTGGGTCCGGCGCCGCGGGTTCCGCCACCGCCAGGCTTCTGATCAAGGCCGGGGTTGATCCGGGAATGATATCTCTTCACGACTCCCGGGGAAGCCTGTCCGCAGCCAGGTCGGACTATCGGGGCGAAGGCTTCCGCTGGCACCGGGAACTGTGCCGAATCACCAACCGGCAGGGGTTCGGGGGTTTCGAGGACGCTGTGAAGGGGGCCGACGTGCTCATCGGGGCGTCGGGCCCCGGGCTGGTGAAGCACCGACACGTGAAATCCATGGCGGACAGGGCCATAGTGTTCGCCTGCGCGAACCCCGTTCCGGAGATCTACCCTGACGAAGCCCTGGACGCCGGAGCCGTGGTGGTGGGAACCGGCAGGAGCGATCTGCCGAACCAGGTGAACAACTGCCTGGGCTTCCCCGGTATCCTCAAGGGGGTGCTCCTGTCCGGGGCCCGGGCCATTACCGATGGAATGGCCATCGCCGCGGCCTGGGCCGTGGCAGGAGAGGGCCGAAGGGGCGGTCTGGACCCCCGAAGGATCATGCCGGATGTGGACGATCCCGGGGTGCATGCCTCGGTCGCCTCGGCGGTCGCGGTGAAAGCCGCCGGGGAGGGGCTGGCGAAGGGGGAGACCGACCCCGACGAGATCTACCGCAGAGCCTTCGAGGACATCACCGCGGTGAGGTCGGCCCACGAAGCCCTTCTCAGAGCCGGGCTCCTGGCGGACTTCCCCGGGGATGACATCGCGGAGATCCTCAACTCAATCATCACCAATAGGTAGCCTTTACAGCCGGGTCACACCCGGGAGAGTGTTTGATTTTTCGGTAACGCAAGGCATAATTGCACCTGACATCGCCCCGCCCGGGGGATGGGGGAGGCTCTTCAGGCTTCAACCGGGGAGGATGACTTGGCTGGAAAATGCCCCCACTGCTCGGCCGTCTACCAGGGTTCACCCCGTCTCTGCCCCAGTTGCGGCCTTGAGATCAGAGTCTACGATCCATTGCGATGCGAGTTCTGCGGTTCCCGGATCAGCCCGGAGGCGGAATCCTGCGGGAACTGTGGAGCCCCGGTGGACAAGACCGCCGCAACGAAGATCCACCCCATCCATCACCAACCGTCAGCTCCTCCGGAGAGCCCTGCTCCGGCCACCGTCTCCCCGGGAGCCAAAGCAGGCTGCATCGCCGGCGTAGCCGCTCTGATAGTCGCCCTGACGGGACTCGGCGTTTTTCTTGCGTCCACCGCAGGTCGGCGGGGAAGCGCATTCTCCAGTGAAACTCCGGCGGAAAGGCTGGAAAACGTGGTGGTGGAGGCCGACAGGCAGGACTACATCTATCACGGTTTCATAGAGGAGGACAGGAACACCCTGGAAAGTCTCTGGCCCGAGGCTCTCACGGATCTGCCGGACTCCTGCTACTACCCCGATCCCTACGACCCATGCGCCGCATTCAGGTTCCGGGTTCCCGGCACCCGGGCCCTGGTGCAGATGGAGGCGTCCGCCCCCATTGACCTGGTGATGACCCTGCTTCGGGAGGATGAAAACGGACTATCCTTCGCCGGCTGGAGCGAGGACCGCCCCGCCGGGGGTACCGATCCTCTCCTTGTGACACCCCTGGACGCAGGAATCTACGTCGCCCTGGTATCAAACTTCGGGGGATGGGAGACCGGTGAGGTGCGGTTCGTATGGTCGGTGCTGATGGACCAGGTTCCCAACGTCACCGCAGACACCTCGGTCACCATAAGGCTCTCCGACTCGATGCCCGTGGCATACTTCGACCTGGACGTCCGGCGCGGCGCAGAGTACTCCATCAGAACAGTTTCCAGCGTAGTCAACAGCGATCCGGTCATTGAACTGAGAACCGAAGGGGGATCGGTTCTCAGCGACGACGACAGCGGACGATCGGATTTCTGCTGGGGCGACGCCCATCTCCAGTTCACCGCCGGCCCCCTGCAGGAGGGTCCGGCGCTGGTGGTGGTCAGACCCCTGAGCATGTACAGCCAGGTCTACTGTGAGATGGAAGTGGTTTTCACTATCAGGGAACCGTA
Source organism: uncultured bacterium (assembly GCA_964607515.1). Classification (GTDB taxonomy): domain Bacteria; phylum Fermentibacterota; class Fermentibacteria; order Fermentibacterales; family JCC-6; genus UBA6080. The sequence continues at coordinate 29,629 of CAZSKU010000009.1, read as the reverse complement.
GACGTTAGAGGGACATTATCGGGTTTCCATAAACAGAGGGGGGTATACATGAAACAGCTGTTTTTGCTCGCCATGGTCGCCGGGGGGGCGCTGGCCTTCGGGGTGCCCGGAGTGCCGGATGTTCCCGACGCGGAGATTCCCGAGATAGAGATTCCGGGGATGGAGCTGCTGGACGAACTCCAGGTGAAACTGGAAGGCATGATCGGCCAGACCGAGGGGCTGAGGGAGATCATTCCGGATCTGACAGCCCTGGACGACCTTTCCGTGAAACTGGCGGAACTCCGGGATACCGACCCTGAGATTGCTGAACTCCAGGCGGAGGTTGATGCCCTCAGGGGCGAGCTTGTCGAGGCAAGGGCCGGGATTCAGGCCTACACCGACCAGTTCCAGGCGGAGCTGGGCACATTGCAGGCCACCGTCAACGAGTTCACCGAGGGTCTTCCTATAAACTGACAGGCCCGTCATTCAGTGTTCGAGGTTCAGCCGGGCGCCAGCCCGGCTGAACCCTCTTTCCAGCTTCCGGGATGTTGTTGCTGCAGTTTTCCCGACGGCTTAAATTTGACTGTACATTGTCCATGGCACCCAACGAACCAGTCCGCGGGCCACACATCACTGCCCGGGAGTCTGATTCTTTCACAACCGAAAGTCTCTTCGGGATGGAAGAGACCAACGAAGGCATGAAGAATTGAAGATCTGGAAGACGATAACCGAAGACCTCATCACAGTAGACCTTCCCGGCGAAACCAAGCACGAGGTGCTGGAGGCATTGGTGGACCTGGCGGTAAAAAGCGGTGGAATAAGCGACAGAAAAGTCGCGCTGGAGGCTCTTCTGGAACGGGAAGCCAGAATGTCCACCGGAATCCAGAACGGTATCGCCATCCCCCACGGCAAAAGCTCAGCAGTGAAGGAGCTGGTCGCCTGCCTGGGGGTTGCCCGCCGGGGAATAGACTTCGACTCCCTGGACGGGCTTCCCTCAAGGATCTTCGTGATGACCCTGAGCCCGGTTGACAAGGTGGGCCCCCATATTCAGTTCCTGGCGGGCATCAGCGGGATCCTCAGGGACTCCCGGAAGCGGGACGGCATTCTTCGGGCGGAGACCCCGGGGGAAGTGCTGAAGATTCTGCAGGGCTGACGTGGGCCATCAGATCACCCTCCTGATACTGCAGCTCTCGGTCCTGGTGATCGCCGCCAGGCTCTCAGGGTGGCTGTTCAGCCGTTACCTGCGTCTTCCCCGGGTTCTCGGGGAACTGGCTGCCGGAATGATCGTGGGTCCCTACGCTCTTGGAGCCTTGAGCATTCCGGCCCTGGGCGGGCCCCTTTTCCCTCCGGGGGAAGGGCTGCTTCCCGTGAGCACCGAACTCTACGGTTTCGCTGTATTCGCGTCCATCGTGCTGCTGTTCTTCTCCGGGCTGGAGACCGATCTGCCGACCTTCCTGCGCTTTTCGGGCAGGGGGAGCCTGGTGGGGCTGGGGGGCGTGATATTTTCATTCGTACTCGGAAGCGCCACGGCGGTGGTGTTCATGGGGGATGTGAACTCCTTCACCCATCCCACGGCGCTTTTCCTGGGAACCCTCTCCACCGCCACCAGCATAGGCATCACCGCGAGAATCCTCAGCGAGAAGCGAAAGCTCTCCACCCCTGAAGGGGTGACCATACTGGCGGCTGCGGTCTTCGACGACGTGGCGGGGATCATCCTGCTGGCGGTGGTGGTGGGTTATGCCCGGGTGGCGGCGGGCGGCGGAGAGGTGGCCTGGGGCGGTATCGCCCTGGTTGCAGCCAAGGCTGTGGGTTTCTGGCTGGCAAGCACCCTTCTGGGCATCCTCCTGGCGCCCCGTATAAGCAGGCGGCTGAAGAAGCTGGAGTCCAACGAGACCATCGTGGCTGTCTGCTTCGGTCTGGCCCTGTTCCTGTCGGGTCTTTCGGAGATGGCCGGGCTGGCCATGATCATCGGGGCCTACGTGGTGGGGCTGAGCCTGAGCAGGACCGACATCGCCCTGGAGATCCGGGAAAGAATGCACGGTCTTCACGATTTCATGGTGCCCATTTTCTTCGCCGTCATGGGCATGATGGTGAACTTCTCCGCCCTCCGCCCGGTTCTCGCCTTCGGGGCCGTTTTCTCGGTGATGGCCTTCATCGGCAAGATCCTGGGTTGCGGGCTTCCGGCCCTGGCTCTGGGGTTCAACCGCCGGGGGGCCTTCCGGGTGGGCGCCGGAATGCTTCCCCGGGGAGAGGTCACCCTGATAGTGGCCGGGGTCGGGCTGTCCACCGGCGCCATAGGGCAGGAGACCTTCGGCGTGGCCATAATGACCCTTCTGGCCGCATCCCTGGCGGCTCCGCCGATACTGGTGAAGAGCTTCTCCTCGGGAGGCGAGGGGTACCGGGGCGAGTCGGGGAAAGGAGACGGAGCGATCTCCGTGGAACTGGAATTCCCTTCCCCGAGGATGTGTTCCTTCGTGTTTGCCGAAGTTGTCTCAGCCTTCAGATCGGAGGGTTTTTTCGCCCGGCAGGTGGACAGGAGCGGGGAACTCTACAACCTGAGAAACGACGACATGAACGTTACCATACAGATGCGGGGACCCGTGATAGTCATTACCACCGACCCCGAGCACGAGACCTTCGTCAGGCTGCTCCTCATCGAGGTTCTTCTGGAGCTGAAGGAGTTCGTCCAGTCCGTGGAGGTAATGAAGAATCCCGACATGATGGGCGCCGAGCTGCTCAAGGGGGTTCTGGGCAAGCCGGCTCCATAGCCTTCCCAGGCCGGGGCTTGACACCGGCCGGGTCTTCCAGCGAAAATACATTCGGAATCATGCAGAGATCCCATGGGGATACCCCGGCGATTAACACATCCCGCCGGAAGCATACGCTACGACGAAACCCGATGTACCAGGCCGGCCATCCCCGGGAATGGAAGGAATTTATCATGCAAGATATACAATTTATTCTACATGAGCAGCGGACGTAATTCGTGAACGGCGAAGACGGGGCTGTGATCACGGGCCGTCATGACGACCTGAAAAGTGTCTACCGGGATATCTTCCGGCTCCGGGTGAACCCGGATGCCCTTCTGAAGCTCTTGTGGAAGGCAAGCCCGGGGGTGTGCCGGTCGGTGGTTGAAAGCGGAAATGTCACCGACGCCCGGGAGGCGGTGTTCCGCCTGCTTATGGATAGGGAGAGGTGGATGCTGTCCGTGGGGTGCGGCCTCAACCCCCTGGAGAAGGCCAACGCCCGGGAGGCTCTGCGGACCTTCAGGAACCTCATGGGGGAGTCGTGCGAGAAGAAGGCCGGCTGCTCCACCCTGGATACCCTCCGGAGAACGCTGGGCGGGAACCCGGAAGCCGCGTCCCCATGCTTCATGATGGAGATGATACACCTCTTCCTGGCGGTGGAGGGCGACTCGGGAATCTACCGGGGGAAGACCGGCTCCCCGGAGTATACTCCGGCGTTCCTCAGGTTCAAGGGCAGGGCCGCCGCCCTGGAGAGGGACGGTATACTGGACCGGGAAGCAGCGGGAATGCACCGGCGGATGATCCGTTACAGCTCGGGGCTGGAGCCGGAAGTCGTGAAGCGGCGCCGCCGGAATCGTGACAGGATACTGGAGTTCTTCGGGGCGGAACCGGGGAACTGGAAGGATTACCGGTGGCACCTCCGGATGGTTATCAGGGATCCCATGACCCTGAGCGCCCTGGTGGAACTGCCTCGCGACAGCCTTCGGGCGGTGGAACTGGCCTGCGAAGAAGGGCTCCCCTTCGGGGTGACCCCATACTACCTCAGCCTCATGGATCCCGGAGGAACGCAGGGGCAGGACCATGCCGTCAGGGCCCAGGTGATACCCACCCTTTCAGGCGTCGAGGCCATGATCGCCCACAGGCGGGAAAGGGCCGAGTACTTCGATTTCATGGGCGAGAAGAATACTTCCCCGGTGGATCTCGTTACCAGAAGGTACCCGGAGATCGCCATATTCAAGCCCTTCAACGCATGCGCCCAGATATGCGTCTACTGCCAGAGGAACTGGGAACTGGACAGGGTCATGGCCCGGGGGGCCATGGCCCCGGCGGACCTTCAGGAAGCGGCTCTGGAGTGGTTCTCCCGGCACCGGGAGGTGCGGGAGGTACTCATCACGGGGGGCGACCCGTGCGTGATGAACGATGCCTCCCTGAGGAGGATCGTCGGCAGGTTCAGGGCAATGCCCCACCTCAGGAGAATCCGGGTGGGCACCAGGACGCCGGTGGTGCTTCCCATGAGGTGGACCCCCTCCCTGACGGGAATCCTGGCGGAAGCCGCCCGGCCCGGGGTCCGGGAGGTGGCGGTGGTGACCCATTTCGAACACTCCTACGAGATCACTCCGGAGGCCGCCGCAGCGGTGGAGGGGATCCGGCGAGCCGGCATCGGTGTGTACAACCAGCAGGTTTTCACCCTGGAGAACTCGCGTAGGTTCGAGAGTTCCAGGCTTCGAAGGGATCTGAGGTCCATCGGCGTGGATCCCTACTACACCTTCAACATGAAAGGGAAGAGCGAGACCGACCACCTTCGGGTGCCCATCGCCCGGATACTTCAGGAGAGGAAGGAGGAGGCCAGGCTCCTTCCGGGCCTGGACAGAACCGACGAACCGGTGTTCAACGTGCCCAGACTGGGCAAAAACCACCTCCGGGCGTGGCAGGACCGCCGGCTCATCATGATACGCCCGGACGGCCGGAGGGTCTACGAGTTCCACCCCTGGGAGAAGAACCTGAAGGCCGTTCCCTGCTACACCTACACCGACGTCCCGGTGCTGGAATACCTGGAGCGGATGGCACAGAGGGGTGAGAACCCCTGGGACTACCGCACCATCTGGTACTACTACTGACCCCGGAAAGGGCCCCTTTGCTTGACGGCCGCCGGGGCAGGCCGTATGCTCATTTCCCGCTGGAGTGCGCGTTTTCCCGGGGGAACGGGCCGGCGCTCCTGCGCCGGCGGGGCAGGCGCAGAAAGGGAGTGTCTCATGCTTGATCTTCGACTGGTTCTGTCGATTCCGCAGGGCATCATCACCGCGACCTCACTGGGGATCCATGGTCTTGCGAGGCACGGCAGTCCCGGGTCGGGGAAGCACTTCAAGGGCCGCAAGCTCTTCGCCGACCTGGCTTTGAAGGACAAGAAGCCCGACTTCTTCTACCTCGACGAAGGACGCTGGCGGGACGCCGAGGGCGACACCGCGGGTGCCTTGGCGGCGGCAGCAGCCGGGAAGAGAACCAAGACGGCCCTTTCCAACAACGCCTTCTCCTGCACCCCCATAGACGCCTACCGCCGGTTGTTCCTCGTGAAGACCGCCGGCGAGGTAATGGAGATGGAGGAAAGGATCAGGCTCCATGACTTCCCAGAATCCCGCTGCCACGAGGAGATGTCCCCTTCGGAGGTGGCCGCAGCCGCCGGGATACCCGACACCCCCCGGCGCCGGCGCCGGACCTACCTGGTGATGTGCCCTATCCAGCTCCTGCTGATGTCCAACCTCACCCCTGTCGAGTACGCCTGGTACGCCACCCACAGGCCCGGCAAGGTTTTCCGCCAGGTGGTGTTCGCGGAGCTGGAGAAGGAGCTGTTCCATATGGCGGCCCAGAGCCGTTTCACCGGAGCGGAACAGGAGCTGGAGTCCCAGCCGACGAAGAAGACCAAGACCATTGTCTCCGGCGACTGCATCAACGAGGTGCCTTTCCATACGTGGTCGGGATACGGCGACGCCAGGGAGGGGGGGCTCTACGCGGCGGACGGCCGCCATATAGACGTGTGGCGGTTCCCCGCGGAAATCCCCGCCGCCTGGGACAGGGTCATAGGCTGAGCCGGCCCTGAGCACCGGGCTTCCGGATCATAGCAGGTGGAAGGTCACCGTCACCCCGGCCATCACAATGGAGACCATGCTCATCAGCTTGATGAGGATGTTCAGACTCGGCCCTGAAGTATCCTTGAAGGGGTCGCCCACCATGTCCCCGATGATAGCCGCCTTGTGGGCGTCGGAGCCCTTGCCTCCCAGATGCCCTTCCTCGATGTACTTCTTGGCGTTGTCCCAGGCGCCGCCGGCGTTGGCCAGAAAGACCGCCAGCACGAAACCCGCCGCGAGTCCGCCCAGGAGCAGCCCCACCACGCCTCCTACACCGAGGACAAGCCCGGTGATCACCGGAACCGCTATGGCCAGGGCGGCGGGAAGTATCATCTCCCTCTGGGCTCCCCTGGTGGAGATTGCCACGCACCTGGCGTAATCGGGTTCGTCCCGGCCCTCGATGATTCCCGGCTTCTCGGTGAACTGCCTTCTGACCTCCTCCACCATTCGTCCCGCCGCCCTTCCCACGGCCTGCATGGTGAGGCCGCAGAAGAGGAAGGCCATCATGGAGCCGATGAAGGTTCCCACAAGCACCACCGGGTTCATCAGATGGATGTGGTAGTAGGAGAGGATATCGTTCATGGATGCCGAGGCCACCTGAACCGTGCAGGCTCCGGTGTCGAGCACCTGCACACCGACCCGGAGGAGCCCCACCCGGATCTCCTCCAGGTAGGCCGCCAGGAGGGCCAGGGCGGTGAGCGCCGCGGAGCCGATGGCGAACCCCTTGCCGGTGGCCGCGGTGGTGTTGCCCAGGGAGTCCAGGGCGTCGGTCCTCTCCCGGACCTCCCCCGGAAGGCCCGCCATCTGAGCGTTGCCGCCGGCGTTGTCCGCTATCGGGCCGTATGCGTCGGTGGCCAGAGTGATTCCAAGGGTGGAAAGCATTCCCACCGCCGCGGTGCCTATTCCGTACAGACCCATGGGCAGGTCGTCGAACCGGAATCCCGAAGCCAGAAGGAAAGCCGCGATGGTGCCGATGGAAACCATGAGCACCGGCACCGCAGTGGAGATCAGCCCGGTCCCGATGCCGGAGATGACCACCGTGGCCGGGCCGGTTCCGGCTTGCCCGGCTATATCCCGGGTGGGCCTGAACCCCTGGGATGTGTAGTACTCGGTGGACTTGCCTATTACAATGCCCACCACAAGGCCTGTAACCAGGGCTCCCCAGATGCCCCAGGCGTTGGGGATGTGCAGCACCCTGAACAGGAGCGCGGTGATGGCCACGATCAGCAGGGAGCTGATGTTGACACCCCGGCTCAGGGCACCCAGGAGCTGCCTCTGGGTTGCCCCCTCCCGGGTTCTCACCGCCAGCATTCCCAGCACGGAGAGGACCGTTCCCACCCCTGCGATGATCATGGGCGCCACCACGCCGTTCATCTGGATCTCGGGTCCGGAGGCGGCGAAGGCGGTTGCCCCCAGGGCTGCGGTGGCCAGGATGGCCCCGCAGTAGGACTCGTAGAGGTCGGCCCCCATTCCCGCCACGTCGCCCACGTTGTCGCCCACGTTGTCGGCTATGGTGGCGGGGTTCCGGGGATCGTCCTCGGGGATCCCCGCCTCCACCTTGCCCACCAGGTCGGCGCCAACATCGGCGGCCTTGGTGAATATCCCCCCTCCCACCCGGGCGAAGAGGGCCTGGGTGGAAGCGCCCATTCCGAAGGTGAGCATCGTGGTGGTGACCATCACCAGAGCATCGGATCCTCCGGAAGCGGGGTAGAAACGGTTCAGTATCAGAAACCACAGCGATATGTCCAGAAGCGCCAGCCCCACCACCACAAGCCCCATCACAGCCCCGCTCCTGAAGGCCAGGGTGAGGCCCTGGTTCAGGGACTTCCGGGCGGCGTTGGCGGTGCGGGAGGAGGCGTAGGTGGCGGTCTTCATCCCGAAGAATCCGGCCAGCCCCGAAAACAAGCCGCCGGTGATGAAGGCGAAGGGGACCCACTGGTTCTGGACCTTGAGGCCGTAAGCCATCAGGGCGAACAGGGCCGTGAGGCACAGGAAGACCACCGACACCACCCTGTACTGCTGCTTGAGGTAGGCCATGGCCCCCTGGCGCACAGAAAGGGCTATGGCGGCCATTCTCGGGGTGCCCTCGCTCTGAGCCATCATGTTTCTGTAGAAGAGAAAGGCCACAGTCAGGGCGAGTACCGACCCGGCCGGGGCGAGCCAGAACCAGGAAGTAAGCATATTATCCTCCGATATCACGAATAATTATCGTGATTCCGATACGCCTAATCTGCTTGTGCAGCCGTCGCCGGGGCGGTTGCCGGACCCGGAATAATCAGCTTTGAAGCCCCCGGGCGCAAGGGCCTTTTCCGGGAGAAGGGCAGGGGAGCCTGTCCGGGGGACTACCTTCCGTAGAGTCTTTCCAGCAGGTCCGCAAGCCTCGTGCCGTAGTGAACATCGGCGGCCCAGGTTCCGGCCAGCCCCCAGATGTCGGGGGATTTTCCCCTGGGGGTGACGAAACCGAACCTTGGGTCCACCTGAATCCCCGCCAGGGGTTCCCGGGAGCCGTAGGCCTTGAGGTGCTGCACGTGGGCCCGGACGCCGGTCCTGGGATCGGGGAAGTACAGGCCGGGTTCCTCCGGGCTCACCGCCCCCAGACCGCAGAAGTTGTTCATGGATTCGGTCACCAGGCCGCCGAACCGCAGGAACCCCGTTTCGTGGCACATCTGCACGAAGGCCACATCCCAGTTCACACCCTCCAGGGCGCACTCCTCCACGTACAGGGAAGCCAGCAGCCGCGCCCTCTCCGGGTCCGCTCCGGGGTTGTTCTCCAGCAGGAACGCCGCCAGCCGTTCCGGGGTCATGAGACCGGCGCCCATGATCAGTTCCGGGGGATCCCGAAGGGCCTCGGTGTCTACGTAACCGTCCATCAGCAGGGTCTGCGCTGCGGCACAGGGAACGAGAACCGCCAGACCGGCAACAACCGCCGGCAGTCTCTTCACCGGTCAGTCCTCCGATTTCCCGAAGGGACCCCGGAACCTCACCATCCAGTACTTGGCCTGTTTCGCCGGGTGCAGCTTGAGCCACACCGCGTCGGGCAGGTAGACGTCAACGTTGCAGTACCGGCAGGGTACGGTTCTTTCCGATTCGCCGTCGACCACCAGGGCCCCGCCGCACTGGGGGCAGGTCAATGCCACGGGACGCATTTCACCGGGTTCCTCTTCCTTTCCGGCGACGTCCCTCTCCCCGAAGAACACCTCCACCGCCCGGGGAACCTCCTTCACAAGCCACTCCGGAGGGGGGAAGACCGGTGTCTTCCTGCCGCACTTCCGGCAGGACAGCGTTCCGTCGTCACCGTCGCCGACCGAGTCAAGATCCCAGTTCTCCTCGCAGTCGGGGCAGGCCGGGTCGGGCGGCGGAAGACGGATGGCGCTGTACTTCGCGGTGATCCCTCCGCTGAAGACCGTACCCTCCGACCCCGATCCCGGGGCGTACCCGGAGTAGGATTCCAGGTAGTCGCCTATGATGCTGGACCAGACCCCCGGAGGAACGGCCACCTGTTCAAGGCAGGAGGGACATCGGGGATTCGAGAGGGGGCCGTTGACCACCACCGGGTTTCCGCAATGGGTGCAGTCCACCATCACCTTGAAAATCCCGTAACGGACTTTTTCAGCCATAACCGTCCCTCCAGGCGCCGCAGCGGGCGGCCGGTCACGAGTTTTCTGCCCGGCGGACCATGGCGCAAGGGGCGGCTGCCGTCAATCCGTGGATTCGGTTATCTTACGCAAAGACGGGAGTCGGCCATGAGAACCTTTGCGTTTCTGCTGGCGGCCCTGTCCGGGGCGACCCGGGCGGACCTGATTCTCTGGGAGTACTCCATGGAAGACCTTCCCCCGGGGTGGACCGTGACCGGAGGCGAATGGTGGTTCCAGGACGACGGCGCCCATTCGCACGCCGAGGCGGAGGCCTTCCAGGAACAGTGGAACGAACTGGTCTCGGACCAGCTGGTGCTTCCCCCGGGGACCGACTCGGTGAGCATCGCCGCCGGGCAGTACAGCGTGACGTGGGAGACGTCCGAGGAGGGCACCTTCTCCTTCACGAGGATGGTGCTGGAAGTGAACGGCGACCAGGGGATATACTGGAACGTTTCCGGCAACCAGACCGACTCGCTTCCCATTTTCGAGGTTCCCCCGGCCGCCGCGGGGGACACCCTCACTGTGCACCTGATCTGCGCCGCGATCAGCTTTCCCGATCCGCCCCCTCCCCCTCCAGGGGAGTTGCAGGCCTACGCCGACTTCCACCTCTGGAACTTCGTTGTAACCGCCTACGGCGACCTGGACCTGGACTCGGCCACCTGGGGGGCCATCAAACGGGTCTCCCGGTAGACCCCGGACTGTGCCGGCCTCCCGGGCGGGAGTATTTTCCCCGCCGGATCAAGAACCTGTAAAAGAAAGAGGCCTGCTTTCCGTGAAAGGCTCGGTCCTGCTGAACTGGCTGCCCTTCGACAACCCCTGGTCCGGCTCCGCCCGACGGGCTGTGGAGCTGCACCGCAGACTCGCCCCGAGGTTCCGGATCCGGGCAGCGGTGAGAGAAGGGTTCTCCGGCTGCGGCGTCTCCACCGTGAAGGCAGCCGCCCGACGGGGCATCGCATCGAGGCTCTCCGAGGGGCTGCCCGGATTCTGGAGACCCCTGGAACCCTTCGACCTGTGGGTCACCGACACCCTGCCCGTTCCCCGGTTCGCTCCGGGAGTCCGCACGGTGATAACGGTGCACGACCTGAGACACCTGGCCGACAGAAGGTACTTGAGCCCGGGAAGGTACCTTCTGCTGAAACTGTTCCTGGGCCGGGGCATCGCCCGGGCCGACGCGGTGGTGACCGTCTCGGAATGGATGGCGGATTGCCTTCGGAAGGCCTACCCGTCATCCCGTGGCAAGCTTCACGTCATACCCAACGCCCCGGCGCCCCCGGAAGGGGACGACCCGTCGCCGGTGGCCCCCCCGTACCTTCTCGCCGTGGGCCACCTGGAGGCCCGGAAGGGGCTGGACACGCTTCTCAGGGCTTTCTCCCTGATATCCGGCAGATGGGACGGAAAACTGGTTCTGGTTGGGCGGGGTCCCCTTCAGGACGGGCTCCGGAATCTGGCGAAGCGGCTGGGAATCATGTCCGGGGTGGTGTTCGCCGGAGCGGTGGACGACCGCCGGAGAACCGCTCTGTACAAATACTGTTCGTGCCTGGTGTGCCCTTCCCTTTACGAAGGGTTCAACCTTACAGTGCTGGAGGGACTCGCCGCGGGAGTTCCGGTGGTCGCCTCCCGCATTCCCCCGCACCGTGAGACCGCCGGCGGTGCTGCGAGTTATTTCACCCCGGGGGACCCCGATGATCTGGCGGACACCCTGCTGGCTGTTCTAAACGACGATGACTTCTCCCCTGAACCGGGGCTTGCGAGGGCGGCAAGGTACAGCTGGGATGCGTCCGCCGCCAGGCTCGGAGACCTTTACGAGAGCCTTCTGAAAGGGGTTCGCCCGGGTGCCGGCGGCTCATGCAATGGCCCGGCGGGGGGGTCTTGACGCGCCGGAAAACCGCAATTATGAAGCGGCATGACATTTCTGAGCAGGGTAGACTTCGAGTCACTTCTGAAGGCTCTCGAAGGGACCCGCAGAATCCTCTTCCCTGTCGGGGGCGGAGAGAAGTCTCATTTCACATCCAGCGAAAAAACGAATCCCGGCAATGCCCTATTGGAAGGCGTTCGTGCGGTTGAACCTGTCAAATCCTTCTTTTTCCACGGCCGCGAAAAGGTTGCCGACGGTTTCGATCCGGGTCTTCCCGGAAACGGGCTTCTCCCTCTCTGCATAGTCGGCGTCAGGGCCTGCGACCTGCGGGGGCTGCGAATCCTCGATCACGTATTCATGGATCCGGAGTTCGGTGATCCTACCTACCGCCGTGTCAGGGGGGAATGCCTGATCATTTCAGCCGACTGCACCGACGCCCTGGACACCTGTTTCTGCACATCCCTGGAAGGCGCGCCCTATCCCTCGGAAGGGTTCGACCTCAACCTGTCCCCGGTGAAGGGAGGGTTCATAGTCGAGATCGGGTCCGCAAAGGGCGAGTCCCTTCTGAATGCCCATGCAGACCTGTTCACCGAGCCTTCGCCCGACCATCTGCAGGAGAGGCTTGAAACCCGGAATGCCGTGGTCGGGAAACTCCGGGAGATTGCCCGCGCCGATGGCACACCCGACGGGGAATCCCTGCGCGGAGCCGTCCGGCGGAAGTACGGCGATCCTATGTGGAGCCGGGAGGCGGCCACCTGTGTGGAATGCGGCGCCTGCAACACCATCTGTCCGACCTGCCACTGCTTCTTTCTCTACGATCAGATGGCCGGGGAGGCCGCGGCCAGGTTCAGGGTATGGGATTCATGCCTCATCAACGATTTCGCCAGGGTCGCCGGGGGAGAGAATCCCCGGGACAGACTGTGGATGAGGCTTCGAAACCGCTTCGAGAAAAAATTCGATTTCTTCCCCGAGGTCGCCGGAGAGATAGCCTGCACCGGCTGCGGCCGTTGTTCGTCGGCTTGTCCCGGCAGGATAGACATCAGGCGGGTGCTGAGAAGACTGGTGGAGAATGGTTAAGAACCCCTACAGGTCAGTGAAAACGGAAGTTCTGGAAGTGATCACTGAAACCCCGTCCATCAAGACGTTCAGGCTCCGACCCTCGGAGCCTCTTTCATTCCTGCCCGGCCAGTTCATGGAGATGTCCGTCGCCGGAATCGGTGAAGCGCCCTTCACCCCCTCCTCCTTCTGCGGCGACCGGGACAAGATGGATATCACCATCGTCAGGGTTGGTAAGGTCACGGAAGCCATCCACCGTCTGAAGGCAGGGGACCTGGTGGGTCTCCGGGGGCCCTACGGCCACGGTTACCCGCTGGACGAGTTCAAGGGCAGGGAAGTGCTGGTGGTGGGGGGAGGCGTGGGGCTCGCCCCCTTGAGAACCCTGATGTACTCCCTCTTCCACATGAGGGGCGATCTGGCGAAACTGGTGTACCGGGCCGGCTGCCGGCAGCCCTGCGAGTTCCTCTACCGGACCGAGATCATGGGCTGGCTCGACAGACCCGACCTGGACATCCAGCTCACCGCCGACCAGTGCGATGAAACATGGACCTGCGCCACCGGGCTGGTGACGTCCATCATGAACAGCGCCTGCGTGGACCCCGGGAACGCGGTGGGCGTATCCTGCGGCCCTCCGGTAATGATGAAGTTCGTGACTCTGAAGATGCTTGAGATGGGCATTCCGCCGGAGAGGATATACCTCTCCATGGAGAAGAACATGTCCTGCGGTTTCGGGAAGTGCGGCCACTGCCGGCTTGGAACCTTCTACTGCTGCAAGGACGGGCCGGTCTTCGCCTATGCACAGATAAAAGACATTCCCGGGATATGGGACTGATCATGGAAGGACGAAACCCCTTGAGCACCTCGGATCAGCTCCAGGGACGGGAGACGGTGGAAGCGAAGCTTCCGGAAGAAACCCGGTTGTTCATTGATCTGGACATCTGTTCCTCCCATCAGTGCCCGGAATGTGTGGTCCGCTGCAGCTACCCGTGGCACAGATACGCCAACAGGGGGATCCTTTCGGTGATAGAGCTGGCCACCTACGCCATGGTCTGCCGTCGCTGCGAGGAGCCCCACTGCGTGAAGGCATGCCCCAGGGAAGCTCTGGAGAAACTCGATGAGCAGGGGGGAATGCTGGTCCGCCACACCTTCCGGTGCGTCAGTTGCAGGTCCTGCTCCCATGCCTGCCCCTACGGAACGATCTATCCGGAGATGGTTCCCCGGTTCGCCTCCAACTGCGACTACTGCGTCCCACGCCGGAACGGCGAGCCGGTGTGCATATCCACATGCCCCTACGGGGCCCTGAGCCTTCTCGAGGGTGAGCCGGAAGACCCGAGGGACTGCTTCGCCGCCGGCGATCACCTGCTGATTCATTCCCGGCACTGGAAGAAGGAGGAGGCATGACCCTTCTGAACCTCCTGGTCTTCGGATTCCTGGCCACAGCGGTGCTGGGGCTCACAGCCAGCTGGATCGACCGCAAGGTGACCGCACGGGTGCAGTACCGGGTGGGCCCCCCGTTCTTCCAGCCGCTGGTGGACATCGTCAAACTGCTGGGGAAGGAAACCCTGGTACCGGCAGGCTCCTGCAGAACCGCTTTTCTCGGGGCGCCCCTGCTGGGGCTGGCGGGGGCGGTAACCGCCGCCACCCTGCTCTGGATGAACCAGCTCCACCCGGAAACCGGGTTTACCGGCGACCTCATAGTGACGATCTACCTTCTTACCGTTCCTTCCCTGAGCGTCATTCTCGGCGGCTTCGCCTCCAGGAACCCTCTGGCGAGCCTGGGGGCCAGCCGTGAGATGAAACTTGTGCTTTCCTACGAACTCCCCTTCATACTGGCCATGCTGGTGCCCGTGGTGCACTCCGGGCTCTCCATCCGTCTGGGCGACATCCTTGCGGCCCAGAGGGAGGCGGGGGTTTTCGCCGGCACCCTGTCCGGAATACTGGCCATGCTTACCGCCCTGCTGTGCGTCCAGGCGAAGCTGGCCCTGGTACCCTTCGACGCGCCCGAGGCTGAAACCGAAATTGTTCACGGGCCTCTCATAGAGTACTCCGGCTCGGGCCTCGCCCTGTACAAGCTCACCAGGAGCATGCTTCTTTTCGTACTTCCATTCCTGCTGATACAGTTGTTTCTGGGCGGGTTTTCCCTGCACGGCTGGGAGATTCTCTGGAGCGTTCTGAAGTACGTCGGCCTCCTGGTTCTCATCACCGTAATCCGGAACACCAACCCCAGGGTAAGGATCGATCAGGCGATGAGATTTTTCTGGGGCCCTATGACAGTGATCGCCGGGGCGTCCCTGGTTCTGGCCCTGCTGGGCCTTTGAGAGGTGATTCCATGAGCCTGAAACTCAAAGCCCTTCTCAAGTCCCCCTGGGTGTTCCACCTCTCCACGGGAAGCTGCAACAACTGCGACATTGAAACCCTGGACTGCCTCACACCCAGGTTCGACGTGGAGCGGTTCGGAATCCTCCTGGCAGGCAGCGTAAAGCACGCGGACGTTCTCCTGGTGACCGGTTCCTGCAACCGGATGAGCGTTGAAAGGCTGAAAGCGCTCTACGAACAGGTTCCCAAGCCGTGCCTGGTGGTGGGCATCGGCACCTGCACCGGCTCCCGGGGGATTTTCATGGACAGCTACAACTGCCCGGTGCCGCTGGATCACATCATTCCCGTGGACGCCTACATTCCTGGCTGCCCTCCGAAACCCGAGGCCATCATCGCGGGGGTCGTGAAACTGATAGAGAAGGTGGGCAAAGGCTGATGACAAGAGAGCAGGTTCTGGCCGATCTGAAGAGCAGATTCGGAGACGACATTCTGGACGTCTACGACAAGTCGCCGAAGAGGGTTTTCATCAGCCTCAAACCCAGGGCCATCGCCTGGGTGGGGATCTACATCTTCAGGGAGCTGGGAGCCAGGTTCAACATCGCCTCAGGCACCGACACCCCGGAGGGCATCGAGATCATCTACCATTTCATTCTGGAGGATCTGAACCTGATGATCAACCTCCGGGTGCTCCTCGACCGGGAAAATCCGGTGATCGTCTCCCTGGGGAAGCATATCGAGGCGTTCAACTGGATCGAGCGGGAGATACACGAACTTCTCGGGGTCGTCTTTGAAGGACACCCGGACCCCCGGAGGCTCCTTCTTCCCGACAACTGGCCGGAGGGGGTATACCCCCTCAGGCAGGACTACGCGGAGTGGGACGAAACCGCCGTAAGAACCAGGGGTGTGTGATGGGCAGATCAGTCATCCCCATAGGGCCTTACCATCCCCTGCAGGAGGAACCCGAGCTTTTCACCCTGACGGTGGACGGAGAGAGGATAGTCGAGGTTGACGTCCGCATCGGGTACAATCACCGGGGTATCGAGAAGCTCTCGGAAAGCAAGACCTTCGACAACAGCACCTTCGTGGTGGAGAGGATCTGCGGCATCTGCTCCACCAGCCACCCATTCGCCTACGTCAGGGCCGTGGAGGACATCTTTCCCATGGAGGTCCCGGAGAGGGCCAGATTCATCCGCACGATCATCGCCGAGGGCGAGAGGGTTCACTCTCACCTGCTCTGGCTGGGGCTTGCCGGGCATTTCCTCGGCTACAATACGGTGTACATGTGGGCGTGGAAGCTGCGGGAGGAGATTCTGGACGTGATGGAGATCCTCTCCGGCAACAGGAACAACTATGCAATGTTCACCCCCGGCGGGGTCCGGCGGGACATCAGGCCGCAGGATATTCCGGTGGTCCTGGCCAAGATCGAATCCATCGTTCCCACCCTGGAGATGCTCAGGGACGCGATTCTGGACGATCCGGTCCTTCACGCCCGGCTGAAGGGGGTGGGGGTGCTAACAAAGGACAAGGCCATCGAGTTCAGCGCCCTGGGGCCCACGTCCAGGGCTTCAGGAGTGGCCCGGGACGTAAGGAAGGACAGCCCTTACGGAGTGTACGACCGGGTGGACTGGAAGATGATCGTAACGTCCAACGGAGACGTTTTCGACAAGGCGGTGGTGCGGGTTCTGGAGATGTTCGAATCAATAAGCATCATACGGCAGTGTTTCGAGGCGCTCCCGGACGGGCCCATAAACGCCGGCATCGAGAGCATTCCTCCGGGGGAGGGAATCGGCCATATCGAGGCCCCCCGGGGCGAGACCTTCCACTACGTTCGGAGCGACGGCACCAACAGGCCCGTCCGGCACAAGGTCAGGGCCCCGACCTTCATGAACCTTCCCACCTACAAGGCCACCATCGTCGGTGAAACCATCTCGGACGCAACCATTATCCTGGCATCCATAGACCCGTGCTACTGCTGCACGGAGCGGCTGGCGGCCAGGAACAGCCGGGGAAGCCTTCTGTACAGCGGCGAAGCTCTGGTGGAACTTTCCAGGGCCAGGACCGAGAGCATCAGGAAGAGGATGGGCAAGGCATGAACCTGGAGGATCTGTTCCGCATGAGCCTGTTCCGGTTCACCCCGCTCGCATGGCTTTGCGCCGTGTTCGCCGGCCTCTTCTTCATCCTCACGGTGGTCTACTCGATCAGCTTCATGAAAGGCCGGCGGGGGCTGTTCAGGTACTACATCTACACTTTTCTCACCCTGGTGCTCACCGTCGGGGTGATCTTCGCCGACAATCTGCTCCTTCTGACGATCCTATGGGGTTTCCTCGGGCTTCTGCTCTACCTGCTCACCGGGTTCGGAGAGACCGAGTCCACCCCCGCCACCGCCCGGAAGGCCCTGCTCATCGTGGGCGGGACGGACGCCCTGATGCTCCTGGGGCTGGCTCTGGTATGGTTCATATCCTCCGGCCCGGGCACCGGTCTTTCGGGGCTGGCGAAGCTGTCGTTCTCCACGGTGAACATCCCCGTCGCCGGAGGGCTCTCCACTGCGGCCTTCCTGCTCCTTGCCAGCGCCGCCCTGGCCAAGGCCGGGGCGATGCCTTTCCACACATGGGTTCCAGATATGGCCGAGGATGCCCCGATCCCCGTGACAGCCTTCCTTCCCGCTTCGCTGGACAAGCTGCTCGGGGTTTTCTTCCTGGCAAGAATATCCATGGAACTCTTCGCCCTGGACGGCGCCATGGGAATCCTGCTCATGGCCCTGGGAAGCGTCACCATCATGGCCGCGGTGATGATGGCCCTGGTGCAGCACGATCTGAAGAGGCTTCTGGGGTATCATGCCGTGAGTCAGGTCGGCTACATGGTCCTTGGCATCGGCACTGGGAACCCCATAGGCATCGCCGGCGCCCTGTTCCACATGTTCAACCACACCATATACAAGACATGCCTTTTCATGGCCGGCGGAGCAGTTGAGAAGAAAATGAACACCACCGATCTTCACCGGCTCGGAGGTCTCGGCAGGCACATGCCGGTGGTGTTCGCCGCGTTTCTGGTGGCGGCCCTCTCCATATCCGGTGTTCCGCCCATGAACGGCTTCGCCTCCAAATGGATGATCTACCAGGGCATCATCGGCACCGCCGGGGACGGCTGGACGTGGATCATCTGGATCCCCGCCGCCATGATGGGCAGCGCCCTGACCCTGGCCAGCTTCATGAAACTCACCCATGCGGTATTCCTCGGGCAGGAATCCCCCCATGTCACCAGGGCCGTGGAATTGTCCAATCCCAGGGCCCCATTCGCCCTGGCGGCTCCTCTGGTGCTGCTGGCCGCGCTGTGCATCGGCTTCGGTGTCTTCGCCGACAGGATCCCCTATGGAGAGCTGTTCAACCCGGCCCTGTCCGGTGAACCTGATTTCCCGGGGCTGTGGAGTCCATCCACGGCCACCCAGCTGATTCTGGCCGGAATTCTTCTCGGGCTGGTCGTGTACCTGCTGGGCGGAAGGAAAACCAGGACCACGGCGCCCTTCGTGGGCGGCGAGAAGCTCGAGGCGTGGCCGTCCATGAGGGTGTCCGGGGTGGACTTCTACGGAACAGTAAGGGACGTCAGGCCCCTGAAAACACTGTTCGACCGGGCCGAGAAGAAGCATTTCGACTGTTACGTGGTGGGCCTCAGGTTCGCCGATTTCATCGGCGGCCTTCTGTCCGGGCTCCACAACGGCCTTCTGGGAAGGTACGTGCTGTGGTGCCTGGCGGGGCTGGCGGTCCTCTACCTGGCACTGAGATGAGGGAATGATGGAGCTTTACATCCTCATGGCCCTGATGATCGCGGGAGCCGTGGCTGCGGTGGAGATGAAGAACCTGCTCTCCGCGGTGATCGCCGTGGGCGTGGTGGGCCTCGGGCTTTCCGTGGTGTTTCTGCTTCTGAAGGCGCCGGATATCGCCCTCACCCAGCTGGTGGTGGAGATAATGGCGGTGATCATACTGATCCGGGCCACGCTGACCATGAAGGACTCCGGGGAATGGCTGGGGTCCAGACCCCTGGGTTCCCTGCTGGGCATCCTGTTCATGGCCCTGACGGTATGGGCGGGGATATCGGTTTTCCGCAGCCTTCCCCCCTTCGGCGACCCGCTGATGGTGGTGTCGTCGAGATACCTCGAGAACGCATCGGCGGACACGGGGGCCGCCAACGTCGTGGCGGCGGTGATTCTGGACTACCGGGCCTACGATACCCTGGGGGAAGCCACCGTACTCTTCACGGCCGTGGTCGGGGTGCTCACGGTGATGCGCCGCAAGGGGGTGAACGACCATGAAGAACGGAGGTGACGGGACAGGAATGACCCTGGTGGTGAGAACCGTCACCAGGCTCACGGTGGGGCTGATCTTCCTTTACGGAATCTACATTGTCCTCAACGGGCATCTCAGCCCGGGAGGCGGCTTTGCCGGAGGGGTGATCATCGCCCTGAGTTTCATCAACCTGTTTCTCGCCTTCGGCAGCCGGAAAGCCTTCGAGATCATCAGGAAAAACACCGTAACCGCCCTGGAGAGCATCGGAGCGATTCTTTTCATCGGAATCGCCCTGCTGGGCTTCACCCGGGGAGGTTTCTTCACCAGATTCCTACCAACGGGCGAAACCTTCAGCCTGCTCAGCGGGGGCACCATTCCCCTTTCGAACATCGCCATCAGCATCAAGGTGGGCGCCGGCCTCTTCGGGGTGTTCCTGGCCCTGGTCGCCTTCCGGGGCACGGGAAGGGAGGAGCAGTGATACACTCCTGGCTTCCTTTCGTCCTCTGCGCGCTGCTGTTCAGCGTCGGCGTCTACGCGGTGCTGAGCAAGAAGAACCTGATCCGCATAATCCTGGGCATCGTCATTGCCGAGTATGCCGCAAACCTTTTCCTGATACTCCTGTGCTGGAAACGGGGCGGGGATGCTCCGATACTCTATCCCGGGGCCGGGGAGCAGATCATGGTGGATCCCCTTCCCCAGGCCCTTGTTCTGACCTCCATCGTGATAGGGCTGGCCACCACCGCTTTCCTGGTGGCCATCGCCATGAGGCTGCACCAGCGTTACGGAACCTATGACATCACCAGGATCAGGGAGCTGAGGGGATGATGACAGGCCAATACATACCCCTGCTGGTGGCGGTTCCCCTGGCCGGAGCCTTCATCTGCGCCCTGGCCGCCCGGAAGTCCCGGGCCTTGGCGGACACATTGGGCACCCTGACGGTTGCCTTGTCCCTGGCCATGTCCATCTCCGCGGTGCTTTCCCCCCCCTCGACCACCTGCGTAGGGGGCTGGCCGGCTCCCATGGGGATACTCCTCTCGGTGGACGGCCTGTCGTCGTTCATGCTGCTGCTGGTGAGCCTGGTGGCCTTCCTGGTGATGATCTACTCCCTGAGCTACATGAACGCCTACACCGGGCGCTGGCAGTTCCACACCCTCTTTCTGCTGATGCTGGCGGGGATGAACGGGGTGGTGGTTACCGGCGACCTTTTCAACCTCTTCGTATTCCTCGAGGTGGCTTCCATCGCCAGCTACGCCCTGGTGGCCTTCGGCACCGGGAAGCACGAGCTGGAGGCGGCGTTCAAGTATGCGGTGATGGGCAGCCTGGGCTCCCTTTTCCTGCTGCTGGGCATTTCTTTCCTCTACGGGTACACGGGCACCCTCAACATGGCTCACATGGCCATGCGTCTCGGGGAGCTTGGCTCGGCGCCCGTAACCGTCACGGCCCTGGTGCTCCTGCTGAGCGGGTTCGCCCTGAAGGCCGCCATAGTCCCGTTCCACTCATGGCTGCCGGACGCTCATCCGTCGGCTCCCGCCCCGATTTCCGCCATGCTTTCCGGAGTGCTTATCAAGGCCCTGGGGGTCTACACCATAGCAAGGCTCGTCTTCAACGTTTTCGGCCCGGGGCCCGATCTGCTGACCCTTCTGAAGGTTCTGGGAGCGGTCTCCATGGGGATCGGGGTGATCCTCGCCCTGCGCCAGTGGGACATGAAGAGGCTGCTGGCCTACCATTCGGTGAGTCAGGTGGGTTACATGATTCTGGGCCTCGGCCTGGGAACTCCCCTGGGGATTCTCGGCGGGCTTTTCCACCTTTTCAACCACTCCGTCTTCAAGAGCCTCCTCTTCCTCAACTCCGGGGCCATCGAACAGGCCACGGGCACCAGGAACCTCAGGGAGATGGGAGGTCTGGCGGGTCCGATGCCCACCACCTCCTGGACCACCCTCTCCGCGTCCATGTCCATCTCCGGGGTGCCTCCGTTCTCGGGTTTCTGGAGCAAGCTGATCATTGTGATGGCCTGCGTGGAGAAGGGGGAATGGTTCTACGGATCCTGGGCCATCCTGGTCAGCATCCTCACTCTGGCCTCCTTCCTGAAGGTCACCAAATTCGCGTTTCTCGGCAGGCTGGGCAAGGGTCTGGAAAAGGTCCGCGAGGTGCCGTGGCCCATGAAGCTGGGAATGGCGGCTCTGGCCGTGCTGTGCATTCTGGGCGGACTGATGCTGGTTCCGGAGGTGAAGGAGGCGCTGATCGCCCCCGCTGTCAGGGCGCTTGACCATGGCGTCCTTTCCCTTGGGGAGGTGGTTCGCCTGTGAAAAGCCGTGTTCTGATGTTCCTGGCGGCCTTTGCAGTGTGGTGCCTGCTCTCCTGGCCTCCGGGTCCCTGGCAGCTCGCCGCCGGCGCTGCGGTATCCCTGCTCACCGCCGGGGTGATGGGGGGGATGTTCATCACCAGGCCCCATATGTTCGCCCATCCGGGAAGAATCCTCAGGTTCGTCTTCCATTACGTCCCCGTCTTCACATGGGAGCTTGTGAAAGCCAACTTCGACGTGGCCTACAGGGTGCTTCATCCCGCCCTGCCCATAAAACCGGGCATTGTCGTGATGAAGACCGGCCTCAGGTCAGACACGGGCCTCACCTTCCTGGCCAACTCCATCACCCTCACCCCGGGCACCCTCACCGTGGAGGTGGACCGGGAGAAAGGGCTTCTCTACGTGCACTGGATCAGCGTGAAGGGGAGGGACGTTGAATCGGCCACCCGGGGAATCGGCGGCAGGTTCGAACCCATTCTCATGAAGATATTCGAAGAGGGCTCGTCATGAAAACGCTGAGATGGTTGCTGGGCGCTCTGGTGCTGCTGGGTGTACTGGCCCTGGTGCTCGTACGAGCCGGTGAAGGGCCGTTTCTCCCCTCCGGGGAACACTCCGGATTCTTCTCCAGGATCCTATACATTCTGATCCTAAGCGCGCTCATGGTCCTGCTGCGGATTCTGAAGGGTCCCACCCCCGCCGACAGGATAGTGGGAGTGGACATCCTGGGCATCCTGGTGGTGGGCTTGTGCGCGGTACTCGCCCTGGCCACCGACCGGTCGTGGTATCTGGACATCGGCATTGCCTGGGGCCTGCAGAGCTTCATAGGCACCCTCGCCCTGGCCAAGTTCATGGAGGGGAGATCCTTCGATGACTGACGCGATCGGTCTGGCTCTGATAACGGCAGGTCTTGCCTTCGATGTTCTGGGGTGTCTCGGGCTGATACGGCTTCCCGATGTCTACAACAGACTCCAGGCCTCCACCAAGTGCGTCACCCTGGGGACCTGCAGCATCCTTGTGGGAACCCTGTTCATCACGGGTTTCGACTCCACCGGGTTCAAGGCCCTGCTGGCGGTTTTCTTCCTGCTGCTGACCTCCCCGGTATCCGCTCACGCCATCTCACGGGGCGCCCACAAGGCCGGTATCAAGCTCTGGAAGGACAGCTTCTGCGACGCCCTGGAAGAGCGGGACAAGGAGGCGCGGCAGTGAGATATCCCAAGCTTCGGGAGCTCGGTGAAGCGATAAAAGCCCTGTTCACGAAGCCCTACACCTCGGACTTCCCGAAGAAGCCCCACGTGCCCCATGAAAACTTCCGGGGACAGCCGGTGTTCAACCCGGACAGGTGCCTGGGGTGTCTTTCCTGCGAGGAGGCGTGTCCCGCCGGGGCCATAGCCCACCAGGACATCACCGAGCCCCCCGAAAGCGCCAGGCGCAGGATGATCCACTACACCGATACCTGCATCTTCTGCAGCCAGTGCCAGGCCGCGTGCATCGCGGACCACCAGGGCATCGTGCTGGGGAACGAATGGGAGCTTTCCTACTTCGACAGGAAGAAATCCAGCGAGAGCATAGAAATGGATCTGCAGCTCTGCGAGGTCTGCGGCGCGGTCATAGCCACGAAACCACACCTGGCCTGGCTTGCCGACAGGCTGGAGGAGATGGCGTTCTCCAACCCCACGGTCTACCTGGCCCGTCTGAAGGAGCTGGGCGCGGCCGATGACAACATCGCCCCGATTCTCAGAGACCGGGGCCGCTCGGACAGGGTGAAGATCCTGTGCGTGAAGTGCCGACGGGAGACAACCCGTTATAACGACTGAGCTGGCAGAGAAGTTACGGGAGCGCCTAAGGGACTCGCCCCTGATCCTGGGGATAGGCAATCCATTAAGGGGTGACGACGGATTCGGGCCGGAACTGGTCTCCAGGCTCGGGGGCATTCCCCTGCGGACGGTGGATGCGGGGACCACTCCGGAGAACCATCTCGGTGCCATAGCCAGGCTCAGTCCGAAACTTGTTCTGGTGGCTGACGCGGCCTGCATCGGGAAGGAGCCCGGGGAGGCCGCCCTTCTGGAATCCCGCGAGATCGACCAGGTGGGAGGCTTCTCCACCCACACAATGTCTCCCGCCCTGTTCATGCGACGGCTGGAGGAGATCTGCGGCGCGAAGGTAGTAATGCTGGCGGTCCAGCCCGCCTCCACTGCTTTCGGAGAAGGTATTTCACCGGAAGTGGAGTCGTGCCTGAAGGAGCTGGAGGCCGTTTTCAGGGAAACCCTGTCTTAGGCCCGGGGTCCGTTCGATGGTATAATCCGGTTCAGCCTGAACGGAGAGAACATGTGCCTTGGTGTTCCGGGAGAGGTTCTTGAAGTCTGGGGGGAAGAGCCCCTGACCCGCAGGGCCAGGGTCAGTTTCGGTGGCGCCGTCCGAGAGGTCTGTCTGGCGGGGGTTCCCGATGCGGTTCCCGGTGAATACGTGATAGTCCATGCCGGTTTCGCCCTCAACCGGTTGAACCAGGCTGAGGCGGAGGAAGTGGCGGGCTACCTCAGGCGCATTCAAAGCTTCGGGCGCGAGGAGTGCGGCGGGTAGCGCCGGATCACATCCTGATCTCGGGCAGGGTGACCGGGTCGTCCCCCGGTTCACAGGCGGGTATCTCGAAGGAAAAAATACTGCCCCGGTCCGGTTCGCTGTCCAGGAAAACCCTTCCTCCGTGCAACTCCACGATCCTTTTGGCGATTGAAAGCCCGAGCCCGATACCGGGAACCTTGATCTCCCCCTCCCGGGGCTCCCTGCGGACCCTCGAGAACTCCTGGAAGAGTTTCTCCTGATCCTCCGGGGCAATTCCTATGCCGTTGTCCTCCACGTCCACCCTTACCCTGTCTCCCAGACTCACCGCGCGAAGGACGATCCGCCCCCCCTGCGGGGTGTACTTTATGGCGTTGGTAAGGTAGTTGGCGATGACCTCCTTCACCAGGATCGGTATAGCGGCGATCTCCGGCAGGGAATCGGCCACCTTCAGCACCGCCGTGTGCCGGTTGCCCGATATCAGCCCCTGGTTCTCCTCGGCCACCTGGCGCACAAGCCGGCCCACATCCACCCTCACGGCCTGATTGCGCAACTGGGAGGAGTCGAAGGAGGAGAGGAGCTGGAAGTCCCGCAGGAAGGAGGTGACCTCCTGCATCCTGGCCTGGGCCCT
Organism: uncultured bacterium; assembly: GCA_964607515.1. Classification (GTDB taxonomy): domain Bacteria; phylum Fermentibacterota; class Fermentibacteria; order Fermentibacterales; family JCC-6; genus UBA6080. The sequence goes on along the minus strand of CAZSKU010000009.1, from coordinate 5,153 downwards.
GACCAGCAGGTGCTTCTCCCGGGGCGCCATCCTGTCCCCCGCCAGGGTGGAAAGGCCTGTCAGAAGAGCCGATGCGGCGCCCACCGGGGACCTGAGGTCATGAATCGCAATGTGCAGGAAATCCCTGTGCAGCTTTGACAGCCGGCGGAGCTTGACGTTGGCGTCGTGAAGCTCCTCCTGTGCGATCCGTCTGCGGTAGTTCAACTCCCCCACAAGCAGACCCACCGCCAGGAACATCCCCACCCTGGCCACCCCGGGCCATATCGGCAGGGCGCTGCTGTCGAGGAGTTCCAGGGCGATAATCCAGACCCCCAGGAATATCGGAACGACAACAGCCTTTCTGCCCCACCATACGCTGGACAGGAAAATCGGCACATATGCGAAGTGGGAGTAGGCTACGGTGATTCCAAGCCGGAAATGGAACAGGGCGCTTATCGCCATGAAGACCAGAGTCAGACCGATAACGAGAGCGTTCCTGCGCCAGTGCGTCCGAAGCGGGTTCCCAGCCTCGTCCGGGGAACCGGGATGTTTGGGAGCCTGGTTCTCCCCGCCCATCACATCCTTTCCGCAACTGCCGTGAAAAGCCGCCACGGGACGGACTCGGAAGGCACATCAACGCACGAAAATAAAGCATGCCCGAAGGTGCGTAAAGGCGGAAAAATACGACAGTGAAGGAGACACCCTGAAGACCCCGGGATCTGCCGGACGGCCGTCGGATTCCTGGATATCCGTCTGTTGCGAAACGGCCATGAACGGGCTTATTGTCAACCGGAAGCAGTCGGCGCGGGAGGATTATTCTGGAACTGATCAGGGCGGTGTTGAATCTCGGCGGAGAACCCCGGGAGTACGAGTTCGCTTTCGACGGAAGGGAAAGCCCTCCGGTTCTTCACATCCCCGGCGACCACCGGGGACCGGATGTCTGCATTCCCTGCAGACCGGAGCAGAAGGACTGGCTCGACACCCTCGGCCGTTACATGACCCCGTTCTGGGATTGCCAGTGGAAACTGAACAGCGAAGGAGCATTCGACGAGTTCCTGAAGCATCAGAACGGCATCAGGTTGTCCTGACAACGACACGGGTTCGAACGCCGCCCCAGCCCGTTTCCGAGCGGAAGTCCGGGCGGTTCGCGGTACAGCCTACGGAGAGGAACCGATCTGGAGCACCAGCAGCAGAAGCGCCACCAGAAGGGAGATGACAACCACGGGGAAACCGTACTTGATCCAGGTGACGAAGCCGATCACCTTGCCCTCCGATTTCTCGTAGATGGAGAGGGCCACCATGTTTGCGGAGGAACCGATCAGGGTGAGGTTGCCCCCGAGGCAGCCGCCGAAGAGCAGCCCCCACCACAGTATGGAGGAATGGGGAAGTCCGGCGACCTCCATGGTTCTGATGACGGGAACCAGCGCGGCGATTATGGGCAGGTTGTCGGCGAATCCTGATGCCAGGGCGGTGAAGACGGTTATCACCGTCAGCGACACTATGGTCACGCTGTAGGCGACGCCAGGCAGGCCTGCCTGAGCCTCGTTGGAGATGGAGAGCACCTGGTAGGCGATCTTCGGCGTGACGCCGGTGTACTCCAGACACGCCGCCTTCGCGAAGAGGAACATGAAGAAGAGGATGGTCCACCAGTCCACGCCATCCTGGATAAGCATCTTCCCCTTGTCCCTGTCCATGAAGATGACGATCCCCGCCATGGTTATGGGAATGGCCACGATGCTCGTGTTCGGCAGCAGCCCGAGGGCTTCGTCTATCTCGTGGGAGAAGCCGATCAGGCAGATCAGCAGAACGAAAAGGATACCGCTGATTTTCATTCTGCCGGGGTTCACCTCCGGTTCGGCGGTCATCGGTCCCACCGGTCTGGCCTTCGCCCGGGCGGGAATCTGCTTTCTGAACAGGACCAGGAGCACCCCGGTTATCAGCAGCACTATCACCAGCGATATGGGCGTCGCCCACCGCAGGAAGTCGGCGAAGGTGAGCCCCCCGGCGAAGGCGATGTAGATGCCGATGGGATTGCCGATCATGGTGAGCGCCGAGGCGGTGTTCGTGGCGAAAACCAGCCCGATCACGAAGGGGAAGGGGTTAAGGTTCAACTGGTTGCTAATGCTGATCCCTATCGCCACCGCTATGAAGATGGCGGTCACCTCGTTGACCAGACCTCCCAGAACCCCAGCCGAGAGCATCAGGGTCAGGAAAATCCTCCGAGGATGAGGGCCGGTTCTGTTGACTATCCAGGAGACGATGTACTCGAAGAATCCGAGGGACTCCATGTAGGAGATCACCACCATCATCGAGATGAGAAAGAGAATGGTGGGTATGTTCATGAACTGGATCGCCATCTCCAGGTCCATGGTGCCGGACAGCAGAAGGATTCCCAGGCCGAACGCCGCGATGGCCACCCGGTGCCTCCAGAACAGCAGGGTTCCAATCACCGTGGCCAGAAAGATTCCGGCGGCGACCACCTGCTTCTGCACCCACTCCGGTTCGTTGTACTTGAGGTATCCCGCCTCGGCGGCCGCGGCGTCCCCTTCGGGCACCGATACCCTGGGCATTATCAGGGCGAACAGCAGAAATACGGCCACCACCGTGCCGAAGTAATAGAGGATCCGGGAATGGCTTCTGAGGTAGGTGGGTTTGTGCTTGGAGCAGATGATCGAGACTACAGACACCGGATCGGGCGTCTCCAGCAGCCTGTCTATGACGTGTTCCCGCTGCAGGACCCGGGCAACCCGGGCCAGGTTCTTCAGGTACTCCGCCCGCTTCTTCTTCGCCGACAGAAGCAGAATGATGAGTTTCGCCGGCTGGCCGTCCAGGGAGTTGAAGGGGATTCCCTCCCTGACCCTGGCAATCAGGATGTGGCTCCTGTCCAGTTCGTCCATCATCAGATGGGGCAGGGCGATGCCCTGTCCGATTCCCGTCGAGCCCCGGGCTTCGCTGGCCTCGAGTTCCGAGACGAAGCCCGCCTCGTCCTCGATGACTCCCTTTTCCCGGAGAAGCGCGGCGAACGACCGGAACAGCTCCCGGGCGGTCCTGACCTCGGGATCCAGCATGACGAAGCTCTTTCTCAGGGTGTCTTCGAACTTCATGGCAACCGCCGGAGGCTTTCCTACAGCTTTCTAGCAAGGGCACTTGCAGTCCGCAACACCTGCGGTCGTCCCGGTTGATCGGGGAAGATAGAGCCCCCAGAGGGCCTTGTCAAAAGACATACATCAGTTCACCGGAGCCCGTAGAAACCTCGGATTATAGCCGGGCGAACGATCACCGTCCGCTGCAGATGCCGACTGCCCTGACCCGTCGGAAAGAAAACGGGCCCGCGCTAAGGCATCAGTCCTGGGCGGTGAAACGGATCGTCCACAGACCCCGGGCGGTCTCGCTTTCGTAGGGCATGCTGATCTCGAAGCTTTCTCCCTCGCCCAGCCTTGAGATGGGAACCGAAAAGACCACAGCGGAAGAAGCGATCCCGTTTCCCGCGAATCCGGGGTATTCCCACTGAAGTTCCGGTTCGGCAATCGAGAAGTTCTCGCTGAAAAGCAGCCAGAGGGTGGGAATCAGGGGAACCAGGGGCATGTCGTCATCGGTTGAACCCTGAATCTCCGCAGCCATGTCCGGGGTGATCACGTTCAGATAGGGGCTGAATCCCTCGGGCCCGTGAACGACCACCGCCTCGATGGGATCGTCCGACTCCCAGGCCGGCTGGAGCTCGAAGTGCTCGATGACCCCGGTGCCGGATACCTGGATGTCGGGCATTTCACCTCCCTGTCCCGAGGGGTACACACTCACCGCGAACATCGCCGGATAGTCCGGGCTCAGAGAGGGCCCGAACTTCACGTGGGAGAGGAGGCTGACGCTCCGGTAACCGGCGATGTAGCCCTGGGACAGGTAGGGGTCGGGCTGGTCGGTGAACTCCAGGATGACCGTGATGTCGTAGTGGGGAGACCCCAGGAAAACCTCCCCGGACGCCCGGGCGAGCCCCGGCATCAGCACCGGCAGAAGAATCCAGACGCATTTCGCCATCATCATACCCTCCAGGCTGGCTGAGAACACCGGAAAACGCATTACCGCATCGGACCCATAAACGCCAGAACAGAACTACAATAAAAATAATACGCCCATCACTTCCGACTGGCAAGCGCCCGGCCAGGGGAAGCGTTTCCATGGTGCCCGGAGCACATAAAAACAGTGCATTCCACCCGCGCCTGCCAGGGATAACAGAATCAGCACCCGCCGGGTATTATTGAAGAACGATGATTCCGAACACGAAACACTTCGCTTACGGAGAGAAGACATGCACCCCGACGGACTGATCCGCTGCCCCTGGGTAGATCCCGGCAAGCCCGGCTACGTGGCCTACCACGACCGGGAGTGGGGAACACCCCTTCACGATGACAGAATGCTGTTCGAGTTCCTGATTCTGGAGGGCATGCAGGCGGGACTGAGCTGGTACACCATCCTTCGGAAGAGGGAGAACTTCCGGGAAGCCATGGACGGTTTCGATCCTGAGAGTATCGCCGGGTACGGCGAGAGCAGAATGGAAGAACTCCTTCGGAACCCGGGCATCATCCGGAACCGGGCCAAGCTCCTTGCCGCGGTGACCAACGCCCGGGCCTTCCTGAAGGTGCGGGAGGAGTTCGGGAGTTTCGACAGGTACATCTGGGGCTTCGTGAATCACCGGCCCATCCCCAACGAGATCCGCACTCCCGCGGACTACAGGGCTACAAGCCCGGAATCCGATGCGATGAGCAGAGACCTGAAGTCCAGAGGGTTCAGGTTCGTGGGTTCCACCATCTGCTACGCCCACATGCAGGCCACGGGTATGGTGAACGACCACACCGTTGACTGCTTCCGCCGGGCGGAGATTCTTGCAGAATCAACACGGGTACTCCAAGTGTGAAAACCTGTTGAAACTTCCGGACGGCATCGAACTGAATCGGCGGGCGGGAATCCCCTTAGGCCTGTCGAAAGCCTGCGTTATTCAAAACGGCTGCGGACAGCCTGCTTGATCGATTTCCGCCATTCCAAGAACCTTTTCAGAGTGTCTTCAGCAGTCTTCAGGGCGCAGTCAGCCATGCCCTCCGGGACGGAGTCGGCGTAGTCGTATATGGACTGGTGCCGGGTTTGCCTGTAGCGCTGGATTTCCCCGACCGCTTCATTCTCCA
>CAZSKU010000008.1:0-85189 GCA_964607515.1 uncultured bacterium | reverse complement strand
TTGCGGTGGCAGTTGCTGAGGTCTTTCTGCGGGCCAATGGGTTGCAGTTGGAGGCAACCGACGACGAGATCGTTGAGCTTACACTTGCTGTGGCAAGCGGAGCGACAGGCAAGCCAGAAGTCATAGACTTCTACGTTAAGCGCGTGCGCAAACGCTGATGCTGGTCGAGAAGGTAGAATCCGCATTCAAGGGAGTAGATGCTGTCTAACAACAGCATACAGCAGGCTTGCTGCTGATGCTGGACGTTGTGCTTCAGGAAAGTCTCTTGACCATGTAGCCCAAATGAGCTACATTCGAATCGAAAGGAGGCAATCATGAGCAAGGCCGCGACGGTCAGGGCGAGACTTGAACCGGATCTGAAGGACAAGGCAGAAAAGATACTGCATCGCATTGGACTCAATACATCTCAGGCCATCACCATGTTCTATCGCCAGATCGAGCTGAACAACGGAATGCCATTCAGTATCGCGATCCCTTCAGAGACAACCAGAACAACAATGGAGAAGACAGATTCCGGGAAGGACCTGATCCTCTGCGAGGATGCTGATGACATGTTCAACAAGCTCGGCATCTGATGTATCAGCCGGTCTATACGAATCAGTTCAAGAAGGACATGAAACGAGGGCAAAGACAGAACCGGAACACAGAGCAGTTCAAGCTCATTGCACGTGAGCTTCTGTCAGGGAGCGAACTGGATCCGATCTTCAGGGACCACAAGCTCGTTGGCAACTTCGAAGGCCGAAGGGAATGCCATGTCGAGTCCGATTGGTTGCTGATCTACAAGCAGGAAGAAGATAGGATAATCTTCGAGAGAATTGGATCGCACTCGGAGTTATTCTCTGAATAGAGCACAACAAGCGGCTGCAACGGCATTGCAGCAGGGCATAGACTGATGTGAGTGCAATCCCATGAGCCTTAGTGTTCACCGGATTGACGAGGCACAGATGACGTACGATATTCCGTACGTATGGAGGTGCGGAATGACATACATAACCGTCACGGAAGCAAGGAAGAGCCTGTACAAGCTCCTGGATGAGGTTGCTCAGTCTCATGAACCTGTGCAGATCGCCGGCAAGCGAAACTCGGCAATCCTTATAGGCGAGAATGACTGGAGGGCCATTCAGGAGACACTTTACCTAACCAGCATACCCGGCATGCGGGAGTCTATACTGGAGGGCATGGCCACCCCGGTCGATGAGTGCGATAAGGAGCTTGACTGGTGACATGGAAGGTCGTGTTCACCAGCCAGGCAAGAAGAGATGCGAAGAAGCTTGCCAACTCTGGCCTTAAAGATATAGCGGAGACCCTACTCCAACTTCTCTCGGAGGATCCATTTCGAGTGCCACCCCCCTTTGAGAAGCTGATTGGCGATCTAGCCGGTGCCTGTTCCCGGAGGACCAACATTCGACACAGGTTGGTTTACCAGGTGCTGCAGGAGCAGGGAATCGTCAAGGTTCTGCGTATGTGGACTCACTACGAATGAAGGTGATGACCTTTCTCCCTGAGAATTGACACATCAAGATTCTGGGGTCATCCCACCTGGAGGATTCAACGAAGCCTGAAGTATTTCAGCGAGAAGCAGAATGCGTTTCTCGGTACAACTGCCGAAAGGTTGCCAATAACCGGTTGGGAGGTCTGCATGCCGCTTGTCACGTTTGCGAAGCGCACTAGTATGGCCGCCTTCATGGCCGTCACTCTATTTTTCGTTTCCAGCGACGGCTATGCCCGGGATCCCGAGAGAAGCCCGTGGATTTTCCGTACCCGCGCCGTGCTTTCGGGCAATTCCCACGACTCCGATCCAGCAGGCTTCATTGCTTACAGCGGCCTGGCTCTGGAGGCCGGCGTCACACGAGGTTTTTCCGGGGCATTTGCCGCGGAGGTCTGTCTGAGAACCGAGTCCCGCGAAATCGACCGCGAGGTTTCATCCGGTCCCGCCGAACGTCTCGGCTCCATTGAAGTGCTCCCGCTCACGGCGACAGTGCAATACCGTCCGGACCTGCCCGGAAGCCTGCATCCCTACCTTGGTATCGGCGCAGCCGTATCCTTCACCTGGGAGAAGAGCGGGCTGCTGGACAGTATGGATGTTGGAACGCACCTGGGCCCGGCGGTGCAGCTCGGTCTGGATCAAGACCTTGGTCCCTCCGCGGTCCTGAACCTTGATCTTCGATGGCATTCCTTCACCGCGGACATCGAGAATGGCGGAGAGAGTTTCGCCGAAATACTGATCGACCCGATGGTGCTGGGCGCCGGGGCTGGGTTTCGTTTCTAGGCGCGGCAGCTATGTTCCCGCGGAAACCGGGCTTGGTTTTGCGCCGGCAGAGCGGTGCCCTTCCCGGGGAAGGGCCGCAGGATGGACACTGCCGGGGAAGCCTTAGGCCCATGGAAACGGTCCAGACGGGTGGTGATGGGTGAACGGTTGCCATCCCGGTGTTCAGCTTTTCATGTTCGTGAATGCATCGTCGGTGGAATGGACCGTGGTCCTCGGATCTCAAGAAGCACAAGCGTGAAGGAAATCGCGACTTGAGCCGGAAGAAGCATTATTCATCGGGTTGCCCGGCATGGTTTCGGGTGAATCCGGACTGAGGCTGATACGAATCGGCGGACAGCCGCCCTCGGTATCGGATTGTAGGCGGGATGGAACGGGCGTGGATGATGAGATGAGGCGGGAAACGGCACGGCTGAAGAGGCTGAGGTTCCTTCTGTGGCTCATCTGTCTGTCCATAGTGGTGTGGCTATTCCTGGATCTGGAGAAGTTGAGCCTGGTTCAGGAGGCGGCGGTGGCGGTGGGGCTGTTCATCGCAGGTCTTTCCGTTCAGCGGGGGTTCATGAAGTTCAGATGCCCCAACTGCGGCGGCAGGTATCCTCTGGGGGAGCCTTTGCAGGTGTTCCCCCTGCGAAAGAGATGCATTCACTGCGGGCTGCTGTACTGAAGCAGGATCCGCCACCTGCCGGAGAACCCTGAAGCCAGTCCGGCGCTGCTGCGCCCGGCCGATACGGCTGTGCTCAGTGACGCGGCTGTGCACGTCTGAACCGATAGTCCGCAAGGAGGCGGATCATGCAGCCGTTTTCCGAAAATGGGGTTTCCATGATGTGCTGTTCATCTGCGGCGGGTGATCAGGTGAATGTAGCTACCCTGGCGCGGGACAACGCCGCATTCGCTCTGAGTCTGTTCGACAGACTCTCGCGGGAGGCGGGGAACATCGTCTTCTCGCCTTTCGGCATCTCCGCGGCCCTGGGCATGGTCTACGCGGGGGCGCGGGGGAACACGGAGAAGCAGATGGCCGCAGCGCTTCATTACTCCCTCGGCCGGTCCGAGATGCATCCGGCCTTCGAAGAACTGGGAAACCGGCTGAATGCCCTGGAACGAAGCGGCATCCTGCTGCGAGTGGCGAACTCGCTCTGGCCGCAGGAGGGCTGTCCGTTTCTCGAAGGCTATCTCACTCTTGTCAGGCGGCACTACGGGGTTCCCGTCACCCCCGTGGACTACAGCGGCGCCTGCGAATCTGCGCGGCTGACGATCAACCGCTGGGTGGAGAACGGAACCGGGGGAAGGATATCGGGGTTGCTCCAGCCCGCCGATCTTTCGCCGCTCACACGCCTTGTACTGGTGAATGCGGTCTGCTTCAAGGGAAGCTGGGCGAGCCGGTTCGATGTCGGCGACACGATGCTTGAGCCTTTTCATGTGTTACCTGAGAAGATTGTCCACGTGCCCATGATGACCCGGAGACTGAAATGCGGCTATGCGAGTCTTCCTCGAATGGACATCCTGGATCTCCCCTACGTGGGCGGCGATTTATCGATGGTCGTTCTGCTTCCGAAGCGGGCCGACGGCCTTCGGGAATTGGAGAGAGATTTGTCGGCCGACGGTCTTTCGAAATGGCTGAAGGCTCTTCAGGAGAAGGAAGTGCTGGTGTTCCTGCCCAGGTTCCGGGCGACCTGCAGGTTCGGGCTGAAAGACGCTCTTGTATCCATGGGCATGATAGACGCTTTCAGCGACCGCAAGGCCGACTTCTCAGGCATGGACGGCCGTCCCGACTGGCTGTACATCGGCGCGGCGATTCATGAAGCCTTTGTTGAATCGAACGAGGAGGGGACCGAAGCGGCTGCGGCAACCGCCGGCGTCATGGCTGCAAGATTCGTTCCCGCCGGACCGCCCGTGTTTCGCGCGGATCATCCCTTTCTGTTTCTGATTCTCGAAAAACGAACCGGAAGCATCCTTTTCGCAGGGCGGTTGGCCGAGCCTTCAGGCCAGTGGAAAAACGGTTCCGACTGAGTGTTCCCGCCCGGGTTTCGCCCGGATATCCGAGTCTGAATCCGGGAATTCAGCTATCAGTATTCACGGAAGTGCCGGAAGACCAGCTTCCCTACCAGATAACCCTGAAGCCCACCCAGCCCTCTCCCTGAAGGGGATCAATGGGGCGGTCGTCCAGAAAGTGGTAGGAGGTGAAGAGCTGCACTCCGCCGCGTTCCCTCTGAATGCCCCAGAAAAGCTCCCCCTCCAGGCTGCCCAGGGTGGTGCCGTCCTGGTTGACTATCAGTTCCGATCTGGCGGTGATTCCCGATCTGGCAGAGCCCTTGGCGGTCAGATGAACCGTGGCTTCGCCCTCCAGCCCCCAGTCGTAGATGTGGCCCTTCTGAAAGCCGGCTCCCCGGGGGATGTATGAAACCGCACTGATCCAGCCCCTCGGCAAGCCCCCCTCGGGGAGGAACCGGAACTCCTCGCCGGAATCGTCCAGGGAAGGCTCCCAGACCGCTCCGATTTTCAGGTTGTTGATGTAGTGGCCCAGGGTGTCCTGGGTGTCTATCAGGTGGTAGCACTCATGTTCGGAGTAGAGCCTGAGGGTCACCGGGTCCATTCGGTACGCCCACTGGGAGGTAATGGTCCAGTGGGCCTTCCATACCAGGAAGACCATCTCGGGGTGGTCCCACTGCCTTCCCATGAAAGTTTCGGTGGCGAGACCGAAAGTCCAGTCCACTCCGCCGGCTTCCGCGGTCTTCATCTCCCCCCGGACCTCCCCCCGGAGGAAGTTCTGAAGGGAGTGCTCGAAGAAGTACCTGAGGTTCACCTCCCCTGAGGGCTCCAGGGGAAACGTGACCGACAGGGCGCTGAGAAGAAGCAGCGTCTGAATCAATTCATGAACTCCGAAAGGTCAATGCTGCTCCCGGTGCTTCCTGAAGCCATGGCCCTGGAGAGGGCGGGGATGAGCATGGATTCCGGCATGTTGCCCTCCGCGTGGTATCTGCCGTTGATCACGGTTCTCGGAACGCCCATAACCCCGTGGATCCTGGAGAGCTCGGTGTGCTCCTGGGCTTCGATGACCCGGGCAGTAACCAGGGGCGAGGCGGCAGCCATCCTGTGGGCCAGCACCGCGGCTCCGGGGCAGTGGGGGCAGGTGGGGGTCACGAAGACCATCACGTCCAGGTCCTCGGTAAGCCCTTTCAGGAATTCGACGGTGTCCCGGGAGAGCCTCTCCTCTCCCCTGCCGGCGTCCAGTATGGCGGTGAGCAGGGTGTTGAACTCGTAGCCCGATGGGGTGCCCCAGAAGAGGACCCTTCCGTGGGAGCCCACGGAGATCACCGGGGATTCGATGCCCTCGGCGGGATTCACGGCCAGGTCCAGAAGGTCCGTGAGTTCCGACAGCTCCTTCAGAATCTCGCCGGTCTGACCAGGTCCTTCAGGGGAGTGGCACAGGGTCACTTCCACCCGGCGCCTCATGGCGGAGAAGTGGTTCCTTATGGCGGCCCTGTCATCGTTGGACAGCAGCGGCATCTCTACCTCCCGTCCGCCAGGTACTCGAAGGCCGCCCAGGCGGCCCTGGCGCCGTCCGAGGCCGCGGTGACCACCTGCCGGAAACCGTTGTCCGTCACGTCGCCGGCCGCGAAGACACCCGGCCTGGAGGTCTCCACATAGCTCCGGGTTACCACTGCGCCCCGTTCGTCCAGATCCACCAGTCCCCTGAATGGACCTGTGGCCGGGGTTGTCCCGACGTACAGGAAAACTCCGTCGGTCTTCAGGTGCTCCGGGCCTTCAGGGGTGTCCAGGTCAACGCCGGTGACTCCCGAGTCGTCCCCGGTCACCGCGATGACCCTGGAGTTCCATCTCACCGAGCAGGAGGGGCACGAAAGGAGCTTCTCGGCCAGGGCGGGCTCCGCCCGGAGTCTGTCCCGGCGGTGAACCAGCACCAGGCTCTCCGCCACGCGGGCCAGGTGGAGCGCCTCCTTCACCGCGCTGTCGCCGCCGCCCACAACCACCACCTTCCTGCCCTTGTAGAAGGGGGCGTCGCAGGTGGCGCAGAAACTGACGCCCCTGCCTATGTACCTGTCCTCCCCAGGCACTCCGAGTCTCGAAGGTGTGGCCCCCGTGGCGATGATAAGGGTTCTGGCCCGGAGTTCCCCCGAGCCGGTTCTGACCAGCAGCAGATCGCCCTCCGGGGAAGCTTCCAGGGCGGTGTCCGAGGTGAACCTGGCGCCAGCTTCGGCGGCCTGTTCCCTCATCGTTCCGGTGAGCCGGGCTCCCGTCACCGACGGAACCCCCGGGTAGTTTTCGATGAGTGCCGTGAGGGCGGCCTGGCCTCCGGGCTGCCAGCTCTCCAGCACCAGGAGATCCAGCCCGTACCTTGCCCCGTAAAGCGCCGCGGAGAGGGCCGCTGGGCCCCCTCCGGCTATCACCGTGTCAAGAGTTACGGTCACCGGGGCGGTGTCGACGGCTGGAGCCAGACGGAAGTCCATCCTAACGGACGGTTCCCCGGGAAAGGTGCCTGTCGGCCAGCCCCTCCAGGATCCTCTTGAGTTCCGCCTTGTCCCGGAAGCCCACCTCACGGTCAATTTCCTGGCCGCCGTGGAAGACCACCATGGTGGGAACCCCCCGGATACCCATGGCTCCGGCCTCCGCCGGGCTCTCGTCCACGTCTATCTTGTAGAAGTTGACCTTGTCGGCCATTTCCGAACTAAGGGCCTCCAGCACCGGATGGACCATCTGGCACGGGCCGCACCAGGAGGCACTGAAGTCCACCAGTGTAATCCTGTCCGTTCCAGCCACCAGGCTCTTCATCTCGCTACCCTTGATCTGCTTCATCACCGGGCTCCTTTCCCGTAAGTTTCATCCCGATACAAGCAAACGGCTTGCCTGGAACCCGGTTTCCCGAAACGCATTCCGGCAAAGCTCTTAGAGCTGTACGCCCCGGCAGTACACTGGAATGTGGGCCTTTCTGCATCGGGGTTTTCCGGTTCAACAGACCAGAGCATATTGCCTCGAAGCGGAAGGAGCAAGATGGGCCTGGAGAACCGGTTGGCGGTGGACGAGTTCACCACCCTGGCCCGGGGGATTATTCTCAGGGGGTACTACAAGCCCGGCGGGGATTCCGGAGCCGGGCTCCGACGGCTGATGATCCTGTCGGCCCCCTCTCTGTATCCCCACGCCGCGGACCCGGACAGGATAGACGTGCAGGCCCTTCGTTACGTGCTCCAGCGCCTTCCCGACCGGATATGGACCGTCCGGGACTTCACCGTGTCAAGAGGCATCTCCCCGATGGTGGCCCGGGACTTCAGCCCCGTGGCCACCGCCGCCAGACGCCGCCCCACCTACCGGACAGGTCCCGACAGCCTGGTCACCACCTTCCGGGGCGGGATGAGCGACCTGCTGGATTTCATCAGCGCCCTTACCTGCTATCAGATCGAGACCGACAAGATCCGGGCAAAGGCCCTCTCCGGGCGCCGCGGGGAAGAAACCGGGGCGGAGCTCACGGTGTGGGACCTGCTCGGGGAACCATGCTCCGGCGACCGGAGGAACAGCCTCATACATGCCCTTTCGGTGGAGTTCCGGTGCGGTTACGACGAGTTGAAGGAGCTTGACGGGGTCATCGGGGGAAGGCTTCCTGAATTCGTCGGATGTGCCGCGGCCTCCGACTCGAGGACGCTGAAGGTCACCTTCACCGACAGGTTCGGCCTCTTCGGAAGTTATCAGGGGAAGGCCAGGCGCTGGGCGGCCGAGGTGGCTTCCAGCGTCCGGGACGCCCGCCGGGTGCACCTGGTGAGCAGCAACACCCACAGCCTGGTGAACATTCTTTCCCCCTGGGTCAGGGCCCGTCGGGACCAGGGCAAGGATTGGGGAGGAATCAGGGAACTCCTGAAGCCTCCGGAGGCCCTTCGGGAGCGGGAGGAAGCGGACCGGAAGGCGGGAATCATCACCCTGCGGGTGCCTGAAGACACTCCAGTGTGCCAGGCGGCCGGTCTTCCGGGGGGGAACGCGGTGGTGAACATGGACTACGCCTTCGGCGAGGAAGGCTTCTTCCTGTTCAACGAGCTGTTCGAAATCCTCGGAGAAAAGCTCCGCAGCGTGTTCATCGTGGGCAAGGCGGGCACCCTGACCGGGGGCCGGGGGGATGTGATGCTTCCCAGTTTCTTCGTGAAGCAGGGGACCGGGGACGTGTACAGGGTGGACAATTGCCTGTCCCGGGATGACTTCCCGAAGGACTTTCCATTCCGGATCCACACCGGCGGACCGATGCTTACCGTGGACGGCACCTTCATGCAGAACGACGACGTGCTGACCTACTTCCGGGACCACTGGGGAGCCCTGGGGGTGGAGATGGAGGGGATTCCCTACGTGAGGGCAGTGGCCCAGGCGGTACTGCGGGGCAGGATATCAAAGAAGGTCTCGGTGGGGGTGGCGTACTACGCCTCAGACGCTCCGTTGCAGGGGGACACCCTGTCGATGCCCCTGGGCGACACCGGTCTGGTGCCTGTCTATGCGGTCACTGAAGCGGTTCTTCACCGAATCGGCGGTCTGGATCAGTAGGCTCCCCGACCCGAGAAAATCGCGGGAATGGTGAGCAGCAGGATCGCCAGATCCAGCCAGATGCTCCAGTTGTCGACGTAGAAAAGGTCGAGTTTCACCATCTCCTCGAAGCCCAGTTCGCTTCTGCCCGACACCTGCCACACCCCGGTGAGTCCTGGCACGGTCCTAAGCCGCTTGAAGTCGCGGCGGCTGTATTCGTTGACCTCCTCGGGAATGGGGGGCCTGGGGCCCACCAGGCTCATGTCCCCCACGAGAACGTTGTAGAGCTGGGGCAGTTCGTCAAGGCTCCACCGGCGCATGAACCTTCCGAAAGGGGTGACCCTGGGGTCCGCCTTCATCTTGAAGATCGGGCCCGAACTCTCGTTCCTGCCCCTTAGGCTGCCCAGCTCGCTGTGGGCGCCCCGGCGCATGGAGCGGAACTTCACCATGCGGAAGGGGCGGTTGTCCTTGCCCAGTCTGGTCTGCCGGTAGAACACCCCGCCCGGGGAGCCGGCGACTATGAGCAGGGCGAACACCGGAAAGACCGGCAGCAGAAGACCCATGATAACAAGGCTGCCTGTGATGTCGCAGAACCGCTTCAGGATTCTTCCGGTGGTATCCAGAGGCGGCGGAACCGACTCCACCATGGTGTTCCCGCCCATGTTCACCAGTCTGGAGGTGAGACTCACCATGGTGTACAGGTCCGCGGCCATCCTGTAGGAGAAGCCCCTCTGTTCGCAGAGCATCAGGACATCGGCCCGTTCATCCCGGGAGAGGGAATGGTCGGCCACCACAAGGTCGCTGATGCCGTGGGCCTCCATCCAGTCCGCCCAGCCGGCGGGATCGAGGGTGGGCCGGACTTCCTGGCCCTGGGACGAGGTGGCGGGCCTGACGAACCCCTCGACGGAGTAGTGGAGCTGCGCCCGGGAGGTCATGTATTCCGCCAGTTCCCTGGCCAGGGCTCCGGTGCCGTACAGCACCACCCTCCTGGGCCTTCCCCGGCGCTGGGCCAGTCTTCGGCTCATGCCCCGGTAGACCGTGTGCCAGGCGCTGACCGCCACCGCTCCGCAGGGGAGGGAGAACAGAAGCACGAACCTGCTGAAGAAAAGCTGCCTGGTGAGGAAGGTTATGGCGAAGGTTATCACCGTTCCCAGGAAAGCGGCCCTGATTACCGCGGCCACCTCCTCGACCTTTCCCAGGCCGAACTCCCGGCGATAGGCGCCGAACACGCTCATGAGGGAAATCTGGATGAGTCCCAGGACCGTTCCGCTGGCAAGGTAGTGGAAACCGGAAAGCCGGAAGTCGCTGCCCATCCAGGGAACCAGCAGGAAGTGCCTGACCCAGTAGCCCATCATGAAGACGCCGATGAGCAGCGCCAGGTCCAGAAGGACCAGGGGAAGGGCCCACTTGATCTTCGACTGACTCACCTGGGCCCGGGGCCTTTCCCGAAGACGGCCGACGGGTGCCCCAGGTAGAACCTGATCATGCTGACGAAGTGGTGCAGAGCGGCTTTCCCCGGGAGACCGGCGCTCTGCCTGCGGCATTCGTGGATCACCTGCGCCTCCGGCACGTACCAGACCTCCATTCCCTCGGTCCAGGCCCTCCAGCACCATTCCACGTCCTCGAAGTAAAGGAAGTATGCCGGGTTCATGAGTCCGACGGTACTCCTTCCTCCGGGGGTGAGCCAGAGGGCCGCCCCCACAAGCCAGGGCACCTTCGCCGACGACGCCGGGTTGAAGGCCCGGAGATGCCTGGCGGCGGCTCTCCTTCCGGGAGCGGTAGCCCCGAAGGGGGTTCTACGGGCGGCCACCGAAAGGAGGGATGGCCAGGTTCTGGCGGTGGACTGGAGGTCCCCCCGGGCCCCGCTCATTCCCGGGCCGAGAAGGGCCGCGGTCGGGTGTTCCCGGGCGAACGCCCTCATGACTTCCACGCAACCGGGCCGGACCAGGGCGTCGGGATTGAGGAAGAACAGGCTCTCCCCCCGGGAGCGGCCGGCCCCCAGGTTGTTCGCCCGGGCCAGTCCGAGATTCTTCCTGTTGGCGATGAGCACCACGTTCGAGCGGTTCAGGGCGATCTCCCGGCTGTCGTCCCCGGAGAGGTTGTCCACCACTGTGATGTCCAGGGGTTTTTCCCCGGCGGGAAGGGAAAGCAGTGAGTCCAGGGCCTGCCCGAGGGTCTCCCCGCTGTTGTAGGCGGTGATCACCGCCGACCAGGAACCTTTTCCGCCTGTCATGGCCCTAATATGAAGAGGGGGGCGGTGCGCTGCACCGCCCCCCAGGGGAACCTCACCTAGAGAACGGTCTCCTTCAGGCCTTTTCCGGGCTTGAAGTGGGGGACCTTCTTGGCGGGGAAGTTGACCTTTCTGCCGGGCTGGCCGGGGATTATACCCTTCCTGGCCTTTCTTTCCTTGACGCTGAAGGTGCCGAAACCGACAAGGCTGACCTTGTCGCCCTTCTTGATGGACTTGGCAATTCCGCCGAGGATGGCCTCGACGGCTTCCGCCGCCTGCTTCTTGGTGAGCTGGGCCTGGTCGGCAACATGTGCCACGAGTTCGCGCTTGTTCAATTTGCACCCCTTTCTGTGTGAGAGTTCGGACCGGTTTACCAGCAACCTTAGATACAAGGGAATGCCTTGTCAAGGGGTTGGAAGGGGGTTAGAACCTGCTGGCGTGCTGTTCAACCTTGATATCCGGGAAGACCTTGACGTTGATCCGGAAGTAAAAACCCGTATCTATATCAGAAACATACCTTGTAAAAATGGCTTCCCAGCTCTCCAGATCCTTGGTGATGGTGTAACTCTGACTCAGGAAATCCCCTTCGTCGATGTCGTAGTATCCCTGGTAGCTGACGCTCCAACTGGGCGTCAGGTTCATGGAAGCGTTGAAACGGACCTTGTTCAGGCCGGATTCCCGGTCTCCCAGGGCCGGCGACCAGGTGTGGGAGAGGGACAGTCTCCAGGGCATCCCCCCGTATTCGGAGGAAACCGAGTCCGGCGTGAAGGTGGCGTCGTATCCCGACAACCTGAGGGACGTGGTGAGGGTAAGGTTCTCCATGTCGCCCAGGTATGGATCCCAGGCGCCGTCGGCCCGGATCGAGACCTGTTCCACGGGGGTAAGCTCAAGCCCGGCAGCCACCGGCGAGAACCTGTTGACTCCCTCTTCCGGACGGGGGTTGTAGGAGGTGGAGAGGCTCAGGGTGGCCAGGGTCCGGCGCTGTATGTTTCCACGGAAGCTCCTCTTTCCCTCGAGCCTGTTCAGCAGGAGGAAGGAGTAGAGGTTTCCCCCCGAGGGAAGGCCGAAGCCCCCGAAAGATGGATAAATGCTGTCGGCATTCGCTGTGGGAGTCAGGCTGCCGTCCCCGGCGATGTAGTCCTCCGGGGACCAGGACCACGTGACCGAGGGGCTTGCGGTGTGCCTGAGGGCCCCGAAACCGAGCCCGGGGCCGAAAACCCCGAAAAGGTCTGTGCCCAGGGTGGTGGAGACCGAACCGTGCAGCCAGGCGGGGTACCTTTCGCCCTGCAGGCTTCTGTCGTAGACGACCCCGGTCGCCCTGGCCCTGGGGGAGAAGGCGAGTATCCCCAGGAACCTCTCGGACCACGTCAGCTCGGAGGAGAGAGAGAACCCGGCGTCGTAACGGCTGGTCACCTCCCGTACCTCCCGTTCCGCCAGATACCTCATCGAGCCGTTCCAGTAGAACCTCTCCAGCCAGGATGAGGAGCCGGGGAACAGCGGGGCCGACGGCAGGGTGTAACGGACGTCGGGCATCAGGAACATGTCCTCCAGTTCGTCCTCGATGCTGTCGGGATCGGCGTCAAGGTACCGCGTGCCGTCTACGGCCGCCTGCAAGGAGCCCCTGCCCAGGGCCCTGTTCACCGAGAGGTAACTCCGGGCTTCCCTGTTCATCCTCTCCTGGGGGTCCCCCTGGGTGTCCTCCAGGTAGCTTCTGTCGCTGAGAAAGCTTCCCTGAACCTTCACCGCAGTACCGTCGCGCAGTTCGTGGACGTGCCCCAGGTCAACCATCCACCGGTCCCTGCCGGGGTCGAACTCCCGGCGCCACTCCAACCTGAGCCCCCCGTCGTGGACGTACCTGAGCCTGTGCCTCTCCCGGGCGGACAGGGAGAAACGGGTTTTCTCCGTGATGTCCGCCTGCAGCTGCAGATCTATGTAATCGCTGAATCCGAAGTAGTAGCCCAGCCTTCGGATGTACTTCCCGTCCCTGCCGGACTGGCCCACGGTGGGGATGGTGAATCCCGAGGTTCGGCCCCTTCTGATGGGGAACACGGCGTAGGGGAACCAGAAAACCGGGGTGTCCTCCACGTACAGGACGACGGGCCTGGCCACGGCCTTGTCGTCGGGAAAGATCTTCATGGAGGCCGACCAGAACCACCAGTCCAGGGTATCCCTCTGGCTTGTCGAGAACCTGGCTCCCTCCGCGTTGAACTCGTGCCGGCTGAGCATGATGACCCTCTCGCCGGTGTAGAACCCCCTGTCGTACCACGACCGGGCGGAGTCGGTTCTGGCGGTCCTGCTGGGGATGTGGTAGATCATGGAGCTTCCGGAGGCGGTTTCTCCGCCCTCGGAGATCACCGGTTCTCCGGTGGCGGTGAGGACCTCCCGTTCCGGATCGTACCGGATGGTGTCTGCGGCCAGGTTCATGTCCTCGTAGGCCAGGGAAGCCGCCCCGAAGAGCGACAGGGCCCCGGGTTCCACAAGGTAGTCCAGGGAATCGGCGCTGTAGCCCATGGTCTGCATCGGGGGCTGGGCCGTCAGAAGGGCGAGAACCGCAATCAGCATCTGCCCGAGGCCATGGCCGCCGCACCGTAGGCCCCCGCAGTGGACGTGTCGTCGAGGACCCTGACGTTCCAGCTGTTGGGGCAGCGGGATTCGAATTCCCGCCGGGCGTGCTTCTGGTACAACGGATAGCATCCGCTTATGCCTCCGCCGAGGAAGAATCCCTCCGGAGCCAGGCACTTCGCCAGGTTGGACATGCCCTTTCCCAACCATTTCCCGTACTCGGAAAATGCCGCCAGAGCCTTCTCGTCGCCCTTGCGAGCCTTTCTTGCGATCATTCTGGGTTCGGTGCGGCCGTCGTAGTAGGACATCAGGGCCTCCCGTGCGGCGTATCTCTCCCAGCACCCCCTGAGTCCGCAGGTGCACATTCTGCCACCGTCCCGGATGGTCATGTGGCCGAACTCGCCGGCGGTGCCGGTGCCGTAGATTAGTTCTCCGTCGGAGATAATAGCGCCCCCGATACCCGTTCCCAGGGTGATGAAAATCCACAGGCCCGCAGCCGGTATGATTCCCCGGTGGAGCCCCCCGATGGCGAAGGCGTTGCAGTCGTTGTCCACGAAAACCGGTACTCCTCCCAGAAGCCTGGACATCAGGGCCGAGATGTGGGTTCCGTTCCA
Source organism: uncultured bacterium (assembly GCA_964607515.1). Taxonomy (GTDB): domain Bacteria; phylum Fermentibacterota; class Fermentibacteria; order Fermentibacterales; family JCC-6; genus UBA6080. The sequence continues at coordinate 71,007 of CAZSKU010000008.1, read as the reverse complement.
GAGGGGAAGGTTGGGGCTGAATGAGAGGAACCCCCGGCCCGGGTCCACAAGACCGGCTATTCCCACCCCCACGGCGGCCGGAGATGGATCGAACCGGCGGATGACCCCCGCCACGGACCCCATCACCTCCGCTGGCTGCCGGCAGGGGCCGGTGTCCAAAACGTCCGCCAGCCTGAAGGAGCCGTCCCGGTCCATGTGGCCGACGACCGCGGTGGACCCGCCGATATCCACCCCCCAGCAGCTTCCGCTACTCAATTCCCAGTATCTCGCCTTCCCTGACCGTGAGCATCGGCCAGGATGCCCTGATGTCGGTGGCGCTTCCCAGGACGCACCTTCCGCTGGCGCCGAACCAGGCCCCCCTCTGGGAGAGCCTCGTTCTGATCCCCTCCCTGGAACGGCTGCCGGTGTGCCAGGCGTCCAGTATCATTCCCGCGGCGTCGTAACCCTGGGCTGCGATGATGGAGGGTGACTGGCCGTACTTCCTGCTGTAGGCGTAGACGAAACCGGCGGTCTCCGGTCTGGTGGACTCCAGGCCGGAGGCCGCGGTGAACACCGCCCCCTCCACGGCGTCGCTGCCGTGCCTCAGAAGAAGGTCGCTGTCCCAGCCTGAGGTGCCGAACAGGGGGACCCCCACCCTGTAGAACCTCAACTGGGGTGCTATCTGAATGGCGTCCCAGGCGGAAACCGGAAGGAAGACGCCGTCGGCGCCGGAGTTCTTGACCCTGTTTATCTGGGTGCGGAAGTCGGTGGCGCCGCTCTGGTAGCCCTCCGTGGCCACTACAAACGCCCCGAGCCTTTCCGCGGTAGCCCTGAACTGGCTGACTTCCCCGTTGGCCTGGGCGGTGTGGGGATGGATTATCGCCAGCCGCCGGCAGCCCGCCCGGAGAACGGCGTACTCCGCCATGGCCGCGGCCTGGTCGCCCTGGCTGACCACCAGTCTGAATACCCAGGAGCCCGCCCGGTCCACCTCTTCGCTGGTAGCGGTGGGGGAGAGCACCGGCATTCTGTTCCGGTCAGCATAAGATGCGGCCTGCAGGGTGGTGGAGCTGGTCAGGGGGCCGATGACTCCCATGCAGTCAGGGTCGTCGCCCAGGGTTTCGAAAACCTGTTCCAGCCCCCCGGGGGCGGTATTCAGGTCAAGAACCTTCAGCAGCGGCGGGGACTCGTGCATCTCCGTGAAACGCTCGAAGGCCAGGGCCACCCCTCTCTGAACCTGCTGGGCGTACTCCGAGCCCTCCCCGGTCATGGGCAGGACCAGAGCGAAATAGGGTTCCCCTGAGATGGAGGGTTCCGTTCCGTACCCCCACCTCTCCCTGGCGCCGGGGTAGAGACGGTCCAGCTCCCCGGCGTATAAAGCGGCCTTGGAGGCGTCTCCAGCCTCCGAGTAGCGTCGCTCCAGTTCCAGGAGCACGAAAACCTCCAGCCAGTCGTCCTTCCGCAGGGACGAGACCTCCTCCAGGCCGATCTCCCCGAGCAGCTCCCTGGCCAGTTCCCCGGCCTTGTCGGTCCTGTGGCTGTCAAGGTTGTCCAGTTCCATCCTTGCCAGCACCGACAGGGCGTGCCCCGGGGAGGAGAGCCGCGCCAGGGCGCTGGCCAGGTATGCCACGGAAAGGGCTTCCGGATCGGTGGCAGCGTTGATGACCCGGTCCGCCCGGGCCAGAGCCTCGGAGGATCTCCCCATCTCCGCCAGAGCTTCCGCCGAGGCAGCCTGCCAGAGGTGGGCCCTGGGGGAGTCCGGTGCCCCGGCCAGGGCGGAGGAGTACAGTTCGAGGGCTTCGTTGAATCTGCTTTCCCGCATCAGGACTTCCGCCCGGGAAGCCATTTCCTGGGGGGTGGAGGGGGTAGTGTCGGGACCGCATCCCGCGGCGAGAATCACCGCCGCGACTGCGGCGCACAGGGACAGGGTTTTCAAGGAGACCTCCCGTTTTGCCGTGGTGACCCATCAGAGGTAACTATACTGAACCCGCCGGGGTCGTGGCAGGGGTGCGGCACGGGAGGAGAGAAGACCCCGGCGCCGGAAAGGCGCCGGGGTTCAAGGGGCTACCGGGTGACCGGCGCCTCTTCGGTCTCGGTTTCGGGGATGAAGAGCTCGATGGGCTTGTCCATGTTCTCCATCATCCACCGGGCGTCGTCGGCCAGGTCGCTCTCCGGGAACCGGTCTACCATCTCCTGGAAGGCGATCCGGGCGTTGTCGTAGTCGCCCAGGCGCTCGCTCAGGGTGAAGCCCTTCAGGAACGCCGCCTGATCGCACTTCTCATGGTCGGGATACCTTTCCAGGAACAGGGCGAAGTAGCGCACAGCCGTCTCCGGATCGGCGGCCATGGTCTCCTGGGCCAGAAGAAGCAGGCTGTCGGGACCGATGGAGACCGGCGGAAGGAAAGCATCCTCGTTGATCTCCACCCCGTACTTCTCCCGGAGTGCCGGGAAGACCGTGTCCATGAGATAGCTGTTGACCACCTCAGGCTTTAGGGCCGCCTCGATGGACTCCCGGACTTCCTCCAGGGGAATGGTCCCCGCCTCGGCAATTTCCGTGACCTCGAACCAGGTCATTCCCAGCTCCGTAGGCCAGGGGCCTAGAAGGGTTCCCACCGGCGCGGCGAAGAGTTCATCGGCGAAATCAGGCCTTCCGCCCATGTAGGGCAGGGGCGAATCGGGCGTCACCCAGCCGAGATCCCCTGCCACCGCCGCGGTGGGGGAGTGGATGCTCATGGCCGGAGCGAGGGAGTCAAGGGTCGCTCCCCCGTCTATCAGGGCCTGCGCCTGATCCTGGGCTGCGCCCCTTTCGGTGACCAGAATCGAGAAGCGGGTCTGGGCGTCGCGATGGTAGATGTCGCCGGAGTGGGAGTTGTAGTATTCCAGTATTCTCTCCTCGGGAACCTGGACCGCCTCAACCACGAACCGGTTGTAGTACTCCTGAATGAGGGCGCTTTTCCGGGCCATGTCGGCCTGCTCCATGGCCATCTCCACCTGGGCCGTCACGAAGGAGTCCTGCTCCATGCCCGCGCCGGTGGCCGCCTGAGCCAGAAGTTCCTGCTCAATGAGGCTTCCCAGGAGGATCTGACGGCCCTCGACCGTGTCGTAGGCCTCCCTCTGGTAGTATGGGATGGAGGCTATGGCGCTCTCGATCTCTTCACGGGTGATGGTGCTGTCGCCAACGGTGGCGAGGACCTGGGCGTCCGGTTCGTCGAAGACCTGAACGTCGTACCGTTCGTGGAGTTCCGGAATGAGTTCGTTCTTGAAATACTCGTTCACAAGGGCCGGTTTCAGGACCGACTCGATGGATTCACGGGCTTCATCCAGGGGAATGTATCCCTCTTCCGTCAGCTCGCCGACCAGGAACAGGTGGGTACCCAGGGCGGTCTCCACCGGCCCGACGACCTGCCCCTCGCCGGCTTCCAGCAGCATTGCCGCCAGGGCCTCGTCGGTTCCGATGTAGGGGATGGACCCGTTCTGCTCCACGGTTCCCATCCTGCCACCCTGGTTTCTGGTCACCGCGTGTTCGCTCAGGGCGGCGGCTACCGAATCAAAGGGCGTTCCCCCGTCCAGCATCGCCACAGCCTCGTCCAGGGCCCCGGGGGTGGATACCAGGATGTGGGAAATCTGGGCGCTGGCCTGCCTGCGGAAGCGGCTTTCCAGGTTTTCCTGATAGTAGGCCTGCACCATCGAATCGGGCACTTCCACAGCCTCGATCACGTGCCGCTGGTAGAAGGCCTGGGTCATGGCCCTCTCCCGGACGTTCTCAACCATCTCCCCGGCCATGGCCACCTGGGCCTGTACCGCGGAGTCGCTCTCGAGGCCCTCGTCAATGGCGGCAGCCAGGAGCAGTTCCCTCTCGATGATGTGGTTGAGCAGCTGCTGCCGGCCCTGAAGGGTCTCGAAAGGCGCCCTCTGGTAGGGAGGAATCCTCTGGAGTTCACTCTCCAGCTCCTCCATGGTGATGATTCTCGATCCTATTCTCGCCACTTCCCCCTCGCCCAGGGGTCTCGTACCGCACCCCGCCGCCAGGAGAAGAAAGACGGCCGCAACCGCTGCACAGGTTCTCATCATGGAATCAGTTCTCCTTCTTTCCCTTGTCTTCGATCCGGTAGTCTATACGGTCTTCCGCGAACTCCCTCATGGTGGCCTCGGCCGCCCTTTCCTCGGGCTCGGTTATCCCTTCGACAAGTACCGGGGCGCCCTCCTGGATGCTGCGCATCCGCTTTGACACCGCTATGGTGAAAAGGTACTGGTTGTTCACGGATGCCGCCTTCTGTTCCGTCTTCTCGAAATACTTCATTGCAGCCGCCTTTCCCGAGGGCTTGCACATTTTCTGTAGGGAGGGTTATGGCCATTTAGCAAAACAGGAATATACACATTTATGCGAAAGCGGGGGGAAATGTTCCCCCCGCCGCACGAAGACGATTATCGTTCAGACCTGTTCCGGAACGGCTTCCAGGGTGGCCCTGTTCTGCATGAGGAACTCCCAGGTGGGAAGGTCAAGCAGGTCCATCTCCCTGGTCTCCACCTGGAGGGTACCCAGTTCCGACCGGTCCCAGTAGCGGATGATGGTGAGCTGGTCGGAGTCCGACGGAAGGGCTCCGTCCGCCCGGCTTGGAAGCCTGAGCGGGCGCTTGAAGTATACCTCAACCCTGGAGACTTCGGGGTTCGAGGTGGTGTAGCAGACGAACTTCCAGGTCTGTACATCGATCGACTGGCCCCGCCTGCGGCCGGTGGCTCCGGGCCTCTCCCAGAAGGTGTAGATCGTGTCGGGAACTATCTCGAATACGTACTCCCCTCCCAGGGGGTCCACCGATTGGCTCACGTCTATCTCGATGCTGGCCATGTCGGTGGGTCTGAGGGTGACCGGGTACCGGTTGTAGATGTATGACGCCTGTTCCTCCGACACTCTGACCAGGAGGGACCTGGAAACCTCTGTGCGCCGGATCTCGGCGTACTCCGGGAAGCTGATCCTGGTGAAGGTGTCCATCCAGTCGGCCTCGCAGAAAAGGGAATCGGGGTACTCCTTTTCCACCAGGCCTCCGATGACTCCGCCGTGCCGGTCATGGTTCGGGCAGGAGATGGCGAACTGGGTGCCCAGGGACAGCTTGGGATCGAAGAAATAGAGGGAGTCCTCCAGACCCTGGGACCAGAGGGTCGGACAGACCGCCACCGAGTCCGAAAGGCCGGCGTAGGAGAGCAGGGAGTCAATGTCAGGGGCCGAAAGCCCTTCGTTGTCCTGCATGTGCTGGATATTGACCCTGGCCAGGGCGTACATCTGCTGGCGGCAGTTCTCGCGGGGCACCCGGTAGGCTTCGACACGCTGATGGATCCGGAATATGAGAATCGCGGCGAGCAGAACAATGATGACCCTCACAAGAACCTTAGATCCCATGGCTTGAGAACCCCCCGATTGGTGTTACGTTACCGGTCCGCAGAATGTCCCAGTAATTTACCGACCCCTTTCAACCAGTGTCAATACGCCCTTCCCACACCCTGGACAACGGGAACGGGGTTTCTGAGCCTCACCGTGACTGCTCCCCCTTCGGTCTGCACCCCCTCCGGAAGGTCCAGTTCGGCCCGTTGTTCCATGCGGACGTCCGAGGACACCGGAGCCGTGCTGGCGCTGTCCATGGACAACAGCACGGAAGCCGGCCCTGTGAGCCTCACCCGGGGCTGGCGGAGGGATACGCTCATGTAGCGGGACGGAACCGGATGGGAAACCACCGCCACCGGCAGCACCCGGTCGAAAAGGATGTCAATGGACAGTTCCGCCCTGGCGGGCTGGAACGACTCCACCCTGACCCGGCTCTGCGGATCCCTCAGCATGGCCTCGACGTAGGGGATTTCCAGCGGTCCGAGGCTGTCCGGAGGAACCGATCTCAGGTCCACTATCACCTCGAGGTCCCCGGGTTTTCCCAGCAGCTGGAAGCCTAGCATTTCCAGCCCGTCTCCCTGGAAAGTCACGGACACCGTGTCCGGGGGATGCCCCACGAGCATCACTCCCTGGGCTGTCAGGCACCTGACCGGCACCGGGATGGTGACGCTGAACGTCTCGGCCCGGATGGAGAACACCCAGATGAACAGGGCCACCAACAGGGAGAGGCCCCACATGACGGTGGCGCTACTGGATGCTCTTGGCTTCAGGGGCCTGAGGAATCTGGAAACCGATGGCTCCACCTGCTTCAACCGAGTCCTCCAGGGGTCCGAACCTCTTCTCGTACATCTCCACCTGGGTCTCCAGGGCTTTTATCAGGCCCTTGATCCTGTGGGGAGACATGATGACCCGGCACTCCAGCTGGGCGGCGGGAAGACCGGGCATGATCCTGGCGAAATCGAGCACGAATTCGGCCTGGGAGGTGTTCACTATGGCCAGGTTTGCGTAGACTCCCGAAGCCTTGTCGTCTCGGATGTTTATCCGGGGCATCTGGTTTTGCATTATTTTCCCTCCCGAGGAAAGCACTATCTTATGCACTGAGGCGCAACCGGGGTCAACCCGCTGGGAGGGTTTCTTGTACACCGAAGAACTCGATGGCTTTCGCGGCGCCCGGGTCCTGGTGCTGGGCGACCTGGTGCTGGACCATTACCTGGAGGGCAGGGTGGACAGGATATCCCCCGAAGCCCCGGTGCCCGTGGTGGCGCTGGAGGAGGGCGGGGAGAGGTTCGCCCCGGGTGGAGCGGCCAATGTTGCCCTGAACGTCCTGTCCCTGGGGGGAAGCCCGGTGGTGGCAGGCGTGGTCGGGGACGACCCGGAGGGAACCGTCCTGCTGAATCTTCTGAGGGAGAAGGGCGCCGACGTCACCTGCGTCGCGGTGGATCCATCCAGGCCGACCACCAGGAAAACCCGGGTCATTTCCCGGGGCCACCAGCTCATAAGGATTGACAGGGAGTCCTGCGCCCCCAGGGCTGCGGGCAGGGATTCGGTCGAGGGGGAATGCATCCGCAGGACCATCCGAGACGTGGGAGCGGTGCTCTTCGAGGATTACGACAAGGGATACCTGGGGGCCCACAACATTCCCTGGATCATCGGGGAAGCCGTGGACAGGAAGGTTCCCGTCCTGGCTGACCCCAAGTACAGGAATTTCACCCTGTTCCGTGGGGTCAGCCTGATCAAGCCGAACCTGAGGGAAGCCGCCGCTTTCCTGGGACGCGACCTTGCGGAGGCCGGAGCCGAAGAACTCATGGCTGCCTGCGGCGGTATCCTGGAAGACCTTCAGGCCAGGGGCGTTCTCCTGACCCTGGGTTCCGGGGGATCCATACTCTGTGTGCGGGGGGCGTCCAAACCCCTTGTTCAGCCTACCGCCGCCAGGCATGTGTTCGACGTCTCCGGGGCGGGGGACGCCGTCATCGCGGTGATGGGGCTGGCCTACGCTTCGGGTGTGGCTCCGGAGAGGGCGGCAGTGATGGCCAACTTCGCCGCCGCCGCCGTATGTGCGGAACCCGGGGTGTACGCCGTGACCCCGGAGGACATTCTTCGGGAAGCCCGTCGGGATGACTAGGAACGGGGAACTGCTGACCCGAGAGGCCGCAGCCCGCCGGGCGGCGGTGCTCAGGGCCGCCGGGTGCCGGATCGTGTTCACCAACGGTTGTTTCGACATCATCCACCCCGGGCATCTCAGGGTGCTCGATCAGGCGGCCTCCCTGGGGGACGTGCTGTTCGTGGGGCTGAACACCGACGAATCGGTTGAAAGACTGAAGGGGTCGGGCAGACCGGTCCAGAGGCTGGACGCACGGGCGATGGTGCTGTGCGCCCTGCGTCCGGTGGACTTCGTGGTTCCCTTTCCAGAAGACACCCCGCTGGAGCTTATCCGGGTCCTCCGGCCCCACGTGCTGGTGAAGGGCGGGGACTACCGCAGGGAAGACGTGGCGGGGGGAGCCCTGGTGCCGGAAGTGGTGATTGTTCCCACCCTGGAGGGCTATTCCACCACCTCCCTGCTGGGCGGATGAAAACGGGTTTCGCCGACTCCCTGGCGGTTCTGGCTTTGTTCCTGGCCGCATGGGCCGGTGTGAACGGCCCCGTTCTCGGCTCCCCCCTGGGGGCTTACCCGGTGGTGGACGCCAGATGGCACCTGGAGTGGGCATCCGCAGTTTCCAGGGGAAACCTTTTCGTCTACGCTCCCTATTTCAGGGCCCCACTGTATCCCTGGCTTCTGGGAGCATGGCTCTTTCTCACCCGGGGCGGTCCCCTCCAGGGGGCTTTTTTTTCCATGCTGTGCGGCGCCGGAACCGCGGTGCTGGTCCACAGACTGGCCCTTCGGCATTACAGCCGCGGAATCGCCCTGTTCACCGGCGCCCTCTGGTCCCTCTGGGGGACCTGGCTGGTCTATTCCGGTTTCATGCTCATCGAGCCGCTGTACATACTCCTGCTCACGGGAACGTTCCTCTGGATGGAACGGTCTCCGGACTCCCGGGGTCCGTGGCTTCTCCTGGGGCTTGCCGGCATTGCCAGACCCGGAGCCGTCCTCCTGATGCCGGCGGGCATCGCACTGTTCCGTCCCCGGGCCAGGGCATGGCCGGCGTTCTTCATTCCCCTGGCTGCGGTGTGGGCTGTGAACGCCCTTGCCGGGGACCCCGGCACGGTGATATCCAGCCAGGGCGGGATCAACTTCTACATCGGTTCAGGTCCGGAGGCCGACGGCATCACAGCCTTCGCCCCGCCCGGCGGAAGGCTGCCCCGGGAGGATCTTCCCTACGTGGACAACGTGTGGGCGGCCAGTCTGGAACCGTTCCCCCAGGAGACAGAGCCTTCGCGGGTATCCTCGTGGTGGACCGCCCGGACCCTGGAATACGCCGCCCGGGAGCCTCTGCGCACCGCGGGTCTCCTGGCCGAGAAGGCCGTCCATCTGCTGAGCCCCGTGGAACAGCCTTGCAACTACGACGTTTACTACATGGAAAGGATGTCCCCCCTGGCGGGCATCCTGGTGACCGGGCCGCCGATCGCCCTGCCCGGCATTCTGATATGGTTCCTTCTTCCCGGGGCCCTCATGGCCGGGAAGCCGACGGTCTTCGAGAGAAGGCTGCTGGTCTGGATCGGCGTGCTGGCGGCGGGGCTGCTGCCTTTCTTCATCACCGCGAGGTTCAGACTGCCGCTGATCCCCTTCGCCCTGCTGCTCCTGGCGCCCCGATTCGCCCGGAAGCTGAAGGCGGGACTTCTCACCGCCCCCCTGGGGCTACTGGCGGGGGCGGGGCTCGCCCTGCTCACGGGGCCTTACGTGGAGACCGCCGGGGTGAACATGCCTTTTCACCATGGCATGGCCCAGTACACCGCGGGCAACCGGAGCGAAGCCCGGTTGCTCTTCATGGAAGCCTGGGACAGAGCTTCCAGAAGGACGGACGGCATAGACCTGAACGGAACCGACGCCCTCTACAACCTCGGAGTCATGGCCCTGGAGGAGGGAGAAGAGGAGGAGGCGGCCTTCTGGTTTATGGAAGCCCTTCGGCACAACCCCGGCCACCAGCCCTCCAGGAGCGCTCTGAGCGGCTTGACCGGCCTGCGCTAATGGGTTAGAAATCCGGGGCTTAACCCATCCTTCCATTCCAACCCGATCCGACGGAGGTATGAATGCAGGCGGACGCTCTGTTCACCTACCTTGCTCCGGGAGTGGCCGTTCTGACCCTGGCGGTGGCCGCATTGGTGTACGCCGGGCTCAGAAGGTCTTCTCCCGGCAACGATCTCATGAAAAGGATCGCCGGACTGATAAGTGTCGGCGCCATGACCTATCTGAAGACCCAGTACAGAATCCTTCTGGTTTTCGTTGCGGTGGTGGCGCTGTTGATATTCCTCTTTCTGGGCAGGGCCACGGGGCTGGCTTTCGTGGCGGGCGCCCTTTCCAGCATGCTGGCGGGTTACGTAGGCATGAAGGCTGCCACCACCGGAAACGTCAGAACCACCGAAGCCGCCCGGGAGAGCCTTGCCGGGGCTCTGGCGGCGGCCTTCAGCTCCGGCAGCGTAATGGGCTTTTCAGTGGCCGGTTTCGGTCTCCTCGGGGTGAGCGTCTTCTTCCTGGCCTTCCATGACGTGGAAACCGTCAGAAGTTTCCTGTCCGGACTTCTGGGGGTTTCAGTGAGCCTGGACAGCCTGGCCGGATTCGGTATGGGCGCCAGCAGCATAGCCCTGTTCGCCCGGGTGGGCGGGGGTATCTTCACCAAGAGCGCCGACGTGGGCGCCGACCTGGTGGGCAAGATAGAGGCGGGGATTCCGGAGGACGATCCCAGGAACCCGGCGGTGATCGCCGACAACGTTGGCGACAACGTGGGCGACGTGGCGGGGATGGGCGCAGACCTGTTCGAGTCATACGTGGGGTGCATCATCGCAGCGGTGGTTCTTGCTCTGGGCATGAGCCCCGCGGGGGTGCAGGATCTGTTTTCCGCCCCCCGCCACGACGCCCATCACCTGGGCGCCCAGACGCTTATCGCTCTGCCGCTTCTTCTGGCCGCTCTGGGCACCCTGGCCAGCCTTGCCGGCGCCATGTACGTGAGGATCTTCCGGAACAGCTCTCCCCATTCGGCGCTCAGAAACGGAACCTTCGTGAGCGCCGGGCTGAGCATCCTCCTGGGGTGGCTGTTGACCGGTTTCCTTCACGTGCACCAGGGGGTTTTTCTGGCGGTTACCATGGGGGTGGCGGTGGGAACCGTCATCGGGCTGGTGACCGAGTACTACACCAGCGCGCGACCCGTGAGAAAGATCGCCGAAGCCACCGGAACCGGCTCCGCCACCACCATCATCGAGGGTGTCGCCGTGGGCATGGAATCGGCCCTGATTCCCATGGTTCTCATCGCCGCGGCAGTCCTGGCGGGGCACCGGTTCGCCGGTCTCTACGGCATTGCCATGGCGGCCCTGGGCATGCTGATGAACGTGGGCATGACCATGTCGGTGGACGCCTACGGGCCGGTGGCGGACAACGCTGGAGGCATAGCCAGCATGGCGGGTCTTTCCGGGGAGGTTCGCCGGAGGACCGACCAGCTGGACGCTCTGGGGAACACCACCGCGGCCATGGGCAAGGGATTCGCCATCGGGAGCGCCGCGTTGACCGCATTGGCCCTGTTCACAGCCTACGCCCAGGCGGCTGGCCTGGCGGCAATCGACCTGCTGAGCCCCTACGTGGTGGCGGGGCTTCTGATCGGGGGGCTTCTCCCCTTCCTCTTCGCCTCCATAACCCTGCGTTCCGTAGGGAGGGCCGCCATGAAGATGGTGGCCGAGGTGAGGAGGCAGTTCGCCGTTATCAAGGGGCTCATGGAGGGGGAGGCGGAACCGGACACCGAGAAGTGCGTGGACATAGCCACCAGGGCCGCCCTGACGGAGATGATACTGCCCGGGATTCTCGCGGTGGCTGTGCCGGTCGCGGTCTACTTCGGTTTCGGCGGGCGGGGGCCCGAGACCCTGGGAGGCCTTCTGGCGGGGGCCATCGTGACGGGTGTCCTGCTGGCGATATTCATGAGCAACTCTGGGGGCGCGTGGGACAATGCCAAGAAGCACATCGAGGAGGGGCACCTGGGGGGCAAGGGTTCCCCCGGCCACGAGTCCGCCGTCATCGGCGACACCGTGGGCGACCCGTTCAAGGACACCAGCGGCCCCTCCCTGAACATCCTCATAAAACTCATGACCATTGTATCCCTGGTACTGGCCCAGGCCAAGTGAGAAAGGACAGGATCATGCCCGGCACACTTCCCCTCACGGAAGAGAACGTGATCGCGGAGCTCGAGAAAATAAGACCCATGCTTCAGGGGGACGGTGGCGACATCAGGTTCGTCGCCCTGGAGGGAAAGACCGTGAAGGTGGAGCTTCAGGGCGCCTGCAGCGGGTGCGCCTTCGCGGCTCTGACCCTGCAGCACGGCGTTGAGCGGAATCTTAAGGCGGTGTTCCCGGATCTCGAGAAGGTTGAAAACCTCGCGTTCTGACGCCCCTCCCGATCCCAGAAGAGCCGCCCTGGACTCGCTTCTGGGCCGGGGCGCCGGGTCCGCGTCGGGGCTTACCCCCAGAGACTCAGCCTTCGCCCTCAGGCTTAGAAGGGAAACCGTCGTCTGGCGGGTCAGGCTGGACAGAGCTCTGGCCCGCTTTCTCAGACAGCCCCTGGACTCCCTGGACGGCAGAACCCTGGCGGTGCTCCGGCTGGGGGCGGCCCAGATTCTGGTGCTGGGAACGCCCGTCCACGCAGCTGTCTCGGAAACGGTAAAGCTGGCGGGAAACCCGGGAGCCCGGGGGCTGGTGAACGCGGTACTTCGAAGACTGGCCTCGGAGGGCGAGGAAGATAACCTTCCGCCCCATGTGCGTTGGTCGCACCCGGAGGAGCTGGTGCGAAGGTGGACCGATCGCCGGGGTTCCGGGGAAACCGAGGGACTGATGAAATGGAACAACGAGCCGCCCCCGCTGGGGGGATTCGCCTTCGGCCCGCCCCCGGCCGGCCGGCCAGGCCTTTACCTAGAGGGTTACCGGATAGTGGACAGGGGTATTCCCCTGCCTCCTCCCGGCGTTTTTCTTCAGGACGAGGCGGCTGCCGTGGCCGCCAGGGCTTTCAGAGCCATTCCAGGAGAAACCGCCCTTGAGATCTGCGCGGCTCCCGGCGGAAAGACGGCCCACCAGGAGGGGTGTTTTACGGTCTGCATGGACCTTTCCTTTGGAAGAATGCGGCGGTGGCTGGAGAACCGGGAGAGGCTCCGTTGGGAACACGCCCACCCCCTGGTGGGGGACGGCAGATACCCCCCGCTCCGGGGAGGGTTCGACAAGGTCTTCCTCGATGCGCCCTGCACCAACACCGGGGTGCTCAGAAGGCGACCCGGAGCCAGGTGGGCGTGGTCGGTGGAAACCCTTCGCAGGATAGCCAGGCTTCAGGGCGAACTGCTGGAGCAGGCCGCCCGTCTCACCTCCCCCGGGGGAGCCGTTTTCTACAGCACGTGCAGTCTGGAACCCGAGGAGAACCAGGATCAGGTCGGCCGCTTCGAGGCCGCCCACCCGGAATTCGCCAGAATCCCCCTGGAGGTGCCGGCCTCCTTGGAAAGGGAAGGGATGATGGTGTCCCTTCCGCCCGCTTCAGGCGTGGACGGCATCTTCGCGGCGGCCTGGAGACGCCGGGGCTGAAAATCCTACATGGGAATTGTTACTATATTCAGGTGACACGTTTCCCAGAACCCATTCAATGGAGTAGAAGATGAGCACCGAGACCATTCCCATAATTGATCCGGAGCGGATCGAAGCCATTCTCGAAAACCCGGGCGAACCGGATCCGGCAAGGATTCGCGAGGTTCTCGCCAAGGCCGGCGAGATGAAGGGCCTTTCCCCGGAGGAAGCTGCGGTCCTCTCCTCCGTCAGGGATCCCGGGCTTTCCTCGGAGCTGTTCGAGACGGCCCGCCGGGTGAAGGAAACCATTTACGGGAAACGTCTGGTGATCTTCGCGCCGCTGTACATCTCCAACCTCTGCGGTAACGAATGCCTGTACTGCGCCTTCCGGGCGTCGAACCCGAAGATTGTCCGCCGGGCGCTCACCCAGGAGGAGATCGCCCGGGAGACCGGGATACTGGTGGACCAGGGGCACAAGAGGATTCTGCTGGTTGCCGGCGAGTCGTACCCCCGGGAAGGGTTCGAGTACGTACTGAAGAGCATCGCCACGGTGTACGGCGTAAGGTCCGGCCGGGGCAACATCCGCAGGATCAACGTGAACATTGCGCCCCTCTCGTCCGAGGAGTTCTCCCGGCTTAAGACGACCGGCATCGGAACCTATCAGATATTTCAGGAGACGTATCACCCCGGGACCTACGGCCGGGTGCACGTGGGCGGCAGGAAACGGGACTACGGCTGGAGGATAACAGCCGTGGACCGGGCCATGGAGGCCGGAATAGACGACGTCGGGATAGGTGTCCTTTTCGGCCTGAGCCCCTGGAGGTGGGAGATACAGGCCCTGCTTCAGCACATCGGGCACCTGGAGGACCGCTGGGGAGTGGGTCCCCACACCATAAGCGTTCCCAGGCTCGAACCCGCCACCGGTTCCGACATCGCCGCCCATCCCCCCCATCCCGTTGACGACGACGACTTCAGAAGGATCGTGGCGATCCTCCGGCTGACGGTTCCCTACACCGGCATAATCATGTCCACCAGGGAAACCCCGAACATGCGCCGGGAGACCTTCGCCCTGGGAGTGAGCCAGATTTCCGCCGGAAGCAGGACGAACCCCGGGGGCTACGCCGAAGGGGAGAGCCGGGAGGATGGAGCCCAGTTCAGCCTCGGAGACCACAGGCCCCTGGATGAGGTCATCCGGGACGTGGCGGGAATGGGATACGTGCCCAGTTTCTGCACCGGATGCTACCGACTGGGAAGAACGGGCAAGGACTTCATGGATCTGGCCAGGCCCGGGGATATCAGGATGCACTGCGATCCCAACGCCGCCAGCACCTTCCTGGAGTACCTGGAGGACTACGCCCGTCCGGAGACCCGCCGGGCAGGCCTGGAATGCATAGAAAACTTCCTGGAGGGGATGACTCCGGCGGCCCGGAAGAGGACCGAGGCGATGCTCAGGAAGGTGAAGGCCGGGGAGAGGGATGTCTACTGCTGAGCGTCCCCTCTGGGGCCCCGAAACGGAGAAGGCCCTGGAGAACTTCCGGGTGGCGGGAAGGCCCGTGGATCCTGTCATGATCCACTGCTACGGCCATGTGAAGAGAGCCGCCGCGACCACGAACCACCAGCTGGGGTATCTCCACACTCCGGTGGCACGGCCGTTGATCCGGGCCTCGGAAGAGATGGCCCGGGGCGAACTCGACTCCCGGGTGGTGGTGGACGCGCTCCAGGGAGGGGCCGGCACCTCCCTCAACATGAACGTCAACGAGGTTCTCGCCCGCAGGGCGGGGGAGCTGGGGTCGGTGGAGGTGAGTCCTCTGGAGCACGTGAACCTGCACCAGTCCACCAACGACACCTTCCCCACGGCCCTGAGGCTGGCGGCGATAATCAGGGGCAGGGAGCTGGAGGCCGCCCTGCTGGGTCTTCAGGAGGCGCTCCAGGCGAAGGAGGCCGAGTTCTCCGATCTGGTGAAGATGGGCCGGACCCAGCTCCGGGACGCCGTGCTGACCACCCTCGGCAGGTCCTTCGGAGCATGGGCCGAGGCTTTCAACCGGGACAGGTGGCGGATCGAGAGGTGCGAGGAGCGCCTCAGGGTGGTGAACCTCGGGGGAACCGCCATCGGTACGGGCCTGGGAGCTCCCCGGGACTACATCTTCCGGGTGGTGGACAACCTGAAGAGAGAGACCGGCATCGGTCTGGCCAGGGCGGAAAACCTTGTGGAGGCCACCCAGAACGCCGACGCCTTCTCGGAAGTCTCGGGAATGCTTGCCACCTGCGCCACGAACATGATCAAGGTGGCTTGCGACCTGAGGCTCCTGTCGTCCGGGCCGGAGGCGGGTATAGGGGAGATCAACCTGCCCGCGGTGCAGGCCGGCAGTTCCATCATGCCCGGAAAGGTGAACCCTGTCATTCCCGAGGCGGCAGTCCAGGCGGGGCTCATGACCCTGGGCCATCATTCGGCCCTGAACCACGCATGTGCCCTGGGATGCCTGGAACTCAACCCCTTCCTGCCCCTGGTGGCACATTCCCTCCTGGAGAGCCAGAGGATGCTCGCCGAGGCGGCCTACAGGCTCAGGACCCACTGCGTGGAAGGCATAACCGCCAACCCCGAGGCTCTTCGAAGGCATGTCTCGGCCTCCACCGCGGAGGTCACGGCCCTGATCCAGCGAATCGGGTACGGCCGGGCCCTGGAAATCGCCCGGACCGCCTCCCGGGAGGAGATATCCGTAAAGGAAGCCGCCCTGGCCGCGGGAATCACAGAACGGGAGTTCCGGGAACTCGTGAGTCCCGAGGCGGTAACCAGGCTGGGAATGCCGGAAAGGCCCCATGAAAACCCCTGAATCACTGAGACTGCACATCAGCGTCTTCGGGAGGATGAACGCGGGCAAGTCCAGCGTGATCAATTCCCTGGCCGGACACCGGGTGTCCATTGTTTCCGATACCCCGGGAACCACCACCGATCCAGTCAAGAAAGCCATGGAACTCCTTCCCCTGGGGCCCGTGCTCTTTACTGACACCGCCGGTCTCGACGACCCGGGGGAGCTGGGGACCCAGAGGGTCTCCCGCACCCGGAAGGTGGGGGAGAGGACCGACCTTGCGGTCATCGTCACTGAAGAAGACCTGTGGGGCCCCCTGGAGGAGGGACTGGTGAAGGGTTTCCGGGAGGCCGGGGTTCCGGTGGTGGTGGTGCGGAACAAGACGGACCGGTCAACCCCCGGGGAGGGTTTCGCAGCGGTCATGGATCAGCAGGGGCTGGCCTGGGTGGCTGTATCGGCGCTTACCGGAGAGGGCGTGGACCGGCTTCGGGAGGAGCTCATCCGTCTGGCCCCGGAAGGCTTCATCAATCCTGCGGGAATCGTGTCCGACCTGGTTCCACCCGGCGGGACGGCGGTTCTGGTGGTTCCCATAGACAAGGAAGCGCCCAAGGGAAGGTTGATCCTTCCGCAGGTCCAGACCATCCGAGACCTGCTGGACAACGATTCCATGGCTTTGGTGGTGAAGGAGAGGGAGCTGAGGGCCGCCCTGAGGAATCTGTCGGTAGAGCCCTCCCTGGTGATTACCGACAGCCAGGCTTTCCTGAAGGTGGCCGGCGACACCCCCGAAGACGTCCCGATGACCTCCTTCTCGATTCTTTTCGCCAGGTACCAGGGCGATCTGCCCTCCATGGTCCGGGGCGCCGCGGCCATAGGATCCCTGCGTCCGGGGGACAGGGTGCTGATCGCCGAGGCATGCACCCACCACCCGATCGGAGAGGACATCGGTACCGTGAAACTTCCGCGATGGCTCACCCAGTTCGTGGGGGGGCGGCTGGACTTCCAATTCCACAGGGGTGCCGATTTCCCGGAGGATCTGGCCTCCTTCCGACTGGTGATCCACTGCGGCGCGTGCATGTTCAACCGGCGGGCGATGCTGACCCGCATTCAGAAGGCATTCCGGGCCGGGGTGCCCATCACCAACTACGGGCTGGCGATAGCCTATTCCCTGGGAATATTCGAGAGGGCTCTGGGACCGTTCCCCGATGCCCTCGACCAGTACAGGAGGAGCCTTTGAAGGGAAACGCCGCGGGATACGACCGCTCAAGGCTGGCGGACATGCTGAATACCCGGGATCCGGAGGCTCTGGAGGAGATACGGCTGGCCGCCGAGAACCTGACCCTCTCAACCCTGGGCAACAGGGTTTACTACCGGGGTCTCATCGAGTTCTCCAACGTCTGTGCCATGAACTGCCTGTACTGCGGCATCCGCAGGGACAACGACAGGCAGCGAAGGTACACCGCCTCCCTGGAGCAGATCCTGGACGCGGCGGAATTCTGCGCCCGGGCTGGATACGGTTCCGTGGTCCTGCAGTCCGGGGAGAGAACCGATCCGAAGTTTCTGGATTTCGTGGAGCAGACGGTCTCCGCCATCAAGGAGCGCACCGCTTCCCCCCGGCTGCCCCGGGGACTTGGCATCACCCTCTGCGTTGGGGAGCAGTCCCGGCAGACCCTCCGGCGGTTCCGGTCGGCGGGCGCCCACCGGTACCTGCTTCGCATTGAAACCACCAACCCGCAGCTTTTCCGGAGCATCCACCCGGGCGGCCAGTCCCTGGAGAGTCGTCTGAGGTGCCTCGAAACCCTGAGGGAAGAGGGGTACGCGGTGGGCACCGGGGTCATGATCGGGTTGCCTGGCCAGACCCCGGAGATGCTGGCGGACGACCTGCTGTTCTACCGGGAGCACGATTTCGACATGTTCGGCATGGGTCCCTTCATTCCCCACCCGGACACGCCGATGGGGAGCCTGCCGATCTCTCCTTCCGGCGAGAGGATCCGGCTCTCGCTGCTGATGATCGGTCTGACAAGACTTCTGACGGTGGACACCAACATAGCCGCCACCACCGCTCTGCAGGCCCTGGACCCCATGGGCAGGGAAGCGGGGCTGACCTGGGGGGCCAACGTGGTCATGCCTTCCCTGACCCCGGGCGAGTACCGGAGGGACTATCTTCTGTACGAGGGGAAACCCTGCATCGAGGAGCGCCGGGAGGACTGCATGGGCTGCCTCAGGGCCAGGGTGGAGAGCACGGGAAGGGTGGTGGCCGGGGACGACTGGGGCGATCCCGTCCATTACACCCGAAGATTGGACAAGGAGGAACACACCGATGAGCGCCAGGGCGATTGACGCGCTGAAAAGTGCCATTCTGCTGGAACGGAGGGGCAGGACCTTCTACGAGAAGGTTGCCGGGAGCACAGCCGATCCGGGGGTCAGGGAGGTTTTCAGGACCATGGCTGAGGAGGAGAAGAGCCACGAGGAAGCCCTGGCGATGCACTACTCCTCGCTTGTCAGGGACGGTGTTCTGGCGGCGGTCACCTCCATGGGCGGCGCTCCGGATACCGCCGGGCGGGTGCTGACCCGGAAGGTGGCCGGCGGCATCGACGCCGCGGGGTACGAAGCGGCGGCCATTTCCGCGGCCATGGCCTTGGAGACCACCGCTGAGAAGTACTACCGCGACTGCGCCTCGGCGGCGGAAACAGATCCGGAGAGGGGCCTCTTCGAATGGCTTGCGGACTGGGAGCACGGCCACCTGGAGATGCTTGCGGGGATGGACAGGGACCTCATGGAGAGCATCTGGTTCGATAACGGTTTCTGGCCCGAGATCTGATCAGGGCCCAGGGAAAAGGGGGTATCCGATGAGGGCTGCGGGAGCCGTTGCTGCCCTGATGTCGCTGTTTGTCATGGCCCCGGGGGCGGGAGCCTCCTACATCCTGGAGATACTCCATCAGAACGACACCCACTCGAATCTGGCTCCCGTGTCGCTGGCCCTGAGCCTGTCCGACCCCGACACCACCGTGCGGATCCCGGCCGGCGGAGCCGCCCTGGCCGCCAGCCTGATCAGCCGCGCCAGGGGGACCTCGGAAAACGTGGTATTCCTCCACGCAGGCGATCTGGTCCAGGGAACCCTCTTCTACACGGTCTATCGGGGCAGGGCCGATGCGGGGGTCTACAACGTGCTCTCTCCGGACGTGATTACCCTGGGCAACCACGAGTTCGACCGGGGCAGCCCCGGTCTGGCGCTGCTTCTGGACGAGGTGGTTTTTCCGGTGGTATGCGCCAACCTGGACGTCCGTGAGGACAGCCTTCTGGCGGGAAGGATACCTCCCTTCACGGTGCTGGAGGTGGGAGGGGAGCTGGTGGGCGTGGCCGGGCTCATCACCGAAGAGCTTCCGGAGGTTTCCAGCCCGTCCGGCGACACCAGGGTTCTGCCCCTGGAGGACGCCGCCCGGGCGGCGGTGGAGGAGATGACGGCCCTGGGGGTGAACAAGGTGATCCTTCTGACCCACGTGGGGTACGCGAAAGACCTGGAGCTGGCGGCCCGGATACCCGGGGTGGACGTTATAGTGGGAGGCCATTCCCACACCCTTCTGGGGGACTTTGCGCCCCTCGGGCTGCAGCCGGAAGGGGAGTACCCCACGGCGGTGCAGGGTCCCGACGGCGGCACGGTGCTGGTGGTGACAGCCTGGAGGTACGGAGCGGTGTTGGGCTCTTTGACTGTGGAGTTCGACTCCGCGGGGGCGATCACTGGATACAGCGGGAATCCAGTCATTCCCACTTCCGCGCCTTTTCCCGATGAACCGGGCCTGGCGGTGACCGAACCGGAGCCCGTGGTGGCGGAAATGGTCGACCGGTACACGTCCGCGCTGGAGGACTTCCAGGGTGAGTACGTGGCCGTGGCGGAGAGCGACCTCCTCCACGTCAGGGTTCCCGGGGGAGGGTTGCCCGGGGGCAGTGAAACAGCCCCGGTGGTCTGCGACGCGATGCTCTGGAAGGCGAACAGTCTGGGCCTCGGAGCCGACATCGCCCTGCAGAACGCCGGCGGTGTGAGGATAGACATACCCGCCGGGGAGGTGACGGTCGGGACCGTCTACACCCTTCTGCCCTTCGGGAACACCCTGGCGGTGCTTGACCTCGAGGGCGGCGAGATCCGGGCCCTACTGGAAGGAGCTTTGGAAGCGATCTTCGATGGAGGCTTGTCCGACGGCACCTTTCCATACGTGGCGGGAATGAGGTACAGGGCCCTTCGGAACGCTCCCGCAGGGGCGAGGGTGACATCCCTGGAAGCTTCGGACGGCAAGGGAGGATACGTGCCCATGGACTCGTCCCGGGTCTACCGGGTGGTTACCAACACCTTTGTAGCGGGGGGCGGCGACGGTTTCGGCATGCTCCGGGGGAGGCCCTTCACCGACACCGGCTTCGTTGATGCGGAAGTCTTCGCCGACTATGTACGGCTGCTGGGAACCGTGGTTCCAGGGGAGCAGAGGGTCTTTCTGGAAGACTGATGCTCGGACCGGGCCCCGGGCCTATATTCGCTTTTCCCTTACGGACCGTTCCCGGAACGGTCGAAAACCAACGGAGGAGAAAGATCATGAGGAAATACCGGCTTGCTGCAACGCTCATCGCCCTGCTCATGGCCGGCTGCGGTGCGGAATCCGGCGAGACCGCCGAAGCCCCGGCCGAAAACCCGGAAACTGCGGCAGCCCCTGAGACAGCGGTGTTGAGCGCCGAAATCGTGTTGCCGGACGGATGGGAGATATCCGACGCCATAAGCGCCGCGGAGGTTGAGGAACTGATCGGAAGAACCGGTTACAGCTACTGGCACGAGTCCCTCAGCGACCCCGCCGCGGGAAAGCCCCAGGGGAGCTATTACGATGGAAGCATGGCGGCCTCGAAAGTCAACTTCCTGGTGTACACCGCAGACGGCCCGGCGAATTTTGAAAGGGTCAGCGGTTTCATAGCCGATCCGGTGGAAGTGCCCGGCGAACTCTGGGAAAGAGCAATCGTGGGAACCATGGGCGGAACCATGGAAGAGCTGAGCGTGGGCTTTCTCGTCCTCAGGGGCGACGTGTGCATAAGGATCAAGTGGGAGAAGGCGTCATATCCGGAACTCGACCCGGTGGAGACCGGCACCGCCCTTGCACAGCGGCTCATCACCAACCTCTACGGAGGCTCCAGGACGATGTAACCGGCCCGAGAGGCAAGGGTATGAACTCCGCCATCGGTTTCGACAACGAGAAGTACCTGTCCGAACAGACCCGGGAGATATCCTCCAGGCTGAGACGGTTTTCCGGCAGGCTCTACCTTGAATTCGGCGGAAAGCTCATGTACGATCTTCACGCCGCGAGAGTGCTTCCCGGTTACGATCCCAACGTCAAGATCAGGCTGCTGCAGGAACTCGGGGAGCAGGTGGAGATCATCCTCTGCATCTACGCCGGGGACATCGAGAAAAGGAAGATCCGGGGCGATTTCGGCATCAGCTACGACGCCGACGCCATGAGGCTCATCGACGGACTCCGCCACCGGGGGCTGTCGGTGTGTGGTGTGGTGGTCACCCGGTACTCCGGCCAGTCCGCGGCGGACGTGTTCAGAAACCGGCTGGAGAGAAGCGGGGTTCCGGTCTACCTTCACCCCCACACCAGGGGGTACCCTACGGACATAGACCTGGTGGTCAGCCCCGAGGGATACGGAAGGAACGACCACATCCGGGTGTC
Source organism: uncultured bacterium (assembly GCA_964607515.1). GTDB lineage: Bacteria > Fermentibacterota > Fermentibacteria > Fermentibacterales > JCC-6 > UBA6080. The sequence goes on along the minus strand of CAZSKU010000008.1, from coordinate 49,468 downwards.
AAAACCCCTGGTGGTGGTCACCGGCCCGGGTCCCGGCAGCGGGAAGCTGGCCACCTGCCTGTCCCAGATGTACCACGACCACCGCCTGGGGCTGGACTCGGGCTACGCCAAGTTCGAGACCTTCCCGGTTTTCAACCTGCCCCTGAAGCACCCGTTGAACGCCGCCTACGAGGCAGCCACGGCGGAGCTGGGAGACATCAACCTCATAGATCCATATCACCTGGAGGCCTACGGAGTCCCCGTGGTCAACTACAACCGGGACGTGGAGGCCTTTCCTCTTCTGAAGAGGATACTCGAGAGGATCACCGGCGCTCTGTCGCCCTACGCCTCTCCCACCGACATGGGGGTCAACCGGGTGGGGTTCGGCATAGTTTCGGACAGCGTGGTCCGGGAAGCCTCGGTGCAGGAGATGATCCGAAGGTACTTCAGGTACCGATGCGAGTACGTCATGGGTCTGGTGGAGGAGAAGACCCTTCAGAAGGTGGAGCTGCTGCTGAACGACCACGGCATCACCCCGGAGCATCGGTCGGTGGTGCCCCCGGCCAGGGCAGCCGCCGGCGCCGATCAGGAGGAGTTTGCCAGGATCGGGGCCGCGCTGGAGCTGCCCCGGGGCGAGATGATCACCGGCAGGAACTCCCGGCTGATGACCGCCTCCAGCGCTCTCGTAATCAATGCCATCAAGAGGCTGGCCGGGATTCCCGACAGGATACACCTGCTGACACCGGAAACCATTGACTCCATCAGACGTCTGAAGGAAACCCTCGGCGGGGAGGCGGGTTGTCTGACCCTGGACGAAGTGCTGATCGCCCTGGGAATCAGCGCCACTCACAGCCCCGCCACCCTGGAGGCCCTGGGATACCTTCCCGGGCTTCGGGGCGCCGAGGCCCACATCACCCACATTCCGGCTCCGGGGGATGAGGCCGGGCTCAGAAAGCTGGGAGTGAACCTGACCACCGACGCCTGTTTCGGTTCGGACAACCTTTTCAACGGTTGATACGGCCGCCCCCGGCCACCCATGTGAGCAGAGGCGGCGTGACCACCGCGGTGATCACGATCATCACCATCGCCGCGGCCATGTCCCCGGGGGTGATGAGCCCGTTCAGCAGAGACACGCTGGCGGCCACCAGACCCACCTCCAGCCTGGGAAGCATGCCTATTCCAACCGCTGTGGACTGCCTCAGGGAGAGCCCGGAGGCCGCCGACGGGATGAAGCACCCCAGGAATTTTCCCGCCACGCACATCCCCGTGAGAACAAGGCTGAAAACAACCACCGAACCCAGTTCCCGGATGTCCACCATCATCCCGGTAACGCAGAAGAACACCGGGACAAGAAGCTCCTTCACCGTGGAGAGCTTCTCGGAGATCCTTCTGGCGGCCCTGGTTCCGGAGAGGGCCAGCCCCATCACGTAGGCTCCGATGACCATGGCAAGGCCGAAGTACTCCGCCAGCCCGGCCGCCAGCAGGCCGATGGCCAGGGCGAAGGCGGCCTGGGCTGACTCGTCCCCGATCTTCGAAACCAGCCAGAGAATCTGCTTCTGTATCAGAAGCCCCGCCGCCAGGAGCCCGGCGAAGAAGCCGAAACCTTTGAGCACGATCAGGGCGACGCTCTGAAGGCTCACAACGTTCCTGGCGACTCCCATGACCACCGCCAGCACCACCAGGCCTATCACGTCGTCGATCACCGCCGCCGACAGGGTAACGGTGCCCTCGGGGCTGTTGAGTTTCTTCATGTCGTACAGGACCCGGGCCGCCAGAGAGATGGACGTGGCTGCCGAAACGGCCCCGAAGGCCAGGACTCTGGGATCGGCAAAACCGGTCCCCCCCCCGGCCGCCAGGACTGCCCCGGCGCCGCCCGCGAATCCCAGCACAGCCCCCCCGAGCCCCACCATCATGCCCTTGGGGGCGAATCTCAGAAAGCTCCTCAGGTCGGTCTCGAGCCCTGCGGTGAACAGCATGGTGACGATTCCGGCGATGGTGATGCCCCTCAGAAGCCCTTCGTGAAAGAGTCCGTCGGCTCCGGTGGGGAACGCCGGACCCATGGACAGAAGGGAAAACCTTCCCAGGGCGTAGGGCCCCATGACCACCCCCACCAGGAGTTCACCGATCACAGCGGGTTGTCTGAGGACCTTTTGGCTCAGACGCCCCGCCGCCTTGGCCGCCAGCACTATGAGGGCGAACTCGAAAACGAATCTCGCGTCGCTGAAATCCATGAAGGGTACACTCCTGAAAAGGTGCGTTTCTGAAGAAGGGAAGATAGCCGAACCGGGGCTGGAACGCCAATTCTGCCCGCGCTTTTCAGGGTGGCCTTCCCGGTGCATCTTTATCCATGCTGAACACGGGAGAAAGGCGGATCTATGAAGAACATGGGACGGATGCTCCTGGAAACCGAACCCTTCCGGGAGCTTGTGATGGGCAACACCGCCCTGGCAAGGGCCATGGTGGAGGCGGGGGTTCGGGTGGTGACGTCTTATCCGGGTTCCCCGACCCCCGAGATCGCCGAAGCCATCGGTTCGATCCCTCTGGAGTCGAGACCGTTCCACTTCGAGTTCTGCGTGAACGAGAAGGTTGCGGTGGAGGTGGCATACGGCGCCGCGGTGAACGGCAGCACCGCGGTGTCGTTCTTCAAGAGCGTCGGGCTGAACGTGGCTTCGGATACCTTCGTCCAGCTGAACCACATGGACATACCGGGGGGGATGGTGGTTGTGGTGGGGGACGATCCGGGGGCCCACTCCTCCCAGAACGAGCAGGACAACAGGCACCTGGCCAGAATGAGCTACACCCCGGTTCTGGAACCCGCCTCACCGTCGGAGGTGCACGGGTATTTCCTGAAGGCGGTGGAAACCGCCCGGAACCTTGGAATGGCTGTCATGCTCAGACTCACCACCCATGTGTGCCACGCCAAGGAAATGGTCTCTTTCCCCGGCCGGGTAGGTGTCCGGGAGGAACCCACGCCCGGGTTCCGGGGGGAAGGGGGCAGCCACATTCCCATCGGCCCCATGGTGGCAAGGATGAAGAGGAGAGCTCTGGATCGGCTGGGCGCCGTGGACTTCGGTTCCCTACACCGGCTGGTGGACCACGGGAACGGACTTCGGGGGGTGATTACCGCGGGTCTGCCATTCCTGTCGTTGATGGACGCGGTCTCCGAAGCTGAGGACAAGCCGGACATCCTCAAACTTGGGATGGTGTTCCCCCTGGACAGGGACCCGGCGGTAAGGTTCATGAGAGCCCACCGGGAGGTGCTGGTGCTGGAGGAACTGGACGACTTCCTGGAACAGGCGCTCAAAGCGGCGGCCTTCGAGGCTGGGCTGGACACCGTTGTGCTGGGGAAGGGGTCGCCGGAGGACTGGATCGGTGAGTACACCCCGGGAAGGGTCGGTGAGATCCTGCACAGGGTCTGGCCCGGCATGGTTCCCGCTCCGGCGTCGCCGGCGGGCGCCCCGCCGGTTCCTCCGAGAACCCCCCAGCTCTGTCCCGGCTGCGGTCACAGGAGCGCCTTCCATGCCATATCCAAGGCCCTTCGGGAGAGCGACATCACCGTGGCGGACATAGGATGCCACACCCTGGGCTACCTTCCTCCCCATCGGATAGGCAGGCTCCTGATGTCCATGGGAGCCTCCACGGGGATAGGGCAGGGGCTGTCCCTGAGCAAACCGGAACGCCGGGTGGCGGCGTTCCTGGGGGACTCGACCTTCTTCCACGCGGGGATTCCGGGAATCATCAACGCGGTCTTCAACCGCCACAGACTGACCCTCATCGTGATGGAGAACGGCACCACCGCCATGACCGGCCATCAGGAACACCCGGGAACCGGAAGGAACTTCGACGGCCCGGCTCCGGGCATCCCGGTGAGGAAGGTTCTGGAGGGAATAGGGGTTACGGACATCGCCGAGGTGGACACCTACAACCAGAAAGCCCTGACGGCTGCGGTGGAGAAGGCCCTGGACAGCCCCGGGCTCAGTGTGGTGATCGCAAGGCACCCCTGCATGCTGAAGTTCGCCAGGGAGCAGAGGAGGAAGCCTGGATTCAAGCCCAGGCACGTCAGTGTTGATTCCGGCCGGTGCACCCTGGCCCGGGAGTGCATCGAACGGTTCGGCTGCCCTTCTTTCCGGCGGGAGCCCGGGGATGGAAGGGTTACCGTGAACGATGACCTCTGCATCGGCGACGGATCGTGCATTCAGACCTGCCCGTCGGACGCCCTGGTTCCGGGGGCCGGGAAGGAGGGGTCCCGATGAACATCTACATCACCGGCGTGGGGGGACAGGGAATCGGCCTGCTGAGCGAGGCCCTGCTGAGGGCCCTTTCCCGGGCGGGAATGGAGGTTCGTGGAGTGGACACCCACGGACTGGCCCAGCGGGGAGGCGTGGTTGTCTCCCAGATCAGAACCGGTCCAGGGGAGTACTCCCCCCTGATATCCCCCCGATGCGCCGATCTGGTTCTGGCACTGGAAAGGCACGAGGCTCTCAGGGCGGTGAACGGCTATCTCAGGGACCGGGGCGCCCTGGCGTACTACGATGCGGTGTGGCAGCCCTTCGCGGTGAGGAACGGTTCCGAACCGGAGGTCTCGACGGAAGCGCTCCACCGGGAGTGCGCCCGGAGGGGAATCCGGGTGGTGAGGGTCTTCCGGGACGACCTTCCCGACTCCAGAATGCAGAACACCGCCCTTCTGAGGGAGGTGCTGGGCAACGGGCTGATTCCCGGTCTCCGGCCGGACCATCTGGCCTCCGCCCTGGCGGACCTTCTCTCCGGGGGCGCTCTGAAGGCGAACCTGAAGATGCTGGGCGTTTCCGGGGATTTCGTATAATAGATTGGCACATGAACGACGAACCGGAAAGGAGGGGTGATTTGGCCGGGAAGAAAGCCTGTTTCGTGGACTACCTCGCTCTCATCCTGCTGGTCGTGGGAGGCGTCAACTGGGGCATTTACGCGCTCAACAATCAACAAGACCTTCTGATGGGGATTATCGGGATCGGCTGGGACATAGCCCGAATCATCTACATCGTGGTCGGCGCCGCGGGCCTCTGGGGGCTTTTCGCCACCCTCGGCAGGCTGAAGTAACCTCCGACGGCCCGCGTCTCCGGGCGCGGGCCGCCCCTGAAGGAGCCAATTGAACCGGCTTTCGGTGATAGTGCCCGCCTTCAACGAGGAGCAGTCCATCGTCTCCACGGTCAGGAAGGTGAGGGATGTGATGGAACGCTCCGGTATTCCGGGGGAGGTGGTGGTGGTGGACGACGGTTCCACCGACACCACCGGGGAGCTGGCCTCCACCGCTGGAGCCCGGGTGCTGGCACATCCGGTGAACCGCGGCTACGGAGCCGCCCTGAAGACAGGGATCGGAGGTACGGATTCCGATCTCCTGGCCATCATAGACGCCGACGGAACCTACCCGGCGGAGCGTATCCCCGACCTGCTGGCCGCCATGGAAGGGGCGGAGATGGCCGTTGGAAGCCGCACCGGCGGGACCGTTCGGATTCCCCTGGCCAGGAAGCCGGCCAAGTGGATTCTCAACCGGCTGGCCAACCGCCTCACCGGCATAAGGATACCCGACCTCAACTCGGGCCTTCGAATCTTCACCAGGAAGCTGGCCCTTAGATACATGAATCTTCTTCCCGACGGCTTCTCCTTCACCACCACCGTCACCGTGGCTTCCCTCTGCGACGGCCTTCCCGTGGCGTTCGTGCCGGTGGACTACCACACCAGGGAGGGAACTTCGAAAATCAGACCCGGTCATTTCGCCGGATTTCTCATGCTGGTATTCCGGCTGGCGGTTCTGTTCCGGCCCCTTAAGGTCTTCCTGCCGGTTTCCCTGGCCCTGTTCCTGGCGGGGCTGTTGAAACTGGCCCTGGACATGACCATCGCCGTGGGCAGCGTCGGGCTGGGAGCTGAGCTTCTGAGCTATCCGGTCATATCCACCAGCACGGTGATCTTCATGGTTTCCGGCCTTCAGGTGCTGCTGGTGGGCATGGTCGCCGAGGCGCTTGCGGTAAGGCGCTAGCCCGGTGTGCGGTTTCGCGGGAGTCCTCCTGGCCCGTCGGGAGTCCCCGGGGCCTGAGACGGAAGCCGCCCTGACGGCAATGTCCGGGGTGCTGGCCCACCGGGGCCCGGACGACCACGGATCAGTGTGGAGCGGGCCCTGCGGACTGGCCCACCGGAGGCTCTCCGTCATCGACCTCACTCCGGCGGGCAGGCAGCCGATGGGTAACCCTGAAGGCACCGTCTGGATCGTCTACAACGGGGAAGTCTACAATTTCCGCGAGCTTTCCAGCCGGTTCGGTCTGGAGAAGCCGGGCCCGTTCCGCTCCCGCACCGACACCGAGGTTATTCTGCGGCTTTACGAAACCCTTGGCCCCACGTTCCCGGAGCACCTTGAAGGCATGTTCGCCATGGCGATCTGGGACTCCCGGCGGAACCTCCTTCTTCTGGCCAGGGACCCCTTCGGCATCAAGCCTCTCTTTCTGCGTGAACACCGGGGCGCCCTGTGGTTCGCCTCCGAAATCAAGGCTTTGCTCCAGGTTCCAGGAGCATCCCGGGAAGCCGACCCGGAGGCTCTTTTCCATTACCTGGCCTTCAACTACGTACCCGGGAACCTCACCCCCTTCCGGGGCATCACCGAGCTGGAACCCGGCACCCTGCTGGAATACCGCCCCGGCGGAGGGGAGGTTTCCAGACGAAGGTTCTTCGACCTGGATTACACACAGGACCGGAGAATGGACCTGAACACCGCCGTGGAGGAATCCCGGCGGCTTCTGGGGGAGGCGGTGGACCGGCAGCTGGTAAGCGATGTGCCTGTGGGTGTCATGCTCTCCGGGGGGCTGGATTCCAGCGCCCTGGCGGCCCTGATGGCCCGGAGCCGGGGAGGGGAGAGTTTCCACACCTTTTCCCTTGCCTTCCGCGAGCCGAGTTTCGACGAATCCCGTTACGCAGCCATGGTGGCCGGCCGGCTGGGCACCGAGCACCATACGATACCTGTGCTGCCTGAAAGGGTGGCGGACATGCTTCCCAGGTGTCTCGCCCACATAGACGAGCCCTACGGCGACGGTTCCGCGGTGCCCACCATGATGCTCTCCGGGAAGGCGGCCCCCCTGGTGACCGTGCTGCTCTCCGGCGAGGGGGGGGACGAGGTGTTCGCGGGTTACGACACCCACGCGGCCCTTAAGGCCAGGGCTCTTTACAGAAGGTGGGTTCCGGGTTTCATCCGGAGGGGGGTGGCCGCACCGGCGGCCAGGATGCTTCCGGTCTCCCGCCGCAAGCTCAGTTTCGAGTTCAAGGCCAAGAGGTTCACCTCGGGGTGCGAGCTTGGGGTGCCCGAGTCTCATTTCGCATGGAGGGCCGTACTCACCGGTTCCACCCGGGAGATGGTCTTTCCCGGGGCGGTTACAGGCGGGTTTTCCGGGTCGGACTCATACTTCGGCGGAATCTACCAAAGCCATCCCGGGGAGACGGACCTCTCCCGGATCCTGAGAATTGACTCCTGTTGCCACCTTCCCAACGACCTGATGATCAAAAACGACAGGATGACCATGGCCTATTCGGTGGAGGCCCGGGTGCCCTTCACCGACACGGCCCTGGTCAGGTTTCTGGCTTCTGTTCCCGACAGCCTCAAGCTTCCAGGTCTGAGGAAGAAGAACCTCCTTCGGCGGGCCATGAAGGGGGTGCTTCCGGATCCTGTGCTGCGGAAGAGGAAAGTGGGGCTGGAAATGCCCTATTCCGACTGGTTCAGGTCGTCCCTGAAGGAGTTCGCCCGGGACACCCTCTTCTCCTCAGGGGCGCTCTCCTCCGGACTTCTGGACCGCAAGGGAATCGAACTCCTCTGGCGGGAGCACCAGCAGGGGGTGTCCGATCACGGAAGGGCCATCTGGGGTATTCTGAACTACGCCCTCTGGTACGACCTGTACCTGGCTTCCACCCGCTACCTGGACTACATCCTTCCTGGAAGGAGCAGGCTCTGAACTCCCCGGTGAGCCGGGTGGCGGTGCTGGGGGGAGGTCCCTGCGGACTCTGGACCGCGCTTGAGCTTCTGTCGAGGCACCCCGGGCTGAATGTCTCGGTTCTGGAGAGGGAGGAGTTTCCCGGAGGGCTGGCGGGCAGCTTCCCCAGGGAGGGACTCGTCTGGGACCAGGGAAGCCACAGGCTGCATCCTGCCGCCCCGGCGGACATTCTGGACAGGGCCCGGGAACTCCTGGGGGACGGGCTGCTCACGGTGCCCAGAAACGGCAGGATTCTCCTGGAGGGAAAGTTTCTGAAGTTTCCCCTGAAACCATTGGACGCGATGCTTAAGCTGCCCCCCTCCTTCACCGCGGGGATCCTTCGGGACGCCCTTCTGGTGCCCTTGCGAAAAATGCCCCGGGAAGGGGCCTCCTTCGGAAGCGTCATGGAGCGCCGGTTCGGCAGGACCGTCTCCGGAAGGTTCTACGGACCTTACGCCGAGAAGCTCTGGGGGCTTCCCGCCGGGGAGCTGGACCGGGAGCAGGCCCGAAGGAGGGTGGCTTCCGGGTCCCTGGGCGCCATGATTCGAAGGGCCGTCTCCAGCCGGGGCAGGAGAAGGGTGTTCCACTACCCCCGGGGAGGCTTCGGCGGCCTTTTCACAGCCGCCGCGGAGAGGATAGAGACCTTGGGAGGCAGGGTGATCACGGGAGCGGAGGCGAAGGAAGTCGTAGCTCCCTCCGCCGCTGAACCCGGCAGGGTGAATTTCCGCAGGGACGGGCTGGACGATACTCTTCCTGCGGACTTCATCTTCTCCACCCTGCCCCTGCCCGACCTGGCGGCCGTCCTGAAACCGGATGCGCCTGTGGAGATTGCGAAAGCGGCGGGCTCCCTGGGCTTCAGGTCCATGGTGCTGCTCTTCCTCAAGCTCGGAACGGGAAGGCTAACCCCCTTCGACGCCCATTACTTTCCGGGCAGGGGAACATCCTTCTCCAGGGTGTCCGAGAGGCTCAACTACGAAGGAGCGGAAGAAACGGAAAACGGAACCGGTATCTGCCTCGAGATTCCCTGCTGGAGGAGCGACCCGGTGTGGAGCATGGACGACCGGGAGATCGCCTTCGCGGCGGTCCGGCAGATGGCCGGAGCTGGGCTTCCCCTGCCGTCGGTGGAAGCGGTTTTTACAAGAAGGATACCCGAAGCCTACCCTTCCTATCCCCCCGGGTGGCGCCCGCATTTCGACGCCATGGACCGATGGCTTCTGGGGATTCCGGGGCTTGTCACCCTGGGTCGGCAGGGGCTGTTCGTTCACGACAACGTGCACCACGCCATGGGAATGGGGGTCGCGGGGGCCCGGTGCCTTGACCCGGTTTCCGGCTGGGACCGCCGGGGTTGGGCGGTCGCCAGGCAGACCTTCCTGAACAATGTTGTGGAGGACTGACGGACCAGGCAACGGGGAAGCTCCGGCGGCTTCCCGGCGGCAAGGCGCCGCGGAGTGCCGGAATGAGAGGAGCCGATATGAAGGCGGAACAGAAGAACGCCGTGGTGGAGATGCTGAACAGGGCCAGGGCGATGGAGCTTCACGCCATCGTCCAGTACATGAACCAGCACTACAACCTCGACGATATGGACTACGGGCTGCCGGCCGGAAAGGTGAAGCTGATCGCCATAGACGAGATGCGCCACGCAGAGATGTTCGCGGAGAGGATCAAGGAGCTGGGCGGAGAACCCGGGACCGACAGGTCCGCCAAGGTTCAGCACGGCCAGGAGGTTGAGGTGATCTTCGGCTTCGACTCGGTACTGGAGGAGGACACCATCACGGCCTACAGCGGATTCCTCTCCCGGTGCCGGGAGGCCGGCGATACAGTCACTGCAAGGATATTCGAGGAGGTGATCGGTGAGGAACAGGTGCACCTGAACTACTTCGAGAACGAGAAGGGGCACATCGAGAAGCTGGGAGCGGCCTACCTGGCCACCTGGGCCGGCACCTCCTCGGCCACCGGTCTTCCCGCCGCCCTTGGCTTCGTGGCATCCCGGGGCGGGGAGTAGCCATTTCTCCAGGCAGGATCCTTCTGGCGGCCGCAGGCCTTATCTTCCTGGCTCTCGGGGCGGCGGGGGTGTTCCTGCCCCTGCTGCCCGCCACCCCCTTCCTCATCCTGGCGGCGGCATGTTTCGTAAGGAGTTCCGACAGGCTTCACCGGTACCTTTTCAACCACAGGGTCTTCGGCCCCTACATCAGGAACTACAGGGAACACCGGGCCATGGGGCGCACCACCAGGGCCGTCACCCTGGCGGTTCTCTGGGGCAGCCTGGGAGTCACGGCGCTCGGTTTCTCGTCCTCGCTGCCCGTGAGGTTTCTGCTGCTGGCGGTTGGGATCGGAGTAACCCTCCACCTCGTGAGGCTTCGCAGGCCCCCCGGCCCTTGCGACGGGGAAGCATCCGGGGCAATAATATCCCCCGGGATTGAAAGGACCCCGCGAAAGAACAATGAGTGAACCCGATCAACCCCCTCCGGGGGGTGGTGGCACAGAAGAGTTTTCGAGTCCCGGCCCGTCGAACCGCAGGGGTTGCCTCTACCCGGCCGTAGCCGTCTTGTAGACCCCCCTCCGGCCCGGGGCGGGGCCCCCGGGTGAACGGAGGAGAACCGGATGAACCCATTCGATGCCGATGTCCTGCGGGACCTGCTGGCCCGGGCGGACTACCCGGCCATAGCGGAGCTGTGCGGCGAGAGCCATCCCGCCACCGCCGCCGAGGTGCTGGAGGGGCTGGCCCCGGAACAGGCCCGGGACGTCCTCAGGCATCTGGAGGGCCAGCTCCGGGCGGACGTCTTCACCCACATGGACCGGGATTTCCAGGTGGATCTCATCGCGATTCTGAAGCGACGGGAGGTTGCCCGGCTCCTTACCGACATGCCCCCGGACGACCGGGCGGACCTTTTCAAGAGCCTGCCGGAGGACCGGAGGGAAGAGATCCTTCCCGCCATGGCCCAGGCGGAAAGGGAGGACATCCGCCGGCTCACCGCCTACGACGAGGGAACCGCCGGGGCGGTGATGACCTCGGACTACGCCGCCCTCAGCCCGGACCTCACCGCCAGCGCTGCCATCGAGAGGCTAAGGGAGATCGCCCCGGACCGGGAGACCATCTACTCGGCCTACGTAGTGGACCGGGAGAGAAGACTTCTGGGCTACGTATCCCTGAAGGACCTGATAGTGGCCCGAAGGGACAGGCTGGTGGGAGATCTGATGCACACCGAGATCATCTCCGCACGGGTGGGGGACGATCAGGAGGAGGCGGCCAGGAAGATTCAGAAGTACGACCTCATAGCCCTTCCCGTGGTGGACACCTCGGAGGCTCTGGTGGGGATCGTCACCCACGACGACGCCCTGGACATCATCACCCAGGAGCATACCGAGGACATGGAGAAGTTCATGGCCATCGCCGGAAGCCACGAGGCGTCGGCCTATCTGAGAACCGGTTCCCTGGGGCACTTCAGAAACCGGGTGTTCTGGGTGACCGGCCTGGCCCTTCTGGGACTTGTGTCGGGATTCGTGATTCAGAGCTTCCAGGGCCTTCTACTCCAGTTCACCATCCTGGCGGCCTTCATACCCATGCTGGCCGGCGCAGGAGGCAATACGGGAAGCCAGGCGGCGACCCTGGTGATCAGGGCCCTGTCCCTGAAGGAACTCGGCCCCCGGGACATCGGAGGGATCCTCTGGAAGGAACTCAGGGTGTCCGTGATGCTGGGCGCTCTGCTGGGGCTTCTGGCCTACGGCAGGGTGATGCTGCTGGGGCACGGCGGACCTCTGCCCGAGGGATTCACCCTGGAGAGGATAGGTCTGGCCATAGGGATGGCCCTGGCCATTCAGGTGGTGACCTCCACCCTGGCCGGAGCTGCGCTGCCCCTGGGGGCCTACAGGTTCCGGCTGGATCCGGCGGTGGTGGCGAGCCCGGTGCTGGCTTCGGTGGTGGACATCACCGGGGTGGTGATCTACTTCACCACGGTGAAACTGGTTCTGGGTATCTAAATCACCCGAAGAAGGAGGTATGCCCCTCCCAGGGAGACCAGACCGCCGGAAACGATTCTCAGCAGTCTCGCGCCGGCACTCTGTCCCGACCAGTTCACCACCCTCTGAATGCGTCCCGCGAAAGCGCCCATCAGAAGCACGATCCCAGCATGCCCCACGGCGAACGAGAATCCCAGGACGAGAGCCTTCGTGGTGGAATCAAGGCTAAACATCACCGCCAGGACAGGAGCCATGAAGGCGAAGGTACACGGACCCAGCGCTGCGCCGAAAACGATTCCCAGAATCAGGGCTGGCGAACCCGCGCTCATCTCTCCTTTGTTCAGACCCGGAACAGGCATCTGAAAGAGCCCGGCAATCGAGAGCCCAACCGCTATCAGGAGCACCGCCAGAATCCCCTCGCCCAGGGGGCCCACATCCCCGGCTAGCCGTCCCAGAAGGTTCGTAGCAAGCCCGATAACCCCGATGGACAATGTCATTCCAAGGGCGAAAAGGGCTGCGATTCCCATGGGTACCGCCGTTCCCGCTTCGATCCCCCGGCTTCTCATGATACACCCGAAAACCAGGGGAACGCTCACGAGGTGGCAGGGGCTGAGAACCATACCGAGAATGCCCCAAACGAAGGAGGCCGCCGCAGCAGGCAACAGGGAAGCCGCAAGGCAGTCGTTCAGTGTCGAGAAAAAGGGACCCAAGGGTCAGACCCCGCTGCGATCCGTGAGGTATCCGTGCTCTCTGAAGATTTCGATCATTCCTTCCGCGTCTATGTAACCCTCGTGCCGCGCCAGTTCGGCTCCTTCGGCGGAGTAGAATATCTGGGTCGGGATAACCCGGATTCCGTACCTCGAAGCGGCGTTTCGATCACGGTTGACATCGATGAAAACCACTTCGAGCGAGCCGTTCAGGGTTGTTCTGAGAGTTTCCAGTTCCGGCTGCATCATCCTGCACGGCACGCAGGACTCCGAGCCGAGATCGACGAGCCTGGGAAGCCCCGATTCCGCGGAGACAGTTCCGGTCTCGTCCGTATCGGGTCCGGAACATGAAACGACTAAGAGAAGCAGGAATAGAATGATTCTCACCGGCCTCATCTCGACAGCATCTCCTTCAGTTCGTCCTTCCCCGGAAGCCTTCCCGATAGCACCACCCTGCCGTCCACCGCCAGGGCCGGCGTGGACATCACCCCCATGGCGATGATTTCGTTTATCTGCGAAACCTTCTCGATGGAATAGTCGAGATTAAGCTCTTCCGCAGCCTCCGTGGCCATTTCTTCGAGTTTTTTACACTTGGGGCAGCCGGTGCCCAGCACTTGAATCCGCATCACGCTACCTCCGGGAAAGCGATACCGAAAAGAACTCCGCTGACGGTGGCCGTCAGTATCACCAGGGAAACGAAAGTCACGGTTTTCCGGGTTCCCAGGATGGTCCGGATAACCAGCATGTTGGGCAGGGACAGGGCCGGACCCGCCAGGAGAAGGGCCAGCGCCGGCCCCTTCCCCATGCCAGAGCCTATCAGTCCCTGAACGATGGGAATCTCGGTGAGGGTGGCGAAGTACATGAATGCCCCCGCAACCGAAGCCAGCAGGTTGGCCCGGATGGAGTTGCCTCCCACGGCCGCCTCCACCCACTCCGAAGGGATCCATCCGTCGTGTCCCGGTCTTCCGAGAAGTGCGCCGGCAACGATTACGCCGGCGAAAAGTAGGGGAAGGATAAGTTTCGCATAGCCCCAGGTTTCATCGGCCCACCGGCTTCCCTCGCCCTCGCTGGTGGCGAGCGCCCAGGCGAAAGCGACCAGGCCGAGTCCGAAGGATGCCTGCGCTCCCGCGTGAAACAGGGCTGCTGTTCCCGTGACCGCAGCCACCAGAAGCATCTTCCAGGCCCTGACTCCGAGCCAGAGCACGGCGGCTGTTCCGGTCACTGCTGCGAAAATCGAGGTGAGGACCCATTTCCATGCCCATACCGTGCTCCAGATACCGGCAGCCCTGCCGGGCGCGCTCCAGTTGGCGAAAACAAGAAGCCCCACCAGGGAAGCGAAGACGATTACCCGCTGAACGAGCGGGTATGTGTCTTCCGTTTCTTCGAATGCGAAACCCGCGCTTCTCGCCGTCTCCTCCTTCCGGAAGATCAGGTGCATGAGCAGGCCGATAACGACACTGAACACCACCGCCCCCGCCGCCCTCGCGACACCCAGCTCGACCCCCAGAACCCTGGCTGAAAGGATTATCGCAAGGACGTTGATCGCCGGCCCGGCGTACAGGAAAGCCGAGGCGGGGCCAAGCCCCGCCCCCATCCTGTAGATCCCGGCGAAAAGAGGCAGAACCGTGCAGGAGCAGACCGCGAGAACAGTTCCGGAGACCGAAGCCACCCCGTATGCGACGGCTTTCTTCGCCTTCGGCCCCAGATACTTCATCACCGCCTCCCTCTTCAGGAAGACGGCGAGCCCTCCGGCGATGAAGAGGGCCGGCAGCAGGCACAGAACAACGTGTTCCCTGGCGTACTCGTGAAGAAGGTGGAGCGACTCGGTCGCCCCGCTCCAGAAACGCTCCGCCGAAAGCGGCATATGAAAAGCTCCGGCAAATACAAGAAGCATGAGAAGCAGGGTTTTCCATTCGGACCTGAGGTTCATCGGCACTTTCCGCAGGTGTCGGAAACAACCTTTTCCACGCACTGAAGGAATTCGGTCAGACACGGGGTGAGCAGCCGGTGCAGTATCCGGTTTGCTTCCCGGCGGGAGCCGATGATGCCCGCATTCCGCAGGACTCCGAGATGCCTGGAAACGGTGGAGATGTCCGAGCCGACCAGGTTCGTCAGTTCGGATACCGTTTTCTCGCCTGATTTCAGGGCATCCACGATGAGCAGCCTCGAGGGGTGGCCCAGGGATGCGAGAGTCCTGGCCCTTCTTTGAAGCGATTCGGTCAAGTCCTTCGACAAGGCAACCTCCGGGTTAGTATTTGCAATATAGGCCAAATTGCAAAACTGTCAACCTCGGACGGTCATTTCCTTTTGATGATGGACTTCCACCCCCTGTGGGAGAGCGCCGGAGGAACCCTGCCGCTTCCCAGGGTTCCCACCGGCTCGGTTACGTAGAACACATCCGGATCGATCTTTCGCACCCGGGTCATGATAGGCCTGAAGTCCCGCCTGGGGCAGACTATGTACAACTCCGTAACGGTGCCCGCCATGCCCCGGCCCTGGAACTCGGTCACCGGAAAGCCCATCTTCCTTATCTCCGAGGCCAGTTCCTCCGCCGACTCCCGGGCGATTATCTTGATCACCACGCTGCCCATGGCGATCCTCCGCTCGATCATGATGCCCGCAACGTTTCCGGTGGCGAAGCCCAGGGCGTAGAAGATCGCCAGTGCCGGATTGTCCTGAAGGTGGGTTATCACGGTGGAGATAACCCCCAGCCATACGCTGATTTCCACGAACCCCAGCAGGAAGGCCAGCAGAGTCCTCCCCTGGATGATGCTTATGGTTCTCATGGTGCCCAGGGAGACATCCAGAACCCTGGCGGCGAACACCAGCAACCCCGTGACTATTACGGCGATATCCATGGAAGGGCCTCTATCTGGTTACAACCAGAGGAAGAACGGCGGCGCCTCCGGTGCGGATCATGTAAAAGCCGGAAGGCAGACCGGACAAGTCAAAGAACACTTCGCCCGAGGTGTCGGCGGCAGCCCTGATACGGGTTCTTCCGGTCAGGTCGGCAAGAATGATGTCGGATCCCGGCGAAAGCCCCGTGACATGGGCCGATAGAGCGGCGGGATTGGCGGACAGGGCGGGGGATTCCAGGGTTGAATCCCCGGTACCCTCGTACCAGACCATGTAGATTGCCCCCCATGGGCAGTGGGCCACACAGGTGCCGCAGCCGTCGCACACTTCCGGGTCTATCCAGGCCTTGCCGGCATGCATGCTTATGGCCCCCCGGGGGCAGAAGTAGACGCAGTTCGAGCATCCGGTGCACCTGTCCGGGTCCACCTGGTATATCCACTGAAAAGCAGCCAGAACAGGAAGCATCAGAAGCAGTTTGAGCATCGTATCCGCCTTGCCTGAAGGAACTTCATGGTGGATCCCAGCCGGGAATATACCTTCGGATTGACAGCATGGCGGCGTTTCACCATATCCGCTTCGGGGCTGAAGAGGTTTCTTCAGCCCTGACTGCATGGTTGCGCCACTTTCAGGAGGGCAGTGATCGTGAAGAAGGACGAGGCGAAAAAGGCTCCCGCCAAGGCTCCCGCGGAGAAAAAGGCCGAAAAGGCCCCGAAGAAGAAGGCCGCGAAGAAGCCCACCAAAAAGGGCTGAGGCGGGTTCGGGCGGCGGTTCCCTGCCGCCGCCCTTAACACTTTCTTAATCCCGCGTGTGGATAGTCCCTGCCTGGTGATCATGGACAGGGAGGTTGAACATGGGCAGACCGAGAGTTCTTTTTCTGTGCAGTCGGAACTCCGCCAGAAGCCAGATGGCGGAGGCATTTCTCAATCATCATGGTGAGGGTCGTTTTTTTGCATGCAGCGCCGGGCTGGAATCGTCGGAGATCCACCCCTGCGCACTCCGGGTGATGAAGGAAAAGGGGCTGGATCTGCTCGCGCTGGGCCATGCCCCGAAGAGCCTCTGGGACGATTTCATCAGGAAACACGTCATGGTAGGCTACCTGATCACCGTCTGCGACCGGGCGGAATCCCGCTGCCCGGTGTATCCCGGGCCGCATGTCAGGGAATTCTGGGGAGTGCCGGACCCCGCGGAGATGCCTACCGACGGACCGGACCGCTGCGAACCATTCCAAAGGGTCAGGGATATCATCGAGGAGCGGGTTCTCCGCTTCCTGTCCGAACACATGTCCGAGTAACTCGCCTGGAGGTTGCTCCGGGGAGTGTTTCGTTCTATGGTTCAGCGTGCCGTTCCTTATGGGGGGCGGGTGCTTGCGCACCCGTGCCTTTATTCATGATCCGCGCAGTTTTGGAGGAGTATGAGCAGGGCAAGGACATTCTCCGGAGGGACACATCCGCCGGGAAACAAGGAGATCAGCCGTTCCCGGGAGATTGTGAAGATCCCCGTACCGGAAACGCTGACGGTCTCCCTGTGTCAGCACCTGGGCACGCCTTCGACCCCGGTGGTCAAACAGGGAGACTCGGTAGGTTTCGGTCAGGTGCTGGGGGAGAAGAACGGTTTCATCAGCCTTCCCACCCATTCCCCGGCAGCCGGCAAGGTTGTCGGAGTGGTCGAGGCTCCGATGCCCCACCGGCGCCTGGGTCCGGCGGTGGTGATCTCGGTTGAGAGCGCCGGGGAGGAACCTGTGTTCGAGCCCTGGCCCGACTGGGTGAACAGGTCGCCGGACGAACTCATCGGCAGGATCTGTGATGCCGGGGTATGCGGCATGGGCGGAGCCTGCTTCCCAACCTTCGTGAAGCTTTCCCCCCCTCCCGACAAGAGGATAGACACCCTGATAATCAATGGAGTGGAGTGCGAGCCCTACCTCACCGCGGATCACAGGCTGATGCTGGAGAATCCCGACGACGTCATCGAGGGGATGCGCATCCTGGCCATGGTTCTGCGGGTGGAGAATCCCTGCATCGGCATAGAGGTGAACAAGCCCGACGCCATCGAACTCATGGAGAGAAAAGGCGTCAGGGTTGTTCCCCTGAAGGTTTCCTACCCCCAGGGCGCCGAGAAGCAGCTCATCCACGCGGTGTGCCGCCGGAAGGTCCCCGCCGGGGGGCTGCCCCTGGACATAGGGGTTGTGGTTCAAAACGTGGGCACCTGCGTGGCCGTGGCACAGGCTGTACGGGAGGGAATTCCGTCGGTCTCCCGGGTGACCACCGTCACCGGACGGGGAGTCAACAGGCCCGGCAACTTCCTTTGCAGTGTGGGCACTCCGGTGGCCCGACTGGTGGAAGCCGCGGGGGGATACGGTCCCGACGTCCGCAGGCTGATCTCCGGAGGGCCCATGATGGGCATCTCGGTGCACACCGACGAAGTCCCGGTGACCAAGGGAACCAGCGGGATCCTGGCCCTGTCTTCCGGTGAAGCCAGGGAAACCGACGAAGGTCCCTGCATCCGCTGCGGCAGATGTGTGGACTCATGTCCCCTCAACCTGGTTCCCAGCATGATCGCCCGGGCCTCCGAGTACGAGAAATGGCAGGCCGCCAAGGAGTTCGGAGCCCTGAACTGCATGGCTTGCGGAACCTGCAGCTACGTCTGCCCTGCGGGCAGATACCTGGTCCACTACATCAAGAGGGCTCAGAACGAGATCAGGGCCATGGCCAGGGCCGGAAAGGGGTCATGATGGCTGAGGCAAGAAAATTCGAACTGGCCATTTCCCCCCACTTCGGTTCTCCCGAGTCAACCCGGCGGATCATGACCGACGTGGCCCTGGCCCTGCTGCCTGCCCTGGCGGCGGCGGTGTACTTCTTCGGTTTCAGGGCTCTGCTGCTGACGGGTCTCAGCGTACTGGCGGCGGTGGTCACCGAGGCGCTCTGCCTGAGGTTCATGAAAAAACCGGTGAACGTCGTTCTGGACGGCAGCGCCGTGGTGACGGGCATACTGCTGGCCTACAACGTGCCGCCGTCGGTGCCCTGGTGGCTCCCCATCCTGGGAAGCGCCTTCGCCATCGCGGTGGCGAAGCAGGCCTTCGGGGGGCTTGGATACAACATCGTGAACCCGGCCCTTCTGGGCAGGGCGTTCCTGGTGGCCAGCTTTCCGGTCCTCATGACCGCAGGCTGGTGGGCTCCCATGGAGCACGGACCTTCCAGGGACGACACATGGGATCAGTCGGGGATACCCGCAGCCCGGCTGGAGGAGTCGGACGTGGCCACGGGAGCCACTCCACTGAACCTTCTGCAGCAGACCTACGACTGGGATGCCGGCGCCGCGGAGGCGGCCGCTGACGAAGACGCAGAGCAGGCCCGGGCGCTTCAGGAAAGGGCCGCCTCGGCCCGGACGCTCCTCTCCTCCCGGGAAACCCTGATCAGCCTGTTCCTGGGAAGAACCGGAGGCTGCATAGGGGAAACCAGCGCCCTGATGCTTCTTCTCGGGGCGACTTACCTCTTCTTCAGGAAAGTGCTTGAACCCAGACTTCCCCTGAGCTACCTGGGCGCAGTGGCCCTGTTCGCCTGGCTCTTCGGGGGCCAGGGAGCCTTCCGGGGCGACCCCCTCTTCCACCTGCTCTCGGGAGGGGTGGTTCTCGGTGGATTCTTCATGATCACCGACATGGTCACGACACCGGTCACCCGGAAGGGCAGAATCATCTTCGGAATAGGAGCCGGTCTCATCACCATGATCATCCGCAGGTGGGGAGGTTACCCGGAGGGATGCAGCTACTCCATACTCCTTATGAACCTCACCACCCCTCTGATAGACCGCTACACCAAGCCCAGGGCTTTCGGGGAGGTGAGGAATAATGGCTGAGGTGCTGAAACTCGGCGCGGTTCTCATGGTGGTGGCGGTGATCGCCGCCGGCTCACTGGGTTTCGTCAACGGCTTCACCGAGCCTATAATCGCCCGGCAGAAGGAGGAGGCGAAACTCCTGGCCATGGAAAGCGCCGCTTCGACCATTCCCGGAGCCTCGGGAGAGGCTTCCTTCGACAGCCTTTCGGTGCCGGGGCTCGAGAACCCCTACTCCTCCGCGGACGAAACCCTGTCCGTGGTGGGGGTCTACTCCGAGGGGCGTCTGATCGGTTACCTGTTCATAGCGTACGGGAAGGGATACTCCAGCACCGTGCAGACCATGGTGGCCTGTGGAATGGACGGCGTGGTCACCGGCACCCAGATCCTCTTCCAGCAGGAAACCCCAGGGCTGGGCGCCAACGTGGCCGATCCATCCAGGCTCATCGCCTTCTTCACAGGCAGGGGTGCCGGGGGGCTGCTGCTGGCCAAGGACGGCGGGGACATAGACGCCATCACCGGGAGCACCATCACCTCCAGGGCGGTGACCCAGTCGGTGAGGAAGGGCCTTGAAGCCATGTCCGACGCGGGCCTTTTCACCGAGGGGGGAGGATCGCTGTGAGTCTCGCCGGAGAGTTCGTCAAAGGCATTTACAAGGAAAACCCCATCTTCAGGCTGGTCCTGGGAATGTGCCCGTTCCTGGCGGTGACCAGCAGCGTTGAGAACGCCCTGGGAATGGGGGCCGCGGCGGGGTTCGTGCTGGTGTGCTCCAACTTCCTGGTAGCCGCGCTGAGGAAGGCCATTCCCTCGAAGGTGCGGATTCCGTGCTATATCGTCATCATCGCGACCTTCGTAACCCTGGTGGACCTCATCATGAACGCCTACGTGCCGGACCTGCACCGGAACCTCGGCATCTTCATCCCCCTGATCGTGGTGAACTGCATCATCCTGGGAAGGGCGGAGGGCTTCGCCAATAAGAACACCGTTCCAGCAGCCGTGGCGGACGGCCTGGGCATGGGTGTAGGGTTCACCTTCGCCATGCTGGTGATGGCAACCTTCCGGGAGATCCTGGGCAACGGCACCTGGCTGGGAATCAACCTCCTGGGTTCCGGCTACAACCGGCAACCGCTGCTCATCGCCATCCTGGCCCCGGGGGCCTTCATACTCATGGGGTTCATACTGGGCTTCTTCAACATCCTCGACAACAGGCGGAAAGGGGGTGCCCGGTGAGCGCCTCCCCGGTACTTGAGATACTTGTCTCGGCTTCCGGAACCCAGGAGCCCGGGTTCAGTTTCGGCGCCATGATGACCATCATCATAGGGGCCATCTTCATCAACAACTTCGTGCTGAGCCGCTTCCTGGGAATCTGCCCCTTCATGGGCGTCTCCAAACAGCTGGACAGCGCCGTCGGCATGGGGGCCGCGGTGATATTCGTGATGGCCCTGGCAACCCTGGGCAGCTGGGCGGTGTACAACCTGCTGCTGGTGCCCCTGGGAATCAGCTACCTGAAGACCATAGCCTTCATCATCATAATCGCCGCCCTGGTGCAGCTGGTGGAGATGATCCTTCAGAAGTTCAGCCCGGCCCTTTACCAGGCCCTGGGAATCTACCTGCCCCTGATCACCACCAACTGCGCGATACTCGGGGTTGCCGTGCTGAACATCGAGGAGAAGTACAGCCTCGGGTTCAGCCTGATCAATGCCGTGTCGGCGGGGATTGGGTTCACCCTGGCCCTGGTGCTTATGGCCGGCCTTCGGGAACGGCTGGAGCAGACACCGGTGCCGCGGGCTCTCAAGGGTCTTCCCATCGCCTTTCTCATGGCCGGGGCCATGTCCATCGCATTCCTCGGCTTCGCCGGGCTGGGGGGGTGACGGAATGAATTCAGTCATTCTTCTGGTACGGGTACTGCAGGGGGCCGACGCCGGCTCGGCGGTGACCCTTCCGGCCTTCGTGCTGGGGGGCATAGGGCTGCTTCTGGGCCTCGGCCTGGCCCTTGCGGCCAAGAAGCTGGCGGTGCCCAAGGACCCCAGGGTCGAGAAGATCGGCGAGATCCTTCCCGGAGCCAACTGCGGCGGATGCGGATACCCCGGATGCGCAGCCTTCGCCGAGGCGGTGGTCGCCGGAGCGGCTCCCCCCGGGGGGTGCGTGGCGGCTGGCGCCGGTGTGAACGCCAGGATCGCCTCCATCCTCGGGGTGGCCGTGGACGAGAGCGCCAGGAAAGTTGCCGTGATCCATTGCGGAGGCGGGCACAGCGCCGTGGACGCCTTCGCCTACCGGGGGCCGGAGAACTGCTCCTCTGCGCTTCTCGTCATGGAGGGGCACAAACTCTGCAGGTACGGTTGTCTCGGGTTCGGAGACTGCGTGGCGGCCTGTCCCTTCGGCGCCATCTACATGGGGGAGAACGGTCTGCCTGTGGTGATCCCTGAGAAGTGCACGGGGTGCGGGAAGTGCGTGTCGGCCTGCCCAAGGGGCATCATCAGCCTGTGGCCCGAGGACAGGAAGGTCATAATCGCCTGCTCCAGCAGGGACAAGGGCGGGATCGCCAGGAAAGCCTGTTCCGTGGCGTGCATAGGCTGCGGGAAGTGCGCCAAGGCTTGTCCCGTGGAAGCCATAACAATCGAGAGTTTCCTGGCTTCCATTGATCCGGCGAAGTGCATCAACTGCGGAATCTGCGCCGGCGAGTGTCCCACCTCGGCCATAGTGGACATGGTGCCGGCCAGACCCAAGGCCTTCATAGACAACACGTGCATCGGCTGCACCCTCTGCACCAAGGTGTGCCCCACCGGGGCCATCCGGGGGGAGGTCAGGCAGAAGCACGAAGTGGTTCCGGAGAAATGCGTGGGCTGCGGGCAGTGCGTCCCGAAGTGTCCCAAGAAGTCCATCAGGATGCTGGGGACCCATCTGGCCCAGCCCTAGACCGGGGAGGCTGCCATGGATGACCGGGGTCTCAGGGGGTTGCCGCCGGTTCATGCGGTGATCCAGGGTCTGGAGGGATACCCTCCCTCGGTGGCCAGGGAGGCCGCCAGGGAAGGGGTGGAGGAGGCCAGGAACAAGGTTCTGGCCGGAGGGGCCTGCCCCACCCTGGAGGACACCGTGGCGGCGGCGGCGGAAAGGGCCGGGTCGGCCGTGGCATCCACAATGGCCTCGGTGGTGAACGCCACCGGGGTCGTGCTTCATACTGCCCTGGGAAGGGCATGCCTTCCGGCCGGGGCCGTCGAGAACATTACCCGGGTGGCCACCGGCTACGCTGTGCTCCAGTGGGACCGGCAGGCGGGAGGCCGGGGGCACCGGGACGCCCACATCGAGAAACTCCTGACCAGGATCACCGGAGCAGAGGCCGCCACAGTGGCCAACAACAACGCCGGAGCAACCCTGCTTGTGCTGTCATCCATGGCGGCGGGCAGGGAGGTGGTGGTGTCCCGGGGTCAGCTGGTGGAAATAGGCGGAGCGTTCCGGATACCGGAGGTCATGAGGCAGAGCGGATGCGTAATGGTGGAGGTGGGGTGCACCAACAGGACCCACCTGAGGGATTACCGGGAGGCGTTATCGGACAGAACCGCGGCGATTCTCAGGGTCCACCCCTCCAACTACCGGATCAGGGGATTCTCCGGCGAGCCGTCCCTGACGGAACTGGTGGCTCTCGGCCGGGAGGCGGGCGTGCCGGTCATAGACGACCTCGGGGCCGGAAGCCTGGTTCCCCTGGGCAATTTCGGTCTTCCCGACGAACCTACGGTGCAGCAGAGCATCCAGGCGGGCGCGTCGGTGGTCACCTGTTCCGGCGACAAGCTCATAGGCGGACCCCAGGCGGGCATACTCCTGGGGACGAAGATCTGCATTGACAGGATCAGGAAGCATCCCCTGGCCCGGGCCCTCAGGGTGTGCAAACTCACCCTGGCCGGCCTGGAAGCCACCCTGAAGCTCTTCCTGGAGGATCCGGCGTATCTGGCGGCACACCATCCGGTCTACCGCATGTTCATCGGCAGGCCCGGGGAGATGGCAGACCGGGCGGCCGCGCTGATTCAGCGGCTTTCCCTGCCCTCCGGGTGCTCTGCATCGGTGGAGGAGATGGGCAGCTATGTGGGAAGCGGAGCCCTGCCGGACACCCCGATCCCCTCGGCGGGCGTGAGCCTTTCCTGCCCCTCTCCGGACGGCCTGGCCCTGGCCCTCAGAAGCGGTTCCCCGGCGGTGGCCGTCAGGGTGGAGGAGAACACGGTCAAGATGGACATGAGAACGGTTCTGCCGGGGCAGGAGGACATCCTGGTTCTGCGGCTCAACCGGGAGATGGAGCGGCTTTGGGGGTGATCGTCGGCACCGCCGGCCACAT
This sequence comes from uncultured bacterium, assembly GCA_964607515.1. Taxonomy (GTDB): domain Bacteria; phylum Fermentibacterota; class Fermentibacteria; order Fermentibacterales; family JCC-6; genus UBA6080. The sequence goes on along the minus strand of CAZSKU010000008.1, from coordinate 25,835 downwards.
AGATCACGGCAAGAGCAGCCTGATGCTGGCCCTCACGGGAAGGGATCCGGACCGGCTCAAGGAGGAGAAGCAGCGGGGGATAACCATCGAACTGGGCTACGTATTCATGGAGAGCCCGGAGGGCGACTCCGTGAGTTTCATAGACGTTCCCGGCCATGAGAAGTTCATCCGCACAATGGTCGCCGGGGTGTCCACCGTTGACTGTTTCCTCCTGGTGGTGAGCGCCGACGAGGGTGTCATGCCCCAGACCAGGGAACACCTTGACATACTGAGACTCCTGGAGGTGAACCGGGGCATGGTGGCTCTGTCCAAGTGCGACCTGGTGGACGCCGACCTTCAGGAACTTGCGGAGGAGGAGGTCAGGGAGGCCCTTCGGGGAACGCCGGCCCAGGACGCTCCGGTGGTGAGGGTTTCGGTGGTGACGGGGCAGGGGCTGGAACTCCTGAGGGAGGAGATCTTCAGGATGGTCCATGGAGTGCGGACCAGAAGCTCCGAGGGCAGGTTCCGGCTGCCGGTGGACCGGGTGTTCAGCATGAAGGGATTCGGCACGGTGGTGTGCGGCACAGGCTTGTCGGGGGTGGTGAAACCGGGAGACACCGTCGAGATCCAGCCGGGAGGGGGTCAGTACAGGGTGCGGGAGCTGGGGGTGAACGACCACCGGAAGGCCGCCTCGGGAGCTGCGGGCGACAGGATAGCCCTGAACCTTACCGGGCTGGACAAGGAAGATGTCCAGAGGGGAGCCATGGTGGGAGAACCGGGATGGCTTCGGGCGCTCACCAGCCTCGACACCCGGTGCACCGTCCTTCCCGGGGAGGTGGACCTTCATCCCAGGCAGAGGGTCAGGATTCACCTGGGAACCGCCGAGGTCATGGCCAGGGCCATCCCCGTGGAAGGGTCGCCGATACCCAGGGGAGGCGAGGGCTTCGTGCACTTCCAGCTGGAGCAGCCGGTGGTGGCGGTTCCGGGAGACCGGTTCGTCTTCCGCAGGTATTCTCCCGTGCTCACCATGGGCGGCGGAGTGGTCCTGGACACCGGCACCCCGAAGGTGAGGGCGCGGTTTCGGGAGGTGAGGCTGACCCACCTGGAGGTACTCAGCCGGGGGGACCTGGCGGACGTTCTTATGGAAGCCATGGAGGACAGCCCGGAGGGCTCGGTAGTCATCGGTGATTTCTGCGCATCGTCGGGAAGCGATCCCGGCGAAACGTCCATGGCCGCCCTGCGGCTGGTGGATGACGGAAGGGCCGAGAGGACGGTGGACGGCAAGAGCGACAGGCTTCTGCTGGCGACCCTTGCGGCGGACATGAGGAGGAAGGTTGCCGGCGCCGTGGAATCCCTGCACCGGACGGTCCCCCTGGCCCCCGGGGTGCCGTCGGCGGGGCTGGCCAGAAGACTTCCCCAGGGAACCTCATCGTGGCTTATCAGGTACGTCCTCCAGGGACTGATGGAGGAGGGAGTCCTGGTCAGGCGGGGCGATTTCATAGCGTCCTCGGCGGTTCCCGCGGATCTCTCCGGAGAGCTTCTGGCGGAGGCCCGAAGGATCGTCGGGCTGGTGGAGGCGGCGGGGCTGCAGGGGGCGGCGCTTCCCCTGCCGGGAGTGCGCAGGGAGGACATGGAGGCCCTGGCCGCCCGGGAGATGGTCTTCACCCTGGAGGAGGACCTGGTAACCACCCCCGGAATGCTCACCAGGGTGGAGGAAATCGCCAGGGAAGCCTTCGGGGAAGGGGAGTTCCGGCTTGGAGAATTCCGGGAGGCGTTGGGCGTCAGCAGGAAGTTCGCCCTGATGTGGGCCGAGATCATGGATAACCGGGGGCTTACCCGAAGACAGGGGGAAATCAGGCGGTTGTGCCCGTCTTCCGGGCGTTGAGGGAATATCCTTTACAGCCGATTCAGGGTTGGTTATTCTCAATTTGATACCCTTCGAAGGGATTGGAGCATCTCCTTCCACATGGAGGAAAAATGAAGATCGCAGTGATCGGCAGCGGATACGTGGGGCTTGTGGCGGCCGCCTGCCTGGCTGAAATGGGCAACTCGGTGGTCTGCGCCGACAACGACAGGAAAAAAGTCGAAAGCCTTCGCCGGGGGGTGATGCCGATATACGAACCAGGGCTGGACTCCCTGGTGGAGAGGAACGTGAAGGAGGGCCGCCTCTCTTTCACCGAGAGCACCGCTTCGGCGGTGCTGGCCAGCAGCATCATCTTCATAGCCGTGGGCACTCCGCCGGACGAGGACGGCAGCGCCGACCTTCAGCATGTGCTGGCGGTGGCTGCGGAGATCGGGCGCCACATGGACGGCCCCAGGATCGTTGTGAACAAGAGCACCGTTCCCGTGGGCACCGCTGAGCGGGTCCGGGATGAGATACTCCGGCACACCGATCAACCGGTGAGCGTGGTGAGCAACCCCGAGTTCCTCAAAGAGGGTGACGCCATAGACGACTTCATGAAGCCCGACAGGGTGGTGATAGGAACCGACTCTCCGGAGACCGCCGAGGTGATGAAGGAGTTGTACCAGCCCTTCGTAAGGACCAACAACCCCATCTACGTGATGAGCAACCGTTCCGCCGAACTCACCAAGTACGTGGCCAACAGCCTGCTGGCAACCAAGATCAGTTTCATCAACGAGATAGCCAACCTCTGCGACATCGTCGGCGCCGATGTTCACGACATCCGCCGGGGCATCGGCAGCGACTCCAGGATAGGGCCCCATTTCATCTTCCCGGGGGTCGGGTACGGCGGCAGCTGCTTTCCCAAGGACGTCAAGGCGCTCAGGCACACCGCAATGGAGCACGGATACCCCCTGAAGATCCTGGATGCGGTTACCGAGGTGAACGAACTGCAGAAGAAGGTTCTGGGAGCCAAGATAGTCCGGGAATTCGGAACGGACCTTTCCCGGCTCACCTTCGCCCTCTGGGGCCTTTCATTCAAGCCGAACACCGACGACATGAGGGACGCCCCTTCTCTGGTAATCATCGAAGACCTTCTCGCCATGGGAGCCCGGGTGCAGGCGTACGACCCGGAGGCCATGGACTACGCCCGAAGGATTCTCGGCGACAGGATCCGGTACTTCTCAACAGGTTACTCGGCTCTGGAGGGTGCGGACGCCCTGGTCCTGGTAACGGAATGGACCGAATTCAGGGAGCCCGACTTCGACAGGATGTCAGGCCTGATGAGAAGGAAGGTGGTCTTCGACGGAAGGAACATCTGGAATCCCGGGAAGCTTCGGGACATGGGATTCACCTACCACTGCATCGGAAGGGGCTGAGGTGAGCGCTTTCAGGGAGAGGCTTGGCGGGCGGGGGAATCCCGTGGTTGGAGTAATCGGCCTGGGATACGTGGGGCTTCCTCTGGCCATGGAGTTCGCCCTGGGCGGGTGCCCGGTGATCGGCGTGGACATCGACCCGGATAAACCGAGGCTCCTAGCCGCGAAAAGGAGCTATCTCAAGCACATACCCGACGGAAGGGTCGCGGAGGCGGTGAATACCGGCCTTCTGACTTCCTCCACCGACTTCTCTCTCCTGGCCGGCGCCGACGCGGTAATCATCGCCGTTCCGACTCCCCTGGGAAACCACCGGCAGCCAGACCTGAGCTTCGTGCTCAACTCATGCCGGGCCGCGGCGGCGGTACTTCAGAGGGGGCAGCTGGTGGTCCTGGAGTCCACCACCTATCCAGGCACCACCCGGGACGAGGTGGTCCCGGTGCTCGAATCCGGCGGTCTCAAGGCGGGCAAGGACTTCCACGTTGCATTCTCGCCGGAGAGGGAGGACCCGGGGAACCCCAGTTTCAGGACACGGACCATCCCGAAGCTGGTGGGGGGGCTGACCCCCGGGTGCACGGAAGCCGCGGAGTTCGTCTACTCCTTCGCCATAGACACCGTGATCCCGGTGAGTTCTCCGGAGGTGGCGGAGATGGCCAAGATCACAGAAAACACATACCGGGCCGTCAACATCGCTCTGGTGAACGAGCTGAAGGTTCTGGCGCACAGGATGGGAATCGACATATGGGAGGTCATCCAGGCTGCCTCCTCGAAACCCTTCGGTTTCACGCCGTTCTATCCGGGGCCGGGGCTGGGAGGGCACTGCATACCCATAGACCCGTTCTACCTGACCTGGAAGGCCAGGCAGTACGAGATGCCCACAAGGTTCATCGAGCTGGCGGGAGAGATCAACACATCCATGCCGGAGTTCGTGGTGGAGAGGGTGGCCGAGGCCCTGAACGCCCATCGGAAACCGGTGAACGGAAGCAGGGTCCTGATCCTCGGCATGGCATACAAACCCGACATCGACGACTACCGGGAGACTCCGGCGATCAAGGTGATGGAGAACCTCATTGCCCGGGGCGCGGTAGTGGACTACAACGACCCCTACGTCCCCCGGATTCCCCCGTCCACCAGGCAGACCACCCGGCAGCCGGTGGGGGTGGAGCTGTCCCCTGAGGCTCTGGCCGGGTATGATTGCGCGGTGGTGATCACGGATCACTCCTGCTACGACTGGCAGTGGATCGTGGACCACAGCCGGATAGTGGTGGACACCAGGAACGCCTGCTCCGGGGTGGTCCGGGGGAAGGAAAAGGTATTCAAGGCGTGATCCTGCTTCTTGTTGTTTCCATCCTTGCCCAGATCCCGTCCTCAGGGAGCGGGTACATAGTGCCCGGGGTGGACACCGAGCAGGTCACCATGACGGTGAACGTATGGGGCGAGGTGAGGGCTCCGGGAGCCCACCGGATCCCATGGAACGGTGATCTTATCGCGGCTCTCAGCGCCGCCGGGGGGCCGACCCCCCAGGCGGACCTGGGAGACGTTCGAATCGTCTACCGCGACTTCCAGAGCGATTACGACCTGAGAGCCTACCTCGAGGGGCGGGGTGAAACGGTTCCCGCCATGGAGCCCGACGTGACGGTTTTCGTCGGTCGAAGCAACTACGAGTGGTGGAAGGACGTCATCGACTTCACCTACAAGCTCATAGTCGCGGTCAACCTGATCCTGGTGGTCACCCAGTGAGGGGCGTGGCCCTGGGGCAGCCCGGCCTTCCCCAGGAGGGCGAGGGGATAAACCTTCAGGAGTACCTCTGGCTGATCCGACGGGGCAAGTGGATAATCCTGGCCGGTGTCTGCCTGGGGCTTCTGGGCGCCTTCTGGATAACCGCCCGCACCCGCCCGGTCTACAGCTCCAACGCCAGTTTTCTGTACAACATGGAGAACGCCATGTCCCGGACCCTGGACATGCCCGGCACTCTCTGGTTCCAACTCGACGCGGTTAGAAACAACCAGATCCACCTCATCAGGAGCAGATCCATGGCGGAGCTGGTGGCGGACTCCATCCTCCGGTCCCCCGCGGCGGACAGCGTGGTGGCGGTGCTCTTCCACGGTTCACCTCCTGCGGCGCCCTACCTGAGGCACAGCCTGGTGGGGCTGGTCTCCTCGAACATCTCCGTGAGCTGGATCAAGGACACCGACTTCTTCTCCCTCTCCGCGGTCGGGTACAGCCCCGAGGCTTCAGCGGTCCTGGCCAATCTGACCGTGAACGTTTACTACAGGTGGAGCCAGAGCCAGGCCCGGGGTGAGAACCGCCAGGTCAGGGTCTTTCTGGAAACGCAGCTCGGGCAGATCACCACCGAGCTGGAGGCGGCGGAAGAGGAGCTGAGACTCTTCAAGGAACAGCACGGGGTGGTGGACCTGAGCACCGAGTCCCGGAACCTGATCACCACCCTGGCCTCATTCCAGAGCGAGGTCGCCGGGGCAACCACGGAAGCCAGGGCCGCGGCGGTCCGCCGGAACTACCTGGCCCAGCAGTTGGAACTTCAGAGGGGAAGCCTGGTATCGGATCTCGAGAGCGCCAACAGCGAACTCATAGTCACCCTTCAGGCGAACATCTCCAGGCTGGAAGCCTCCAGGGCTGCTCTGATGGCCCAGGGCGCCGGGAGCGACTCCCCGGCGGTGCTGGAGATTCAGAGGAGCATCGAGGGATACTCCGCCGAACTGGCCCTTGCCCTCCGGGAGGCATCGGGAATCGGTTACCCGGTGGACCCCGCCGGGGCGGTTGACCACATGGTTTCAGCCCTGGTGGAAGCCGAGGCGGACTACCGGACCGCCTCCGCCCGGGCCGGCGCCCTGGAGACCCATGTGCGGCAGCTGGAGACCGGGTTGGAGGGGCTTCCTGAGATGGAGTACGAGCTGGCTCGTCTGGAGAGGAACCGGACCGTCAGCGAGAATATCTACATCCTCCTCAGGACCAAGTTCGAGGAGGTGAGGATCGCAGAAGTTGGGCAGATGGGCAACGTCACCATCATAGACACAGCCCTTCCGGGAATAATGATACTCCCGACCACCCAGAGGAACCTTATGATGGGGCTTCTGGTGGGACTTGCCCTGGGAGTAGGGGTGGTATTCCTGCTGCACCAGCTGGACGTTAGCGTCCGTACCCCCGACCAGCTGGAGAAACTCGGGATACCGGTGATCGGGGTGATTCCCCGGAACACAACCGCCAGGAAGGACATGGTGAACATCGTCCTGGTGGACAAACCCGTTTCCCCCGACTCCGAGGCCTTCCGGGACCTCAGGACCAGCCTTGATTTCGTCAAGGTGGGGGAGGGGGTCCGCAAGCTTCTGATAACCAGTTGCGGTCCCCAGGAGGGCAAGTCCACCACCGCCGCCAACCTCTCCGTGGCGGAGGCCAGGACCGGAAGGAAGGTCCTCCTGGTGGACTGCGACCTGAGACGGCCGGTGCTCCACAAGGTGTTCGGCCTCTCGAAACAGCCGGGCTTCACCGAGCTGGTGGCGGGCAGGGCGGAGATGGACGAGGCGGTCTACGAGACCATCGAGCCGAACCTCTTCCTGCTTCCAAGCGGCCATCTCCCTCACAATCCCGCGGAACTTGTGGGGGCCGCCTCGGCCTCCAGCTTTTTCGACACATTCCTGCCCAGGTTCGACATGGTAATCGTTGACGCTCCGCCGGTAGCGTTGGTTACGGACGCCATGGTCATGGCGCCCTCGGTGGACACGGTCCTTCTGGTGACCAGGGCCGGCGAGGTGCAGACCAAGGTGGTGGCCACGGTGTGGCAGAAGATGGAACGCACCGGCTGCCACATGGCCGGGGCGGTGCTCAACGGCTACGAGCCTGACAGGGGCTATTCGGGCATCAACTACTATACGTACCGCTATAGGTACTCCTACCGTAAAGACAGCGACATTCCCTCCAGCTGACAAGGCCCCGGAAGCCGATCCGGGAACCGGTCCGCCGGGCTCGCACCGGGAGCTTCGGGGGGATGGTTCGTCATGTGGAGTGGGGTGGGGTAAAGTGGGTTGACAGTGGGTCAAAGTGGGGTAATGATTCGGCCATAGGGGGTGGTCCCATGGCCGAGTTCATTGGAACCCACATTCACACGCTCGACGAAAAGGGCCGTGTCAGCGTGCCCGCCCAGTTCCGGCGGCTCCTCACGGGGGAGGACCTCTACCTCAACCGGGAGCTGGACAACTGCCTGGTCCTCTATCAGGCGGAGAAATGGGAACAGATCAGGGAGGGTTTCGAGAAGCTCTCCAGAAGCAACAGGCAGCATCGGCGTTTTCTGCGGTGGGTGGGGGCCAAGCTCCGCCCGCTGACCGTGGACGCCCAGGGCAGAATAGCCATTCCGGCGGACATGCAGGATGCCGCCGGAATCCGCGGCGAGGTCATGTTCCTGGGTCAGTTCGACCGCATAGAGCTTTGGGATCCGCAGAAGTACGAGGCCTACATGGGCAACGAAGAGGAATCCTTCGAGGACATCGCCGAAACACTGGACATCGACCTCTAGGGAGGCGTCGTGGACGGGCATGTTCCCATCTTGGCGAAGGCGGTCACCGGGTTCCTGGAGCAGTCCCCTGAGGGGTTGATCGTGGACGGCACCGCCGGCGGCGGCGGGCACCTCCGGGCCCTCAGGGCCGCCTGCCCCGGAAGACACCTGCTGGCAGTCGAGAGGGATTCCATTCAGGCCGGAAACCTGTCGGACGAGTTTGCGGGGGACCCCCTAACCCGGGTTCACCGGGGAAGCTACACGTCCATCCCCGGTCTGCTGGAAGGCCCCGCTTCGGGGGCCCTCTTCGATCTCGGGCTCAGTTCACTTCAGCTGGGCGATCCCGCCAGGGGTTTCTCCTACAGGATCGACGGGCCCCTGGACATGCGGTTCGACACCTCTTCCGGGGAACCCCTGAGCGCGGTCCTGGAAGGCATGGACGAGGCGGGAATCGCGGACGTGATCTACAGGCTCGGCCAGGAGGGCAGGAGTCGGCGGATCGCCCGGGAGATCAGGAAGGCCATGCCCGTACGGACGTCGCTGGAACTCAGGGCCGCGGTGGTGCGGGCCGTGGCGGGGAATCCGGTGAAGGTCCTTTCCAGGGTTTTCCAGGCATTCCGGATCATGGTGAACGACGAGTCGGGCCATCTGGAGAGGCTTCTCTCGGATCTGCACCTGTGGCTGGCCCCCGGGGCCCGGGTTGCCTTCATAACTTTCCACTCCCTGGAAGACCGGGCGGTAAAGCTGCTGCTGCGGGACTCACCCTTCTTCCGGGAGACCGATCCACCCTGGCTGGTCCCTTCCAGGGAGGAGATCAGGGAAAACCCCAGGGCCAGGTCCGCCCGGCTGCGGACAGGGGTGAGGCTCCCATGAGCCTGAGGGCAACGGTAACGGTGATGGTTCTGGCTGCCCTGCTGGTTAACGCCGTGATACAGATGGGCATGAAGAACTTCCGACTGGCGAGACTGGTGGAGCTTCACCGGATGGAGGAGGACCTGGACAGCCTCCGTCGAAGGGTGGCGGAAGCCTGCGGGAGCATTGCCCGACTGGAGAATCCCCAGAGGCTCATGGAGGTTGGAAGGGCCCTGGGGCTGGAGCCCCTGCCGCTCTCCTCGTTCACCCTGCTGGAGGAGGAATGACGCCGAGGCGCGACGTGATGAACGAGAGACTCGGCGCCAGGCTGAAGCTCTGCATGTTCCTCAACCTGTTCTTCTTCGTGATGGTGGTGGCGGCCCTGTTCCGGGTCCAGATCCTTGACCACCGACACTGGAGGGAACTGGCGGACAACCAGAACACCGTGGAGGTGGAGGTGGAGCCGGGCCGGGGATGCATCTACGACAGAAACGGATATCTGATGGCCGGCAACGAGTCCTTCGCCCGGTTCAGCGTCTACTGGCCCGGGGTTCCTCCCGCCAGCGCGTGCGAAGTGGACCAGGTGGCGGCGATGCTGTCGGAGGCCGGTTTCCCGGTTCCCCTGGACCGGAAACCCGGGTATCAGGTGCTGGCGGACGACGTTCCCTACCCTGTGGCGCTGGATATCGTGGGCCGCGGGTCCAGAATGGTGAACTGCGCCATCCTGAACCGCCGGGTCTACCCCATGGGGGATCTCATGGCCCCCGTGATCGGACGGTGTACCCCCGACCACGTTGAGGGGCTGGAACTCCAGTTGAACCCCGTTCTGCAGGGCGTTCCGGGGCATATGTCCCTGGAGCGGAGCGCCTGGATGAACTACAGCCTCAGGGACCTGGACTCCCAGAGCGAACCGGCGGTGGACGGGCTGGACGTGGTGCTCACCATAGACGCCCGGTTCCAGGCCATAGCCCAGGAGGAGCTGGCGGCGGCGGTGGACACCTCCGGAGCGGACTGGGGCGCGGTGGTCATCGTGGACCCCCGCAACGGAGACATTCTGGCCATGGCAAGCTACCCGGTGAGGGATTCCCAGGGGATTCCCGTCAGGAATCACTGCGTCCAGAGCAGCCACGAACCGGGAAGCACCTTTAAGCCATTCGCCCTGGCCGCAGCTCTGGATGAGGGATTGGTGTCCCTCTCCGACAGCTTTGACGTTTCCTCGGGCTGGCTGGAGGTCTCGGGCATCAGAATCCATGACAGCCACCTGATAGACAGCACGCTCAGCCTTTCCGAGGTGATATCCCAGAGCAGCAACGTGGGAACCGTGATGATGGCCCGGGCCATACCGGACTCGGTGCTCTACGAGTACTGCGCCCGTTTCGGCTTCGGCAGGGCCACCGGGGTGGAGCTGCCCGGGGAGATGGACGGCATGCTCAATCCCATATCGATCTGGTCGGGGGTCTCCAGGGCCAACCTGGCCATCGGACAGGAGATCAGCGTCACGCCCCTGCAGCTGGCCATGGCCTACTCGGTCATCGCCAACGGCGGGACCCTCTACGGTCCCAGGCTGGTCCGTTCCACGGGATGCGCCGGGGAGTGGAGCGACTGGAACGTGTTCGAGAGGGGCAGGGTGATTTCCCGGGAGACCGCGGCCGAGATCCGGGCTGTCCTCGCCTCGGCGGTGGAGCAGGGCACCGGAGGTTCCGCGCAGATTCCGGGGGTCAGGGTGGCGGGGAAGACGGGAACCGCCGAGAGACTGTCGCTGGGAAGGGGAGTTTACCTGTCGGCCTTCGCCGGCATGGTGCCCGCAGAGAACCCGGAACTGGTGGCGGTGGTGGTGATTGACCAGCCGGAGTACTCCTACCGGTGGGGCAGCGCCCTGGCGGCGCCGGCCTTTCAAAGGATCGTATCCAGGATCCTGTCCTCCGAACCGGAGGTGGCCCTGGCTCCCCTGGGAGACACAGGAGGACTGGTGGCCGCGGAGTCCGGAGGGGCGCCGTGAAGCTCGGTCGGCTGATCGAGGGCACGGGGATTTTCTCCCCGGGATACGACCCGGAGATCGCGGGAATCGCCTGCGATTCAAGGGAGGTGAAACCCGGCTTCCTTTTCGTGGCCGTCAAGGGTTTCAAGGCCGACGGCGGCGTTTACCTTCCGGACGCTTTCTCCCGGGGAGCGGCCGCGGCGGTGGTCCAGGGCGAAGACGACACCGGGGACGTCCGGGTTCTGAGGAACACCGGATCCGGCAACCGGGAGCTTCTGGCGCTGTTGGCGGCAAGGTTCTTCCGGGAACCCTGGAAAGAAATGAAAACCGCGGGAATCACGGGAACCAACGGCAAGACAAGCACCGCGCACATGCTGGCCTGGATTCTGGAGTCGGGGGGGACGTCCACCGGAATACTGGGTACCGTAGGCCACACCGTGGCCGGCCGGGGGCTGCCCGCGGACATCACCACCCCGGACTCCCTGCGGACGGCGGAACTCATGAGGGCCATGGCGGACGGCGGAGACCGGGCATGCGTCATGGAGGTGTCAAGCCACGCCCTCTCCCTGGCCCGGGTGGACCGGGTAAGGTTCGATGCCGCGGTGTTCACCAACATCAGCCAGGACCATCTGGATTTTCATGGCACTATGGAGGAGTACCTGAAGGCTAAGCTCAGGCTTCTGGAACTCCTCAAGCCCGGAGGAACCGCGGTGATCGGAAGCGCCTCTCCGGAGTGGCCGTCCCTTCCCGGTTCCCTGAGGTTCGGTTTCCTTCCCGGCGATGACTTCAGGATCCTCAGGCACGAGACCGGGATTCAGGGCTCCCGCTACGACCTCGCCACCCCCGGGGGCACCCTGGAGGTTGCCGTAAGAGCGCCGGGGACGTTCAGCATCGTCAATTCCGCAGGTGCGGTGGCCGCGGCGGCGGCCCTGGGGGTGCCCCCGGAAGTGTCTGCCGGGGCCCTGGCCAACTTTCCGGGCGTTCCCGGCAGGATGGAACCGGTGGAGAACCGCAGGGGCGTTCTGGTGGCTGTGGACTACGCCCACACCCCGGACGCCCTGGAGAGGGTGCTCAGTCAGGGCAGGGAGCTGGCCCGGGGTCGCCTCATCTCGGTATTCGGATGCGGGGGTGACCGGGATTCCCGCAAGAGACCCCTCATGGGCGCCATTTCCAGAAGGCTGGCCCACCTGTCGGTGGTCACCAGCGACAACCCGAGAACAGAGGATCCCATGGGAATAATCCAGGGGATACTGACGGGTATGGAAGACATGGAAAACGTGGTGGTGGAGCCCGACCGGCGCCGGGCCATCCGGCTGGCGGTAGCCCTTGCGGAACCGGGAGACGTGGTGATCATCGCCGGCAAAGGGCACGAGGACTACCAGATTCTGGGAACCGGGAAGGTTCACTTCGACGACCGGGAGGAAGCCCGGTCGGCCCTGGGGGAACCGGAATGATGGATCTGGACCGGCTGGCGGAGCATCTCGGGGTTTCCGGGGGAACAGGGTACCTTTTCGACAGGGCTGTCATCGACTCCCGGAAGGCCGGTCCCGGAAGCCTGTTCTTCGCCCTTCCCGGAACCAGGACCGACGGCCACGCCTTTGTTGAGGAAGCCCTGGCCCGGGGCGCCGCGGCGGTGGTGTCCAGGGAGGGATTTTCCGGTTCGGTGCTGCGGGTGGCCGATACCAGTGAAGCCCTGCTGGAGGCGGGACGATGGGCTCGAAGCCGGTTCGAGTGCCCCGTGGCCGCGGTGACGGGGAGCAGCGGCAAGACCACCACCCGGGAAATGCTGATGGCCGCTCTGGCAGTGTCTCTGCGGGTGGATGGAACCCGGGAGAACCTCAACAACAGGCTCGGGCTTCCCCTCACCCTGTTGAACGCCCGTCCCGACGCCCAGGCGCTGGTACTGGAACTGGGGATGAACCACTTCGGGGAACTGCTGGAGCTGGGGGCCGTGGCCCGTCCCGGGCTGACGGTGATAACCAACATAGGAACCGCCCACGTGGAGTTCCTTGGCTCCAGGGAGGGTATAGCGAAGGCCAAGGCCGAACTCCTTTACACAACCGCAGAGGGAGGCGCCGCGGTGATCCCCATCGGGGAACCGGTGCTCGCGAAGGCCGCCAGGGAAAGGAACCTGACGGTTTTCACCACCGGTCCCGGGGGAGATGCCTGGATTGAAGACGGAGAACTCATGCCCTGGAGGATACGCCCGGAACTTGCGGTGCCCGGAGCCCACAACCTGAGAAACGCCCTGTCTGCGGCGGCCGCGGCGGAATTTCTGGGGGTGGACCCGGCGGCGGCTGTCAGGGCCATGGAGCGCTACTCCGGCATGGCCGGCCGGGGAAGGGTCTGGCGGGGCAGGGGAATTCTTCTCTACGACGAGAGCTACAACTCGAATCCCGATTCGGCCGCCGCCTGCCTGGAGCTGCTCCGGGGAGCCGGGGACCGGGGTGTGGCGGTCCTGGGAGACATGCTGGAACTGGGTTCCCACGGGGAACAGGCTCACACGGATCTGATCCGCAGCGCCTCGGAGATAGGGCTGCGGCTGGTGATACTGGTGGGCGAGGGATTGGGCGGCGTCTTCCGGGGGGAACCGGGAATGGAATGGGTTCCCGACGCCGGGTCCGCCCTGGAGGTTTTAAGAAAGGCGATCAGACCCGGAGACCGGGTCCTGGTCAAGGGAAGCCATTCACTGGGACTCGACCTGGTGGTCCGGGGGATCCGGGAGGAGGGGGACTGATGTTCTACTGGCTGCTCTACCCTCTCAGGGGGGCCGCTGGATTCTTCAACCTTTTCGGCTACATAACGGTGCGAACCGCCGGGGCCACGCTCACCGCATTGCTCATCGGTTTCCTGGCGGCGCCGGGCATCATCAGAGCCCTCAAGAAGAGGCAGATTGGACAGGAAGTCCGGGACGACGGTCCCAAGACCCACAGGAGAAAACAGGGCACTCCCACTATGGGCGGTGCCATCATACTGGCGGCGGTGTTCGTACCGGTGCTTCTGTGGGGAAGGCTGGACAGCACGCCTCTGCTGGTGGTTCTGACCTGCACCCTCTGGATGGGGCTCATCGGGGCTCTGGACGATTACCTCAAGACGGTCAAGAAGTCTCCCCGGGGACTGGTTGGGCGTTATAAGTTTCTGGGGCAGTGCCTTCTGGGGCTCGGAGTGGGGATATGGCTCTTCCTGACGCCCCCCCAGCCGGTGGCCGCGGCCCACGAACCCTCGATAATCCCCGGATTCAGGACCGTTGAACTGGAATCCGGCGATATCACCATCTATTCGACGGAGACCACGGTTCCCTTCTTCAAAGAGTTAAGGGTGGACTTCGGCATCCTGTACCTGCTCCTGGTAACCCTGGTGCTGGCCGGAACCACCAACGCGGTGAACCTTACAGACGGTCTTGACGGGCTGGCCACGGGGGTCAGCCTGATCTCGATCCTGACCTTCGGGGCCTTGGCGTACTTGCTGGGCCACGCCAATTTCGCCGAGTACCTCCAGTTCTCGCACCTTCCGGGGGTCGGGGAGCTTACGGTCTTCAGCGGAGCGATGGCCGGGGCATGCCTGGCGTTCCTCTGGTACAATGCGCCCCCGGCGGAGGTCTTCATGGGCGATACCGGATCTCTGGCCCTGGGGGGCGCCATAGGATCCATGGCGGTGGTGACCAGGAACGAACTGCTCCTGCTGTTGGTTGGGGGAGTATTCGTGGCGGAGACCCTCAGCGTGATGATCCAGGTCTGTCATTTTAAAAAGACCGGGAAAAGGGTCTTCCGGATGGCCCCGATACACCACCATTTCGAACTGCTGGGCTGGGCCGAGAGCCGGGTGGTGGTGCGGTTCTGGATCGTGGCCATCATTCTGGGTCTACTGGGGATCAGCACCTTCAAGATCAGATAGGCAGGGGATCGAAAATGGGTTACTGGAGCGAAGGCGGGGGCAAGGGAATCGGGGTGATCGGGCTGGGAATCAGCGGCGCCGCGGCCGCGGCACTGCTGAAGTCCAGGGGGTTCTCGGTCACCGGGTTCGACGTGTCGCCCTCGGCGGTCCGGCCTCCGGAGGTGGACCGGCTGGTCACAGGCCCCGGCTCTCCCGGCGACGTGGAAAAACTCGACGGGCTGGTGATCAGCCCGGGGGTGAACCCCTGGTCGGGCCTGCCCGGGGAGGCCCGCCGCCTGGGGATTCCCGTGATAGGCGAAATCGAGCTGGCCGCGGCGAACACCACCGGAGGGATCTACGCGGTCACCGGTTCCAACGGCAAGACCACCACCGCGGAGTGGCTGGGCTTCACCCTCTCCAGGTCCGGCAGGCGGGCCGTGGTATGCGGCAATACTGGCTACGCCTTCAGCCGGGCGGTCCTGGAACACCCCGGTGCGGAGATATTCGTGGTGGAGGTTTCCAGCTACCAGCTGGAGACAGTGGAGAGGTTCAGGCCCCGGGGGGCGGCCATCCTGAACATCACTCCTGACCACCTGGCCAGGCACGGGTCCATGGAGGGCTACGCCGCCGCCAAGGCCAGAATCTTTCTGAACCAGCACTCCGAGGACATCACGGTGCTCAACAGCGACGACAGGAACCTGTCGGTGCTCTACGGCAGAAGCCGCGGCACAGAGATGTACTTCAGCCTTGAGAGACCGGTACATCCCGGCGCGTGGGTGGACGGTTCGGGAATGATAGTGGTGGCCATGGACGGCAGGGAAACCCCGGTTCTGGATTCTGGACGGGTGCGGCTTCCCGGCAGGCACAACCTCTACAACGCTCTGGCGGTGGTCTGCATGGCGTACGGCGCCGGTCTGACACCGGAGCAGTTGGTCCCGGGGCTGACGGAGTTCGCCGGAGTCCCCCACCGGATCGAGAAGGTGGCGGTCAAGGGCGGGATCACGTGGGTCAACGATTCCAAGTCCACCAATCCGGATTCCCTCAGGGTCGCCCTGGAAGCGGCGGAGAGGCCTGTGATCCTCCTGGCCGGGGGAAGGGCAAAGGAGACCGACTACTCCGGGCTGGCGCCACTGGTGTCCAGGAAGGCCAGACTGGTGATCCTCTTCGGCGAGGCGGCGTCCATGCTGGCCGAAGCCTGGAGTGGAGCCGGGGAGAAAGCCTTCGCCGCGGACCTTCCCGGGGCCGTGCGGGAGGCTTCGGCCAGGGCCTTCGAGGGCGATACGGTGCTGCTCTCGCCGGGCTGCGCCAGTTTCGACCAGTACAGGAACTTCGAGGAACGGGGCGACCACTTCAGGTCGCTGGTCAAGGAACTGCAGTGAATCCGCTGGCCCGGGACAGGAACGTGCTTCTGATAGCCACCGGGATAGTGACGGTCCTGGGAATACTGGCTGTCTGGACAGCCAGCTCCTTCGCCTCCATGAGGGTGACCCCCGCCGGGGACAGTCTCCACTACCTTAAGGGACACCTGATGAGGGTTCTCGCGGGGCTGATCATGGGGATCGTCGCCTGGAGGCTGAAACCCTCCCTTATCCAGGCCCTGGCGGTCCCTGTCTATTCCGGAGCGCTGGCGCTGCTGGTACTCACGGTGGCTGCTTCGGGAAGCTCCCTGGCCCCCGTGATAAACGGAAGCACTCGGTGGTTCCACCTGGGCCCGGTGAGACTTCTCCCGTCGGAACTCATTCGCTACGCCTACGTTCTGCTGTCGGCTTTCATGGTATCCCGGGGCAAGTGGGACGCCAGGAAGCCCAGACACTTCGGCATGATGATCCTTGCGGCTTTGATCCCCATGGCCATCATGCTGAAGCAGCCCGACTTCTCCGGAGCGGCCTATCTTGGAGCGGTGATGATGGTGATGCTCCTTCTGGCGGGAGCCAGGTTCAAGCACCTGGCGGTGCTCGGCGCGGCAGCCATGCTGCTGGCCGCTGCGGCGGTGATCTCCTCGCCCTACAGGATAACCAGGGTCACCTCCGGCATGGATGGTTCGGAGCCCTCCGGGGGAAGCTACCAGTCCCACCAGGCGTGCATAGCCCTGGGAAGCGGCGGGCTGCTGGGTCGGGGGCTGGGCCGCGGGCGCCAGCAGAGGGGCTTTCTTCCGGAGGCCTTCAGCGACTACATCCTGGCGGTGATCGGAGAGGAGGCCGGTTTCGTGGGGGTGGTCATGGTGCTGTCCGGTCTGGTGCTCATATGCGCAGCCGGCTGGAGGATAGCAGCAGGGGCCGACACGACCTTCTGCTCCATGGCCTCCGGGGGGTTCACAGCCGTGATAGCCATGGGTGTTCTCATTCATGCCGGTGTTGTAACTAAATTGTTGCCTCCCACTGGTATACCGCTTCCTTTGGTCAGCTGGGGGGGCACGGGGATCGTCATGACCATGAGTGCCCTGGGTTTCCTTGCAGGGACCGCCGGAAGGGTGCGGGCATGAAGCGGGTGCTGGTGGCCGGGGGAGGTACCGGGGGACACATCGCCCCGGCTCTGGCCGTGGGGCGCAGAATAATGATGGAGGGGTGGGCGGAGGTCTTCTACGCCCGTACTGAAAGGCCTGTCGACCGGGCGATGTACGGCCCGGAGGGGGATCGGGTGTTCACCCTTCGAAGCCCGAGAATAGACAAGGGATCCAGGATACTGCTTCCCTTCACCGGCGCCGCCGCCCTGGCCAGGGCGGTGAGGCTGGTCCGGACCGTCCGGGCGGACGCGGTGCTTGGTACCGGGGGTTACGCTTCCTTCTACTGTGTCGCGGGGGCATGGCTTTCAGGGGTGCCCGGGTGTGTCCTGGACACCAACGCCCTGCCCGGAAGGAGTAACCGGTGGGTGTCAAGGTTCTGCCGGCTGGCTTTTGCGGCATTTCCGGGACAGGAACGGTACTTCCGCTGTCCCGTGAGCGCCGTGGGCATCCCCCGGGACACCCGGGGAAAGGCAGCCGGTGCCCGGGAGAGGCTGGGGATTCCGGCGGACGCCCGGGTGGTTCTCTTCCTGGGGGGCAGCCAGGGCGCCTCGGCGCTGAACGATCTGGCGACAGCCAGACCTTCGGGCATCAGGCTGCTGCTGCAGTCCGGCGTCAGGGACGAAGCCCGGATGGCCGGTCAGCTGGAGGGCCGGGAGGATTTTACGGTCAGGGGTTTCGTGGACGATCTGTCCGACTGGTACTCTTCGGCGGACCTGGCGGTGGCCAGGGCCGGAGCCCAGACCATGGCGGAACTCTCCGCCTTCGGTCTGCCCGCGGTTTTCATCCCCTACCCCTACGCCGCGGACGACCACCAGACTGCAAATGCCCGGGTGGCAGCCGACGCCGGCGCCGCGGTGCTGATGGTACAGGAGGATGCCCACCCGGACCGGCTCTGGAGCCTGGTGGGAGAACTCCTGAATGATTCCCCCCGGCTGGCCGCCATGGCCTCGGCCATGGTGGCTCTGCTTCCGGGAAATGCTGCTGAGAAGGTGTCCGCCGGGATCAGGGGGCTTTGCCGATGAAGGGGAGGGTTCACCTGGTAGGGGTCCGGGGCGCGGGTATGAGCGCTCTGGCCATGTGGTACCGGAGCCGGGGGTGGGAGGTGACCGGCTGTGACCGGGACCCCGGAGAACCCGGCGATCTGCCGGGGATAAGAGTGTTCCAGGGCCACAGCCTTTCCCACCTGGAGGGCCAGGACGCGGTGGTCTTCACGGCTGCCATGCCCGACGGCTCCCCGGAGCTCGCGGAAGCCAGGCGCCGGGGAATCAGGCTTCTCAGGAGAAGCGAGGCCCTGGCTGAACTCACGAAGGACTGTGAAACCCTGGCGGTGGCCGGTGCCCACGGGAAGACCAGCACCACCTCGATGACCGGATGGATACTTCAGGAGACGGGTATGAACCCCACGGTCTTTCTCGGTGGAACCATGGAGGCCTGGAGCGGGAATTTCCGGCCCGGCGGGAACCTGGCGGTGGTGGAGGCCGACGAGTACGACCGGGCGTTCCTCAGGCTGCGGCCGTCCCATGCGGCGGTAACTTCCTTCGACCTCGAGCACCTGGAGTGCTACGGTTCTCCGGAGGCTCTGGAATGGGCTTTCCAGGTGTTCCTGGAACAGGTGCTTCCCGGAGGGACGGTGGCCGTTCCGGTGGAGAAGCCCGACCTGGCGGTCCAGGCAGCCCGGATCGGCCGCAGGACGGTCACCTGCGGGCCGTCCGGAAATTACCACCTGGAGCCCCTGGGCGGTTCCGGATGGGGGACCGACTACGCTTTCATGGGCCGCCGGGGACATTTTCCCGCCCCCGGGGTCCATAATCTCAGAAACGCCGCAGTCGCGGTGGCCCTGGCGCACGCGGCCGGAGTGGATCCGATTCCGGCGGCGGAAGCTCTGAACCAGTGGCCAGGAGTCCGGCGCAGGCTCGAGCGGATCGGCGCCCTGGGGGGGAAACTGATAATCAGCGACTACGCACACCATCCAGGGGAGATAGAGGCGGCGATAAAGGCTGTCGCGGACGCCCTGAAGGGGCCGGTGGACGTGGTGTTCCAGCCTCATCTCTTCAGCCGGACCGCCATCTTCCACAGGGAGATGGCCCGGGCGCTGGCCGCCGCCGGCACCGCCTGGATCCTGCCTGTCTACCCTTCCCGTGAGGAACCGGTGCCCGGGGTGGACTCGAGCCTGATCATAAGCGAATTCCCGGAACGTCTCAGACCCGTATCCCGGGAGGACATCCCCGGAGTGATCCGCGGTTCGAAAGCCCGGGCGGTGGTTTTCATGGGCGCCGGGAGCGTGGACGAGATGGCCAGGGAAGCGGTGAGGGAGCTGGAATGAGAGCAAAGGCGGCGGCAGTAGCCCTGGGAGCATTCCTGATCCTGGCGGGTGTGCTGTGTTTCCGCTGGGCTGAGAGGGACGGACGGTTCGATCTGGAGACGATATACGTAACCGGCCTCGGCTGCGCCGACACCACGGCGGTGGCGGAGCTGCTTCAGGACGCCTTCGGAACCCCCCTGCACCTGATAGACACCGATTCACTGGCCCGGGAGATCTCCGGAGTGCCCGGCGTCGAATGTGCCCGGCTTATTCCCCTCTGGCCCTCGTCGGCTCATCTCGAGGTCGAGCTTGAGCAGGCCGCGGCGGTGGTGGAGACCACCGAAGGCCTGGTTCCCGTGAGCGCTGAGTGCGCCGAACTCCCGGCGGCTTGGCTGGTTCAGGGATTGCCCGTGGTAAGGTGCGCAGGAAAGACCGATCCCCGCGAACTGGCCGTGGCCGTGGATTTCGCCGACTGGCTCGGGGAGCGCCAGGCGAATACTCTGGTGCTGCTGGACTCGGCCGGTGTGAGCGTGGTGGAGCAGGACCTCACCATTCTCCTTGGTTCCGAAAGACTGGAGGAGAGGTGGGACTGCTGGAACGCCGTGAGGCCCCTTTCCCGGGGCGCTTCCACGGTGGATCTGAGATTCCGCAATCAGGCAGTGATCAGGAGGAGTTCATGAGCGCCGGATACCATGCGGGTCTGGATGTAGGCGCTTCGTCTGCGAAGTGCGTGGTGGCCGTGGAGGGGGAGAACGGTCAGCCCGTCTACTCCGGCATTGGGGTCGCGCAGTGCAGGAACAGCGTCAGAGACGGGATTCTGGTGGACATGGAGGGAGCCGTTCACGCCGCGGCCCGGGCAATGGACGAAGCTGAGGAACTCTGCGGCTTCAGGATAGAGAAGGTTCTTCTGGGAGTGGGAGGCGCCCACGTGAGGGGTCTGGTGGGCACCGGGACAGTGGGCACCGGAACGGTGGACGAGCCGGGGGTCGTTTCAGAGAAGGACGTGGCTGCGGCCCTGGAAGCGGCCGGCGGCATTAACCTGCCCCCGGGGAGCATACCCCTGGAGAGGATGACCCTTGACTACGCCTTCGACAGGTTCACCGGCCTGGAAAAGCCTCCCCTGGGGCTTCAGGCCTCCTCGGTAACCGCGAGGGTTTTCACGGTGTACTCCGACAGGGTTCCGGTGGAGAATCTGGCGACCCTGGTGGAGAACACCGGAAGGAAGATAGACCGGCTGGTTCCCGGCATTCTGGCAGCAGGAGCTTCGGTGCTGACCCCCGACGAGATGGAGCTGGGAGTGGTGCTCGTGGACATGGGCAGTTCCATGACCAGCCTGGCGGTATTCCGGGGGGGCGGGCCGGTTCACCTGGCGGCCTTCCCCATGGCGTCGGACCATATCACCCGGGATCTCCAGCGGCTCAGGCTCTCCTGGGTCCAGGCGGAGAAGCTCAAGGTGGAGAAGGTGGCTCCCACCGACAGGCTCAGCAATCCCAACATGGTGATGAACGTTCCCAGGGTGGGCGACCGGGGTACCCTGCAGATTTCCCACCCCCTGGTCACCCAGGTGGTTGCCCAGAGGACCGAGGCCATCTGCGAGGCCATCGCCCAGGAAATAAGAAGGTGCGGACTGGAGCCCGGAGACCTGCCGGCAGGGTTGATCATCACCGGCGGCGGGTCCAGGACCCGGGGTCTGGTGGACACTGCGGCGGCCGTCACCGGTCTTCCCGTGGAGACCGGTTTTCCCCGGGCGGCGGAGGCTCCCAGCGAACTCCTCTGCACCCCCGAGTTTTCGGTGGCGGCTGGACTCGCCGCCATGGGGTGCGCCAGGACCGGAAAAAAAGGCAGGGGAACGGTCTCGGGGCCGAGAAAAGGAATGCTGAAAAGGGTCAGGAATTTTCTGGACACGTTGAAATAGCAGGGAGGGCAAGATGCCGGCGGTATACGATCTGATGGAGCTTGGCGAGGATTCCGGGGGAAGGATAAGCCTGAAGGTGGTGGGAGTGGGCGGCTGCGGCTGCAACGCCATCACCAGGATGATCCAGCGGAAAATCCGTGGAGTCCAGTACATCGCCATCAACACGGACGTGCAGGACTTCGAAAACTGCCTCTACGACGAGAAGCTCATCATCGGCACCCGGGTCACCCGGGGCAGGGGAACCGGGGGCAACCACGAGCTGGGCAGACAGGCGGCGGAGGAGAACCTCACCGACATCGAGGACATGCTGTCCGGATGCGACATGGTCTTCATCGCCGCGGGCATGGGGGGCGGCACGGGTACCGGGGCGGCTCCGGTGATAGCCCAGGTGGCCCGGGAACAGGGAGCCATCACGGTGGGAGTGGTTTCGAGACCCTTCGAGCATGAGGGGATCGTGAAACAGCAGAGGGCGGAGGAGGGCATTCAGAACCTCCGGCAGGTGCTGGACAGCCTGATAATCATTCCCAACGACAGGCTCATGTCGGTGGTGGACGAAGACGCCACCCTGGAGGATGCCCTGGCCATGGCCAACGACGTGCTGGCCAACGCGGTGGAGGGGATCAACAGGATCATCTCCGTTCCGGGCACCATCAATCTGGATTTCGAGGACGTCCGTCGGGTCATCACCAGCGGCGGGGGCGCAATGATGGGAACCGGAGTGGCCACGGGCCCCAACAGGGCCGAGGAAGCCGCCAGGCAGGCCATCTCCAACCCTCTTCTGGACAGCATATCCATAGAGGGGGCTCGGGCGGTGCTTGTGAACGTCCACTCCTCACGGGATGTGAAGTTCAGGGAGGCCATGATCGCCCAGAAAACCATATCGGACGTGGTTGGCCGGGGAGCCCAGGTGTTCATCGGCCACAGCTACGGCGACGATGTGGAAGCGGAGATAAAGGTGACGGTGATCGCCACCGGCTTCGGGGACAGGATCGAATCGGAACCCATCGAGATGGATCTTCCGGCCAAGGCGGCCCGGGGGCCTTTCGAGGGGGGAAGAAGGGGAACGGAACATATACCCTTCCCGGTGGTGGCTCACGGATCGGGCAACGTTAACACCAGGGACGCGGCTCTGCCCTGCTTTTTGCAGAGAGATTTCGATTAGGGGCAATAAAAAGACGTAGTTTTGAAGAACGCCCTGTCCCGTGTATATTCCTCACCCAATCCGTTTCACAGAAGAGGAAGCCACTGGATGAGCAAGAAATCAGCCGGTGACCGGTACGACGAGCGCAGGATCGTTCTTCTCGAGACCGAGAAGAGCCTCGCCCAGGGAAATTCCCGGGGGCTCTTCGAGACCGTCATTCTCTTTCCCAGACCCTACGACCAGGCAATGGCGCACCTGTCCTTCCACAGGATACACAAGCAGTTGTCCACGTGGTCGGACACGGTCTGCTCCCGGGCCTTCTACCCGGACAAGGACGAGTACAACTGGCGCAGAAGGTCCGGTTCAGCGCCGGTGACCCTGGACACAGGCACCCCCCTGAACCAGTGCGACCTGCTTCTGGTACTGATTCCCGGCGAGGGCGACTACCTGCCGGCACTGGAGATGATGGAGATGGCTGGCATGACCCTCCGGGCGGCGAAACGCCGGGAGAAGTGGCCCCTGGTGTTCGCCACGGGTCTCAGCGTCACCGCTAACCCCATGCCCCTGATGCCCTTCTTCGACGCCTTCCTCATCGGGGAAAGCGAGCCGATCCTTGGCCCGGTTCTGGATACCGTGAAGAGCATGGGCCGCTGCGCAGCATCCAAGGAGGCGATACTCCAGCAGGTCGCGGAGCTTCCCGGGATGTTCGTTCCCAGGGTTCACGGCCTCTCCCCGAAGTTCGGCATAATGCGTCAGTGGGCCAGCACCGAGAGCGTGGGCGCACTGACGGGAACCATTTCCGCCAGATCGGTCATTCCCGAGACCTGGATAGTCGAGGTCGCCCGGGGCTGTCCTTACAACTGCAGGTTCTGCATGCCCGGGTATCTGTTCCTCCCCTACCGCGAGCAACACCTGGAGGAGATGGAAGAGACCATCCGCAGCATTCCCATGAACGAGAAGGTGATCTTCACCGCATGCACCCCCTCCGGTCACTACCAGATGGACGAGATCATATCCTTCGCCGGAAGCCTGGGGCTCACCTGCCATGCCAGCTCCCACCGCAGAGAAGCTCCCGAAATGGTTGAGGAGATTCCCTCCTCCTACGACGTGGAAACCCTCCTTTTCGCTCCGGAGACCGGTTCAGACGGGCTCAGAAAGATTCTCGGAAAGGGAATCACCAACCGCGATTACCTGAAGCAGCTGGCCACCGCGGACCCGCGGGTGAAAAGGATAAGAATCAACTTCCAGATCGGTCTCCCCTTCGAAACCGCCGAGGATCGGGAAGAGAACCTCCGGTTCCTGCAGATGATCCTTCAGAACACGAAACTCCCGGTTTCGGTGCGGATGGATCCCTTCATTCCCAGACCCTGGACCGCGTTCCAGTGGTCGCCCATGCTGCCCCCTCAGAAACTCCGGGCCCTCACCGACCATTTCCTCCGGGAAGCCGGGAAGCTCGGCATCAAAGACGTGGTCGGGTTCTCCCCCCGTGACGCCCATGTCTACGCCCTCCTTTCCCGGGGCGACAGGAAGGTTGCCGCAGCACTGGAGGCCAGACTCACCGGCGTGGGCTGGAACACCGCCTTCGAGAAGGCCGGGGTGGACATGAACTGGGTCTTCCATCAGGTGGAGGTGGGAAGCCAGTTCGGCTGGGACTTCCTCAACATGGGTTTCGGCTACACCAGGCTCGCCAGGGAGTACCAGGCCGCTGCGGCGCTGGACGAGGAACGGCGCTAGCCCCCGCGGAATACGCAACGGATACCGGTAGGGACTCCCTCCCGGTGCTTTGTCATATTCCCCCGGAAAAAGATGTAGGAGGGGATTCTATGAAGGCGGCGGCATTCATTCTTGCGGCGGCGGGAACTCTCGGCCTTCTTGCGGGGCAGTTCCTGACGGACTTCGGCAGGAGCGTCACATTGCTTTTCGCACTCGTGAACCTGCTGGGACTCCTCGGAATAGCGGCGCATCTCTTCGGAAGGAGAGACAGGTGAACGGCTCCCCGGAATTGGAGGAAGGCATGGATGATGTTCGGTACGTTGCGTATTGCGGTCTGTACTGCCGATTGTGCGGTATCATGTCCAGAACCCCCGAAAGGGCCGAAGCCCTCTGGGAAACCATGTCCTCCGACGGATGGGAATTCTACGGCGAGTACGTGATGCCCGGATTCACCGGTTTCTGGGAGGTTCTGAAGAAGATCGCCGGATACGACGCGGTGTGCCCCGGATGCAGGGGAGGCTGCGGGAACCCCGACTGCTTCATCAGAAAGTGCGCCACGGAGAGGGGGGTGAGGATCTGCCCGGAATGCCCGGACTACCCGTGCGGGCATATCGAAGCCCTGGCCCGAAGGTACCCGAACCTCAAGGGCGACGGCGGACGGCTGAAGGAGGTGGGCCCGAAGCGGTGGGTCGAGGAGCAGGAAAAGAGGAGGAACGCTGGTTTCTGTTACTGCGACATACGGATACCGGTCGAAAACGGTTCCAGCGAAGACGGGGGTTCCGGCAACTGAGGAGGACCATGGAGGAGATGATCGGTTATTGCGGCTACAGTTGCCATCTCTGCGCCGCCAGGTCCGACGACCTCGAAGTCAGGAGGAAACTGGTGGACGGCTGGAGAAGGATATTCGGCCATCAGAACTACACCCCGGAGAACGTCCGGTGCGACGGCTGCAGGACGGATGGCAGGGTTGCGGACAAGAACTGCCATGCCCGGCCCTGCGCCATGGAAAAGAGTCTGGCAAGCTGCGCGCAGTGCGACGATTTCCCCTGCGGCAAAGTCAGGCCCCTCCTTGCCAGCCGGGAGGGGCTTCTGATCTTCTGCAGGCCGGAATCCGGGCCGGTGACGGAGGAGGAGTACAGGCTGTGCATGCGACAGTTCGAGAGCATGCCGAACCTGGTGAGGCTTCTGGCGGATGAGGGGAGACTGGGAGACTGGGTCTGAGGAAAAACGGGGGCGCCGAAGCGCCCCCGGGACAGCTATGCCCTCTTGACCTTGCCGCTCTTGATGCAGCTGGTGCACGCCTTGATACGAGTTACCACGCCGTTGATCAGAACCCTGGCGGGCTGAAGGTTGGGCTTCCAGACATGCTTGGTGTGCCTGGTGGAGTGGCTCACCCGGTAGCCCGTCGAGGGCTTCTTCCCGCAGATATCGCATTTCCAGGACATTACGGTCTCCTTGTGTGTCTGCGCAAACGAAGGCAACATATACTGAAACCAAGGGAAAAAATCAACCCTACTTGACGAATTCCCCCGGCAGGCCCAGTATACCCGTGTACAGTGGGGGCGACAGGTCTCGACGGGTACGGTAGCGGTTTTGCGGGAGCATGCCGAGGTTCCGCCGGCCTCGTAAAAAAGGCGGGACAAAACAACTGCCGCGTAAGCGACAACCCGCCGTCCTCTTGTAAGGACGGCCGTCCTCCCGTTCCCCGCCTTCGGGGGCGGACAGGGCGACGCAATGAAGGCTGGCCTCCATCCCCCCGCCTTCCGGGGTGAAGAGGCGAGATCAAGGGAGGGCATGGC
>CAZSKU010000007.1:61181-95971 GCA_964607515.1 uncultured bacterium | reverse complement strand
GACGACGAAGAGGTGGAGGCGGGCCTGCGCAAGGTCATCCTCTGGCCCTGGTAGACCCTCGGTTTCCGAAAGCCCCCTGCATTGAGTATCATCCCGGGTACTGAATGAAAGGGGGCTTTCCCCGTCCATGAACCAAGCGGAAGATCCAGAGGACCGCTCCCTGGGAACGCCCGCCCAGGAGGGGCGCAGCGTGGCCAGGGCCACCGGCCTTCTGGGCCTGCTGACCGTGGCCAGCAGGCTGCTGGGGCTCCTCCGGGACATGGCCCAGGCGGCGTTCCTGGGCACCGGCATGGCGGCGGACGCCTTCACCCTGGCCTTCATCATCCCCAACATCCTCAGAAGACTGTTCGGCGAGTCCACCGTCGCCGCGGCCTTCGTGCCGTCGTACACCGAGACCCTGGTGAAGGACGGCCGCGGGGCTGCCCGGGGACTGGCCGCCAGGACCCTGACCTTCACCTGGCTCACCCTGGCGGTGATCACCGTACTGGGAATCCTTTTCGCCCCTCTTCTTGTGAGAGTATTCGCTCCGGGTTTCTCCGGAGTGCCGGGAAAGGTGGAGCTGGCGACCGGGCTCCTGAGGCTCCTGTTCCCGTACATCCTCTTCGTCGGCACGGCGGCGGTGTGCATGGGAATCCTGAACAGCCACCGGCATTTCGCCGTCCCGGCGCTGGCCCCGGTGTTCTTCAACCTTTCGGCCCTGGCGGGCCTTTTCCTTCTGGCCCGGGTCTGGCGGCCCGATGCCCCGGTCTGGGGATTCTCGGCGGGCATCCTTCTGGGAGGCGCCCTGCAGATGCTGGTGCAGCTTCCCCTGCTCAGGTCCAGGGGAATCCCGTTGAAACCGGTGTTCGGTTTCCGGGACCCGGCCCTCCGGAACGTCCTGAAACTGGCGTTTCCGGCGCTGGTCGGCCTGTTGGCGGCCGAGGTGAACATCATGGTGGACCAGCTTCTGGCCTCACTGCTGGAACCGGGAAGCGTGGCCGCCCTGGCATACGGCCAGCGGGTGACCCAGGTGCCCCAGGGCATCTTCGCCGTGGCCCTGGCCACCGCCCTGCTTCCGACCCTGAGCCGCCAGACCGCCATGGGCAGGCTGGACGACGCGGGAAAGACCCTGGGATACTCCACCCTGGCGCTCTTCGGGGTGATGATACCCGCCTCGCTTTTCATGATGGTCATGGCGCGGCCCATCATCACCATGGTTTTCGCCCGGGGAGCCTTCGGGGAGGGGTCCGTTGGGATGACCGCCGCATCCCTCCGGTACTACTCCCTGGGAATGGTTTTTTTCTCCGCGGTAAGGGTCACCGCCCCGGTGTTCTACTCCCTGAAGGACACCCGCACCCCGGTGAAGGCCTCGGTCGCCTGCATGGGGCTCAACATCCTTCTGAACGGCCTGTTCACATGGTTCTTCCTGAAAACCCGCCTCGAGGAGCCCCTCGCGGGGCTGGCCCTGGCCAGCAGCGTTGCCAGCATGGTGAATTTCCTGCTGCTCCGCCGCCGGCTCCGTGGACGAATCGGGCCTGCCGCGGTACCGGCCCGGGGATGGAGCGCCCTGGCCGCCGGTTCCGCCGCGGCGGCACTGGCCCTGGCCATCCTGAGGGGGCCGACAGCTCAGGCTGCCGCCCGGGGAGCATGGCAGGGGGCGGGAATGCTGGCTCTGAGCGCCGCGGTGGTCACAGGGATTTCCCTGGGGCTGTTCGCCCTGCTCGGGGGGCCGGAGGTGAAGTCCTACCTGGGAAGGATCGTCCGCCGTGCCCAGCGATAGCCTCAGAACCGCCGCCGCCGGGGCTCCGGGGCTTCCCGGGGTCTACCGTTTCCTGGGCGTCGGCGGAAGAATCCTCTACATCGGCAAGGCGCAGAACCTCAGGACCAGGCTTCAGGGGCACCTCTCCAACCCCGGCGACCGACGCCACAGACTTCTTCTGGACAGGGCCCGGACCATAGAGTGGACAGTGACCCGGGGGGAACTCGAGGCCCTGGTCCTGGAGGCTGAGCTGATAAGGCTCCACAAACCGCCGTTGAACGTGGACCTCAGGGGAACCGACTACTTCCCCTGGCTGGTGGTGACCACCGACGAGGAATACCCCAGGCTGTTCATAACCAGGAATCCCGACCGTTCCAGGAAAACGCCCAGGTTCGGCCCCTACCCGGACGCCGGCAACCTTCGACGGCTCACCGCCTTCCTCATGGAGATACACCCGCTCCGCCGGTGCGGCGCCTCCCGGCTGGCCCCCCGTAAAAGGCCCTGCCTCATGGGCCAGATGAACCGGTGCCCCGCCCCATGCACAGGCCGGGATCCCGAGGGGTACCGGGCTGCGGTGGCGGGAGTGCTGGGAATCCTGGGCGGGGGTTGGGACGATGCAAGAAGCTCCATGGAAGCGCTGATGCTCTCAGCCAGCGCCGACCGAAGGTACGAAGAGGCGGCCCGTTACAGGGACCTTCTGAGAAGGCTCTCCTCCTTCGGTTGGCCTTCCCGGGAGACCCCCGGAGACCTTGTCTCCCGGGACGTACTGGCGGTAAGGGACAACTGGGGGATAGTGGTCCAGGTACGGGGAGGCAGGCTCATGGGAACCCTGAGGCTGCCCTTCGGGGCGGGCTGGCGCCTGGCGGAGCCCGGCGAGAGGCTCTCGCTGC
This sequence comes from uncultured bacterium, assembly GCA_964607515.1. Lineage (GTDB taxonomy): Bacteria > Fermentibacterota > Fermentibacteria > Fermentibacterales > JCC-6 > UBA6080. The sequence goes on along the minus strand of CAZSKU010000007.1, from coordinate 93,343 downwards.
TGATCAGAGCCTACTACGGGGAGACCGGTGACATACCGAAGGAACTGCTGTGCTCGGGGAAACCGGACGACCAGAGGATTCTGGAACTCTGGCTCGGTGAGAAGCGAGGGCGCCGGGCAACCATCAGAGTGCCCCGGTCCGGCCCCATGAAGCGCCTGGTGGAGACCGCGGAAAGGGATCTGGAGCACTTCCTTGCCCGGCTGGCCTGGAGAAGGCCCGCCGGCGGGGCCGGACGCAGGGAAGCGGCACTGGAGGCGGTGGCGGATATTCTGGGCATGCCCGGGCCTCCGGCATGGATGGTATGCCTGGACGCGTCCACCCACCAGGGGGCCAACCCGGTGGCCGCCCTGGTGAGTTTTCGGAAGGGCATGCCGGACCGGGAGGGGTACCGAAGATACACCATGCCCGAGGAACTGGGGCGCAACGATCCGGCCATGATCGGCGAGGCGGTGCGCCGTTTCGCGGCCGGGCTCGAGGGACCCGGCCCGGACCTGTTTCTGGTGGACGGCGGCATCACCCAGCTGAAGGCCGCATGGAGCGCCGGTCATGAGGCCCTTGCCGGCACCCGATTCGCTTCCCTGGCCAAGAGGGAGGAGGAGATTCTCACCGCTCCCGAGGAGAAGACGGTCCGGCTTCCGGCCGATTCCCCCCCGGTTCTGATGCTCCGGGCGATCCGGGACGAGGCTCACCGGTTCGTGATCCACTTCCACAGGACGAGGCAGTCCCGGGAGACCACCCGTTCCGCTCTAGACGACGTGCCGGGAATCGGTCCCTCCCTGAAGGCCGCCCTTCTGCGGGAATTCGGAAGCGTTGAAAGGATGGCCGCCGCCGGGGAGGAGGCCCTGTGCCGGGTTCCCGGAATAGGGCGCGAGAAGGCCGGAAGGATAGCCAGAATCCTGGGAGCCCCGGAGTGATCCTCCTGCTGGCGGTGCTTGGGGTGCCGGACATGTCCGGGGCTCCGGAGCTGTTCTCGGATCTGGACCTTTCCCACCCGCTCCCTTCGGCGGTCTTCGATAATCCCTTTCCAGGGGACGTGCCGGAAGACGGAGGGCTCTTCTTCCGGGCCGGCGCGGCGCTGGGAGGGAATGGTTGTTTCCAGTGCCGGGGCAACGGCGCCACACTGGGGCGCACCTTCGCTACCGGGGGGTGGTTCTCCCGTGAGGGCTGGTCCTACAGCCTTCGGACCGATGAAGTCTTCTCTTTCACCATCGCCGGGGATTCCATCGCCGAAACCGCCCTGCTGGCAATGGCCGGGGATCGGCTGGCGCTGGCCCTTCACGGCAAGGGTTCCGGCGGGTACCCGGCGGCGCTGTGGGATTCCCCGGGGCTTTCCTGCGCCGCGGGCCCCGGGGGAGCAGGCGCGGGGTTCGCCGTCGGAATCGCCCGGGGGTTCCGCCTCGGACCCGCCTTCACCCACCGTGGACCTTGGCTGAAGTGCTCCGGTTCCGCGGGACCCCTCGTGTTCGCCTCGGGTCCTGGCATGGACAGGAGCGGGGATGCGGTCAGGTCCGCAGAAATCTCCTTCGAAGGCCGCGGGTGGCTTCTGGGGGGAATCCTGACGGAAGACTCCCTCCGCCTTGGAGGCGCCGCGGAGCTGGAAGGGATCGCCGGGGCTGCGGTCACCTGGCCCGGCCCCGGGTGCCGGCTGGTGGTCAGACCACCGGGCTTCCCGTCGGTGGAAGGCTCAACCGACGGCCGGGGAAGGTGGGCGGCGGGTATCTCCGCGGGACCTTCCTGGGGAACCCTGTCCCTGTGGGGGATCAGGGACCGGGAGTGGTCACTGGGAATCGGTGTCGAGCTGGGCCGGGGGAAAGAGGAGCCGGTCCTTGCCCTGCCCCGCCGGTGAGTGTATTCTTGCGTTAACAAAAGGGACGTGCCGGGGTGGTGGAACTGGCATACACAACGGACTTAAAATCCGTTGCCCCAGTGGCATGAGGGTTCGACTCCCTTCCCCGGCACCAGGAATGCACAGGAGGGGCATGGCTCCGGTACGACGGCTCTCTGATCACATGATAAACCTGATAGCCGCCGGGGAAGTGGTGGAGAGACCCGCCTCGGTGGTGAAGGAGCTGCTGGAGAATTCCCTGGACGCCCGTGCCGGAAACGTCTCAGTGGAGCTTTCAAGGGGGGGAAGGAAGAGCATCACGGTACGGGACGACGGCACGGGAATGGGCCGGCACGACCTCCTGCTGTCCGTGGAAAGGCACGCCACCAGCAAGCTGAGCCGGCCGGAGGACCTGGACAGGATAGACACCCTGGGGTTCCGGGGAGAGGCGCTTCCCAGCATAGCCGCGGTGAGCAGGCTGACCATCCTGACCTCCGACGGAGACCAGGGATGGAGGCTGGTGATGGCCGGCGGAGAGGTGAAGGACCTGACCCCCGCCGCCCGAAGCAGGGGAACCACGGTGACCGTGGAAGCGCTGTTCTTCAACCAGCCGGCCAGAAGGAAATTCCTCTGTTCCGAGGCCACGGAACTCTCCTGGGTCGAGAGGATAGTCACGGGCTGCGCCCTGGCCCGCCCGAAGGTTTCATTCTCCCTCAGCCACGACGATCGCACCATTTTCCGGCTTCCACCGGGGGAGTCGGTGGAGAACAGGCTCAGAACCCGCTACTCTCTGGGCGCCGGCGAGATATGTGTCCGGGGCAGGGGAGAGGGGGAGGGAGTTTCCGCGGAATTGCTCGCCTTCCCGGGAAAGCTGTGGAACGGCCGGCGGCACCAGTACATCCTGGTGAACGGAAGGCTGGTCTCGTCGCCGATGATATCCTCCGGGGTGAACAGCAGCCTCGAGGGGCCCGCCGGAAGCCCCCTGTTCCTGTGTTCCCTGGCGCTGCAGCCGGAGGCCGTGGACGTGAACGCCCACCCGACAAAGAAGGAGGTGCGCTTCCGGAATTCCGGGGCGGTGCTCCGGGCGGTGGAGGCCGCCATGGCCGACATGATCCCGGAACGTTCGGCCGGCCTGGAAGCGAGATTTCCCGGGGTTTCCTTCGCCTCCCCGGGCCTGCCGGACTACCGGGCCCGGCAGGCGGCTCTGGAACTCTCCTCGCCAGCAGCACCGGAATCCGCTGCCGGAGTGATGGAACCGGCAGAATCCCCGGGTTGGGAGGATCCTGTCCCGATCATGCAGGTGAACGATTCCTACCTCATCACCTCCTCCGGGGCGGGAATCCTTGTGGTGGACCAGCACGCGGCCCATGAGAGGGTGCTCTTCGAGCAGATCCTGAAGAACCTTCGGGAAGCCTCATCCGGGGGCAGACAGCAGCTCCTCCTGCCGGAGGTGCTTCATCTGGACCGTGATGAAATAGCCGTCATCAACCTGTACGGACCAATGATCGTCCAGGCGGGTTTCGACCTGAGGGTGTCCGGCGACTCCGTGGAGATCCTGGCGGTTCCCGAGGGAATCTCCCGGGGTGCGGAGGCGGTAGGGGAGATACTGGAGGCCTTTTCCACAGGAAGGGATCACTCCTTCACCCAGCAGGAGATCCTCGCGGCTGCTACGGCGTGCAAGGGATCGGTGACCTTCGGTCAGAAACTCTCCCGGTCGGAGATCCGCTCCCTGTTCCACAGGCTCTTCGCCACCTCGGACCCCTTCCGGTGCCCCCACGGCCGGCCCACCCTGGTGGAGATAACCTTCGACGAACTGGAGAAGCGGTTTGGCAGGTAATCCCGGTCCCTTCCCGGTGCTGGCGGGATGCACCGCCTCGGGAAAGAGCGAGGCAGCCATGATGTTCGCCGCGGCCATGCCCGGGGTGGAGATAGTGAACGCCGATTCCCGGCAGCTCTACCGGGGAATGGACATCGGAACCGCCAAGCCCTCTCCCCGAGACCGGGCTCTGGTGCCTCATCACCTGCTGGACGTAGCAAACCCGGATACGCTGCTCTCGGCGGGCTGGTTCGCCGACGCAGCCCTGAAGACCGTGGATGAGGTATCCTTCAGGGGAAGGCTGCCCTTGGCGGTAGGCGGGAGCGCCCTGTACATCATGGCCATGGCGGGCATGATGGACCCGCTGCCCCCTGCAAACACGATGCTGCGGAAGGCTCTGGAGGAGATCGAGGAAGGCTGCCCTGGAACACTTCTGAGGATGCTGGCGGTTCTGGACCCCGGCACCCTGGTGGGTCCTTCCGACACGGTACGCCAGATAAGGGCCCTGGAGATAACTCTCGAGAGGGGAGAAAGGGCTTCCGATCTGCGGAGGGGCGGACAGCCCCGGGAAAGCTTCGTGTTCATCCTTCTTGAGCCTCCCCTGGAGACGCTTCGGAAAAGGATTGACGCCAGGGTGGACCGGATGATGGAGCAGGGCCTTCTCGAGGAGGTGGAGGGGCTTCTGGCCTCGGGCTTTCGCCGGGAACCCGTAATGGGGCACACCATCGGGTACAGGGAAATGATGGACCACCTGGAGGGGCTCTGCTCCCTGGACCAGGCGATCCGGAACGTGAAGACCAATACATGGCGGTTCGCCAGACGGCAGCGCAATATGCTGGAGAGGCTGCCGGGAACCCTCAGGGCTCGCAGCCCCGAGGCCGCGGCCGAGATCCTGGACGGGAGATGGGGCGATGGAAAGGGATAGCGAAAGGACCGTGGAACACCTCCCCCTTGAGGAGGTGAAGCTTTCCGACATCACAGTGACCCCGCCTCCGGCGGAATGGTCTCCGTCGGCCCTCGAGGAGGGTCCCCAGCCGCCTCCGGTGCTCGTGGAGTCGGAAAGGGGGCTGACCCTGGTGGGCAACCACCGTACCTTCTGGAAGGCCGCCGCCCAGAACCGCAGCATCATCCGGTGCCTGGTGGTCAGAAGCGCCGTCCAGGTGGTTCCGGCCCATGAGTCCATAGGGAACGCCGCGGAGGAACCGCTGCTCTTCCAGGGTCTGCTTCGCGCGGGGATCATCGAGAACAGGAGCAGGCTGGCGGACATGCTCGGTTTTTCCAGGGCCAGGATCACCCAGGTTCTGAACCTTCTGAAACTCCCGGAGGAACTCCGCAGGGAGGTGCTGGCGGACGACTCGATCACCGAGTACCAGCTCAGACCCCTTATCAGGATAGAGGACGCCCCACGGCAGATCTCCATGTTCAGGGAGCTTCAGGACCGGAAGCTCACCGGAAGACAGATGGCCCTCTTCGCCGAGAGCGCCCCGGCGCCCACCCCCGAGCCCCCGGCTTCCCGGGAGGAACAATCCCGGGGGTCCACCCTGGATGAGCTGGAGGCAGCCTTTCCGGACCTTCCGGCCCAGAAGCCCAGGGAGGAGAAACCTTCGTCCAAATCCGCCCGGGAGCCCGCCGGACCGAGGTTCACCGCGGTGGACGACACCCCTGCGGGCAACATCCTCAACCTCCTCTCGGGCCTGGGCACCATGAGGGATTCCGGTTGGAGGGCCGCGGCGGCGGAGGCCGGGGCGGACCCCCTGGATATGAGGTTCCTGGAAGGGGTCTCCCTCCTGAGAAGGGGTCTCTTCTCAGCCGCCATGGACACCCTCAGCGACGTTATCCGAAGGTCTCCCGACTACAGCGCCGCCTGGTTCTTCATGGGCAAGTGCGCCAACCTCACCGGGGCCCTGTCGGACGCGGAGGAGTACCTGCGCAACGCGGTGGAGAGGGACCCGGACCAGCCCGACTTCCACCTGGAACTGGCCGTCGTTCTGGAAAAACAGAAGAGGGACGGCGAGGCGGTATCCCTGTTCCGCCGGGCAAACGCCCTGAGAAAGGCGGCCCGCCGGCATGAGAAGCCGTAGCCTCGCCTTGCTGCTGCTGGCTGCGGGGTGCGCCAGGGTCGTGGGTCCCGGGGGAGGTCCCGAGGACCGGGATCCGCCCGGCCTTCTCGAGTCGAGCCCTGCGCCGGGTGTCGTGGAGAACCTGCCCTGCGGTGTGACGTTGCTGTTCAGCGAACGGCTGGATCCGGGAAGTCCCGAGCCCCTCGTTTTCCCCGACCCCGGGCACGAAACCCGGTTCCGCGGGAACAGGATCGAGGTGACCCTGGACTCGGCGCCCCAGGGGCCCACCCTTACCCTGCTGATGCCTCCGGGAATCGCCGACTCCCGAGGCAATTCGTCCCCGGCGCCGTTGCAGCTCGCGTGGACCACCGCGGACACCGCATCCGCGCCGTCGCTTTCCTTCAGAGCGGTCACCAGGGGAGGGGGAATGGTATCGCCCTCCTCGCTGGTGAGGCTCTACATGCTTCCGGACACTGTCGCTCCTCTCCGTACGGCATTCCCGGACACCTCCGGACTGGGTGTGTTCCCCTGGCTGGAGCCCGGCGAGTACCGTGTCACCGCCTTCGAAGACCGGGACGGAAGCCTTTCCTGGGAGAACCAGACGGAACCGGGAACCGCCGCTGAGATAACCCTGGCCGAGGGCGCCCGGGAAAGCCTTGACCTGGTGTTCACCGTGGTTGACACCGTGGGTCCGAGGATCCTGGAAGCCGGCGCCCTGGACGGATACCACGTGCTGATCCAGTGGAACGAGGAACTGCCCCGGGTTCCCCCGCCTCCGGACCTGTTCAGGCTCACCGCCCCGGACGGTAGCGAACCGGAGATACTGGGAACCTCCATGATGCCGGGAAGGACAACGGGCATGCTCCTCCTTCACACCCGGCTTCTTCCTGACACCTCGCTTACGGTCTACGCCGGGGGTGTGGCGGACGTCCCGGGGAACCTTTCCGCCCCTGACAGCCTCTCCTTCTGGGCCAACGACAGCCTTCCGAAAGAGGACTTCGACGTGGTTTCGGTCTATCCCGCCGACGGTCAGACCGAAGTGAACCCTGCCGGACCCTTCATCCTGGCGCTGAACGCCTGGGTGCCCCTGGACAGCCTGGCATGCAGGTACTCGGTCACGAGGGTTTCCGACGGCGCCGCCGTGGAAGGGACCCTCGAGCGGACGGACGCGGTCTCCTTCGGCTTCACCCCGGAACTGCATCTTACGGGACAGGTGCAGTACAGAATCGAGCTTCTTCCGGGGCTGGCCACCCTCTGGGAGGACAGCCTGGAGGCCCGGACATGGGTATTCTCCACCGCCTGGAGCACCCTTCCGGGATCGGTGTCCGGCACCGTCTCCGGAACCGCATGGCCGGTTACCCTGGTGCTGGCGCCTGCGGGGGAAACCGGGGAGAAGATCACCGCCGAGGCTTCCCCGGGGGTATACACCCTGGAGGAAGTGCCCGGAGGTCGCTACACCCTGTCGGCCTTCAGGGACTCCAACGGAAACGGGCTCTGGGACCCCGGGGAACCCTACGGCGCATGGCCGGGGGTTCTGGAGGTGTCGCCGGGGCTGGAAACCGGGGGGGTGGACATTGGCATTCTCCCCTGAGAAAAGCTTCCGCGGGGACCTTTGCACCGGGTGCGGCACGTGTTCCCGGGTCTGCCCGTCCATGGCGGTTGTCACCAATCCCGAGGGATTCGTTACGGGCTTCCGCGGCTCGTGCATCGGATGCGGCCACTGCGGGGCGTACTGCCCGGCCGGGGCGTTCGGTCTTCCGCCGGCTGTCCGGTCCGGAGTGGACCCTGATTCCCTGATCTCCCTTTTCAGAGCCCGGCGAAGCACCAGGGTCTTCCTTCCTGACGATCTCGCACCGGACCGGTTGTCGCTGCTTCTGGCTCCGGTGGGTCTCGCACCGACGGGGACCAACGCCCAGGGCATACTGGTTGCGGCGATCCGGGGGGTGGACAGGATCCGGGCCCTCGCGGCGGACCCCCTCAGAAGGATTCTCAAGTTGCTCTTCCCTCTGGCGGTGCTGGCCGGATACCGGCGGCAGGCCAGGAATTTCCTGGACGGGGAGGACCCGGTCACCCGGAGCGCCCCGTGCATGCTTCTCTTCTTCGTTCCCCGAAAGAATCCCACCGGCGCCGCCGACGGGGTCATCGCCGCCGCAATGGTCAGTCTTCAGGCTGAGGCCATGGGGCTTGGCTGTCTGTGGAACGGAGTGGTGCATATGCTTTTCCCGCTGCTTCCCGGGCTCCGCAGGCACAGACCCCGGGGATTCAGGCTCAGAGCGGTGCTCTGCGTGGGAGAAAAAGCGCTGGAGCCGATGCACCGGGTGCCGGACAGAGACTGGAATGCCGTAACTATCTGAAACACATTCAGAAAGGGAGATAATGCCGGCCAGATACATCGCCGTGGGGTTGTATACCCTGCTGATTGTGGGACTGGGGATCCTGGGACACAGGAGGACCAAGAACTTCAACGACTATCTGCTGGGCGGAGGGAAGGTGGGGCCCTGGATGACCGCCTTCTCATACGGCACGGCATACTTCTCGGCGGTGCTTTTCATCGGCTTCGCCGGCAAGATCGGATGGGGATTCGGCCTGTCGGGCCTGTGGGTGGCCCTGGGCAACTCCCTGGCGGGGGTTCTGGGGGTTTGGCTTCTTCTGGGCAACAGGATCAAGGAAGCGGCTACAAGGTACGACGTCTACACAATGCCCGGATTCCTGGAGGCCCGGTTCGGTTCCCGCTTCATACGACTCTACACCTCCATAGCCATTTTCGTCTTTCTGATCCCCTACACCGCAGCTGTGTTCATGGGGCTCAGCTACCTGTTCGAGGTGACCTTCAACCTTCCGTACACCTGGGTCCTTCTGTTCATGGGAGTGTTCACCGGCGTCTACCTCGTGCTGGGCGGCTACAAGTCCATGTCCATGATAGACGTGTTCTTCGGAATGATCATGACCGTCGGGGTGGTGGTCCTGCTGGCCTTCACCCTGCGGGAGGGGGGAGGTCTGGGGAACATCGTCGCGGGGCTTCGGGAAATAAATCCCGGGCTGGCGGCTCCGGTGGGACCCCCCGGTTTCGTTCCGCTGGCGTCCCTTGTCTTCCTCACCAGCGTGGCTCCCTTCGCCATGCCCCAGCTGGTCCAGAAGTTCTACGCCATAAAGGACAGGCGCTCGGTGAAGATAGGCATGACCGCCTCCACGGTGTTCGCGGTGCTGGTCACCGGGACCGCCTACTTCCTGGGCTCCCTGACCAGGCTTTTCCTCACCCCGGAGAACAACCCCGCGGCCTTCAACGCCGCCGGGGCTCCCAACTTCGACGCCCTGATGCCCGAGATGCTCTCTTCGGTGGTGCCACCGGCCCTCTCGGTGGTGATCCTTCTTCTCATCCTGGCCGCGTCCATGTCCACCCTGGCGGCCCTGGTTCTGATCTCCAGCTCCACGCTGACCGTGGACTTCTACAGGGGGATGCTCCGGCCCGGAGCCGGCGACAGGACCCTCACCGGGCTCATGAGGGCGGGAAGCGCCTTCTTCGTGATTCTCTCCATGCTCCTGGCCATGCTCAAGCCGGCGGTGATAGTCACCATCCTGGCCATCTCCTGGGGCGCGATAGCTTCGGTATTCCTGGGCCCCTTCATATGGGGCATACTGGGAACCAGGATCGGCAGAACCGGAGCCCTGGCCTCCTCATTGCTGGGGCTGGGAAGCTGCATGGTCCTCTTCTTCGTCCTGGGACCGGAGAAGACCCCCCTTGCGGGGTCCATCGGAATGCTGGTCTCCCTGACGGTGCCTGCACTGCTGCTGCCCTTCTCCCGAAGGAGGGCGGCCCGGGTGGGCGCATGAGGTGGTGCATGGTGGAACTCACCGTGAAATGCCCCGCCTGCGACTCCCCGGTGCATATCCGGGGCCCCGGAAGGCAGGTTCCCTGCGGCGGTTGCATGACGGTGTTCGAGTTTCCCCCGGCCGTCTGGAAGGACACTCTTCAGGAAGCGGTTGGGGAATCCAGAAGGCAGAAACCCGGGGAAGGCTCCCAGAGCACCATATTCGGCCACTTCAACATGAGTCTTCTCTACGGAAACCTGGCGCCCTACTGCCGGAATTGCAAAAGAGACTTCCACATAGAGGAGGACAGGACGGGGGACGCCCTGGTTTGCGCCGGGTGCGGCGGGGTCATGCCCTTTCATCCACCTCCAGGGTGGTTCAAGGAAGTCATACCCGGGGCGAAGATCCTGGCGGGCGCCCGGAAGGAGGGGGAAGAGGAGTCCTGCAGGGTCTCCGTGCCCGGGTCCCGGGGGACGTCGGTCCCGAGATGCCCGGGGTGCGCCGCTCCGCTTCCCGCGGACGGGTCGGAAAGACTTGTCAAGTGCCTCTACTGCGGCACAGGTGTCTTCCTGCCGGATGAACTCCAGCCGAGCCTTCGCCCGGCCTCGACGAAACAGCACTGGTTCATCGGCTTCTGAGCCGGGGAATCACCTCAGCTGCAGGAACATGGTTTCCGAGGTTCCCGACGGCCCCTCGAAGATCACCGGATAGACCCCTGTTGGAAGAGGTTCGCCCCCGGGGCCCCGCAGTACCGTTTGGAAAGGCCCGCCCTCGGGAACCGGGATTCGGGCCGCCAACCTGCCCGACATGTCGAAGACCCTGATTTCCCCGGGGCCCTCGGAGACCCGTATCTCGGGCTGTCCGATACAGGGATTCGGAAACACGACCACCCCTGAAGAAGGAACGGGCAGGGGGGAGGAGGGGCTTTCGATTCCGGTTCCCTGCTGTATGGTGAAATCCCCCGGTGACACGGCCTGAACGCTCTGCCCGCCGGCGGACAGGGTGATCCTGATCCTGCACTGGGAGGAGTTCTTCTGGGGCGCCGCCCACTGGAAGGCGCCGTTGTCCGGAGCCCCCTCGGTGACCGTTTCCCAGGGGCCTCCGGGGCCGGACACCGATAGGTGGATGTCCACCGAGCCCTGGCCCATGGAAGCCGGGACGCCGGCGAGCCATCGCACCGTCCGGACGGATCCGGCCCACAGGTGCTCACCCCCGATGGGGGTCACCACGGAGAGGGAAAGATCCTGGGGTTCCTGCCAGGGGGAAAAGGCCCGAAGGATGTTGGTGTAGTCCCAGGTGCTTCCCTCGGCGGCCTGCACCACGATGTCCTCCCGGCCGTCGTGATCGAAGTCCCCCAGAATCCGCATGGCTGAGAAATGGCCCGGAGTGGAGAAGTTGAAGACCGCGTCGCCGGTCCATACTCCCTGTCCGTTCCCGAGGTAGATGCGGCCCTGGGTGCCGGCGTACACCGCCGCATCCAGGAAAGCGTCGCCGTTCAGGAGGCCGAACTGCACCATGGTGTAGCTTACGCCGGAGGGAAGCCCCGCCGAGAAATCCTCCCACTCACCGGCGGCTGGATCGTAGCAGTAGGCCCTGACCCCGGAATCGCTGCCCATGGACACCAGAATGTCGTCCCTTCCGTCGTTGTTCAGGTCCCCCGCGTCCACCGCCGCCATGAGTTTCTGGGGAAGCCCCGCCTGGGTCAGGGTGAAGCCGAAGGAACCGTCTCCGAACCAGATGTTCTCATAGTCCCGGGTGCAGATGAAATCCATGTTCCCGTCGGCGTCGAAGTCCCCGGTCTGGAGGGTGTAGTAGGTGTTGGCGCCGGGGGCGGACCACTCCTGGCTCCAGGTTCCGTCTCCGTGGTTCCTGTACACCCTCACGCCGTTGCCTGCGCCGAAGGACTGGCTGACCAGGTCCAGGAGACCGTCGTTGTCGAAGTCCGCCAGGTCCGTGGCGAACATTCCCCAGGTTTCGCCGCCGCTTCCCAGGCCGTTGCCCCAGGGTATCCATCCGGTTCCGGTCCCGTTGCCCAGTGCCGCGCCGATGAGCTGGTCGCCGAACCCGCCCGACCCGTAGTTGTGGTGTATTCCCCAGGCGGCGTCCATGAGGCCGTCGTTGTTCAGGTCGCCCAGGGCGACCCCGCCGTAGCCGAAGTTCCCTTCCTGCACCGATTCCCAGTGGCCCTGGCCGTCGCCGAACCACAGGGTTATCCCGTGCTGGTGGCTGCCGGGGGAGCCGTGGTCACCCACGGAAACAAGATCGAGTTGCCCGTCGCCGTCCATGTCGAGGAGTTCGTACTCGGTTCTTCCGTTCTCCAACTCCGGGTCGTCGAGGCCTTCCGACTTCTCCACCAGGGTCACCGCGGTGAAGACCGGAATCAGAAGAAAACACCACATTCCCGCCACGTTTCGCCCCCTAGTCCACCGGCCCCGAACCGGAGATCTCAGCCAGAACCGCCTCCTGCTCCCGGGCCTGGGCCCGGAGGGGTTCCAGCTCCCCGGCGTCCCCGCTGGTGAGTTCCGCGACCCGGATCCTGAGGAGAAGTATCTGGAGCGCCTGGCTCTCCATGGCGCCGCGGATGCACCTGACGTAGTTCGGGAAGCCTATGTACTGCTCCTCCCAGGCGGTGTAGGAGATGTCTCCGGGAACCGCCGCCAGCCCGTCCTCCCGAAGCCGGCCTGTCAGTTCGGTGAAGGAGGAGAGGGCTTCCTCCACCTGGGTCAGCCTCATCCTGGCCTCGTCCAGGCTGAAGTCCGCCGTCCGGGTTTCACCTGGCTGTCCGGCGAGAAGAAACACCAATGCAAGCGCTGTCATATGCACCTCCGGAAGGTTAGACTCGATTGCGGGTGACCCCGCGGCGGAATATATCCCCCCTGCGGAGGGAGGTTGTGATGCTTCTGATACTGCTGGCGGCCCTGGAGGTCAACTCGCTGGAGATTCCCCTGGGTGACGGCACAGCGCCGGTTCTCGCGTGGCCCCAGGTGGTCGGGGACGCTCCGGAAGAGACGCTGGAGAGGATCAACGGAACGCTGGACTACCGGACCGTGACCGGGGAGACCCCGGAGGAGACCCGGAGCTTTTTCGAGGAGTCCGGGGGCGGCATCGTTGGGGCCGGCTTCACGGTGAACCGCCTGGACGCCGGAATCCTGGACCTGACGATCCGGCTGGAACACCTCGGGGCGTACCCTTCCACTCACTTCATCTACTTCACCTTCGACGCCGCCACCGGAGAAAGGCTTACCATGGCGGACCTGGCGGGGGAGGAGAACCTGGACCGGCTTGCGGGGATCCTGGACGGGCTTCTCCAGAAAAACATCCGGAAGGCACAGGCAATGGCCGGCGAACCGGCTATGTGGGAGGACCTGTACCGGCGTTCATTCACCAGGGAGGACCTGGAAACCTTCAGCGTAACCCCCGAGGGGATTGTTTTCCACTACCGGTTCGGATTCCCGCACGCGGCTCTCGCCCTGGAACCCGAGGGGGACATCTTCCTGGAGAACAGCGTGGTGTACGGCCTCAGGGACGCCAGGCCAGAGGGCTTCTGATACCGGTGCGGCCGGTGCCGGTGGCTATCAGGTTCCTCCACCGGAGCAGCTGCCCCACGGTGTAGAGGCTCATGTCTATCCTGCCTATGCAGAACCGGCCGGGGCCGTCGAAAACCCTGGAGAAGTTGGTGATCATCCCGTCCACCACGAAAGCGCTGGTCACCGAGGGCCTGCCGTTCCAGGTGAGCTGCGCCACGAATTCCTGTACGGCCCCGTCCCTGGGCAGCCGCCCGCCGGGGTATGCCAGGGCCCGGACCTCCCCGGTCCTCATTCCCAGGCACTCCTCGAAACTGTCCAGGGCGCCGTTGACCTGGCGCCGCCAACCGTCCTCGGAGATGAACTGGAACGGTGTGTGACTCAGGGAGTGGTTCCCCACCTCGTGGCCCAGGTCGAGGATCATGTTCAGCTTTTCAAGGGTCTCCCCGCCGAAAGGAGTCTTGTCCCAGCTCACGAAGAAGGTGACGCCGCCGCCGAAATCCGGGTGGTCCTCGAGGCATCCCTCGACTATTCCCAGAGCGCACATGGGGTCCAGCTCTCCGGTTTCCGGCAGGAAACGGCAGTGGTCCTCCCAGCCGTCGTCGAAGGTGATCATGACCGGCCGTCTGTCCCCGGGGACCTGCATCAGACGGTTTTCCAGGTCCCCGGGGGTTACAAGGTAGAAGCCGTTCTCGTACAGAGCACGCAGGTCGGACTCAAGTCGGAACGGGGAGACTCCGTAACGCACGCCGGGATTCCCCACGTGATGGTAGCACAGCACGGGTATGCCGCTGGGATGATCTTCCGGAACCGGCTCCCGGTACTCCAGGGGGGGAGCCTGGAACACCCCCGCCATGACCAGCGCCGCAGGGAGCAGCGGGTTCACAGGTCGGGAATCACGGTGAAGCGGTCCAGCTCCACCCGGATGCCCTCGTCCACGAACACCCCGGCGACGCCCAGGGCGGGCATCCTGAGCCTGACCACCTGCACCAGCTGGCCGTTCACGGAGAAGTCCATGTAGTTGCCGTGAACCACAGCCGAGAGTTCCACCCAGGGAGCGGAGTAGGGCAGAAGCCTGCTGTCCTCGAAGGAGTCCAGCCCCATCACCGTGAACCAAAGACCGTTGCGGCACTCCTGAACGGTGTACTGGCCCCGGGAATTGACACCCGCAAGCACGAAATTCTCCTGATCCGATGCCCGCAGGACAAGGCCCACCACCGTGTGCAACGGGGCGTCCACCATGTTGAACCTGGCCTGGACCATTCCGTCCCGTAAAAGACCAGCATCGGAGAGCAACACCACCGGCGCTCTCCCGGGCCGGTTGTCCAGCTGAAGAGCTCCGCCGTAGACTTCGTAGGGGACGCGGCCGAAGGGGGTGTCGGACGGGCTGTTGAACTCGCAGTTCACCAGGGTGTCGCCGGGGGACAGGGGAGCGGGGATTTCACCGGTTTCCAGGGGAATGCCGTTCACCCTGGTTCCGGTGACGCCCCCGGCGAAGAAACCGCTCGTTCTGGCTTCCCTTCCGCATGATGCCGTCAGGGCCGCCAGGCACAGGATGGGGATGGACTGGTATTTCTTCATGGCCGGATTTCCATTAGGGTTGAGTTGCGGGCCGGCCGGGCCGGCGGTAGACAACAGCTTCGAGGACGGCGATACTCACAAGGTGGGAAAAACTAAGTACCTTCTCATTCTTTGTCCAGTGCTGTCCTGCGGCGGCGGCCCCCGGGAAGCCTCCCGGACGGCGGTTGCGCAGGAACCGGCGGTGGTGACGGCCGGTCCCGGGGTTGCTGTCGCCGCCAGACCCGTAGAAACAGTCCCCAGGCCGGTGCTCCTGGCGGGGCCCGGTCAGATGGTGCTGGATTCGCTGTACCCCCGGGGTCCGGTGATCCCGGGAGACACCCTGGCCAGGCTCGCGGACCCGGTGAGCCCGTTCCTGGAATCAAGAACCCTCATGGCGCTTGCCCTGGCGGAGTCCCGGGGAGACCTGCCCAGAGCGGACAGCCTGAGGGCCGTTCTGGAGTCGCCCCCATGGTTCGCCTGGGTGCTCTCGCCCCTGGCGGGGGAGCCTGCCTTCCCCCCCCGGGGAACGCTGCTGACCGGGGGAGACACCCTGGCGATGATTTCCGCGCCGGCGGAATCACTCTGGGTCCTGTATCCCCAGACGCCGCTGACCTTCTGGCCCCCGGTACCCGGGGCGGTGTTCCTGGAGTCCAGCCGGGAATCGGCCCTGGTGGCGGGTTCCGTTCCGGAAGAAGGCTTCGTCCTTCCGGGCACCTGGACCCTTCCCGGCACGGCCCTGTGGGAGGAAGGCCTTCGTATATTCGTCATCGCCGCGCCGGACGACAGCATTCCGGTCAGGGTGATGGGGGAAACCCCCTCTGGGATACTGGTGCACTGCGAAACTTCGCTGGATTCTCTGCCGCTCCTGCCATGGGCGGTTGAAGGGAGCGACTGATGACGGACATGGTGTTTCGGACCTCCTTCGACCATCCGCTGCTTCCGGCGGAGACGGTGGACAGGTTCATGGCCCTCAGGAGCGGAGGAAAACTGGGATTCACCTTCCTCCCCCGGGACGAGGCCCTGCTGGAAGCCTCCCTGGAGGAGGCCCGCCGGGTCCGGGCCATGGGAGAAAACCTGGTGGTTTGCGGCATAGGGGGTTCCTCCCTGGGTCTCCGGGCCATGCTGTCGGCCCTGGGCAACCCCTCCGGCGGCCGGGTCGGGGTGCTGGAATCCCCTGACACCCGCCTTATCCGCGGGATAATGGACTCCCGGGACCCCCGGGAGACTACGCTGGCGGTGGTCACCAAATCCGGCGGCACCGCCGAGACCCTGTCGGTCTTCATGGAGTTGTATCCCTGGATAGGAAGCGATTCCCGGGTGGTGGCGGTCACGGATCCGGAGAGGGGAGACCTTCGACGGCTGAGCGGCGAGCGGGGCTGGCGGACCCTTCCCGTGCCCCCCGCGGTGGGAGGCCGGTACAGCGTTCTCAGCCCGGTGGGAATCTTTCCCGCAGCCTTCGCGGGGATAGACGTCCGGGGGGTTCTCCGGGGGGCGGGGGAGGCGCTGGAGGATTTTCTGGCGCTGGGAACGGACAGCCTGGCGGCCCGGGTGGCGGCGGCCTGCCTGCATTTCTTTCACAGTCATCCAGTCCACGTCTTCATGCCCTACACAGACCTGCTCTACGACACCGCCCTCTGGTTCGCCCAGCTCTGGGCCGAAAGCCTGGGGAAGGCCAGGACCCTCAGCGGCGAACCCACCTGCACCGGGCAGACGCCCCTGGCGTGCAAGGGTCCCGGGGACCAGCACTCCCTGGTGCAGCTGTTCATGGAGGGCCCCCTGGACAAGTTCGTGACCATCATCGGCGAGACCCCGCCGGAACCGGGCAGGGTCCGTCCGGGCCCCTTCGCCGGGTACCCCTCCATGGCGTACCTTGAGGGGAGGAGCCCGGACGAGCTCAGGGCCGCCGAGGAGGAGGCCACCGCCACGGCTCTGGCGGAGCGGGGGCTGCCGGTCTGCCGGCTTAGGGTGCCTCCGGTCTCTCCGGAAACCATGGGGCGGATACTGATGCTCTATCAGATCGTCACGGTGCTGGCGGGGCTGTACCTGGACGTGGACCCGCTGGACCAGCCGGGGGTCGAACGGGGCAAGGTACTTACCTACAGGGCCATGGGCAGGGAGGGTTTCTGACGGTCCTTCCGCTTGCGGCGCTGCTGGCGCTTTCGGGGGAACCGCCCTCCAGGGACTGGTATACGCTTCTGCAGGACCGGTGGGAGTACCACTCCACAGCCTCCTTCATGGTGGCCGGGAGCCTGGAAACGGTGCTCATGGACGGCGCTCCCCTGGTTCCCTTCGGCCCGGGGCCCGTTCCTCCGGCGGCTTCCAGGTCCGGAACGTCGGTCACCGATCCCCTTTCTTCGGGTCTCTGGGGAGGGGGACGCTGGTGCCTGTCCGCAACCCCGGCGGAGGTTCCGGACAGCTCCTTCGAGACAGGCATAAGTCTGCTTCAGAATACCGAGAAGCGAAGCCGCTACAGCGTGTATCTCAGGCGCAGGCTTCCCATGTCCGTACTGGGGGGATTCTCCTGGTCCCGGGGCGACTCCGCCGCCGTGGCCCTGATCACCCTGGACCGGGGGTCGGCCGCGGGAGCCGGGCTCTTCTGGGAGGACGGCTACTCCCTGGGCGGTGGGTACGCCACCGGTCCCGCCAGACTCAGATCGGGTTTCTCCAGGCTCTTCCACGGAGACCGGAGACCGTGGATAATGGCGGACTACATATCATACCCTGGAAGGGTATTTTACGGGGCCGGGGCCGGAGCCGCCTGGACCGAACCGGCGATCCACTGGAGGGCAGCCGTTGTGACCGGAGTTCGGCTCGGAAGGGCTAACCTCTCATTCAATGGTGATTTGAACGACAGCTCTGCGGTGCTGTGCGCGGGTCTGGGGCTGCCCGGGACCCTGAGCATCGGAGCAGCGATTCCCGACTCGGGGAACATCGGGGGTTTCGCCGCCGGCAACCTGGGCCCCTTTTCCGCCGCCGCCAGGATCAACGACGTGAATCGGATAGCCCTTTCGGCGACCATCAACCGGAGCCTTGTCAGGGGCAGTGGAGGGGCCTGCTGGGACTTCGACCGGGACTCCCTCTCCCTGACGGCCTGGGCGCTGCCGGGAATCGACTGGTACCGGGCCAGGCTGGAGGCCGGAGGCAGAATCCGGGCGGACCTCGTCGACCGGGAATGGGAGGGATCCATGGACCTTCTGGCGGGGTTCACCCTGCGGACCTTCTCCTTCGCCCTGGCCCTGGAGGACCTGACGGAAACCGCCTCGAGATCCTGGACCTTCGGGGTGACTTGGAGTTTTTCCGAGGGGCCGCCGGCGGCTCCCGGGGAGGAGGAGGGGGGGGACAGATGAGCACCGTTGCGGTGGCGGTACTGGCCAGCGGCAGGGGGAGCAACTTCGAGGCACTGGTCCGGGGGAACACCGGGTCGGGCAGAGTCACCCTGCTGCTCACCGACAACCCCGGGGCTCCGGCCCTCGACAGGGCCAGGGAGATGGGTGTCCGGGGACGGCATATGGACCCCGGTCCCCACCGCACCCGGTTCGGCCTCCGGGAGGAGGAGGAGTGGACCGGATTCCTCCTGGAAAGCGGGATTGACCTGGTGTGCCTGGCTGGGCTCATGCGCCTTCTGAAGGGCCCGCTCCTGGAAGCTTTCGACGGGAGGATCATGAACATCCATCCTTCCCTTCTGCCGGCGTTTCCCGGGCTGGAACCCCAGAGAAGGGCCCTGGAGCACGGGGTAAAGGTTTCCGGATGCACCGTGCACTACGTGGACCGGGGAACCGATACGGGTCCCATAATCCTGCAATCCCCGGTTCCCGTGATCCCCGGGGACACCGTGGAAACCCTTTCTCGAAGGATCCTTGCGGAGGAGCACAGGATCTACCCCGAGGCGGTGAGGCTTCACTGCGATGGAAGGCTCCGCCGGGAGGGACGCAGGGTGGCCGCCCTTGAGGATTCCGCCCCTTTCTGAGATATTCCCGAGTTAAGGATTGACTGAAAGGCGGTTCCGGTGGCGTTCTCCGTGGCTGGTTTCATCTGGCTGCTGCTCATGGGAGCGGCGGAGGATCCCCTTCCCGCGCCCCCGGTTTTCTCCATTTCGGTGGACGGCTCCCCGCTGAACCCCAGTATGACTTCCTTCGTCGCGGTTCCCGGAGGCCGGGTGCATGTTTCATGCGGCGATTCCCTGTCCTGGAGCATGCTTGATACCCGGGGGCAGGGACGGGAGTTCTGTTTCGACCTTCCCAGGTCCCACGGGATATTCACCCTCACCGGCAGGGCCGGCGACTCGGTGCAGGAGTGGGCGGTGCTGGTCCCGGTGGATGGCAGCAGGATGCGCACGGCAACCCTTAACTCCTACCCGATGGGTTTTTTCGGCGGTTCCGACGCGGCCACCAGGGAGTTCATACCCGACGGCTTTATCGAACTCCGGCAGGAAACCTACAACACCAGGCTCTCCACCCATTTCCGGACGAGCGACTTCCTTTGCACCCTCCGGGGGGACTGGCCCCAGTACATGGCCCTGGACCTGAACCTGGTCTGGAAGCTGGAAGCGCTCCTCGAGGAGGTCCGGACCTGCTACCCCGCCGCCCGGAGCATTCACGTTATCAGCGGGTTCCGCACCCCCGCATACAACTCCGCCATCGGCAACGAGACGGACACCTCCCTGCACATCTACGGAAAGGCGGCGGACGTCTGGGTCGAGGGGTGGCCCTCGAACAACCTCATGGACGACATCGACAGGAACAAGAGGATTGACGTGTACGACGGGGAGTTCCTGGTCTCCCTGACCAGAGGGCTGGAAGCCCGGGGGGAGGTTCCCGTGGGGGGGGCCTCGGCCTACCGGTGGACCGAGTCCCACGGCCCCTACGTCCACATAGACACCCGGGGCAGCGCCGCCCGTTGGCAGACCAGGCGGAACCTGGTGGAGAATCCGGTCATCTGACTCACCGAAGGGAAACAACTTGAAATCGAACCAAACCGTGCTCCTGGCAAGCATGGCGGTGTGCCTCGGGGCGAGCCTTCTAACCCTGGCCTACTCCTCCCGGAAGGTGAGCGGCTGGAGCGAAGCGGCGGAGGAACACAGGCTGCAGGCCCTCAGGACGTCCCTCCGGTGCGACACCCTGGCGGCGGTAAACTCCTTTCTCGCCGCGGAAGCCGAGAGCGCCCTGGTGCTGAGAAGGCAGAACGACAGCCTCAGGCTCCGGCTGGAAGAGGCCCGGCTGGCGTCGGAATTCCCCGGTTATTATCTGGTCATTGACACCTTTCAAAACCGCTTCCATCTACGCCGGGGCGGGATGCTCGTCCGGTCGGGTTTCGTGGGAACAGGAAAGGGGTGGACCGAGTCGGCCAACGGTCAGACCTGGGATTTCAGCACCCCCAGGGGGCTTCGACAGGTGCTCTACAAGACCCGGAACCCCTACTGGTTCAGGCCCGACTGGTACTGGCAGGAGCAAAGCCTCACTCCGCCCCCTCCGGGCCAGGAGGTGGTCATTCCCCAGGACCTGAGCTGGGAGGAGCAGGTCGCCTTCTTCAACGACTCACTTACCGCGTCCCAGAGGGTCTGGGTGCGGGTGGTCCCCGGCGCCCTGGGAAGCTACGCCCTGGACCTGGGGGGAGGCATACTGCTCCATTACGGGGTGGGCCGGGGCAACAACGTGAGCCACGGCTGCATCAGGCTGGGGCACGACGACCTGGAAGCCGTCTTCAGAACCCTGGAGGTGGGCTCGCCGGTGATCATCTACTGACCCGCCCGCAATCCTCGGAAGGACGGATGTAAAGTGTTTTCCTTGATGGCGCAGACCGGAGGGAAGAGCCAGAAACAGGCCGCCATGGCGATAGTGCTGTTCGCCGCCGTCGCGGTGGCGGTGCTGGCGGCCACCGGAAGGCTGGGGGGCCGGGGTTCCTCCGCCGATGGGGGCGACCGGGAAGCACCCGGTTCGCTCGCCGTCCAGGAGCCTCCGGCGGTGGTGCGGGACCTTCCCGAAGTCTGGCCCCAGGCCGGCTCCAGTTCCTTGGGGAACCCCGCCTGGGGCGACCCGGTGGCAAACCCTTTCCGGGAGCTTTGGCGGCTGGAGACCGGGTACGAGTTCTTCTCTTCCCCGGTCCTTCTGGACGGCGTGCTCTACGTCGGCTGCAACGACGCCCGTTTCCGGGCGGTGGACGCCCTCACCGGGGAGGTCCTGTGGTCGTTCCAGGTGGTGTGCGGGCTTTCCGGAGGGGCTTCCGGGGACGGATCCACGCTGTGGTTCGGCGGTCAGGACGGGGTGGTCTACTGCCTGGACCGGGAGACCGGGGCGAAGGTCTGGTCCACCGGGCTGGGCTACCACGTGTTCAGCGACGCAGCTCTCTTCGCGGACACACTGGTGCTGGCCGGCACCAGCATGGGCGGAGTGGCGGCCCTTGACGCGGAAACCGGCCGGCTTGTCTGGGAAGGCTCCATGAACGGCCTCGTGCTGGGGCCGGCGGTGCTGGACACCACCGCGGTGTTCGTCACCGAAAGCGGCGAGATGACCGCCTTCGACCCATCGGGACGGGAGATCTGGAGCCGGGAGTTCGCCTCCCAGCCCTCGCCCCCGACCATCTGCGGCTCCATGGTCTTCGCGGGGTTCTCCAGCGGGAAGGTGCTCGCCCTGGGTCTGGTGGACGGCGCCACCCTGTGGGAAACCCAGTTGCCCCGGGTGGAGGGTCGTACCGTGGTGTCCCGGCCGGTATCCGCGGGGTCCGCGCTCCTGGCGGGTACCTGTGACGGAAGGCTGGTCTGTCTGGACATGGACACCGGCGCCCTGAGCTGGGAGGTGTCCTTCGAGAACTGGATGCAGGTTCCACCGGCGGTGTGCGACACCCTGGTATACGCCTCCTGCGACGACATGCGGCTTCACGTGCTGAGCCTCAACTCCGGGGAGGAAGTCTGCTCCCTGGAACTGGAGGGCTATTCGGGAACCCAGCCGGTGGTGGCCGGCGGAGTGGTCTTCCTGGGCACCGCGGGAGGGGATTTCATGGCTCTCGAGGGAACTCCGCCCGGGATTCCGGGCGAACCGAGATGACAGGCTCCGACAGGATTCAGAGCGGATACGTCCTGATTGCCGGCCCGGGAAACACCGGCAAATCCAGCCTTCTCAACCGACTCGCCGGATACCCCCTCTCTCCGGTGCACCCGGAACCGGGCACCACCAGATTCCCCATAACCGGCGTATACACCTCCCCTGAAGCCCAGGCCTGCTTCGTAGACTCGCCTCCCCTGGAAACCTCCCAGCCGGAAGAGTGGGCCCGGGGGTGCGACGCGGCGGTGCTCCTTCTGGACGCCAGGCGCCCCCTGGAGCAGCTGCGGTCCCCCTTCGTAATGGATTTCATCAATACCCTGTTTCTTCAGGGCAGGCCCTTCCTGGCAGCCCTGGGCCACGGCGACCACCTCCCCCGGAGATTCAGGGTTCCCATGGCCCTTCAGGTGGGGCTCGGAGTGCGCTGCGCCGGGGTGGTCACGGTGTCTCCCCCCCTGGGAGTGGGGGTCGAGGCTCTCAGGAAGGCGGCCCTCAAGCTGCTCCCGGTCAGGGAGAGGCTCTTCCCGGACGGGGTGAGTACCCTCAACTCCTGCAGGTTCCTGGCTTCGGAGCTGATCCGGTCGGTGCTGCTCGGCGCGCTGTCCCGGGATGTGGCGGAGTCCGTGGCTGTCCAGCTGGAGGAATACTCCCGCACCGACAGAAGACTCTACATCCGGGTGAACCTGCTGGTGGCCCGGGCCGGGGACAAGGGTACGGTCATCGGACGGAAGGGCCAGACCCTGGCCAGGATTCAGAAGGACGCCGAGACGGCTCTGCAGGAGGCCTGGCATGGGCCGGTCCAGATGGAGATATGGGTGAAGGTCAGGGAGGGCTGGACCGACCGTCCGGCGGACCTCTTGGAACTAGGTTATGCGCCCTGAGGTCGAGCACCCCGGGGGCGCCGCCTGCAGGGTATCCCTGGCGGAGTTCGAGGGTCCCCTGGACCTGCTGCTCTACCTGATCCGCCGGGACGAGATGGACATCACCCTGGTGATGGTCTCCCAGGTTGCCCGGCAGTACCTCGACTACATCCGCGGCGCCCTGGAACTGAACATCGACGTGGCCGGCGAATACCTGGTCATGGCCGCCACCCTCACCCGGATGAAGAGCCGTTCCCTGCTTCCCTCCCGGCGGGAGTCCCGGGAGGACCTGGGCGACCCCGGCAGCGCCCTTCTCCGGCAGTTGATCCTGTACAGGGCCTTCCGGGAGGCGGCGGCGGAACTCAGGGAGAGCGAGGACTCCTGGCGTGACGCCTTCCCGCCCCCGGGGGAGAGGGACAGATACCAGGACTCCGGGCGGGAAGCGGCGGGTCGGGAGACAGGCTCCATCCTGGATCTGCTGGAGGCCCTGGAATCCCTGGCCAGGAAGGACCAGCCGGCCAGGCCCCAGATGATAGAAAGGCCTGTGCTTTCCATCTCCGAGTGCATCGAGGGGCTGTCCCTGGCTCTTCCCGGGGGGAAGCGGGTCCCCTTCCGCAGGATACTGGGGAAAACCCGGGACCGGCACCGGGTTGTTTCCTTTTTCGTGGCCGTGCTGGAACTGGTCCGCCGGGGATGGATCCGATGCCGGCAGGAAGGTTCCTTCGGAGGCATCACACTGGAACGGACGAAAAAATGGGCATGATGCTGGACAGGCTGGCCAGGGAGGTGGAGGCCCTGCTCATGGCCGCCGAAAAGCCCCTTTCGGTGGAACATCTCTGCGAGCTAACCGGAGCCGGGGCGGAAGCGGTGGAACAGGCGGTCTCGAGAGTCGAGAGCGCTCTCGCCCTGGGCGGTCATGCGATGCAGGCGGTCTTCCTGGCCGGGGGCTACCGGCTGGTCACCGACCCGGAACTCGGGGCCGTGGTGTCGAGGCTCTTCGAGGGCCGCCGGCCCGGCAGGCTGACCAGGGCCGCCCTCGAGACCCTGGCGGTGGTGGCCTACAGCCAGCCCTGCACCAGGGCGCACGTGGAAGCGGTGCGGGGGGTGAACTGCGACAGCGCCATGAAAACCCTTCTTGAAAGGGAATTCGTGACCATAGCCGGCAGAATGGAAACCCCGGGACGACCCCTTTTGTACTCCACCACGCCGGCATTCCTGGAGTACTTCGGCCTGGGGTCCCTGGAACACCTTCCCAGACTGGACGAGATAGGCAACCTCCTGGCCCTGGGGGCGGACGACCTGGAAAGGGCCGCCGGGGAACTCACGGAAGAGGAACATGGAAACCCCTGAGGGGATGAGGCTGAACCGTTTCCTTGCCCGGGCGGGCCGGGGGGCCAGGCGCTCGGTGGAGGACGACATCCGCACCGGCATGGTGACAGTGAACGGAGTGGTCGTGAGAAACCCCGCGGTGCGGGTGACCTCCGGGGACGTGGTGCGCTTCGACGGCGCCAGGGTCGCCGTGCCGGCTGTTTTCCTGGCGGCCATGAACAAGCCGGTGGGGGTGGAGACAACCATGGACACCGACGCACCCAGGGGGGTGCACACCCTCTCCAGGGGCATGCCCCCGGGAACGACGCCGGTTGGAAGGCTGGACGTCAGGACCGGGGGGCTTCTGCTGTGGAGCAACGACGGTGATCTGAACTACCGCCTGACCCACCCGAAATGGGCGCTGGAGAGGGAGTACATACTGCTGTTCCACGAGCCGCCGGACCCCCGGGCCATGGACAGGCTCAGGAAAGGGGCTTTCATAGCCCGGGGCCAGTTCTCCAGGCCCCTGACGGTGGCCCGGGCCGGGGGGGACGAACGGCTGAGGCTGGTCATCGCAACCGGCAGGAACCGGGAAGTCAGAAGGCTCTGTTCCGCCTGCGGCGTCAACCTTACGGGGCTGGAGCGGGTAAGGTACGGCCCGGTTTCCCTGAAGGACATCCCCCGGGGGACCTGGCGCCCCCTGACCCGGGCCGAGACCGGCGAACTCTACCGGTCGGTTGGCCTTGACCCTTGACCAAACCCCTCGTGTTCCATATGTTAGCGCCACTTTCAACGAGGGGAAGTGAAGTTGCCTGCATAGGGTTATCGCCATCGACGGCCCGGCCGCCAGCGGAAAAAGCACCACCGCAAGGCGGGTAGCGGAACTTCTCGGCTTCTCCTTCCTCAATACGGGCGCCATGTACAGAGCCTCGGCCCTGGTCGTCATGCGTTCCGGAATCCTTCTGGACGACGGCCCGGCGGCGGCGGCCCTGCTGGAATCCCATTCCTTCGGCTTCACCCCGGAGAACGGCATCACCCTGGACGGACGGGACGTCACCGGCCTCATAAACACCGCGGAGATGGGGGAGGCGGCCAGCATCCTTTCCGCCCGGCCCCAGGTCAGGGCCTTTCTGGTGAACCTTCAGAGGCTTTTCTCCCGGGACAGGAACACCGTAGCCGAAGGGCGCGACATGGGAACGGTGGTGTTTCCCGACGCCTTCATGAAGGTCTACGTGGTGGCCGACGCCCCGGTCAGGGCCCGTCGGCGCCTTCGGGACCTGGGGGAAGGCGAAATGGGGGAGATGGTCCGCCAGGTGATCCGCCGGGACCGTCGGGACCGCTTCCGGCCGGACAGCCCCCTCAGAGTGTCCCCCGGGGCCTTCTGGCTGGACGGAACCCACATGACCCTGGCGCAGCAGGTCGAAGCAGTGCTGGCCCGGTACGCCCTTCTGGAGAACCGGTCATGAGGAGTAGGCTGATCCCCCTGTTTCACGGGCTGGTCCGGCTCACCGCAATGGTTTTCTTCAGGCTTCGTGATCCGGGCAGGGACCTTATCCCCGCCTCGGGCCCGGTAATTCTGGCTGCCAACCACATCTCCGACTGGGATCCTCCGGTGCTGGGCGTCGCCTCCCGCCGGGTTCCCTACTTCATGGCCAAGTCGGAACTCTTCAGAAAGCCCATGGCACGGCTGCTTCTTCCCAGGCTCGGCGCCTTTCCGGTGAACCGGAAGGGCATCGACACCGGAGCCATCCGGGCCGCCCTGGAAATCCTGGAACGCGGGGAGATTCTGGCCATGTTCCCCGAGGGCACCAGGAGCCGGGACGGGCTTCTCAGAAGAGCCAGGCCGGGAATTTCTCTGCTGGCCCGCCGCAGCGGCGCCCCGGTGGTGCCCGCATACATCAGCGGAACTCAACGGCCCCTGCGGGGGCTCACCGTGGCCTTCGGCCCTCCTGTCACCCCGGAGGAGATCGAAGAGCTGGTCCGGCGTGACGGAGACGGGGGGGTGTCCCGGCTGGTGACCGAGAGAATAGCCGACGCGGGCCGGAGGGCCGGCGTCTTCAAGGGATACGCAGATCGCATCAGTGAACCATCGAGAAGGGAGAAGGAATGAGCGAGGAGAGGGAGTTCGTCGTCGGCCTCTCGGAAGAGGAAGTCGAGGCTATCGAGGGACAGGACTACACCAGGGAGGAACGCCGTCTGCTGGAGACCCAGTATGACAACACCCTGGGGCAGACCGTGCTCAGGGTCGGAACCATCGTCCCGGGCCGGATCATCGCGGCCAACGACAAGGAAGTCCTGGTCAACATCGGCTACAAGAGCGAGGGGGTCATCCCCAGGCAGGAGTTCCGCTCGGACGAGGACATAGCCGAGGGCACCAGGGTTGACGTGTTCATCGAAAAGCTCGAGGACGACGACGGCCGGGTGTCGGTAAGCAAGGAGAAGGCCCACTTCCACCGGGTGTGGAACGACATCAAGGCGGCCTACGACGAAGGCACCGTGCTCAAGGGAACAGTCATCAAGAGGATCAAGGGCGGCCTCACCGTCAGGATCATGGGCGTGGACGCCTTCCTTCCCGGCTCCCAGGTGGCCCTCCGGCAGGTTCCCAACCTCGAGAAGTTCTGCGGAGAGAGCCTGGACTTCCGGGTCATCAAGCTCAACAAGAGACGCCGCAACATCGTGGTCAGCCGCCGTCAGGTTCTGGAGGAGGCCAGGAGCGAATTGAAGGAGACCCTCATCAAGGATCTCGAAGAGGGTCAGGTCCGCACCGGCATCGTCAAGAACATCACCGACTTCGGAGCTTTCGTGGACCTTGGCGGCATAGACGGCCTGCTCCACATCACCGACATGAGCTGGGGCCGGGTGAGGCACCCGTCCCAGCTGGTGAGCATCGGTGACGAGATCGAGGTTAAGGTTCTCAAGTTCGACAAGGACAAGGAACGTATCTCTTTGGGCACCAAGCAGCTTCAGCCCTTTCCCTGGGAGGGTGTGGCCGAGAGGTATCCCAAGGACGCCGTGGTCAAGGGCGTGGTGGCCAGCATCACCGATTACGGCGCGTTCATCGAGCTTGAGCCCGGAGTGGAGGGGCTCATCCACATCAGCGAGATGTCCTGGACCAAGCATGTCCGGCACCCGTCCAAGCTCCTCAACGTGGGCGACGACATCGAAGCCCTTGTTCTGAGCGTGAACGAGGAGGAGAGGAAGATCTCCCTGGGCATCAAGCAGACCATGGACAACCCCTGGGAGAGCATCGAGGAGAGGTACCCCATCGGCTCCCAGATAAGCGGCCGGGTCAGGAACCTCACCAGCTTCGGAGCCTTCGTGGAGATAGAGGACGGCATAGACGGCCTGGTGCACATCTCCGACATGAGCTGGACCAAGAGGATCACCCACCCCTCGGAGATGCTCAACAAGGGCGACGAGCTGGACGTGGTGGTTCTGAGCATAGACAAGGAGAACCACCGGATCAGCCTGGGGCTTAAGCAGACCAGCGAAAACCCCTGGGACAGGATGAAGGAGCAGTTCCCCGAGGGCACCGAGGTGGAGGGGGAGGTCACCCAGATCCTGGACCGGGGAGTGGTGGTCAACCTCGATCAGGACATCGAGGGGTTCGTCCCCCTGAGCCAGCTCGGGTGGGACGATCTGGCAAGCCCCGACAAGGTGCTCAGGGGCGGCGACAGGCTTCCCCTTAGGGTCATCGAGGTGGTGCCCAGCAGCAGAAGGATAGTGCTGAGCGTAACCAGCTATTTCAACGGCAGAAGCCAGGAGGAACTGGACGCCTTCAGGTCCTCCCTGGAGGGCCGCCCCCCGGTGGAGACACCCCCGGAACCGGTGGTTCAGACCCTGGCCGAGACCCTTGCCGAAGACCCCGATGAGCAGGCTCCGGAAGAGGAAGCCGGGGAGGAATAAATGGCTGAAGCGGGGAACCAGGTGTTCCCCGCCGCCCGAAGCGACCGCCGCCCGAGGGTCTTCGGATACACCCTCGGGTGCCGGCTCAACGCATGTGAGACGGATGCCATGGTGGAAGCGGTGGTCCGGGATCTGGAGGGTTCCAGGGTTCCGGACCACCTCTGCGCCGACATAGTGATCGTGAACACCTGCACGGTCACCGGACGGAGCGACGCCCGGTGCAGGAAGACGGTCAAGGGATTCCGGACGGCGAACCCCGAAGCCCTTCTCGTGGTCACGGGTTGCGCGTCCCAGATGCGCCCGGAGGACTACCGCGGCATACCGGGCTGCCTGGTGGTGGGAAACCCGGAGAAGGAGAGCATTCCGGACCTGATCCGGGGCATGCCGTCGGGGGAGCCGGGGGAGGGGCTGTTCCCCTCCGGCGTGTCGACCGGCCGGAGAACCCGGGCCTTCCTGAAGATCCAGTCCGGCTGCGACCACCGCTGTTCCTACTGCATCGTCCCCCTGGCCCGGGGCCCCTCCCGGAGCCAGCCCCGGGACACGGTGCTCCGTCAGGCCCGGGAGCTTTCGGAGATGGGGAAGAGGGAGATCTGCCTCGTAGGGGTGGACCTTGCGGATTACGGACGAGGGCTCTATCAGGATTACCACCTGGCGGACCTGGTCCGGGAGCTTCTCAGGACGGGGGGGTTCCGGGTGAGGCTGAGTTCCCTGGAGCCAAGGTTCCTGACGGTTTCGGCACTCCGGCGGCTGGCGGCCCTGCCGGGTCTCTGCAGGCACTTCCACATACCGATGCAGAGCGGAAGCGACCGGGTTCTTTCCGCCATGGGGCGGGGTTACGGGCGCAGCCATCAGGAAAGTCTTCTGGAAACCATCCACGGCCTGTTTCCCGGGGCCGCTGTGGGGGCGGACTTCATCGCAGGATTCCCCGGGGAGACCGAAGCAGACCACCGGGAAACCCTGTCCCTGGCTCGAAGCGGGTTGCTGGCCTATCTTCACGTGTTCCCGTTCTCGCCCCGCCCCGGTACCCCGGCCGCATCAATGAAGAGGCTGCACACCGAGGTGGTCACCGGCCGGAGCCGGGAACTCAGGGATGTATCCCGCACCATCCGCCGGAACTTCCGGGAAAGCACCCTTGGAACCGACGGTCTGGCGCTGGTGGAGGGCAGGAGGCACGAGGGCAGGATGGTGGGACTGACCGACAACTACGTCCCGGTAGCGGTTCCGGAGAACTCCCGGGAAGGGGAACTCCAGCGGGTTGTTATCTCCCGGGAAAACGTCTGCTGGGGGCTTCGCTGATGCTGGTGGCCCTGACGGGAAACAGCGGCTCCGGGGCCAGCACGGTGGCTGGCTTCTGGAAAGAGCGGGGGTGCCGGGTGTGCAGCCTCGACCGTGCCGGCCACCGGCTCATGGAGAAACCCCGGTTCAGAGCCGCCCTGGGAATTCCGGGGCTGGAGAAGCTTTCAGGCCCCGAGGCCAGGAGAATGCTTAGGGAACGGGCTTTCACCGAACCCCGCCTGCTGGACAGAATCAACGGGGTGATGCACCCGGTGATGGCCAGGTGGGTGGGCTTCTGCGGGGAGAGCTGCCGGGGGGTTCCCGGCGTCTGGGTACTGGAAGGGGCGCTGATCCTGGAGATGGGCCTTCGAAAGCACTTCGACCGGGTGGTGGCCGTCGTGGACACCCCGGAAAGAGCCCTTTTTCGTATATTGCACAGAGACGGGATATCCCGCCGGGCCGCCGAGGCCCGCTGGCAACGCCAGCTCTCCCCGGAGGCCAGGGCGGAAAGGGCCGACCTGGTGATAAACAACAGCGGAACCCTTGAAGATCTGCGAAAGCAATCCTATTCAATACTGTATGAATTGACTCAATTGGAGGACAACCGTGGCCAACAGAACCCGTAAGCGCCTGTCCAAGTCAGAGTTGAAGAAGGACCCGGTCTACGAGAACCTGGAAAACGCTCTGGTCTTCGTGAAGGCCCGCTACAAGGAGCTTCTCGGGGGGCTCCTGGTGATTATTCTGGGAATAGTGGCGGTCAACGCCCTTACTTCGGCGTCCAAACGGGCCGAAGACAGCGCCATGGCCGGGTTCATCACGGCCTCCGGGCTCTACGACCAGGCCATGCGGGCGGCCGCATCGGGCGACATGCAGACCACGGTACAGGCCCTGGAGGCGTGCAACGCCATGGCAACCGAGACCTGGAACCAGTATCCCCAGAGGAACTGGGGCCGGCGCTGCGCCATAATGGCCTCCAAGGTGATGATCCTTCAGGGGAACAACGACCAGGCCATGACCGTGCTGGGGGAACTGCTGGCCACCAGGCCGGCGAAGGACGTGGAGATTTCCGCTCAGATTCACATGGCCACGGCTCTGGAGAACCGGGGCAGCGCCCAGGACCTGGAGAACGCCGCCACGGCTTACCAGAGGGTGCTGGAACTCGCGGAAGAAGACCCTGACTTCACCCTGATGGCGGCGGAGGCCATGAAGGGGCTTTCAAGGGTTTCCTGGGCCAGGGGTGACACCCAGGCCGCCGGAGAGTGGCTGCGGCAGTCCCTGGAGCTGAACCCCGACACAACGGCTTACGTTGGCTATCAGCTGGCCAGGCTTAATGTCCGATAATAGATATTATGTAAAGTTTTAGATTTTTCAGGATTTCATGGCCCTCAGGCCCGGACCTCCCGGTCCAGTTCGGAAAGCAGCTGTACCGCCGTGTCCCTGAGGGTCTCGAAGGCCTCGCTCCCCGGCTCCCTGTCGGATATGTACCCTTCCATGTCCTTCCAGAACCTCTGAATCCTCCTGGACAGCAGGGTGTCCACCCGTCTCTCGTCCAGCCGGTCCGCCAGTTCGTCGCAACCCAGGTACTCCCTTCGGCCGGTGAGTATACGGGAGATTTCCGCTTCGAACCGCTCGAGAAGCTGCTCCAGGTTTTCCGCCGTGGCAGGAGATTCCACTTTCCTTCTCCGTCGTCCTCCGGCGGCGATCAGGACGGTGCTT
Organism: uncultured bacterium; assembly: GCA_964607515.1. Taxonomy (GTDB): domain Bacteria; phylum Fermentibacterota; class Fermentibacteria; order Fermentibacterales; family JCC-6; genus UBA6080. The sequence goes on along the minus strand of CAZSKU010000007.1, from coordinate 62,649 downwards.
ATCAGCGCCACCGCACCCAGGGAAAGCACTGCCCAGGTCGAAGCCGGTATCCTGCCTCCGTCCGGGTCTGGAACAGTGATCCTCACGTCCGTCCTGGGTATCACGGCAATGGACAGGGTGCAGGGGTCCATCACCGAAGTCCGGTACCGGGCGTGCTTCCGGTCAAGCCACACCAGGGTGTCCGGCCCGAGGACGACCGATCCGGTGTCCGAGGGCTCCACGATCAGGTCCCACCACGCCTCCCCGTCGGATTCTCCCGAGTCGCTCTGCAGGAGTTCCGCCCCCCGGACCGTTATGAAATCCGGCCCCCGCAGCATTGTTGCCCCCGGCCCGGTGGCCCGGAGCCGCACGGTTCTCTCGCCGGCCTGCCCTACCGTCGGGCAGTCCGCCTCAACCGCCACGCACAGGCTGTCTAGAAGGGTTCCGTTCCAGCCCGGAGGCGCCGGTTCCGGAAAGGGATACACGTCCACGGTCACCGAGTCGCTTTCTATGAAATCCTTGGGCGCCGAGAAGGGAAAAACCTCTGCATATGTGAGCTGTGCGGTCACACCCGGAACCGGGGTCACTCCCGGGGAAGCCGGAACGTACACGGCGGTGAAGAACAGAGCCCTGTTCACCCCGGATATCCGGGAATGCTCCCACCGGATGTCCCTGGGCTGATCGAAGGACGTGATGACCCCCCGGTCAGCTCCGCTCCAGGAGTAGTTGATGTCCATTACGTTGTAAGATGAATACAGATAATAATCTACGGTAACCGGAACTCCCGGGTACACCCTTCCCCGGGTGTCTTCTCTGACCTCCGGAGTTATCCACGACCTTCCCCGGGACGCCGGCGGCCGCTGAACCGATCCCTGACCACCGGAGGATCCGCCCCGGTCCACCACGGTCACCGTCCGGGCGGGAACCGTGTACATCCCGGCGCCGTGGGCGTCCACCTCCACGGGACCGAGATTCCAGTTCCCGGGGGACACTCCCTGGAAGCTCATCGCCAGGGTGAATCGGGACTGCCTGGTGGTGCCCTGGGGAGTGTTGACCACCGAAACGGAGCTGGAAACCGAACTGCCCAGGAAAGCCAGCCCGGGCCCGGTGGCCGGAGAGCCCGAAGAGAGCCCGTTGCAACGGGTTGAGACGCAGATCACCGAGAGCTGGAACACATCCCCCGCTGCGACCGTGTCGGGACACTCCGTGTAAAAGGGCTCGGAAGCCCCCATGATCAGGCAGAGAATCACCGGGGCTACCAATCGGGAGCCCCCGGCACCACCGCGCCGTAGGCGTTCTTGTCGCCCCTGGGCTGCGCCTCCTCCACCATGTCAAGTATTCTCTGGGCCTCATCCGGGGTCATCTCCCCCCGCCCGGGAGGGGGCTGCTGGGTGGTCTGTTCCTGCTGGTCTTCCTGGTCCTGCTGGTCTTCCTGGTCTTCCTGGTCCTGCTGATCCTGCTGGTCTTCCTGGTCTTCCTGGTCCTGCTG
>CAZSKU010000007.1:0-61081 GCA_964607515.1 uncultured bacterium | reverse complement strand
GGTCTTCCTGGTCCTGCTGATCCTGCTGGTCTTCCTGGTCTTCCTGGTCCTGCTGATCCTGCTGGTCTTCCTGGTCTTCCTGGTCCTGCTGGTCTTCCTGATCTTCCTGGTCCTGCTGATCCTGCTGGTCTTCCTGATCTTCCTGGTCCTGCTGATCCTGCTGGTCTTCCTGATCTTCCTGGTCCTGCTGGTCCTGAGACTCTTCCGGGGGGGGCTCCCGCTGCAGGAGCCACCTGAGGGCCACCTCGTAGTTGTGCCTTGTCAGGGAGTCGGCGGTGCCGGCGGCCACCCGGGGAAGCATGTTCTCCAGCTGCTCCTGAACCCCGGCGTAGTCCTCCTCCCCCATGGCCCGGCCCAGGGAAGCCGAGACCCGGGCGTCGAACAGGGAATCCCCGCCCATCTCCTCCCACCCCTCAAGGGCCGTCATGAGGGTGTCCGCCCGACCCCACATCCCGTCCTCTCCGGCCAGGGACGCCAGGTTGTACACCGCCCTGGGGGCGTGGGGCATCCTTTCGGCGATCTCCCCGAACAGGGCCGCGGCCTGTTCCCCGTCCCCGGAAGCCCACAGGTCCAGGGCCTCGAGGTAGACCTCCAGCAGGGGTCTCTGTCCCGCCCCGGCCAGCGCCGCCAGAATCAGCGGCAGCATCACAGCCCCCGCCTCTCCAGGACCAGCGCGGCGCCCATCAGAAGGAGCGCCCCGCCCAGGAAGTACTGGTATCGGCGGCCCGGCCCGATGTTGGCCGACTGGAGCCTGGCCTCCCGGGAGGTAACCGCCAGCAGTGTTCTCACGGGCTCCGCCAGGTGCCCCGCCTCGGAGATCCTGGTGTAGAACCCCCCTGTGCCCTCCGCAAGCCTTCTCAGGGGCTCCTCCTCGAGCACCGTGCGCACGGTGTCGCCCTGGAAGACCGTGGCTCCCCCCCGGCCGTCGGGGACCGTCACCGGGGTGTCCCCCCCGACGCCCACCGTCACCAGGGCCATTCCCCGGTTCAGGGCCTCCTCTATGGAACTCTCGATGTTCAGGTCGTGGAAGCCGCCGTCGCTGAAGACGATACCCACCCTGGCCTCCAGGTTCTCGCCGGGGAGGGCGTCTGCCATCACCGAAACCAGGTTGCCCACGGAGGTTCCGGGGGGCAGGAACAACGGATCGTCTCCGCTGTTCGGAAGGCGGCTGAACAGGAAATCCGAATCGAGCGTTATGGGCACCGCCAGCCGGGACTGGCCGCTGAAGAGGATGAGGCTGAAACGGGTGTCCGGCATGGCCCCGACAAGCCTTCTGATCTCCGCCGACGCCCTGCCCAGCCTGGTGGGGCTCTCGTCGTCGCACAACATGGAACGGCTGACGTCCAGGGCTATTGCCACGTTCCTTCCCCCGGCGGGAATGAACGCTTCATCCCTGCCCCAGACGGGCCCCGCCAGGGAAAACAGCAGAAGCAGGAGGGCCGCGGTCCACAGCCAGCGGGTCAGAAGCCTTCCGGGGGGCGGTTCTATACCCACCCGCTCCCAGAGCACCGGGCGGACGAACCGCTTCAGCCTGTTCTCCTCGTCCGCCAGCCATACCCCCCGAAGCCAGTGCCACAGGGGGGCGACCACCAGCAGGAGCAACAGCATGGGGCGCTCGAAGGTCATTCGCCGCCTCCTATGGTCTTCAGCACCCTCCAGCGGAGGAAGGAGCCGAACAGGATCAGTATCAGCCCGGCCCAGAGCCATCCCAGGTACCTGTCGATGTATATGAAGAGCCCTTCCGGAGGCAGGGTGGAGGCTTCCAGGGAGTCTATGGATCCGTAGACGTCCGCCAGATCGTCGGCGGAATAGGCGTCGAACAGCCTCCCGTTGTTCAGCGTGGCGATCCGGGCCAGGGTCTCCCGGTCTACGCCGTAGGGGTCGCTCTCGGTGCCGATGGCTACGGTGTACACCGCAATGCTGTCTCCGTGCAGGGTGTGCACAGCGTTGGCCACGGTTATCGGGTCCACGATCCCCGCGGTCTCCATGCCGTCGCTCAGCAGCACTATCACCCGGCGGGTGGTGGCGGAGCCCCCGAGCCCCCGGGCCGCCGCCGCCAGCCCGGCCCCGATGGCGGTTCCGTCCTGAAGGCTGCCGATGGATGCCCTGTCAACGAACCTGGACAGGGTGAGATGGTCGAAGGTGGGCGGACAGAGGATCAGGGGTTCCGCGGCGTAGATGGTGAGGCCTATCCTGTCGTTGGGGCGCCCCCGGATGAACTGCAGGGCCGCCTGCTTGGCGGCCGCCAGGCGGTTTGGCGAGAAGTCCTCCGCCAGCATGCTGGTGGAGACGTCCAGGGTTATCACGATATCCAGCCCCTCGGTGGCGTCGGGAAGCCGCTGGTAGCCGTACTGGGGCCGGGCCAGGGCCACGAAGAGGCAAAGCACCCCGGCCCACAGCACCGCCCCGGCCAGCCCCGCCGAAGCCCCGGGGGTGTCCATCCCGGTGAAGGGCCCGGTGAAGACCACTCCCCTCCCCCGCTTCCGCCGGGCCAGCCCGTGGATAAGAAGCAGAAGAGGAAAGCCCAGGAGCGCGGGCCAGAACTGGAACCCGGTCATTTCTTCTCCCGGAAGAGCTCCGCCAGGGTCTCGATGAACCCCCGGCTCCGTTCCCGGGTGCTGCCCCGGTCGGCGTATATCTGCAGGACGATCTCCCTCATCAGGGGCGAGGCCTTCTCCAGGAAGCCGCGCCCCTCCTTCTCCCGGGAGATGGCCCTCTCGATCTGGTAGAGGGTAAGGGCCGGGTTCCCCAGGCCGAACCTTCGAGCCGCCAGCGCCCGGAAAAGGGCGTCTATCAGAGCGTAGAGGGCCTTCCAGTCACCGTGGACGAAGGCGTCGCTCTCCAGCAGGGAAAGGGCGGCGCTGTCGGGCGATCCGGCATCCTCGATGCCGGATTCCGGAGAAGCGACGGCTATCCTTCGTCTGGAGATGAAGAACCATGCGGCTCCCGCTGAGACCACCGCCCCCGCGGCCACGACAAGCCAGGGGAACCCCGGAGGCCCCCCCCAGGGTATCCAGAAGGCGAGCCTTTGAAGGTAGTCCCGGGGAAAACCCGGAGGGATGTTCATGGGGGCCGGGGCTGGAGGGTCAGCCGGGGTCAGGGCCGAGTCGGGCAGCATGGGGACCACCGCCAGCACGGGTCCCGGCAGGAGAACGGTGTCTTCGGGGGATACCGCCCGGAGGTCGGGCAGCGCCAGGGTGTCCAGGAGAAGGGGCACCACGGTCACCACCCCGGCGGAGTCACCGAGAATCGAGAATTCCTCCCCCTCAGGCAGGGCCTCCAGCCGGTACCCCTCCGGAACCCGGTAGTCCACCTGGACCGGAAGCCCGAGGGGCGCTTCCAGGGCCGAGAGAACCGCCGCCAGGAGGAGCATCAGTGCCTTCTCCTCCGTTTGCGGAGTTCGAAGAACCTCCTCAGGGGAAGCACCAGGTCGTCCGCTGTGGAGATGCTCACCAGGTCCATCCTGGCCCTGCGGCAGAGGGCCTCCCGGGCAGCCGCCCGGGTCTGCACCGCCCTGTTGAACTCGTCCTGCCACCGCCGGGAGCCGGTGTCCGCCAGCCGTTCCACCCCGGTCTCGGGGTCCCGGAAACGGATCCGTCCCACCGGCGGCACCCGGGTCTCCCGGGGATCGAACACGTGTATCCCCACCAGATCGTGTCGCTCCGAGAATGACCCCATGAGCCTTCCGGTCTCCTGTTCGTACCGGAAGTCGCTGATGAGGAATACCAGAGCCCTGCGCTTGAGAACCCGGCCCAGGAACGCCAGGGCCTGGTTAACATCGGCGCTCTCCCGGTGTTCCGAAGCCTCCAGGACCTTCTTGATTATCCCAAGGGCGTGGGACCTGCCCTTGTCCGGCGGAACGTAGTCGTGCACGCGGTTGCTGAAGGTAAGCAGGCCCACCCGGTCGTTGCTCCTCACCGCCGACAGGGCCAGCACCGCGGCGGTCTCGGCCACCCGGTCGGCCTTGGTCAGACTCACCGAGCCGAAGTTGAGGCTTCCCGAAACATCCACCATGAGAACCATCAGCAGTTCCCTCTCCTCGGTCAGGATTCGAACGTGGGGGAAGGAGCTCCTGGCGGTGACGTTCCAGTCTATGAGCCTGGGGTCGTCCCCCTCGGTGTACCGCCGGAACTCGCAGAACTCCATGCCCTGGCCCCGGAAGATGGAGCGGTACTCCCCGCCGATGAGCTGTTCCACGAGCTTGCGGGTGTGGATCTCCAGGCGCCTCACCCGGCGGAAAAGGCTGTGGGTGGCTTCCATTTACCTGACGCCCACCGGCACCTTGTCCAGGATGGTTCGAATGATCTGCTCGACCCCCACCTGCTCGGCTTCGGCTTCGAAGGAGCGGATTATCCTGTGCCTGAGCACCGCCGGGGCGACTTCCTTGATCAGGTCGGGGGTTACGAAGGCCATCCCCCCGAGCAGAGCCATGGCCCTGGCGCCGGCCACCAGGGCCAGGCTTCCCCGGGGGCTGGCTCCCACGGTGATAAGGTTCTCGATGTCCTTGAGTCTGGCCTGCCTGGGGTTGCGGGTCGAGTCAACCAGCCTCACCGCGTAGTCCATCGCTTCGGGCTCGACTATGATGCTCTTAACCACCCTCTGAAGGTCCACCACCTCTTCCGGCGAGATCACCGGCGACGCCGGGGGAACCCCGAATCCCCCCATCCTCTGAAGGATGAGCTTCTCCTCCTCCAGGGTCGGGTAGTCCACCCTGAGCTTCATCAGGAATCGGTCCACCTGGGCCTCCGGCAGGGGGTAGGTTCCCTCCTGCTCGATGGGGTTCTGGGTGGCCATCACGAAGAAGGGTTTCGGAAGAGGATGGGTGGTGCCGCCGAAGGTCACCTGTCTTTCCTGCATCGCCTCCAGCAGGGCGCTCTGAACCTTGGCCGGAGCCCTGTTGATCTCGTCGGCCAGAATCAGCTGGGCGAAGATTGGGCCCTTCCTCTCCACGAACTGCCCGGTGTTCTGCTGGTAGACCAGGGTGCCGGTGATGTCGGCGGGCATCAGGTCCGGGGTGAACTGGATCCTGCTGAAGGAGCCGCTGATGCACCGGGACAGGGTGAAGGCCGCCAGGGTCTTGGCCAGCCCCGGCACCCCCTCCACCAGCACGTGGCCGTCGCACAGCAGGGCCGCCAGAAGCCCGGTTCTCAGCTCCTCCTGGCCCACCACCACCCGGGAAAACTCCTCTTCGACCCTCTGCAGGGTCTCCCCCGCCCGGGCGACTTCGTTTTCTATCTCAGCTATGGGTTTCATCGCAGACCCTCCAGGCTTCCCGTAGAACTTCCCTCATGTAGCTCTCATACTCCGCCAGCTTCTCCGGGGTTTCCGCCTCGAACCTCATCACCAGAACCGGCTGGGTGTTGGAAGCCCGCACCAGCCCCCACCCTTCCGGGAAGGATGCCCGGACCCCGTCAATGTCGGAAAACTCGATCCCCCTGGACCTTAGGATCTCGCCGACGGCCTCTATCAGCCTGAACTTCACCCCGTCGGGGCAGTCCTCCCGGATCTCCGGGGTGGTAAAGGTCCGGGGAAGGTGGGCCGTCAGCGAGGACACCGGACCGGAAGCATCGCAGGCGGTCTCCAGAAAACGCAGGGCGGCGTACAGGGCGTCGTCGTAACCGAAGTACCTGTCGCGGAAGAATATGTGTCCGCTCATCTCCCCGGCGAGCAGGGCGTTCTCCCGCGCCATGGCTTCCTTTATCACGGTGTGGCCCGTGGGGACCATCAGGGCCCGTCCCCCCAGCCGGGAAACTTCCTGGAAGAACACCCGGGAGGCCTTCACCTCGCTGATGACCACCGCCCCGGGGTTGGCCTTCAGAACCCCCCCGGCCAGCACGCACAGGATCCTGTCCCCGAAGACGACTCCGCCTTGCTCGTCCACCAGCCCCAGTCTGTCGGCGTCGCCGTCGAAGGCGATGCCCAGGTCGGCCTTCTCCCTGAGAACCGTCTCCCGGAGCTGTTCAAGATTCTCCAGCACGGTCGGGTCGGGGTGGTGGTTTGGAAAGGTTCCGTCGGGTTCGCAGAAAAGCGGCACCACCCGGTGCCCCAGCTCCTCCAGGATGGCCACCGCGCAGTCGCCCCCGGTGCCGTTGCCAGGGTCCACCACCACCTTCAGGGACCTCGGGGCGGTGAACTCGGCCCTGAGCCTGTCCAGATAGTCCTCCCGGACCGAGACCCGTTGGATGTCCGGTACGCCGGGAGTGAATAAGGCCCATTCCATTTCGTCGCCCAGGGTTTCCAGCCCCGGACCCCACAGCCCCCTTCTGCCCTTCATGATCTTGAAACCGTTGTACTCCGGCGGATTGTGGCTTCCGGTGATCATCACCGTCACATCAGGCTCGAGCCTGTGGGCGGCGAAGTAGGTCATCGGGGTTGTCTGCATCCCCAGGTCCATGATACGGCAGCCCCGGGGGGAGGCGCCTGCGGCCAGGTCCGAGAAGAGCCTCTCTCCCGATGGCCTGCAGTCCCGGCCGACGGCCAGGACGCCCCCCTCCGCAAGCCCCCCCAGGGCCCAGCCCAGCCGGCGCACCGCGTCCGGGGTGAGGTCTTCCTCCACCCGCCCCCGTATGTCGTACTTCCGGATGATCTCCCTGTTGAACTTCATCTGTCCTCCGCCAGGGGCAGGCTCATGGAGAGCACCCCCTTCTCCGGGTCCTCGTTGAGCCAGCCCCCGAAGGAGGTGGCGATGAGTCTTGCCATGCCGGTTCCGAGGATTGATTCCGCGGCGCCCTCTGCCCGGCTCTCGTAGGAGATCGCCAGCCTGGCCGTGCTGTCCTCGGAGGTTAGGGTCACCGTTATCAGGGACCCCTGCGCCGCCCTGCGAAGGGCTTCCGTGAACAGGCTGTCCACCGCCTCGGCGAGATGCTCTCCTGAACCCTTGACCCGCACCCCCGAATCCAGGCTAACCGCCAGGGATACCCCGTTCTCCGAGGCCGAATCGGCGGCGTTCTGGACGGCGTCGGTGGTGATGGAGTCAAGGTCCGCCCGGTTCGTCTCCCCCGAGTCCCGGTTCTCCTCCCCCCGGGAGGCCATCTCCTCGAACACCCCGAGGATTCTCAGAATGGAGGCCACCTCCCCGGACAGGTCCGCCAGGCTGGCCTTTATCTCTTCGGGAAGACCCACGCCCTGGGCCCGGAGTTGGTCCGCGGCTTCCGAAGCCCTGTGCAAAGGCATGGAAAGGGCTTCCCCCACCCGGCTGAGAAGCCGGGACTTCAGAAGTTCCATGGAAGCCAGCTCCCGGGCCAGTTCCTCGTTCATCCGGTTTAGCCTGGTGATCTTCTTCCGGGCGGAGTCGTCCCGGCGGTGCAGCACTCCCAGGACGAACAGGAACGCCGCCAGTATCAGGGCAGTGAAGGGGATTGAAATTCCGTTCATGGAAGCGGTTCGATCCTTATCTAGCGGGGGCCGGCGCGATCACTCCAGGGAAAGGGCCTTGGAGAGCACCGGGTCCAGGGCCGCGGCGGCTTCCATCTCCGCCGTGGCGTGGCTGTCCCTTCCGGTGTAGGCGTAGACCTTGGCCAGGTTCACGTGGAACCCCACCATGGACCTGGAGTCTCCACCGGCCAGGGCCATCCCCTTGCGGAAGTGGTCCTCCGCCTCGTCGTAGCGCTGCATGCTGAAGGCGCACCTTCCCAGCATCTCCCGGGCCCGGAGCCTGTAATCGGGGCTGGCGAGCACCTTCTCGAATTCGGACACCGCCTCCCGGAACAGCCCCATCTCCATGTAGGCGATGCCCAGGTCGAAATGGGTCTTGTGGTCCTCGGCGGGAATGTAGGCGTTCACTCCCTCCTGGAACTCCCGGATCATCCCCGCCAGGAAGCCCTTGGAGGAGTCTGTCTTCACCCGCTCGATGTCGTCCAGAATCTCCGCCATGTCCGCCAGGTTTTTGTGGTCCTTGTAGTCCGGGCAGATGCCGGTCATCAGGTTCCTGGCGTCATGGAAGCCGGGGTCCACCTCCAGGGCCGTCTGAAGGGCCGCCATGGCCTCGTAGTTGCTTCCGTTGAGAAGGTACGCCACCGCAAGCCGGTAGAAGGCCCTGGCCTGCCCGCTGCTGCCGATGGTGTGCCTTATCCTTATGAGTTCCTTGGCTGCGGACAGGGATTCGGGACAGATGTCCAGCACTCCTTCCAGCAGCTCGAACACCATGTAATCGCGGTCTTCGCTGCGATAGATCTCGGCGGCCTGCAGGTAGGCGCTCACGGCGCCGTAGAAGTCCCCCACGTCCAGCAGAAGGTTGGCCATCTCCACGTGTCCCAGGGCGTCCTGGGGGTTCCTGGCCAGGCTTGCGCGGATGTCCGCCACCTGCCGTGAGAGGGCCTCCCTCACCTGGTGGGCCGACACCAGCCCCATGGACACCAGCACGTCTCCCAGCCGGGACTCCTTCATCTCGGCGCTCTGCTTCTCCAGGGCCCGGAGCACGTCCCCGGCCTTGAGAAGCCCGCTGGCCACGAAGTACTCGCCTATCCTCCTGGGTCCCTCTATGATGGTCTTCTCGAAGGGGGTCTCCCGGTCGGAATCGGGGTTCACCCCGATGATCTCGTCCACCGCCTTCATCTCCTGCTCCAGCTGCTCCCTGGAGCCCAGGTCGGCCTCGCTGAAGTCCAGGGACTCAAGAAGGCTCTCTTCCGACTCCGGCTCAGGTTCCGGCTTCTTCGCCGGAGGGCGCGAAGGCTTTCCTTCGGACTTCCCGGGAGAGGCGGTTTCCCGGCGGACGGATGCGCCCTCCAGCTTCTTCCGAATCTCAGCCTCGGAGAGCTCTTCAGCTTCCGGTTCCTGAATCGTCGCGGGGACTGCCCGGGGCTTTTCAACGGGCCCTATGCGCCTCGCCGCCGGCTTTTCCGCGGCCTCCCTGGAGGGTGCCGGGCCCTGGGCGGACACCTTTCCGGTTCTGGAGGTGACCACCAACTCGAGGCTGCTCTTGATCTGGCTCTTCCGCAGGGCGGTGAGCATCTGGTGCATCTTCTCGTGCTGGGGCAGGTCCCTCTCCAGGGCAAGCCCCACGGCGTAGTCCAGGAAGGCCTCGTTCTTCCTTCTGTAGCATACCTTGGCCAGCAGGAGCACCCACTTGTCCTCGGCGGGGTCGAGGATGGTCAGCGCCCGGAGCACCTCCGCCTTGCTGTCGTCGTTTCCGTCAGCCTCGGTGGAGAGGTACCGGACGTATTCCCTCTTCGCCTGGTCGCCCTTGTCCTGGGCCTGCAGACACTTGCCCATCAGGTAATAGACCCTGGGAATGGTCTCGGAGGCCCGCAGTATCTTCCTGCAAACCGACAGGGCAACCATGTGGAGCCCCTCTTCGTAATAGAGCTCGGCGCTCTTCAGGAAGTGCTCCAGGGCGGCTGCCTCGCTGTGGGTTTTCAGAAGGATGTCGCCCACCTTGTTGTGGACGCTGGCGTCCCGGGGGTCAGATTCCAGGATCAGCGTGAAAGCCCTCAGGGCGCTGTCCAGCTTGCCCTTCTGGACCAGGTCGTGCGCCTTTTTCTTCAGAACCTCCACGGACTCGTTCAAAAGATTCTCTCCCCCGGGTGGTGGGTTGCATCTCCGCAGAAGACCGCGCCTATGTCGGGCACGGCCATATGGTAGGGGATGCACCTGTAGTCGTCAAGATTCCAAGCGATAAAATCCGCGTCCATACCGGGAATCAGGGCGCCCTTGGTTTCCGAAAGACCAAGGGCCGCAGCGCCGTTGGCCGTGGCGGACACCAGGGCCTCCTCCACTGTGAATCCGCAGGCGCACACCGCCAGGCTCAACATGAATGGCATGGATTCGCAGAAACAGCTCCCCGGGTTGTAGTCCGAGGCCAGTGCCACCGCCGCTCCGGCGTCCAGCAGAGCCCTGCCCGGGGGAAAGGGTTTGTTCAGGAACAGCGCGGTTCCCGGAAGAAGGGTGGCCACCGTATCGGACGACGCCATCCGGGCCACGTTCTCCGGGGAGACCGACAGCAGGTGGTCGGCGCTCATGGCCCCCAGCTCCACCGCCAGCCCGGCTCCCCCGGTGTCGTGGAACTCGTCGGCGTGAATCCTCACCCGGAAGCCCAGGTCCAGGGCGTCCCGCAGGTGCCTGCGGCTCTCCTCCGGGGTGAACACCCCCTTCTCGCAGAACACGTCCACGAAGTCCGCCAGACCTTCCCTCGCCACCTCGGGAAGCACCTCGCGGCCCAGGTAGGCAAGGTAGCCCGAAGGATCGCCGGCGTACTCGTCGGGAAGGGCGTGGGCCCCCAGGAAGGTCCGGAGGATGGTCTGGGGAACGGTGGACGCTACCCGCGCCAGGATTCGAAGGCACCGGATCTCCGTCTCGCCGTCGAGGCCGTAACCGCTCTTTGCTTCGAGCGTTGTGGTCCCCATGGAAAGCATGTTGGAAAGGGCGCGGCGCAGGTTTCTCTCGATGGTCCCGTCGTCCGCCGCCCGGGTTGCCCGCACGCTGTTCAGGATGCCGCCCCCGGCGGCGGCTATCTGTTCATAGTCCGCGCCGGCGGCCCGCATGGCGAACTCCCCCTGCCGGGTCGCCCCGAATAGCGGGTGGGTGTGGGAGTCAACGAAGCCCGGGGTCACCACCCGGCCCTGAAGGTCAACCTCCCGCAGGTCCCGGAACAAACCGGAAGGCAGCTCCTTTTCAGGGCCGCTCCAGAGGACCTTGCCGCGGGAAGCGGCCAGAGCCGCCTTCTCGATCAGGCCGATTTCCCGGGCGGCGGCGCCTCTCCTGGGCCCCCGGGGCCCGTCCATGGTGAGAAGCTGCCCAATTCCCCGTGCCAGGAAACCGGCCCTGAGTTCCACTACTGCTGGGTGTCTGGAACCACGGAGGCCACCCTGCGGGCCCCCATCATGTGGAACTTTACCCTTCCCTCGATCTTGGCGAAGAGAGTGTCGTCATGCCCCTTGCCGACGTTCACTCCCGGGTGGATTCTGGAGCCCCTCTGCCGGATGATGATGGTTCCCGCGCTCACCAGGGCGCCCGCCGGGGCCTTCACCCCGAGGCGCCTTCCGGCGCTGTCCCTGCCGTTCCTGGAGCTGGAACTGCTTTTCTTGTGTGCCATGCGCTGCCTTTCAGCCTATTCCGCGACCACAAGCCGTGTGGACGCACTCTGCCCTCCGGACGTGTACACCACGGTGTATACCCCCGCAGGGACCGTCCCCCCGGCGTTCCAGGCGTATACGCCCGAACCCGCCGCCGGGGTAGCCTCGTGTACCATTCGGCCGGTAATATCGTAAACCGCGAGGCTGCCCTCAAGCCCCCCCATCGGAAGGGTTACGGTGCAGACGCCCCTCACCGGATTGGGGCTGGCGGTAATCCTTAGAACAGGAGCAATTCCCGCCCCTGAATCTTCTATGCCAGTGGAAAACACGAAGTTGACCTCCACCATCTCCGAGGCGCCCACCGCCACTCCGGTCTGGGTCTGGGAACCCATCCCCTCCACCGTGGCGGTGATGTTGTAGGTGCCCGGCAGAAGGCTCTTGGAGTAGCCGCCGTTCACCACATCGCTCCGGGTGAACCGCAGAGGCGTGGAGTCGGACCCGTCAGGAATGGATATGTCTATCTGGGCGTCCAGGGGGTTGCCGTAGCCGTCCTTCACCGTGCCCCACACGCCGTAGGTGGCGCTCACGGCCCACTGAAGGATGGGCATGTAGTTGGCCGAGGCCACCCCGGGCCAGTCCGCCGGCGCCTTGGTGTTGGACACTTCCACGGTGTGGTCCACGGTGCCGCACTCGCCGTAGCTCCAGTCGTTCACGTCGCCGTTGGTGGGGTACCATGATGCTCCCGGGATCCAGATGTCCCAGTTGCCGGGACCGTAGTAGGCGGTGATGGAAGGGTGCAGGGCGTAGCTCTCGGCCTGCTCGGTGACCAGGGCCAGGTCCTGGATGGGCTCGCTGACGCTGAAGTTCCACACGGTGTTCACGCACTGGGCGCCGTCGTGCCCGGAGAACCCCCCGGCGAACACGTTCCGGAGGTTGTCCAGGGCGGGCCAGTCCGGCTGGGTGATGTTCCTCAGGGCCTGGGTCTCCGGTTCGCTGAAGGGCGACGGACCCCCTCCGCTCCACATGTAGCTCAGATTCCGGTTCAGGTCCACTCCGCTGGCGTTGTAACGGGAGTTGTTGTGGTAGCCGTCGGGATTCAGCACGGGGATGATCCATGTCTCCGCGTTGTCCACCAGGTAGGTGCACATGTCGCTGGTGCCGTAGTTGTCCGTGAGCACCGTGAGGAAGTTCAGAACCGTCATCCCCGAACCCTTCTCGTCGCCGTGGATGTTGCCGCATACCCTGATTCTGGGTTCGGCCACGTTCTGGGCGGGATCCTTGGTGACCACCACGGCGTATATGGGCCTGCCCTGCTCGGAGGTGCCCAGGGTCTCGAGCCGGCAGATGCCGGAATGCTCCGAGACTATCGAGGCCAGGGTGGCGTTCACCTCGGTGATGGAAGGGTACGGCACCAGGGGGACCGGCTCCTCCAGAGCCGCCGGGGAGTACCCGAGGTTCCTGAGCATGGCCGACCCGTGGTCGTTCACGTAGACCCGGGCCCTGTCTCCGAACACCGCCTCGATGTCGAAACCCTGGCTGTGAAGGAAGTTAACGTCCGCCCGGGAGACCTCCGGCACCATCACCGAATACCACCCGTCGGAGGAGACCGAAAAAAGTGCGGCGATAAGGAGAATGCTCATGAATATCCTATCCAGCCGGGGAGGGCCCCGGACACGGTTGCGGGGGAAGCACGTCTGTCCGGTGCAATCATTCCGCAGCGCGGTGCACCGGTCAAGGTTGCAGAGGTATATACCCGATTGTAGAATAGCGGTTCCGGTCGGGGCGTGGCGCAGCCCGGTAGCGCACCTGCTTTGGGAGCAGGGGGTCGCTGGTTCAAATCCAGTCGCCCCGACCAGCACCCCCGTGATCCCATCCGTCGGAACCGGCGCATGGTGGACATGCCCGGTCCTTCGCGTATCCGTTCACCGCGGCGCAGGCGGGGCGCGGAATCCGAGCCGTGCCCGCCGCCCTCCGGGTCCATATACTCCCGGCATCAAACCCGAGGAGGTGCCCTTGAAATCCCTTCCGCTGCTCGCCCTGGCCGCCGCGGCGGCCGCCGGGGAACCGGTTCTCATCGCCTCTCCCCTGTCGTGGTGGTTTCCCGGCTACGTGGTTCTTCCCGACAACACGGTGATCTACAGGGACGTTCAGGGAGCACTTCACTCCCTGGACCCCCTGGACCCCGGCTCCGAAACCGTGATAAAGCCGGACTGGAGCCCCCGGGAGCACGGGTGGGAGTTCAGTGGCCGGGACGGCATGCTCCGGGCGAGCCCTGACGGAACCGTGCTGCTCTTCACCCGGAACCTCCGGGTCCCCGACTCCCTGCAGCCGGAGGATTACGTTCCGGGTCCCGCGGGGATATTCCTCTGCTCCCCGGACGGGAGCAATACGAGGCTCGTCGCTCTGAGCATCGAGGTGGGCGGCGGCCCGGAGTTCCAGTTCACCCGGGACGGCGCCCGGTTCTACGGCTCCCCGATCCTCGCCTGCCCCCCGACCCCCCAAGGAATGGTTGATTACTGGACCGGCATGTTCCTGGATAACTCGGAACCCGAGTCTCCGGGCTACCTGGTGAACATCGCCGACGGCTCCAGAAGCGGCGGCGCCGGAGACTTCCTGGGGGACGGTTTCATCCCGAACCCCTGGTCGGACCTGGCGGCCTGCGGAGCCTGGCCCCCGGACCTGATAGCCGACGCCTCCACCGGGGAGGTCCTTCTGGAAATGACCCTGGCGGACGGTATCTTCACGCCGGTCATAGAGCAGTGGGTGCTTCCGGACGCCGGGCTTTCCCGCGACCCCGAAGGACAGATCCTCAGGTACGCCGACGGCAGGATCGTCCGGAATCCCGGGCCGGACGTCTCGGTGCACGGAAGGCTGGCCGACGGCCGGTTCCTGGTCTCCCGCGGCTTCGACTGCCCCCTGATGACCGCCCGGGCGGACTGGGAGACCTTCACAGTCACCCCCGAAGACACCCTTCCGGGAACGTCAGGGCTGATCGGCTCCATGACCACGGCCGTGGAACTGCCCTCGGGGGGAGCCGTCCTGTTCCGCTCCGGGGAGGGGCTGTATCTGGTAGGACTTCAGCCGTGAAGCGGAGAAGCACAAAGTCGGAAAAAGCGTCGAAACGGAATATCTGCGGAATCGCGGGGATACTCTGGTACCGGCAGGCTCGAAGCCGGCAGGGTCATCTCCTGACTTTCAATCCGAGATGATCCTCCATGGGGTCGAAATCCCTGTCGCTGTGCAGTAGTTCGAAGCGGTTCTCTATGCAGAACGTGGCTATCAGCACATCGATCGTTTTCCTCACGGTGATTCCGCATTTCCTGAGCCTGCGGAAGTTTTCGGCGGCCTTGTACGCGATCGCCCTGCCCGCGATGTCATGGTATTCAAGCGATTCCATTATCGCCGCGGCCGCGCGGAACTGGGCGTCGTACCGGAAACCCTTCAGAAACTCCGCGATTATCAGATCACCGGTAGCCACCCGGTCGCGCTGCAGTTCCCTGTCGAGCAAGTCCGTCCGGGGAGACGCGATTCCGTTCACGTAGTCAATCCAGACCGAGGTGTCCGCCAGTATCACCGGTCGGTTCTCATCTCATCCAGATCGCCCTCCCAGTTCAGCTTTCCCCGGTATTTCCGCGCTCCCGCCTGTTTGCGCATCGCGATGAGCAGCCTCAGCCCTTCCTCCACCGTCTCCTTTTTCGTCCTGCAGCCGGATATTTCCAGAGCTTCCTTCATCAGGTCATCTTCTATGACGATGTTCGTGCGCATTTCCGCCTCCCGCATGTGTATAGATTACATACATCATACACATCGAGTGCTGCAAGTCAATGCTGCTCTCCCGAAGCGTTCCTCAGCCCCCGGCTCCCCGGAAACCGTAGAAGTGAGACAGCTCCATGTCCCCGGGGATGTCCTCCCCGTGGTCTCCCCGGCGGGTGGCGGGGCTTGTGTGGGCTCCATGGTCCGGGGCGAACAGGAGAGCCCGGTTGAACCGGGCCCAGCACCTGTCGAAGGCGGCGGCCGCCTCCAGGAACTGCGACACGTTCTCCCGAGCCGCCGCCAGGGCTTCCGGGGAGAAGGGCGTGGTGCGGTGCAGGGCGTCGTCGTACCCCTGGACGTAGGCCAGGATGAAGTCCGCCCGGTCCTCCTCCAGAAGGTTAACGGTCCTTCGCACCACCTGGGGATCGTACTCCTCGGAGAAGTACTGCACGGGCCTTCCCCGGAAGATCACGTCTATGCTGCACTCCGCCACGGACACCACCGCAGCCCTTTTTCCCGCGGCGGCCAGCCGGTCGAACAGGGTGACGCAGGCCAGGACGGGCTTCTCGTACCGGCGGATTCCGTGTCCTTCCGGAGGGAGGCCGGTGAACATTGAAGCGAAACAGACCGGGGTCTTCGGCGGGTACACCGCCCTCGCGGGAACCTCCAGGGGCGCGGCGGCCCGCACCCGCTGAAACAGCCCCTCCTCCCCCCCGAGGTGGCTTCCCAGGGCGTCCGGGGCGAAAACCAGGCACCTTTCCGCGCTTCCTTCGGAGAACGTCTCCCACGCCGCCTCCAGAACCCGGGTTATCGGTTTCTCCCCGGGAACCGGGGGAATCCCCATCAGGGAGCACACCGTGGGGGTCACGGCGGCGATGGACTCGCGCACGGGAAGGCCTTCGGCGGCGGCGGAAAACGCCTCCTCCGCGCTCTCCCCGCGGGCCGTCATTCCCCGCCTCCCTCACCCATCGCCGGCGCCCTCTTCCCTGCGGTCAGGAGAATGAACTCCCGGCGCGAGTCTTCGCACAGCCGGGAATCCACAATGTCAAAGCCTGACCTTTCGACCATCTCCACGATCTCCCCGTTCTCCAGGAGCCTCACCCCTTCCCGCAGGAACCAGCGGTTTTCCAGGCACCTCTTCACCGTGAGGCACACCACAAGCATGCCCCGGTCCTCCAGCACCCGGTGAATCTCCTCGAGCCCCCGTTCGGGCTGTTTCCAGAAGAACAGGGAGTTCACTGTGCATGCCTTCCCGAAGCTTCCGGAAGGGAAGGGAAGCTCCTCCGCCGGGGCGCACCGGAGATCTACCCGGCCGGCGGCGACCCGGGATCGGAACCGGCGGCGGCCCCGGTCCACCAGCGCCCGGCAGGGGTCCGCCCCCGCCGCCAGCCCTTCCGTCACAGCCGACGCGATTCTTCTAAGCAGGTACCCGCCGCCGAACCCCACCTCCAGAACTCTGTCCTCAGGGCACAGTTCCAGGGCCGACAGGGCGGCGTCGTTCAGGTCTGAGTTCCTCCAGTTCCACAGGGGCGCCAGAAGCCGGGGGGCCAGACCCCTGCCGGGCCTTCCCAGAACGCCGGCCGCAAAACTCCCGATGCCTCCCATCAGACCGTGTCTCCAAAGGATTTCAAGGGCTTCCCGGGCCCGAGCCCCGCCCCGCGCCGGGAGCGGCCCGTGGCCTCCCCCGAGGCGCCGTCCGGCCCGGAACGGCCTGTTCCGGCCTCACCGGTGTCATCCCGGTACTCCAGCAGCTTCACCGGAGCCCTTTCCCCATTCCGGCCCCTCCTATTTCGATAACCCGCGTGTCAGCCCTCCAGCTCCGCTGCCACCAGCAGCCCGGCTTTGATGATCAGTTCCTCGGGAACAGCCTCGTAGGTCGAGGAGCCCACCTCCAGGGTTCTGCACATGGAGTCCCCGCAGGCGTCGCAGCACCGGCTCTCGCCGGACCCGGCCCCGATCCACTCTTCCAGAGCCCTTCCATTGATCCAGATCCTGTTGGACTGCAGGGGGTCCCCGGCGAACCGGGCCTGATCCAGAGCCTCCCTGATCAGCGAGACTCCGACGCCCAGAGGGGCCAGCGCCTCCCCGAGCCTTCGGACAGCACTCTCAACGGCGCTCTCCGTGCACGAGCAGCGTTCACACGTTTCGCCCTCTTCGGTCACCAGCCTCTGCCACCTCACAGATACCGTTTTCATGGCGCCCTCCACAATGTCGTCAGACACATCGATCACTTCCCCGCCAGGTCCAGGGCGGCCCTGATATCCTCGGCTATCATCCGGCGCTTGCTCTTCTCGATGAAGAAGCTGGGGCCCGCCTGCAGGTAGGAGGGGAAGGCCCTGGCTCCCCGGTACAGGTATTCCTGTCCCCTGATCCTGTAAGTGGACCCGGCCGGAATCACCCTCTTCTCCCCCCGCCGTGCGGCCACGCAGTTCAGCGCCCGGATGGCCGCGTCCCCCATGAGCAGGTATGCCCTCACCGAAGAGAATAGGTCCAGTTCCGCCTCGAGCAGCCCCGAACACTCCCTCACCGTGGCGGGGCTCAGCAGATAGCCCGTCTTGCCGCACTTCACCGCGGTGGTCATGTAGACTCCCAGGTCCAGAATGTCCGCGGCGGAGTTTACATTCTCCCCCGCGTCCCGGAAAGCCTGCAGCGTGGTTCGAAGGAACAGCGGGTCCCCCGGGCTGTAGTAGTGGTCCCCGGGGTCCGCCGGGGCCGATTCGGAGACAAGCACCACCCGGATCCTCTCCGGGTCGATCTCCACCCCCGGAACTGAATGGCGCTCCTTCCGGACGTCGCCGCAGGGGAAGGAACTGCACTTCACGGAATCGGAAGGTATTACGCCCATTCTCCCCTCCTTTGCTCAATACATGGAAAGTATACCCGGAGCAGCGGGTAACGGCAGTATCAGCCCGCCCCGGCGTCAGCGCAGAGAGGAAGGTTGCCGGCCGCGTTTCCGTGTTCGTCGGTCCGGAGAAGCCCCTTCGAAGAGTCCAGAAGCACCATCTCGTTGCCCCAGGGGTCCCGGACCACGCAGCAGCGCCCGATCCGGATGTCGAAGGGGTCTGCCGCCACGCTCCCCCCGGCCTGCGAAATCCTCCGGGCCGCCTCGTCCGCGCTTCGAACCAGGATGTCGGTCTCCGGGCTTCCCCCCGTGGTGTGCAGAACCAACTCGCCGCCCCCGGGCATGCCCAGCCCGGCTGAGGTCCCGTCCCGCCACACCGGCTCCAGCCCGAGGGCGTCCCGGTAGAACGAAAGGCCCCGCTCCAGGTCGTCCACCGGAAGCCGGATGCAGTCCAACCCGAGAAGCAGCGGATCGGGCCTTCCCGGGTTCACCGGACCAGCCCGATCTGCCTGTAGAAACCCAGGAAGTTCTCCTCCCCGGTCTCCTCCGTGACAAGACCGCCCTGGATCCTGTAAAGGGTCATCCCGGTCCAGGCGACCTTCAGCCCCGACCCGGGGATCCCCAGCAGGGGCCCCGACTGGGTTCCCGTAAAACTCCACCGGAGAACAACCTTCTCCCCGCCGTCAACTTCGTCGAGCAGCGAGAGCGAGGAATCGGGGAATGCCCCCCGGAACCCCTCCATAACCCTGCGGTAGAGCCTCCGCCCGCGGATCACCGAAGGCATCACCGGGTACTTCACCACTATCTCAGGAGCCGCCAGCTCGTCTATCAGATCGAGGCTTCCGTCGCCCCATATCCGTATGAAGCGTTTCGCGATATCCAGGTTGTCAGACATGATCCTCCCCTTCTCCGGCGCTTCCGAAGGCGCTCCGCCCCGGATCCCGGGGCATCATGAAGGCGAACACCCCCAGGGCCGCCCCCTGGACGGCCACGGAGAACAGCGCCATGGGCAACGGGCCGTACCGGTCGTACAGCAGCCCCACCACGGCGCTCCCCACGAACCAGAAAAACCCGAAGGCTGTGTTGAAAAGGCCGAAAGCCCTGCCCCGCTTCTCCTTGGGCACCCGGTCCCCGATGGCCGCCTTGAGGATGGATTCCTGGGTTCCCACGCTGATCCCCCACAGGGCCATGCCCCCGATGATGGCCCAGGAGGGCCCGAGGAACACCATAGGAGCGGTGAACAGCTCGGCGATGAACAACCCCAGAAGCGCCTTCACGCCGAAGCGATCGTAAAGCTTTCCGAACACCAGAGCCGCCGCCGCGTCCACTGCCATGGCCCCGGAGTAGAGCAGCGGGATGGCGGCCTCGGGGAACCGCCCGGACCTGATCAGGTGCATGCCTATGAGGGGGAAGTCGGTGATCCCCATGGCCATCAGGCCCGCGGCGGCCACGATGATCCAGAAGCCCCGGGAGTACCCCTTCATCCGGACCTCCGGTGCCGCCCGGTCCAGCTCGAAATTCTGGGGGTGCGGGAAGAAGAATCTTGCCGCGGACACTATCAGCACCACCAGCCCTGCGGGTATGAACAGAAGCAGAAGCCCCCGGCGGTAGTCCGCCAGGGCCGCACCGTCCGGGCCCGAGAAGAGAAGAAGGGAGAACAGCGCCGGGCCCAGGAAGGCGCCCACCTGGTCCATGGCCTCGTGCAGACCGAAACCGAACCCGCTTCCGGTCCGCTTGGAGGCGAAGGAGATCACCGCGTCGTGGGCGGGTTTCCGGATGGCCTTCCCCACCCTCTCCAGGAGCAAAAACGCCAGGGCCAGCTTCCAGCCCCGGACGAAGGCCAGCATGGGCAGGGAACAGAGCTGCACAACGTACCCGGTGATGATGAGGGCCCAGTACTTCCGGGTCCTGTCCGCCACCGCCCCGGAGACCAGGCGCAGGGCGTAGCCGATGAACTCCCCGAACCCCGCGGACAAGCCCAGGGCGAAGGCGCCGGTGCCCAGCAGCTTGATGTACTGCCCCACCACGCTGCGGCCGCCCTCGTAGTTCATGTCCGCGAACAGGCTCACCACGCCCAGCAGAACAATGAAGGCCACCGCGGAACTCCGGCCCAGCCTTTCCATGCTCATGCTCCCATCGAAACCGGAGCGCCCCGGAGTCCACCCGGCAGCGCAAGCATGGGGAACGGGCAATCCAGGCGGAAGAAGAATGCCAACTACGCTCCGCCCTCCGGTTTGAATCCCCTGAATACGATGAAGGCTCCTTCACCGCAGCCATCCAGGATCCGGTCGGCGGGTTCGCCTGGTATAAGGGCCTGGCTGCAGCCGAGGGATACGAAACCCGCCCGGGCCATGTGTTCCCCCATCTCACCGGCTGACACGAACACCGCCTCCCGGTAGAAGACGCTGCCGGCGCTTCTCAGGAGGTACTCCCGGCCGAGAACGCTCTCCCGGTCCACGAACCCGATTATCAGGCAACCGCCAGGTTTCAGCACACGAAGGGTTTCCCGGAACGACTCCGGTATGTGGTTCACGAAACAGACCGTGGTGACCATGAGCACGAAATCAAACACGCACCGGGAAAACGGAAGCCTCTCCGCCACGCCCAGGCACACCGGCACCCCCCTGAGGCGAGCCTTTCCGGCCATGAACGGAGACGGATCGACACCGATGTCTACTCCCAGGGGGGAGGCGAACACTCCGGAACCGACCCCCACCTCCAGACCGAAAACCGGCGCAGTAGGCATCACCCGGCGGACCGCCTCCAGTTCAGCCAGGTAGACTTCCCGGTTCCTTCGGAACCATGCTTCGTACCGGTCTCCATGACGGTCGAAAGGCCCGGTTTGAGCCATTCCAGCTCCTCAGAAGGTCAGTATCCGGTCGCTCTCAATAACCCACTCCGCCAGCTCGGGCATGGTGGATTTCACGGCCCCATCGAAGTAGGGGTGGTTTTTGTGTATGCCGCAGCGGGCCATGCAAGTTCCGCACACCTTCACCCGAACCCCCCGGGCGATGAGGTCCCTGAGCTGCAGGGACAGGTCCTGGTCGTATCCCGCCGGCGGCCTGCAGACGTCCCGGGCCATGTCCACCGAGTCGTTCATCAGGAAGAGCCGCACCTCCTGGCCGGAGTCAAGCAGCTTCTCCGCCAGCCGCAGCCCGTTCCAGGTCACGTCGGTACCGTCGTAGGGCTCCCGGTTGAAAACTATCAGAACCTTCACGACAACCCCTTTCGGGAAAGCTCAGATAACCAGCTCCAGGTGGATGCCCTCGGGTTCCGCCCGGAAGAGTTCGGCGTCCAGCTCCTCCACCGGCCTGGCTCCCCGCTTCACGTAAAAGTCCACGTTGTTCTTCGATTCGGTGGCGGATATGTACAGACGCTCCGCTCCTATTCCCCGGGCGGTGGCAACGCACATCCCGAGCAGTCTCGCGGCGATTCCCCGGTTCCTGTAACCCCGGCTCACGAACAGAATGTCCATCTTGCAGTAACGGTGCGACCTGCCCCGGAACCTGTTCTCCAGGGACGCCACCCCAGCCAGTTTCCCGGCGTCGAAAGCTCCGTAGACCCATCCGCCGTTGGCAAGAAGCCTCTTCTGGCGGCGGATGACGGCTTCGATCTCTTCCCCGGGGAAACCATCAATGCGGTGGGAGACTTCCTTCTCCACGAGTGCTCCGGAACGGAACAGGTAGACAGAGTCCACCTCCTCGCTCCGGTCGATACCCCGGATCCGGTCCAGTTCGTCGAACTTCAGTTCCCTGTACTCGATACTCATTACACCACCTCAACAGGAAAAACGCCGGAACTACTCCAAACGGAAGAAAACTAACCCCTATCGGCCGGCCCCGCAGCGCCGAAAGCCGGATGGAACACCACCTCTCCCCGGGGAACATCCCCACTGAAAGGAAGTGCGAAAAAGGCTTCCGGCGGAACCCCCTGGTGCGCCAATTCCCCTGTATTGGAAAAACCGAACCGCCCGTAGTACCCTGGGTGCCCCACAAGGCAGCAGCCCCGGGCTCCCAGCCCGCGAAGCCGGGACAGCCCCTCCCGGATCAGCGCCCCTCCGATGCCCTTCCCCTGGAAATCGGGCAGCACCGACACCGGGCCCAGACCGTACCACTCCGGAGTCCCGTCGGACACCACCACCGGGCTGAAGGCGATGTGCCCCACCACCCGGCCATCCACCACGGCCACCAGAGACACGGAAAGAGCCCCGGCCTCCCGGAGGGCGTCAACAACAAAGTGCTCGGTATGGCTGCTGATCTCCATGTTCGAGAAGGCAGAGACAGTAACCTCCGAGATCACGGAAGCATCCGTGGGAACCTCATCCCGAATCACAGGAATCAAAGACACCTCTTTCAAACACAGCCGGGTCGAAGCAGGCCAGGCGTGGCCGCCAGGCAGAGCCGCTGGAAACAACCACCGAACACGCACGGAACTATAAACATCCCGGGAAGTGAAGACGAATCCCGTCAGAACTCGTCATCAACGATTCCGCCGCCCACCGTGTCCATGACAAGCTCATGGAACTCGGGGGTGAACCATTCATCGAACAGCTTCAGGGTCAGATCATCCGGCCACAGCGACTCGTCGGTGTACCAGCCCTCCAGTTCCCACTCGAAGAACCGCAGGTAGTTGTTCCTCAGCCATCGGCGCGCCTTCTTCGGGGTCGCGGCGACTTCATCGGGAACCAGGTACACCGTCCGGTCTGCGTTGACTTCCTCGAGAGTCATGGGATGACCGTCCGGATCGGCCCCGTTGATCCAGGAAACGATGGGCTCCCTGCAGCGCAGGATCAGGGCCGTTCTGTTCAACATGAACAACCTCCCGACCGGAACAGGTAAGATACCGGAACAACCCCTGGAAGATAACACAGACTGGAGCAGTCAGCCCCAGAAACCCACGACGCCTTTTTCCGCATCGCCGCGCCGCACCGGGGGCAGGGGTGATCCTCCGGCCAGGGCGCAATCTTTTCACCGCGGCAATCGTGGCACAATCCGAGTCCGGAATCGAACTCCGGATCCCCGGTCGGCCCGTCCACCCCGCAGGCTCCCACAACAAAGGATGATCAGACGGGGATAGTCCCCTGATCGGCTTCGAAAAATGCCCGATGTTCTGTAACGGGGGATCGGGATTTCCTTCGCCCTGGGTGACGCGTTTTCCTATGTCTTCTGAGATCAGCCGGTGCACGGATGTGGTCGCGTCGCATTCTGCGACCGGTTGTTCACCGTATTCTTGAGGGGGGCTGGGCAATGGTTCCCGGCTCTGCCTTCACCGCCATGAGTCGGGAACGCTGCTCCATATCCTGTCGAAGGCGGCCTGCCAGCTTCTGGATTCTCCGAGGTGCCTGGCTTTCTGCGCCATGGCTTTTCTCCTGCTTTCGTCATCGGCCAGGTCGAGGATCTTCCGGGTCAGGTCAGCGGCGTCCCTGCCGTGGTAGGTGAGGCCGGTTTCGCCGGGTCTTATGATCTCCTGGGGGCCGCCCATGTCGGTTACGATTGCTGGAAGGCCCGAGGCCTGGGCTTCCAGAACGCTGTTGCCGTATGTGTCGGTGGTGGACGGGAACACGAAGATGTCCCCGGAGGCGTAGGCCCGGGAGAGGTCTTCGCCCTGGAGCCTGCCGGTGAGGTATCCGCCTTTTCCCAGAATCCTGCTTCCCAGCTCCCCGATGTAGGGGCCGTCGCCCACTACGAAGAGTTCGATGTCCTTCCTGTGTTTTCTGACGATGGTAAAGGCTTCCGCCAGCACGTCCAGGTCCTTCTCCCGGCTTACCCTGCCGGTGTAGACAAGCCTTGTTGTTCCCGGGGTGGCCCCGAACCTGTCGAAGAATCTGTCGTCCCGCCATTTCGGGGAGAAGGTCTCCGGGTCGGTGCCCCTGGGGAAGGGTTCCATCTTCTTCCTGTCCACGCCCAGTGCCGCCAGGTCGTCCATGTAGTATTTGCTTGGAACCATCACCCGGTCCACCATGCTGTAGAACCAGGTCATGCCGCCCGCGGCGAACTCCCCCATCCAGGCGTCGGAGACTATCTCGCGGATGTGCCTGGGAAAGTCGGTGTGGTAGATGCCCACGGTGGGGATGCCCAGGATCTTGGCCGCCCCGATCACCGCGAACCCTATGGGGCCCGGGGTGGAGATGTATATCATTCCGAAGGTGTTCTCCTCCAGGAACCGGAGGAGTTCCAGGGGCGGGGGAATGGCCAGGGTCTTGGACTCGTAGTCCGGCACAGGGAACTCGGTGACCGGCTGGAAGTTCACCAGCCAGCCGGGGAACGAGACCTGCCGGCTCTGACTGGTGACCAGGGCCAGCTCCTTCCCCGAGTCCATGGCCAGCCTGGCGAACCGCTGGAGGGTCCGGGAGACGCCGTTTAGGTCGTCTATGGTGTCGGTGACCCAGGCCCTCTTGCCCATGTCCGGCTGTGCCGGGGAGGTTATGCCGAGGTGCCTGGAGATGGAGTTCACCGATTCCCTGCCGCGTTTCCTGTCCAGGTAGGCTATGGGGAACGGGGTGTTCAGAAGGAACACCGGGAGCATGGCGTTCAGGGAGCCCAGGGCGTCCAGCATCCTTCCGTCCCGGAACCTGGACACGAGAAGGCCGATGAACCTCTGAAGCAGCCTGTTGGTGAGTCTGTTGAGGATCTGGTAGGTGCGCTCCTCTATCCCCTCCTGAAGGAGTTCAGGGCTGTCCCTTCTCAGGTTCAGGTCCCTTCCTATCTCTATGAGTTCGTCCGCCAGGAAGGTCTCGAAGTCGGGTTCGCCGGACTTCTTGGCCTTCTTGAGGAACTGGTGGAACAGGAAGTCCGCCTTGTGCCAGAGGGTCGGCTCCTCCCCCTCCGCCGGGCCCGGGCTGAAGAAGCTGTCCGCGGCCATGGTGGCCACCGAGGGCACCTTCCTGGCCTGCAGGTTGCCCCGGTAGAAGCTGTAGGCGATGGAGTAAACCGCGTAGGCCGAGCGGACAGCGGTGCCGTGCTCCCCGCCGGGGACGGCTTCCCCGTTTTTCACCGCCTGCAGGAACTCCGCGGTGTTCCCGGCCTTTGGAACCATGGTCCAGGTGAGGCCGATGAACCGGCCGCAGTGGTCGTCGCTGCCGGCGGTGAAGCCTTTGAAGCCCTCTCCCTTGACCGCCGCGGCGGTCTGCATTACGGCGGTGTTCTCCCATCGGGCCCGGGTGCCGTTGCGGGCCTCCACCAGTTCCATCCTGGCCAGCAGGTCGCTCCACTCACCCGGGGAGAGCTGCCCCCCGGGGAAATAGAAGGGGTGGGCCAGGGAGTGGGCGGTTTTCCGGTCGCGCAGGTAGTCGAGAAGCTCGAATCCCCGCTCCCTCAGCGCTGAAATCTCCTCGTGCTGACCGGGGGTTATCCCGTACACCAGAAGGTGCACCATGCTCTTGCTCTCGGGCATGATCATGGCCACCTCCTCGCTGAGGAAAACCCCGGGGAGCCCGGCTATCCTCATCACCCCCTCGATGGTGTTCATGTCGGTTATGGTGACGAAGTCCATGCCCCGGCGCCGGGCCTGCTCGTACACCAGCTCCGGCGGGGTGAAGCTCTCGGGGGCCTTCAGGGCTCTGAGAATCCACCGGGCCGAGGTGGTGGAGGCTCTGGAGTGCACGTGCATGTCGCACTTTTTAGAGGTCATGGGCTCCTTCCGGGCTGAAACCGGAAAATAGCACGGGTCAGCGGTCCAGGGCAACGATCCCCTGAGGGCCTTCGCCCCCCGCAGCCAGGGTGTCCAGCGGGGCCAGGGTGGCTGCGTCCAGAATCCTCACGCAGTTGCCGCCGAAGTCCGTGGCAAAAACCCGGTTCTCCAGCACCGCCAGACCGGTGGCTGCGAAGCCCGTCTCCACCCAGTTCCAGGCGCCGTCCTCCCGGTAGACCAGCAACCGGTTGCCCCCCCAGCCGTTGGGGCTCACGAAGTCGTCGCCGATCTCCACCGGTTCCCCGGGGGTGCCCCCGGTGCTCATGGTTCTCGTCACCTCGAGGGTGACCGGGTCTATGATACTCACGGTGCCGTCGTCGGCGTAGGTGGTGGCCCCGCAGTGCACCAGGCCGGTGCCCGGGGAGGTCCGGGCCCAGGCGGTGTTCACCCCGGTGTCCAGCCATGCCAGATTCTCTCCGGTCTGTCGGTCCAGCACCGTGACCCCGCCCGGGGAAGCCTCGGGCCAGCTTCCATGGGTTACGAAAACTCTTCCCCCGCTGACGGCGATGCCGGAGGGGTTGCCGGGAACGTCCCACTGGGCGGTGACGCTCATGGATGAGAGGTCGACCACCGCCACCCGGGAGGTCAGGAGAAGTGTGATGTAGACCTTGTCCCCGTCCAGGGCGGCGCTGTAGGGGTTGCTGCCCGCGGGAAGGCTCACCGAGCCCTGGATCTCTCCGCCGATGTTCGAGTCGTACATCCTGAGGTCGGCCCCCAGGGAGGAGAGCACCGCAAACTCCCCGTGGCCCAGTTCCAGGATGTCGTTGGGGGTGTCCCCGGTGGGCCAGCAGTTCTGCACCAGGCTGTCGGAGCCGGGAAGGTAGGCGTCCGCGCCGGCGGAGAGGCCGTTGAACCACACCACCATGTCCCCTTCGGGATTCTGCCCGCCCTCGGGGCCCGTGGTGTCGCGGCACCCCGACAGAACTGCAAGGTGAAGGGTCGCAAGGAACAGCAGAGTTCTTCTCATGGCGATTCTCCAGTCTCGATGGTTAGGCCGAAGGTTCTCGGCCTGCCGCGGTACCCGCCGGACTCCCTGTACGAGACTCCGGCGGCGTTGAGCACCCATGCCCTCAGCCTGAGCCCCCGGACCGCCGGGAACCCGGCGGAGA
The DNA here is from genome assembly GCA_964607515.1 of uncultured bacterium. Lineage (GTDB taxonomy): Bacteria > Fermentibacterota > Fermentibacteria > Fermentibacterales > JCC-6 > UBA6080. The sequence goes on along the minus strand of CAZSKU010000007.1, from coordinate 34,679 downwards.
AGTCCAGGAGGAGGTACGGCGGAAGGCTGAGAGTTTCGGTACGGTTGGTGAACCTGGTGCCCTGGCCCGAGAGTTCCAGGGCCGCGTCCCAGCCCTGGGCGGGGGTCAGGGTGAGGCTGCCTCCCCCGGTGACCTGGGGCCTGTAGGGCAGCAGCATCCCCTCCCGGGGGGTGCCCGGGCTCTCATCGGTCACCGTGGAGAGGGTGAGGTTGCCGGTGACGCGCAGGCTCTCAAGGGCCAGCCCCGCCTCCAGTTCGACTCCCCGGGAGAATGATTCGGCGTTGTTCTCGGGGGTCCAGACGCCGTCGTCGCCGGGAAGCCAGAGAATCAGGTCTTCCGTGCGGGTCAGGAACCCCGCCGCCCCAAGGAAGAGACTCTCGCCGGGGGTGAACCTCACCCCTCCCTCCGCCCCCAGGGAGGTCTGGGGCTCCAGGTCCGGGTTGCCCCGGGCGAACGGGTCCGAGGGCCAGTACAGGTCGTTGAAGGTGGGCACGGAGACGTCCCTGGACAGCGCCGCCCAGGGGGAGAGAATCCCGTTGCCCTGAACCGCCCCCCGGGCGCACCACCAGGGGGTCTCCCCGGCGAATCCCCCCCGGAGCCATATCGAAGCCCTGAGTGCCCCGGTGCGCTCCCAGCCGACGGCGGTCCAGGGGGAGAACCTGTGGCGGTTCCCGGCGGCTGAACTGGCCAGCCCCCTCCACCCGGCGCCGGTTCTCACCGAGAGGACGCCCAGGCTGAAGCCGGTCTCGCCGTCCGCCCCGAAGTCGGTGTGGCGGTCGTCCATGCTGTCCGGCAGGGTGCTCTCGAAGGCCATGCCCCCTATCCCCCCCCGCAGGAGCACCGGGCCGGCGGTTCCCCAGGTCTCAAGCTGCCCCTGGCTCCTGGCGCCGTCGGTGGGCACGGTCCAGTCCGGGGATTCCACCTCCCCGGCGGCGCCCGCCGCCATGACCCCCCATCCCGGGCCGGACATCACCCCGGTGACCGAACAGGCCCGGCTGTCTTCGGCGCCGGTGGTCCTCTTCACCACCAGCCCCAGCCTTCCCAGGGGGGTGTCCCCGCTGTAGCCCATCCGGGCGCCCCCCCGGTGGTCTACCTCGGTCATGGCCCTCCAGGGGCTTCCCGGCGCTTCGGTCCTGAAGTTGAAGAGTCCGGCTGCGCCGCCACCCACGGCTCCGGACCCTCCCCGGGCCACCTCCAGGGCCCCGAAGACCCAGGGATCCGCCAGCCCCGCGGGGAGCCCGTCCCTGCCGGTGTCCACCGGCCGGCCGTCCACCATCCACCGGGTCTGGCCCGGGTCGGCGCCCCGGGACGAGAGGGACACCACGGGCATGGCTCCGCCGTACTCCCGGGCGGAGATGCCCGGCGACCAGAGGGTCAGGCCCCGGAAGCCCGTCCGGGACAGGGTTCCCAGCTCCCTTGCCCCCAGCATCACCAGGGATGGCACCGCCTTGCGGAAGGAGGACCTGCCGGCGGAGACCAGGATCACCCCCCCGGAGGACACGGGCGCCGGCTGAAGAACCGCCGTTCCCGCCCGGGGGCTTCCGGTCCAGTCCCGGAAGCCGGTGGCGTGGATGGTTATCAGGTCAGGCTCTTCGCCGGTGAGGGTGTAGACCCCCAGGGAGTCGGCGAGACCGCGCCAGAGGCCGTCCCATCGGATCCACGCCCCGGGGACGGGCTCGCCCCCCGGGTCCGTGACCAGCAGGCTGGATATCAGAAGCAGCAACAAAAAAACGCCCTCCATTCGCCACCGCGAATGCAGGACGGCCGGCGGGAACCCTGAAGCGGAGCTCCTACACCGCGCAGCCCGGGGGTGAGTATCCTGACTTCCGGATCGGCCCTTCCTCCGCCTTCCCAGCCTGAAGGCCAGTGGCTCGTGGAGTTCGGTACCCGGTTACAGTGGCGCTACCGTGACGGACTTGCACCGTCTTCCTGCACCCGCGGCACCCTAGTATAGCCGGCGATGGGAGGCCGGGTCAACTACCCGGCGGTGACCCGGTTCCTGCCCAGGCTCTTGCTCTCGTACATGAGCCGGTCGGCCCGTTTCACCAGGGAGTCTTCATCGTCGTCCGGGCGGGCCATGGCGGCCCCGATGGATACCGTGACCCGGACCGGCTCCCCCTGGAAGACCGGCTCGGTGACGGCCACCAGCTTCCGCAGGCGCTGCGCCAGCTCCAGAAGGTTGTCCGGGGCCACCCTGGGGAATATCCCCAGGAACTCCTCGCCCCCCCACCGGCCCACGGTGTCGAAGGGCCGGACGGAGCCCAGCAGGGTTCCGGCGACCGAGACAAGCACCGCGTCCCCGGCCCGGTGCCCCAGCCTGTCGTTCACGTCCTTGAACCTGTCTATGTCCATGAAGAGCACGCCGAAGGGCACGCCGTGGCGTTTCAGGGCCGCCAGGCCCGATGACAGGGCGGCATCCAGGTATCTGCGGTTGGGAAGGCCCGTGAGGGTGTCAACCAGGGACAGCCTGCGGAGTTCGCCTATCTCCTCCAGAAGGGCCTCCCGGGAACCGGCCTCGGAGAACACCTCCGCCCCCGCCCGGCTGCCGTCCTTCAGGACGACGGGGATGGTGCGCACGTCCACCGCCACCCGGTGGCCCTCTTTGTGGTGCAGGTACACCCGGTCGCGCCTGGTTCCCGAGTCCTGAAGAGTGGCCGCCAGCGGGCAGCACCCGTTGCACAGTTCCCGGCCCGCCCCGTCCACGTGGATCAGAATGTTGTCGGCGCAGCGCCTTCCCAGAACCTCCCCGGCGGTGAAACCCGTTATCCGCTCCGCCGCCGCGTTCCAGAAGACCACCCTCCTGTCGGTGTCCACCATGTAGACACCCTCTCCCAGGGAGTTCAGCAGGGCCTCCATGGAAGGGGGGACCGGGCGCTCAGACATGGTTGCGCAGCATCAGCTCCACCGGATGGGGGTTCAGGTAGTACTGCCCCTCCAGGTATGGGGAGCCGTGCATCAGAAGATGGTGCTTCAGCAGGGTGACCGGGACCACCAGGGGCACCAGCCCCAGCCGGTAGTCGTCTATCAGGGACGCCAGCTCCGCCTTCTCCCGGGGGTCGAGGGATTTCTTGAAGTACCCCGCGATGTGGTTCAGAACGTTGGCGTGCTTCTTCGGGGTGGCCTTCAGGGCCAGTACTCCCGCGAGCCCCGCCCGGTACTCCCGGAGTCTCTCCGGGAAGCCGCCCGGGGAGGCGACGATCCTTCCCAGCCCGTACAGGCCCGAGGGGCTGTGGCTCATGAGAATGAGCTTGTGCCGGGTGTGGAACTCCACCAGGCGGCCCGGGGTGAAACCCGCAGCTTCGGCCGTGAGCCAGCGGTGCGCCACGAACACCCTCTCTATGAAGTTCTCCCGGATGGCGTCGTCCTGGAGCCTTCCCTCGTCCTCCACCGGAAGGTACGGAAAGGCTTCCATGAACGCCCGGGCGAAGATCCCCGCACCGGCCTTGGACAGGGGGTTGCCCGACTCGGTGTACACCTTGACCCCGCGCATGCCTGAACTGGGAGACTTGCTCTTGAAAACGAAGCCGCAAAGGGGAAGCCGCCGGAGGTCTTCGATCCTCCCCCGGGCCCAGGCGGCCATCGCCGGGGTGATGTCACGGCGGGTTTTCTGTGTCAGGAGGAGAACCTCCCCCAGAACGTCCACCAGCCTCATGGCCTCCCGGGGCACCGGAAGCCCGCACTCCACTTCGGGGCACACCGGAACGAACTCCACGAAGGCCCCCAGGCGGTCCCTCAGGAAACGGTCCAGCTTGTGGCCTCCGTCGTACCTGACCGGATTGCCCAGCAGGCAGGAACTCACCCCCAGCAGAGGGGCGTCACCGGGACCAGAAGTCCCGTTCATGCCTCTCTCCCCTGGAGAAGGCCAGGGCCTGGCTTATGGAATGGTCCATGTTGTTGTACCAGAAGGAGCCGCAGCGTCCGAGGAGGGTGAGGTTCTCCGGGGGGGCCACTGAGGCCAGCCTCTCCCGGTAGGTCCGGTCGTACACCGGGTATGTCTCTCTCACCAGCCTCCAGTCCACGAACTCCACATCACCCATTCGAAGAGCCCCCACCCGTTCCAGCTGCGGCAGCAGGGACTCCTGTATCTCCCCGATGCCGCCGCCCGCCAGGGCGGCGTCGGTGACGGTGATCTCGGCGCAAATAGAATCGGCCCCGGGGGGCACCGTGTCCCCGCGGAAGTTCCTGGGCACGGTGGTCCTGCTGAAGCAGAGCTCCTCCTGCCCGAAGTAGCACCACTGGTAGTCATTGCCGGGGTTTCGGCGCCGAAGGCTGATGTTGGCCGCCAGGGTGTGGATGAAGGTGAATCCCGCTTCGGGGTACAGCAGGGAAACCGGGGCGCTCCAGAACACCCGGTCCGCCTCCAGAACCCCGCCGCCCCCCATGGTGATGCCCCGTACCCGATCCCCGTCGGTCACGATACCCTCGGCGGGTATTCCGGTCATGAGGGCTCCCCCGGCCCTCTGCACCATGCTCGACTGCATGTCGCAGAAACTCTGTATCCCGCCTTCCGAAGGGTAGTAAAAGGATGTGTGCACTGGTTTTGGAGCCAGCATGCCCAGGAACATTGAAAACAGGGTGTCGGCCTTGACCCGCTTGTCTATCACCGCCCGGTTCACCCCGGCCTCGGCCCAGTCCGGGTGCATTTCCTCGGGGTCCATTCCGGAAAACTTCCGGGTGTAGCCCCGGAAGAAGTAGTCGTAGAGGTGTCCGCCGTACCTGGCCCTGATGAAGTCGGCGAAGGACTCCACCGGGCCGTCGCCTTTCCGGCGGAGCATGTCGCCCAGGCTTCCCAGAAGCATCCCCGCGGGAAGCCCCGCCAGGGAACCCACCGACAGGGGCCAGCTGCGGTAGCGGCCCTCCATGAACACGCTGCTCTTCCGGGGAATGACCACGTACCTGTTGCCCAGAATGCTCTTGAGGTAGCGGTCCACCTGGGCGTCGGCGGTGTGGAACCGGTGGGGGCCTATGTCGAAGCAGAATCCCTCCACCCGGAAGGTCCTGGCGAGCCCTCCGGGGCTCTCCTCCCGCTCCACCACCACCACTTCCTCCCCCGATCCCAGGGAAAGAAGCCTCTCCGCAAGGGTGAGCCCGGCCACTCCAGCGCCGACGATCACGGTTCTACCGGCCATGCGCCTTCCTTCCGAAGGCCAGAAGATACAACCAGCCGGCGGCCATGAGAATCACCGCGAAAGTCATCCAGAGCAGGTGCATGGAAAACCCTGCCTGTATGACTCCCAGCCCGGGGGCCAGCTCCCCGGTGACGCCCACCGCCGCGAAACCCGCGGTCCATCCCGCCTCCAGGGTCCCCAGCCCCATCAGGCCGTGTACCGGCATGGCCAGTGTGGCGTCGGTTACGGCTCCGGCCACCAGCACCTTCCACACAGGCTGGAACTCCACCCCCAGGGCCCGGAGCAGGAACACGAACATGAACAGCTTCAGGGTCCAGGCAAGAAGGCTCAGACCGAAGGCCCCGGAGAACCTTCCCCGGCGCCCGGCCCCTACCTTCACCGCCAGGCCAAGATTGTCGTAGCCCCTGGAGAAACGCCCTCCGGAAAGGGCCATCAAGGGCTTCCTCAGAACCCCCATCACCCCGGGCAGAAGGAACACCGAAGCCAGGGAGCCGATTCCCACCAGGGCCGCCGCCAGGGCGATGGAGCCGCTGAGCCCCGCGGCCACCGCGCACCCCGCCAGGATTCCCATGGCGGCCATGTCAAGGAGTTTCGAGAGAACCACCGTGGCAGCGCCCCTGCCCAGGGACAACTCGCCGTAGTACCTGAAAAGACCCACCAGCAGGGGGTCCGCCAGACGGAGTGGAAGCAGGTGGCCCAGCCCCACGTGAACAGCGTTCAGGGGAAGGGCGGTCCCGATGGTCATGGGATGGTCCCAGCTGAGGAGCTTCCACCTCCACGCCCTGAGGATCTGGCTGAGAAAGAACAACAGCAGAGCGATGCCCAGGGGGCACGGCCGGGCTCCGGCCACCGTGGAGCGGATCACCGCCACCGATGCCCCGGCCCCTTCGCCCCTGCCCAGCAGGTACAGGGTGAGGGCGGCCCCAGCCGCCACCGCAAACCCGGTTCTGATGGCCCTGCCGGAAACCCGCAAAGAACGCCTCCAGGGTGGTGAAGCCGTAATATAGACCCGGGGGCTAGACCGGCTCCATGTCTCCTATCAGTTCGTAGAAAAACTCCGGCGACCAGTGCCTCAGGCCGGACGGATCCCACACCGCCGCGGCGGCCTGGTTCCTGGCCTCGGCCATGTCCTGCCCCTTGAGCCGGTTGATCAGGGCGGTGTGCACCCAGTCCAGGGTAAGGGGGGCCTCATCGTCGTAGGTCCCCGAGGCCCGGAGCATGGCCTCGAGCTGGGAGAACCGGAACTCCGGGAATTTGGCCACGTACCAGGCGAAATCGAGCCAGTCCATCCCCGACACCGGCCCCGGGCAGGAGAGGATGGAATGAATCTTCCACGCGAAGGTGTCCCTCAGGGAAACCGCCTGGATGGGGAAGGGCACGGGTCGGGGAACGAACCTCTGCTCCACCGAGAAACCCTTGATCGGCTCCGTCTCCACGAGCACCGGCATCTTCAGGAGTTTCCTGTAGTGGTACGAAGAGAGCACCGGCTCCGGAGCTCCGATGTCCTGCAGGAACCCCCGGATGGTGCCCTTCAGGAGGCCGCCCCCGGTTCTGTCCGCCTGGAACTCGCCGCTGAAATCGAACCTGGACAGGTGCGACTCGAGCCCTTGCGAGTACCCCTTCATGGAAAAGCCGGGATCCGGAGAGAGCAGGCAGAACTCCAGAGTCTCGCAGGGCCTGTCCAGGCCGTGAAGAACCCGGAGGGCCGTTCCCCCGTGGATGGCCGCCTTCTCCAGGAAACCCTCTTCCCGAAGCCCCAGGAGCATCAGCTCCTGAAGTATCTCCATCGCCGCTTCGAGGTAGTCCTCCCCGGTCTCGCAGGCGTACTCCGACAGCATCCCTCTCACCGCGTTGTGCATTGCCGCCCCTCCCCCTCGCATTCATTGCCGGCGCCATCTTCCACGAAAGGTGACAATGCACGGAAGAATCGGTGCGGGCAATAGGCAAAGGCCCCGGGCGCAGCGCCCGGGGCCACTGAAAAAGCCCGCCCTACTGGGGAAGCTTCTTGAGGCAGAGGAACCAGTCCAGGCACTCGTACTCGGTTCCCGCCCCCTTGACCCTCTCCTTGGCGGCGTCGGTGGTGGGAGGCGGCGGGATTATCACCTTGTCGCCGGGCCTCCAGTCCGCCGGGGTGGCCACCTTGTACTTGTCCGAGGTCTGCATGGCCTGCAGGAGCCTCTTCAGCTCGTCGAAGTTCCTGCCGTTGGACAGGGGGTAGTAGATCAGGGCCCTGACCTTGGACTCCGGGTCGATGAAGAACACAGCCCTCACCGCCTGGGTGTCGCTGGCCCCGGGCTGGACCATGCCGTAGCTGTAGGCCACGTCCATGGTCAGGTCTGCGATCACCGGGAAGTCCACCTTCATGTTCTTCATGCCGTTCCAGGCGATCTTCTCCTCGATGGTGCGCAGCCAGGCGATGTGGCTGTAGTGGCTGTCTATGGAGAGGCCGATCAGCTCGCAGTTCAGAGCCCGGAACTCGTCCTGCATTCTGGCGAAGGTCATGAACTCGGTGGTGCACACCGGGGTGAAGTCCGCGGGGTGGCTGAAGAGGATCACCCACTTGCCCTCGTAGTCATCGGGGAAGTTGATGGTGCCCTTGGTGGTGAGGGCCGTGAAGGAGGGCGCCGGGTCCCCGATCAGGGGAATCGCCGGAAAGGTTTCCTCTTCCTCGTCGCAGCAGCAGTCAGGTCCGTGTTCATCGCACATGGTCACTCCTTTCCCGGTGAGGTCGCCCTCACCCTTTCGTCCTGGCTCATGGCGGCCAGTTCCGCGATTTCCTTCATATTGAGCCCCAGCCCCTCGGATATCCTCTTCCCGTAGTCGGGGTCCACCTTGTAGAAGAGGGCGGTCTGCCGCTTCTGGAGATGCTTCTTCGCGTTCTTCAGATGACCCGTGATGTTGGAGACCAGGTGTTCCCTGTCGGTCTCGGTCATCACCTTCCTGTACAGGTCGCCGGCCTGGACGAAATCCAGGTCCGACAGGACCACGGCGTACCGGTCGGCCATCCCGAAAACGTCTATGGGAGGCAGTGCCCTGGAGGGGTCCGGCCCGGGGGAGGGGTGGCTGTTGGGCCAGTAGTTGGGGGAAGCGCCGCCGTTGCCGTCCACCCTCATGGCCCCGTCCCGCTGGTAGTTGGTGAAGCCCGAGCCCCTGGGGGCGTTCACGGGGATCAGGTGGTAGTTGGTCCCCAGCCGGTACCTGTGGGCGTCGTGGTAGCCGAAGATTCTGGCCTGCATCATCTTGTCCGGCGAGGGGCCTATGCCCGGCACGAAGTTGCCCGGGGAAAAGGCCGCCTGCTCCACGTCGGCGAAGTAGTTCTCCGGGTTCCTGTTGAGCACCATCCGTCCCACGGGGATCGGCGGGAACTCGCCGTGCGGCCATACCTTCGTGACGTCGAAGGGGTTGTAGCGGAAGGTCTTGGCCTGTTCGGGGCTCATCACCTGCATCTCCACCAGCCACGACGGGAATACCCCCTCGGCGATGGAATCGAACAGGTCCCGGGTGGCGACGTCCGGGTCTATTCCCCGCATACGGTCCGCCTCATCCCCGGTGAAGTTGCGGATGCCGCTCTCGGTCTTGAAGTGGAGCTTGACCCAGCGGTACTGGCCTTTTTCGTCGTAGAACATGAAGGTGTGGCCGCCGTAGCCGTTCATGGAGCGGTAGTTCCTGGGGGTGCCCCGGTCGGAGAACAGGATGGTGGTCTGGTGAACCGACTCGGGGGTCAGGCTCAGAAAGTCCCAGAAGGCGTCGGGATCCTTGAGGTTGGTCTCCGGGTTCCTCTTCTGGGTGTGGATGAAGTCGGGGAACTTGATGGCGTCCCGGATGAAGAACACCGGGGTGTTGTTCCCCACCATGTCGAAGTTGCCCTCCTCGGTGTAGAACTTCACCGCAAAGCCACGGGGGTCGCGTTCCGAGTCGGCGGAGCCCTTCTCCCCCCCCACGGTGGAGAACCGGGCGAAGACCTCGGTCTTCTTGCCGACCTCCGACAGGAACGCCGCGCAGGTGTACTTCGACACGTCGTGGAGCACCTCGAAGAAGCCGAAAGCGCCGGCGCCCTTGGCGTGGACCACCCTCTCGGGAATCCTCTCCCTGTTGAAGTGAGCCAGTTTCTCGATGAGGTGGACGTCCTGCAGGAGAATCGGACCCTGAGGCCCCGTGGTCATCGAGGTGAGGTCGCTGTCCACCGGTTTTCCGAAGTTGGTGGTGAGGTGTTTGCCCTTACCCTTCATCTCGCTCCTTCCTTTCTTTCATCAGGCACCTGTTGCAAACTCCCCTGACCTCCACCCGGGCTCCGTTCACCCTTCCGAGGGCCCTGGCCTGTTCGGGCACCGGCAGAGCGTCCAGCTCCGGGCTGGAGAAGTCGAATGCTTCCCCGCAGACGCAGCACACGAAGTGGTGGTGCGGGCAGAGGTCGGTGTCGAAACGGATCCTTTCGCTTCCGGACCCCACCGGCTGAATGAGCCCCAGCCCCGAGAGGGTCCTCATGGTCCTGTATACCGTGTCCAGGGAGATGGAGGGAATCCTCTCCCGGACGGCCTCGTAAATCTCTCCAACGCTGGGGTGGCCCGTGGAATCAGCCAGCTCAGTTATGATCTGAAGCCTCTGATGGGTGAGCTTCACCCCGGCGCCCCTCAGAGCGTCCATGAAGCACCTCAGAGTCTGGTTCTCTCGGGTCAAAACCGCCCCCATGCTTGGTAGGAAAAATTACTTGTTAGGAATATTTCCTATCTTATTCCGTTGTCAAGGCCCGCCCCCGGTGAGTATCGTTGCCCAATGAACCGGCCGCACACCGTATTCATGCCTTCCTACGTGAGCACCTCCCCATCCGGGTCCTTCCGGAGGCTCACCGGCGGAATCAGGTACGATTTCGAGGTTTCCCTGCGCCTGGAGGAGGAGGGCATGCGGGTGACCAGGTTCGACCTGGAAAACCTCCCCCGCTACGCCAGAAGGCTGAGATTCCCCGCGGGACGTCTCCTCTGGAGGGCCGCCGGGGCTTCGCCCGACGTTCTGGTGACGGATCTGGGCACCAGCCCCCTGACCCTGGGCCTCCAGAGCCGCTGCGTCCAGGCGGGCTCCCTGGCGGTTCTTGTCTGCCACCACTTCCGGGGTCACCTGGAACGGAGCCCCTTCAGGAAACTCCTCCACCGCTGGTGCGAGAAAAGGATCGTAGCCGGGGCCGGGCTCCTGGTGGCCAACAGCCCCTACACCCGAAGGGTGCTGGAGGGTATGGGCAGAAAACCCGGCGATATCGTCACGGCCCTGCCGGGGCTCTGCGTGCCTCCGGCGGAGAGGCCGGTCTTCAGGGAAAAACCCGAAAACGTGCTCCTGGTGGGCAACCTGGAGAAACGAAAGGGCGTCCTCGAGGCTGTCAGGGCCCTGGCCTGCTCCGGGCTCCCCCGGGCGGCGCTTACGGTGGTGGGCGGGGAGGACCTGGAGCCGGATTACGCCCGGCAGGTCCGGCGCCTGGCGGAACGCACCGGGCTCCGAGGAAGGGTGCGGTTTCAGGGAAGGCTGGGCGACCGGGAACTCCGGGCCGCCTACGAATCCGCCGACGTGTTCCTGCTCCCCTCCCGGTGGGAGGGGTACGGAATGGCCATCGCCGAGGCCATGGCCACCGGGCTTCCCGTGATCTCCACCACCGCCGGGGCTATCCCGGACCTGGTCGTCCACGGCGAGTCTGGTCTCCTGGCGGAACCGGGGGACTGGAAAACCGCCGGGATGCACCTGATGCGGCTGTTCACGGAGCCCGATCTGCGGTTGAAACTTGCCCGGGGCGCCCTGGAGCGGGCCGGGGGTTTCCCCGGCTGGAGGGAGTCCACCGGGGCTGTGATTCAGGCCCTGGCGGACCGGCTGGCCGTTTCCTCCAGGAACTGAACCATCCGTTCCCCCCGTTCTTCCATGTCCAGCACGGTTCCCCTCAGGGCGTCGGGGCCCTCGATGACCCGGAACTCCCCCCGGCTCATCTCGTCCCAGGCCGACTCCAGGGCGGCGCACACCGAATCCGCATCGTGTCCGGCGGTGTAGCCGGCGTTCAACTCCCGGATCAGCCCGGTGAGGTCCCCCTCCGCGGCCACCGCCAGCACGGGTCTCCGGGCCAGCAGGCACTCCACGGTCTTGGCGGGATTCTTCAGTTCGCTGCCGTCCTGGGGGGACAGAAGGACCAGCAGAAGGTGGGACGACCGCTGCCATGCCGCGACCTCCCGGAAGGGCACCTTTCCGGGAAGTTCCACGGACCCGGACAGGCCCATCCGCTCGGGCAGCCCCGCGTAGGAGCCCAGGTCCCCCACGATTCGCAGCATGACCCTTCTCAGGGGGTATTTCTCAAGAAAAAGCTTCATGCCCCGGAGGAAGTACTCCGGGCTCTGGTTGCCCATGAAGAATCCGGTGTATGTGATCATCATCTCCCCCGCCAGCGTCGGCGGCGGTTCGGGATTCCACGCCGCGGCGGCCTCCTCCCGGGTAACACCGTTCCAGAGGGTGGCCACCGGGGGGCATATCCCCGGATATCTCTTTGCGAAGTAGCCGGAGGAACCCTCCGTGGTGGTGATGATCCCATGGGCTCGTTTCACCACCCACCTCTCCAGAAGCCGGTTCCAGAACCTCCGAGCCGGTGACGCCGAAGCCCAGTCCACGTTCCCGTCCAGCAGCCACAGGTCGCCGAAATAGGCTACCCACGGCTTCTTCAGGAGAACCGAGCAGATCATCCCCGCCAGGTGCACCGAGTGGGGAGGCCCCAGGGTGATGATCAGGTCCGTAGGGGTCGCCCGAGCCTCCTTCATGGCGGCGTCCACCGCGCAGGGCACCCATACGGCGAACCGGTCGGGCTGGATCAGGGTTTCCAGGACAAAACGCCGCAGCGCTCCCCGCAGGCGCGATGGCCTGCCTTCACCCTTCTCCCCGCCGTTGCCTCCCCCTCCGGCCCGGCCCTTCCTGACCACCCTGACTTCCTCCGGCAACATCTCCTCCAGGGAAAGGTCCCGGGGCAGCCCGCCGGGATTCCGGGGGGTGATCACCGTCGGAGTCCAGCCCATCCGGACCAGGAGCCGGGTGACCTTGATGTGCCTGGCCGCGGAACCGGTGGATACGGGAGGAAAGGCGTATGTGATGTAGATAAGCCTTCTCAGGAGCTTTCCTCCTACTCTGCGGACCGACGCCGGCACAAGCCCGGCATGACTGAGTCCGGAGCCGCCCCGCCTGACCACCCTGACCTCCTCCGGCAACATCTCCTCCAGGGAAAGGTCCCGGGGCAGCCCGCCGGGATTCCGGGGGGTGATCACCGTGGGCTCCACTCCCGAGTCCACCAGAAGCCTCGTGACCCGCAGGTTCATGGGGGCCGAACCGGTGGACTTGGGAGGGAAAGTGTAGGCGATGTACACCGTCTTCACTTCCGCCGCTCCTTCCTCCCCCGGTCGAGCCTGGAGTAGAGGTAGAGAAGCCCCCGGGCGGATACGTCCCATGTGTAGTGGGAAAGGGCCGCCGCCCTGCCCCTCTCCCCCATCCTCCGGGCCTCCCCGGGGTCGGCGGCCATGTCCCTCATGGCCCGGGCAACGGCCTCAGGGTCCGCCGGGTCCACGATAAATCCGCAGCCGTGCTTCCTGATAACTCTGGCTATCTCCGGAAGGTCGCAGGCCAGCACCGGAATCCCGGCCATCATGTATTCGAAGAGCTTGTTGGGCAGGGAGAGAATGTGGTTCAGGCAACTACCCTGGAGGAGAACCAGCCCGGCGTCCGCCGAGGCGGTGTAACGGTGCAGTTCCTCGGACTTCACCGGCGGGTGGAAGACGATCCTCGCCCCGGGGCCCAGCTTTCCGGCGTACGCCCGCAGGGCCCCTCCCCCGGCGTCGTGCCCCAGCACCGCCACCGTGGCGGGAGAACCCTCCAGCATGGCGGAGGCGTCAGCCAGCTGTTCCAGCCCCCTGTGCGGACAGATCACCCCCTGGTAGAGGAAAAGAAAATCCCCCTCCCCCGCCCCCAGGGCCTTCCTGAGGGTGGGATCGCTCGGTTCCGGGGCGGCCTCCGGCGGATAGTTCGCCACCACCACGGGGCTCACGGAGGGGTACATCCGCTCCATCTTCCGGGCTCTGCCCGGGGTAACCGCTATCACCGCGTCGGCCCGGGGGGCCAGGGTCTTCTCCGCGAGTCTCTCCAGGAACATGAACAGCCGGTCCGTTCCCTCCAGGTGCCGGGTGCTGTGAAGCCAGAGTTCGTGGGAATCGTACACCAGCCGGGCCCGGCGGAGCCATGCCGCCGCGGCGCACACCGCCAGGGCGTCCAGGTCGTGGGCGTGGAAGACGTCTGCGCCTGTCTTCAGAGCCAGTGCCAGAAGGCGTCTCTGGTAGAGGACGGAATGGAAGAGGTTCCCCACTGACTTCTTCAGGGGGTGTCGCCGGAGCCTGCTCCAGAAGCCGGGACGGGCCGCCCCCGTGTCAAGAACCTTCCTCACAGAAGCCCTGAGCCTTCCCGACCGGGGAACCCTGACCACTTCGATGCCGTTCCAGGTTTCCCGCTCGGGAGCCCCATCCTCGGGAAATGCCAGGATGGTCACGGACCATCCGGCCCCCGACAGGGCCAGGGCCTCCTTCTTCACCCTGGCGTCGTTCCAGAGCTGGTTCTTAACCACCATGCACACCCGGCGGTTCACTCCGGCACCTCCCGGGCCCGGATGAACCGGGTGGTCTTCCAGACGATCCACACGGTGCTCAGGGTCAGGGCGACTCCCGTGGCCGCCGCGGCTCCCAGCCCCCCGTACTCGTGAATAAGCAGGAAGTTCAGGCCCACGTTCACCGCCGAGGAAATAAGCACGCTGTAAAGGGAGAACTGGGGCCTGCCCACCGCCAGGGCCGCCGTGGAGAAGTAGCTTCCCACGGGCCTCACGATGATGAGCGCTCCCAGGAGCATGGTCACCGGCCAGCTGTCGGTGTATCTGCCGCTGTAGACGATGTCGAGAACCCGGGCGGGGAAGAAGGTCAGCGCGGCGAAGGCCGGCAGCAGTATCAGTTCGGCGATAAGCACGCTGCTCCAGGCCCGGCCGACGATGAGGTTTCTCTGCCCCTGCCTCCACATCCGGGAGAACAGCGGAAGCAGCACCATGTTCGCCGCGGCGTTCACCATGGCGAAAACCCCGGAAAGGGATCTGGCCGCGCCGTAGGCGGCCACGTCGCCCGGCGCGATCTTGCCCAGCATCATGATGTCGGTGCTGGTGTAGATGTAGTTGGCGGTGGCGGTGCCCAGGCAGATCAGTGAGAAGTTCATCACCTCGGTCACCCTGTGTTTCCTCAGGGTGGCGTCACTGTAGCTGAACCTGCCCGAGAGAGCCAGACTCAGGGCGAAGGAGCACAGGTTGGCGATGATCGTGGCCGTGAAGATCTGGTGGCCGCTCCTCAGGTCGCCCGTTAGAATGAGGATTCCGATGATGGCCCCCCGGACGGTGAACTGGAGCAGATCCGTGAACATCACGTCCCGGGTCCTCTGCCGTGTTATAAGCAGAGCCCTGGGCACCCCTCCCAGGGCGCCGGTGAGAACCACCCCCGCCAGCAGCGCCGGAAGGCCGGAGAGGTCGAGGCCGCTGTAGAACCGGTCCGCCACCCCTCCCAGCCCGAGCAGTAGAAGCCCCGCGAGAACCGCCAGCAGCAGGGTGAGGAAAACCCCGGCGTTGGCCAGTTCGTGCTCCCGGCGCCCCTCCCCCTCCGAGGCCATCTTCAGTATGGCCTGCTGGATGAAGCCTCCGCCGATGAGAACCCCGAAGGTCTCGAAGGTGCGGGCCACGGCGTACGCCGCGAAGGCGTCCTCGGGAATGGTCCTTATGATGAAGATGTGCAGCACGCCCCAGACCGCCATGGTGCCGCGGCTCACCAGGGCCGGAGCGCCCACCTTCAGTATCTTGCTCCGGAGATCCAACGTAGCCCTGAGATCCATCATCCTGCCGTTCCGGGGGTGGAAGGGTCCTGCCGACGGGTCGTCCGGAAAATACCCCAATACGGGAAACATCGCCAGAGGCGCGCTTTATTGACCTGGAAGGTTGGGCGCATTCTATTATCACCCGTATCCGCCCCGAAACGCAGCGGAACAGAAACGAAGGGATCCCCGATGAGAGTCCACCGGTCCGGTTTACCGATGTTCGTTGCGGTCTGCCTGTTCCTGGCCGGGTTATCCGCGGCCGGGGTCACCGGGACCATCACCGGCCGGGTGACCGATTCCGACGGATCCCCCGTGGTGGGGGCCTCGGTGATGGCGGAAGGAACCCCCTACGGGGCCATGACCGACGGAAACGGCGACTATGCGATCATTTCGCTGGAGCCGGGCGTATACACCGTGATGGCCAGGATGGTGGGGCTGGAGACCCGGGTCGCCGAAGGGGTTGGCGTGGTGGCGGACCAGGTGTCCAGAGTGGACTTCCGGCTGGGCATAGATCCCGCCGGGAATACCGTGATCAGGGTGGTTCAGACCCGCAGCAGCATCCTTCACGACCTGCCGGCCACCCTTCACATCATTGATCCCGAGGAACTCCGGACAGCTCCCACCGGAAGCATCATAGACATCCTTGCCGCCAAGCCCGGGGTGGTGGCGGGGTCCGCGGGCATCCATGTCCGGGGAGGGCGCACCGGCGAAGTTGACTACATGCTGGACGGTGTGTCCATGCGCTCCCCGATGAGCAACACGTTCAGCGCCGGAATCCCCCTTGGCTCGATCTCCGGGGCGGCCATCATGACCGGGGGCCTCAGCGCCGAGTACGGGAACGCCATGTCCGGGGTGGTGAACCTGGTGGGCGACGAGGGCTCCGAGGAGTACCACGCCTCGGTCACCGGAGCCGTGGGGGGAATATCCGGAACATCCACCGACCAGGGCCAGCGGGTCTACATGGAGCAGACCGACACCGACCCGAGCCGGCTGGGATGCCGCATCGCCGAGGTGAAGCTGTCCGGGCCGGAGCCCTTCACCACCTCCCTTCTGCCCGCCATGGGGGTAAGCCTGCCCGGGACCACCACCTTCAGCTTCTCCGGAAGGGCCAACGTCAGCGGCCGGGACACCACGGACAGCCGGGGTTTCTGGGAGAACAACTTCCAGTCGGACGGCTCCGGAATCCTCAAGGTCGCCTTCAGGCCCGACCCCAGGACGGGAATCTCGCTGTCGGGGCTCTACTCCTACGCCGAGAGGGGATGGAACGAGTGGGCCTGGTCACGGTACCACCTGCCGGGTTACATCAAAGGCATCCCCTACCCAGGTCGCAGCCAGGACTTCGCCCTTCCAGTGAGGTTTTCCGAGAACGTCGGATTCAGCGGCACCGTGAACCGGCTGGTGAGCGACGTCACGGACCTGAGGCTGACGCTGAGTTCCAGAAGGTTCATGGACTGGCAGAGGATCCGTCAGCAGGGCGGCGGCTTCGTGGGCGAGGGAATGCCCCCGAGCTACTGGCTCACCCAGTACGTGCCCGAGGCGCGGCTGGCTGACTCCCTGGGTTTCTTCCACACCGGCGCCCACCCTAATGTTTGGCTGGACAGCCGGGCGGACGTGAACACGGTGAAGTTCGACATGGACAGCCACCCCACCAGCCGCTTCTGGTTCAGGTCCGGAGTCAGCGCCAGCGCCTACGACCTGTACGAGTTCAACGTGTACGCCCTGCAGTACGGAAGCGTCTACGTGGCCCGGTGGGACGCGCGCCCCTACTCCATGGCGGGCTTCTTCCAGGGGAACCTCCGGCTTTCCGGCGGAGTGGTGGCCACCGCGGGGCTCCGGCTGGACGGGTTCGATCCCAACACAACCATGTTCTCCCAGGATGCGGGAACCGTGGTGGACGTGGAGCCCAAGTGGCAGCTGAGCCCCAGGGTGGGGCTCTCCGTGCCCTTCGGGGAGCGATCCGTGTTCTTCACCACCTTCGGCCACTACTTCCAGATGCCCCCCCTGAGCCACCTGTTCCTGGAAAGCTCATACAACTTCGCCCAGGGCCGGGCCATCACGGGCAATCCCGACCTGGACGCGGAGCGCACCCAGGCCTTCGAGGCCGGCACCCGCTACGCACTGGCGGAGAACACGGAACTCTCCCTGGCTCTGTACTACAAGGACATCACCGGTCTGGTCAGCACCGAACAGCACCTCGAGGGGGCGTACTACAGGTTCGAGAACGACGACAGCCACGGAATGGCCCGGGGCGTGGAAGTCACGGTGTCCCGGGGCCAGGGCGGCACCCTGTCCGGCTACCTCACCTACAGCATGGGCATCGCCAAGGGAAGGTTCTCCACTCCCTTCGACCCGTACAACTACTCCCAGGAGGGGGTCTACCTCTTCTCCAACGAAGACAACTACCTGGACTGGGACCAGATGCACACCGCCGGGGCCTCGGTGGAACTGACGGGCTTTCCCGGGGACGGCCCCTCCATCGGGGAATTCAGACCTTTCGAGAACTCCAGCATCTCCCTGACCTGGAACTACGGCAGCGGCCTGCCCTACACCCTCCCCCCGACCGGCGAGGAACTGGTGGTTCTTAACTCAGAAAGGTACCCCTTCACCATGCAGACCGACTTCCGGGCGGCCCGGAGGATACCGCTGGGGAACCTGGAGGCGGAGTTGGAGCTTTCGGTGCAGAACCTGTTCAACCGGAGGAACGTCTACAGGATCTACGACGGCGCCCTGTTCAGGAACACCGGCGACCCCGGCGGGGAGATGGGAAACCCAAGGGCGTGGTCTCCCTCGCGGATGTTCCTGTTGTCGGCCTCGCTGGCTATCTGAAGGAAAGGTACTCCACGGCGGCGTCCAGCACCGGATCCACTCCGGCCTGGAAGTCCGACGGATAGCATTCCACCGGGATGTCCGGCTGGATGCCCACACCCGAGACAGGGTTCAAGTCCGGGTCGTAGATCACGAAGCCCGGAATCCACAGCCTGGTGAAATCCTCCTCGTTGAGGAGGAAGGGCATGCCGATGTCCGGCGCCCCGAAGGTGGCGTCCCCCATCAGCGCCACGTTGGGCTGGGTGGCGGTGATCAGGGCCATGATCTCCCCGGCGCCGTCGGTGCCCCGGCCCGTGAGCACCGCGATGGGCACGCTGAACTGCCAGCTTCCGTTCTTGGTGACCAACACCGGTTTCGGCTCCTCCATGTCGTACCGTCCGGGGCCGGTTCTGAACTGCCTGTAGAAGGCGGTGTGCCCCCCCTCATGAACGAAGCGCCCGGAGGTGCTGTAGGCGTTGATGTAGTCGCCGACGCCGCTGCATGCCCGCAGGTCCAGGATGATTCCGGAGCAGTTCTGGAGCATCACGGTCATGGTGAGAAACTCGATCCAGTCGTACTCGTAGACGCTCATTCCGGGGATGAAAAGGTATCCCACCGAGTTGTCCGGCGAGGCGAAGGCCCATCCGAAACCGGAGTTCTCGTAGTACTGAAAACCCCACTGGTCCATGTAGGCCTGCCATGTTTCCTGGTGGAAGTTCTCGAAGTAGCCGGGATCGAAGGGTCTGACGGTTCCCGCGGAGGTTTCCAGGAGCACCTGCCCGTCACCGATCTCCTCCAGCATTCCGGCCACCAGCCCCAGCATGTCCTCGCGGCTCTGAAGGGACAGGGCCTGTTCCCTTCTGGCCGCGAAAGCCTGGTCCCAGTCCAGGCCGGGCCTGAGGATGAACGAGGAGTAGTTGGCGTTCAGGAGGTCCCAGGCCAGTGTGAACTCCGAGAAAAGGGGATCCGGTTCTCCCACGGAGTAGGGCGACGACAGGGAACACGCCACCATGGCGGCAACGGCCGCGGCGGCCGGCAGGATGAGGAGGCGAAAAGGTTTTTCCATGGCCCTCCCGTATGTGTTGAAACGTATGATAGCCTCATATTATAGCAGACGGTCCATTCAGGGGTAGACACCCGCCATGAGGAGGCAACCGATGCGGCCGGTCTCAACCGCGGTTCTGCTGGCGCTGGCCGGCTGCAGCAATTTCACCGAATACTCCGGGATTCCTTCGGCGGGAGTGATCCTCGTTGACCCGGACGAACTCGCGGTGATCGGCTGTCTCGGAGAGGTCGAGGGCGCCAGTGCCGTCTGTCCCGCGGGTCCCTGGGGAGACTTCTTCGTCACCGCCACCACCGGCGAGCTGCACCGGTTCAACGCCGTGACCATGTCCCTGGACACCTCCTTCACAATAGGCCCGGGAAGCAGCGCCGGCTACTGCGCCGCGGCCTACATCCCGGGCAAGAACACGCTGTACGTAGTCGGGGCCCAGGGGGAAATACTGGAGGTGAGCGCGGCCACCAACACCGTGAAGGACATTTTCACCGCGGGGTCGTCCCCTTCCTTCATGGTCACCTCCAGAAACGGCGACTACGTCTATATGGCGGACCCGGTGAACAACAGGATCCACGGCATTCGAACCACCTCGAACCAGGTGCTGAAAACCTGCAGCTACACCCGGACACCCACGGTTCTGTGCAACAACCCGTGGGGCGCGGACACCCTGCTGGTGGCGACCAACGACCCGTCGGGCTACGCCTACATACAGCCCATGGCCCCGCCCTCCCCGGCATTCCGGGCCCGCCTGTTCCCTGTATCCGACATGGCGGTCTCATCCCAGCTGGGTCTCATGACGGCGGCCCACCCCGGATACGGGCAGGATCACGGCACGGTGTCGGTGATAGACACCCTCTATCCCATGAGCATCAGGGAAACCTTCGCAATCCCGGGTCACCCCTCCAGGCTCGCGGTGGACCAGGCCCAGATGAACCTTTTCATCCTGACCTCCCTGAGCCCGGGCCAGACCGCGGTGTACTCCTACAATTTCGGAGCCCGGGTCATAACCGACAGCCTGTTCCTCACCGGCACTCCGGTGGACATGGCCCTGGCCGGGGGCCTTCTGGTGGTTATTACCTACTGACTCCCGCCGCCGGCGGGACGTCGTGGAACGAAACACTCTGAATTCGTATATTCGTGTTTTCTGACCCGAAAAGGTCAAATGGAGGTTTTCATGAACCGGAGAACAGCACTCGCCTTTATCGCAGCCCTTGCAGCATCCGGCTGCAGCAACTTCACGGAGTACTCGGAACTCCCTTCTGCCGGACTGTTCGTGCTGGATCCCGACAACCTGGAGATCCTGGGGACGATTCCGGGAGTGGAAGGCGCCAGGGCCCTCTGCGCCGCCGGAGAGGGCGGTGTCTTCTTCGTCTCCTCCAGCACGGGCGAACTCCACCGGTTCGATTCCGGAACCATGAACCTGGACACGAGTTTCGTCATCGGCCCCGGGGGCAGTTCAGGTTACGGTTCCATGGCGTATGTGGAATGGAAGAACTCCCTCTACGTGGTTGGCGCCCTGGGGAACATCATCGAGGTGAACGCCGCCACGGGGGAGATAAGGAACGACATCGGTTCGATTCCCTCCCCGGCCCTGATCACACCGTCCAGGAACGGGGATCACCTCTACGTGTCATCCCCTCTGCAGAAGAGGGTTTTCGGGCTCAGCACCCATACCAACGCCATCCGCTGGAACTGGGTATACGATCTCACCCCTTCGGTTGCAGGGATGAACACCGGTTTTCGTGACACCCTTCTCGTAGCCACCACCGACGCCTCCGGCAAGGCATACATGCAACCGTGCAGCAACTCCCCGGGAAGGCTGGTCTTCCTTCCCCAGTCGTCGGACATTATCGGGTCGGAGTTGTGGGGGTACATGTTCGCCGCCCATCCCAGGTACAGCAGTTCCTACGGAACCGTATCGGTGATAGACTCGCTCTTCCCGGCCCTGACCGTCCTCACCACCATCTCGGTCCCGGGAAATCCCGTCCGCCTGGAGATGAGCCGGGATCAGATGAGCCTGTTCATCCTCTCCGCCACGCAGTCCGGGGACTGCACGCTCTACTCCTACGAAATGAGCCAGTCTTCCCTGGAAAAAAGCGTGGACCTGCCCGGAGCCCCGGCGGGCATGATACTGGCGGGCGACCGCCTGGTGGTGATGTCCTACTGATGGAAAACGCCATCACCCTCGATTCGATCTCCAAGAACTACGGCAGCGTCAGGGCCCTGGAGGGGGTGAGTCTCTCGGTCCCCGAGGGAAGCGCCATGGCGGTGCTGGGGGAGAACGGCGCCGGGAAGACCACCATGATAAGGATCATTCTGGGGCTCGCTTCGAAAAACGGCGGCTCCGCTCTTATCCGGGGGAC
This sequence comes from uncultured bacterium, assembly GCA_964607515.1. Taxonomy (GTDB): domain Bacteria; phylum Fermentibacterota; class Fermentibacteria; order Fermentibacterales; family JCC-6; genus UBA6080. Next base: position 13,428 of record CAZSKU010000007.1, on the reverse strand, counting down.
GGATACGGGGGACCACAGGGCCCGGAAGAACGTGCGCTACCTTCCGGAGAAGGTGCAGTTCCCCGAATGGGCCACCCCGCTGGACGTGTTCCGGCACCTGGAGAGGATCCGCCGGGAATCCTCGCTGCCGGAGTTCATCGAGAGGGCCAACGAACTCCAGTGCGGCGACCTTCTGAAGAGAAAATTCGGGAAGATGTCCAAAGGGCAGCGCCAGCGGCTGGCCCTGGCCCTGGCCACCTCTGGCTCCCCGTCCATGGCGATCCTGGACGAGCCCTCCTCCGGTCTCGACCCACTGGGAAGGATCCTGGTGCGAAAGACCGTGGCGGGCCTGGCGGCAGGCGGCACCACTATACTCCTCTGCTCCCACCTCCTGGGGGAGGTGGAACTGGTCTGCAGCCACGCCGCCTTCCTCAACCGGGGACGGCTGGCGGCCAGCGACAGGCTGGAGAACCTGGCCAGGTTCACCGGAGCCGCTGAGATACAGACCCGTGAGCCGGAACGGATGACCGAGGGACTCGCCGCCGGGGGCTACGCCTGCCGGGTGGAACAGGGCGGTGTGACAGCGGTGCTGGAGGGAGAGGGTTCCATCAACGCCCTGGCCGCCGCCGCGGCGGCCACCGGGGTTCCTTTCACGTCCATCGCCATGAAGAAGGAAACCCTCGAAGACGTTTTCATGAGGGTAACGGAAGGGCGGGCCGGCAATGTTCCTTAACGCCCTGGAGCACCTGCTCCGAAGGAAACTCCTCACCCTGGCTCTGTCGGTGTTCGGAGTGTTCATGTTCCTCTTCTGGTGGGGCGTTTCCAGTTCCGCCAAGGCGGCGGACGAATTCCAGATTCATGCCGGGGAGGAGGTCCAGTCCCTGATGGGCCCCGAGGACAAGGCCTGGATGGCCATGGCCACCGCGGGACCCATGCTTGCCACGATTCTCATCGGTCTGACCATCATAATGGGCGCCAGTGTCCTGCCCGACGAGATCGCCTCGGGAAGGCTCTCGCTGTGGGCCAGTCTGCCACAGTCCCGCCGGAGGCTGTACCTTTCCACAACCCTGGCCCCCCTGGCCCTGTGCACAGCCCTGGGCTACCTGTTCTTCTTCAGCGCGGCGCTGGTGATAAGGCTGTACTTCCCCTTCTCCCCCGGCAGCCCGCTCATCGCCGTGGCGGCTATGCCAGTATGGATCGCGGTCACCTGGGCGGCGGTCACCACCCTTTCCCTGGTGATGGGCAAGATTCCGGCCATGCTGGTGTCGTTCATCCTGGGCGGGTTCAGCGCCACCATGGGCAGCATCGTGGAACTGGGAAAGACCCTGCCCGAGGTTGGCGAATCGGGGGTCTACAAGGTCGCCGCCGTGGTCACCGCGGTGTTCCCCATAGACCGGGGCTACCGGGCTATACTGGCGGGACTTCTTCCGGCGAGAACCAGTATAGACGAGTTTCTGGCTCTGATGGGCTACGCCGGCACATTCTCCACCGGCGAACTCCTCTATCCCCTGGCATGGGCCGCGGCCGCGGCTTTCCTGGGGTTCCTCGTGTTCCGCAGGACCGAGATACAGTAGGCGTTCCCGGGCCGGGCCGACCGGTCAGTCCTCCAGTTCACGCTCCTCCCGCACCGAGTTCTTCAGGGACGCTCCGCAGTCCGGGCACGATTCCTCGTACCAGCTGTAGCGCCGGGAGCAGCGGGGGCACGACCACCGGGCATCCTCCCCGGCCAGCCATGCGGCAAGCCCCTTCTCCTCGATTGAGCGAAGGTTCCTGAAAATCACCGAATGATGGGGGGCCTCGTCGTTCCTGAAGGCGGAAATCTCAGGACAGGGGTAGTCGCCGCACTGGAAGCAGAAGTCCAGCCCCTTTCCCATGGCGCACAGCCTCATGCCGCACCGGGAGCAGAAGGCGGCGGTAACATCCCCCTTGCACCCCCCGCACACCAGGTCGTCCGGGTTCCTCCCCCATTGTCGGGCCATCTCCTCCAGAGCCCCCCGGTCGTCCCTCAGGTTGGCCAGCCCCACCGGGCATGCTCCGCAGTTCAGGCCGCAGAAGGAATCCTGCCTCAGTTCCAGGGTTCCATCCTCCCGTCCTGTCATCGAGGCCCTGAAAGGGCCTCAGGTCTCCAGCACCTTCCTTATCCTCTCCGCAAGCTCGCTGAGCCGGTAGGGCTTTGCCAGAAAACTCCGGGTCCCTGGCAGCGTCTCCCCGCCGATGGCGGAGTGGCCGCTGACAATAATGACCCGTAATCCGGGATCCCTCCGGAGCATCTCCCTGAGGCACCGCCGCCCCCCCATTCCCGGCATGTTCAGGTCAAGAAGCACCAGGTCCACATGCCCCCGGGCGCCAAGGATCAGCAGGGCCTCCTCTCCCCTGGAGGCCGCCAGCACTTCGTAGCCCTGGGATCGCAGGTATTCTCCGGTCTGCTCCAGTATCTCCGGCTCGTCCTCCACCACCAGCACGGTCCCGGTTCCCGGGGCGTTGCCTTCCGGTTCCCTCTCCCCTCCCCGCTGACCATCCGGAACCTCCGGGGCCGCCGGCAGGAAGACCGTGAAGAGGGTTCCCTTCCCCTCGGTGCTGGCGCACCGGACGAAACCCTGATGGCTCTGCACTATGCCGTACACCGAGGCGAGCCCCAGGCCGGTGCCCCGGCCCTGCTCCTTGGTGGTGAAGAAGGGGTCGAAGATGCAGTTCATGGTCTCGGAGTCCATTCCGCAACCCGTGTCCCTCACCGAGAGCTTTACGAAGGCGCCTTGACGGAGGTTTTCCGGGAGTTCCGAGGAATCCGCGGGAACCGCGGAGGTGCCGAAGTGCAGTTCCCCTCCATCGGGCATTGCGTCCACGGAGTTGCCCGCGAGGTTCAGGAGTACCTGCTCCATCTGGAGCGGGTCGGCGTTCACCGGGGGCAGCTCCGGATCCAGGTCCAGCCGGATGGTGATCATTCTGGGAATGGTCTGTCGAAGGATCCCCGCCGCTTTCTCCACCTCGGCGTTCAGGTTCAGGGGAACCTTCCGGCTCTCCACCTTCCTGCCGAAAGTGAGAAGCTGGTTCACCAGGGCCGCCGCCCTGCGGCTGGCTCCGAGGATCTGGGACAGCTCCTGCCGGTCCGGATCGTCGGTTTCGCTCCGGGCCAGGAGCAGCTGGGTGTAGCCTCCGATAACCTGCAGAAGGTTGTTGAAATCGTGGGCTATCCCCCCGGCCAGGGTCCCCAGGGCCTCCATCTTCTCGGCGTGCTGCAGCAGTCTGGCCTGCTCGAGGAGTTCCTGCTGGGCCTTCTGAAGGCTTTTCACTTTCTCGTTCAGCCGCCGCCGCAGGAACACCGCCACCGCCGCCAGTCCGGCAAGCATGAGGGTCACCGCCAGGGCCATGAGCCCCAGGGTCCGCCGGGTCTCCGGGGAGAGCCCCCGGTGGACTTCCATGGAGATCCACTTCTTCTGCATGGCTTCCAGTTCACTCTGCGGAATGTCCCTGAGGGCCTTCTGAACGGCGGAGAAAAGCAGCGGGTAGCGACCGCTGACCCCGATGCTCCAGTCGAAGAAGTACTCCGTGGTGCCCGCCACTCTTAGGTTGGAAAGTCCCTCGAGGTCGGTGTAGTAGGCGGCCACCGCCAGGTTCTCCACCAGGGCGTCAACCTCCCCGAAGGATACCGCCCTGAGGCCGTCCGGCACATTGTGGACCGGCACGACCAGGAACCGGCCCCGGTTCCTCTCCCTTACGTATCCCTCGGTGGCGAACCCCGATACCACCGCCACTCTGAAACCCTCCAGCCCGTCCAGGGTGAGATTCTCCCGATGGGTCCGGGCGGTGATGATCACCACAGGAACGCTGGCGTAGGGATCTGTGAAGAGGGCGTAACCCTCCCTCTCCGGGGTGCGGACAATGGTAGGGGCTATGGCGCATTCGCCCCGGGCCAGCGCCTCCAGATGCACGTTCCAGTCATCGCAGGGTATTTTCCGGAAGGTGACCCCCAGGCGGCGCTCCACCGCGGAGATGACGTCGGCCCCGAGCCCCGTGAATCCGCGTCCGTCCGGGGAGGCGAACTCGATGGGCGGGAAGTCGGTGTTGTAGTAGAGGGTGATGCTTTCCCGGTTTTCATCCAGCCAGGCGCGTTCCTCCGGGGTGAGGACCGTTTCGGGGACCTTGCCGCCGGACCTGGGAATCAACAGCCATGCGGCAGCAGCCAGGAGAATCGCGGCGGGAATCCAGAGCAGCGCAAAGCGTCTGGTTATCCTCACAGCCAGGAAATCCCGGGAAGAACTCACGGTTGGTATGCGCTCCGTCGTCTGCGTGGTGAATGATCGAGTACAACGCCTGGGGCACTGAATGATGATAAGCGGCAGCTCAGAAAAAAAGCCCCGAAGGCCAGGCCTTCGGGGCTTCTCGGGGTTGGTCTAGTAGCGGGGCCTTCTCGGTCCGGCGTTCCGGGGGCGCTCCTCCCGGGGGCGGGCCTCGTTCACCCTGATGTCGCGGCCGGCGACTTCTCGGCCGTCCAGGGCGCTGATGGCGGACTCGGCTGCGGCCTTGTCGGCCATCTCAACAAAACCGAAGCCCTTGGGCCTTCCGGTGTCCCTGTCGGTGATGATCCTGGCGCTCGTGACCTCTCCGAACTCGGCGAAAAGGTCTTCGAGCTGCTTTTCGGTCATGTCGTACGACAGGTTTCCAACGTAGATGTTCATTTCTCTCCTAAGTGCAAAAAAGCACCCTCCGCGAGGGCCAGACCGTACTGAACATCGTTGTTCAGCACGCGATACTAACTACTTGCGGAATACCCGTCAAGTACGAAGCGACCGGGGACAAAAGGAAACCCCGGAGGCGAAGAGCCTCCGGGGTCCAAGGGGCGATCCCTAGAAACGGGGCCTTCTGGGGCCGTTGCCGTTCCTGGGGCGATCCTCCCGGGGGGTGGCTTCGTTGACGCGAAGGTCCCTGCCGCCGACCTCGCGGCCGTCCAGGGCGCTGATGGCAGCCTCGGCTGCGGCCTTGTCGGCCATCTCGACGAAACCGAAACCCTTGGGTCTTCCGGTGTCCCTGTCGGTGATGACTCTGGCGCTCGTTACCTCTCCGAACTGGCTGAAGAGGGTCTCAAGTTCCTTTTCGGTGGTGTTGTACGACAGGTTTCCCACGTAGATGTTCATTTCACTCCTAGAATAAGATGCCCATAAAGGGCTGACTCCGCTGAACAAAGTCGTTCAGCCCGGGGAATATGGTTTCATGGAACGGGATTGTCAAGTAAAACGGCTGATTCTTCTTTAGACTTCGATTACGGCCGGTGGCGCGGAAAGACGGGCGATCAACGGGCCAGGCAGCGGTAGTAGCTTTCCAGCGTGTATACCGCGGCCATGGGGTTGTGCCCGGTGACCCTGTCCTTGCACGCCAGCACGGTGCACGGGGCCTCGGATTCCCGGAAGAACACCGAGTCGTGCCCTACGCACAGCCCAAGGAGCACGTTGAGTCCCGTGCCGGCCCGGTTGAGGGTCAGAGCCTGCAGGGACGGGTTGCACATGCTCTCGTCCCTTCCCGGGACGATCCTTGTGTCGGAGTCCAGCCCCAGGGCCTCCTTGGACACCGCCCCCACCTTGCAGCACACCGAAGCCACCTCGAATCCCCGGGACTCGAAGAACCACCGGCACACCGCCGCTTCCCGGGCGAGACCCACGCAGAAGGCCAGCCCGAGCCGCTCGATCCCCAACCGGTCGGCGTACTCGGCGATTTCCTCCAGACGGGTTTTCACAGGTCTGGGAGGCTCCCCGGAAGAGCCGGGGACGTACCCTGCGGCTTCCTGTTCCCCCGCGGCCAGCGCAGCCTCCAGGGCGTCGGGGTCGTCCAGGATCCCGGACAGGGATTCCAGCCTGTGATGCCATTCCCCGGCGGTGGGACAGTCCCTGGGCCACTCCCCCGGTTCTCCGCTCAGGGGACGCGGTCTGGCGCACCCCTCCCTGTGTACGGGCAATGAGCACCCCGCGCACTCCGGAAGTCCGTTCACCTGGCTCCTCCCCCCTTCTGGTTTTCCCGGGATTCCTGTTTCCCCGCCGGTCTCCGCCGGGCGATAAAAAGCCCGGCCAGGGCCGCAAGCGCGGCGAAGGCCAGCATGGCTCCGTCGGCGTATTCGGGTTTATCCGGCATTCCAGCGGAAAGCCAGTCTTCGTAATTCATGAAGAAAGAAAGCCTCGGCGCCGCCAGAAAAAAGAGCAGGCAGCAGCCGAAAGTAAACAGCGCGGCCGCGGACGGTCCGGCGGAAAGTGCGCCGGATTGGTCCGCCCCCCGGCCTGGAAAGATCAGGATGAAACCCGCCAGGAGTATTCCCGAGAGGGATAGCGCACCCGGGAACAACGGCTCAATGCTGGTGCGGCCGGAACCGTTGAGCACGGCGCCCCCCACCAGAAGCGCCAGAAGAATCAGCGAGAAAAGGTGAAGCAGCCGGGCGACGGTTGCCATGGGGCACCTCCTTTGGCGGAAGAATACCCAGGCCTCCGGGAGCCCGTCAATCCGAAGGTTGGGACCCCGGACAGGTCCTGCCATATTCGGGCCATGGATTCTACGTCGGAAACCGTTCTGGAACTGCGGGACCTGGCGGTGAAGGCCGGCGGCAGTGTGATCCTAAGGGGAATAGGAATCACCCTGCTCCGGGGCGAGACCGTGGCCCTGTGCGGCCCCTCGGGATGCGGCAAGACAAGCCTGCTTCGGGCGGTGTCGGGACTGGACGAGGCGGCCTCCGGCACGGTGACCCTGGCCGGGGCTTCCCCTGAGGAAACCGGATGGCCCGCCTTCCGCCGGAGGGTGGTGCTGGTGGATCAGCGGCCGGTGCTCCTTCCGGGGAGCGTCAGGGACAACCTCATGGTTCCCTTCACCTACCGGTCCGCCGGGGGAACCGCTTTTCCGGAACGGGACGCTTCGGATCTGCTGGACGCCTTCGGCGTCTTCGGCGAGAGGATGGCCCAGGAGGCCCGCACCCTGTCCCAGGGTCAGCAGCAGCGGGTCTGCCTTGCCAGGGCCTTTCTGCTGAAGCCCGACGTGCTTCTCCTGGACGAGCCAACCAGCGCCCTGGACCCGGAAGCCGTCCAGTCGGTGGAGCGGACCCTGGCCGGGGAAACAAGAAAAAGGGGCCTGTCGGCGCTGGTGGTGACCCACGACCGGGCTCAGGCCGCCAGGCTCTGCGACCGTTCGGTGGACCTGTCGGCTTACGCAGGCGGCCATGGGGACTGAACAGACCGTGATATACCTTTCCCCCATGGACATGGGGGTGGCCGCCGGGCTGGTGCTGGTGTCCGGGGCGGTGAGCGCCGCCCTGAGGCTGAACATGGGAAGAAAACTGGCCCTGGCCTCGGTGAGGACCGTGGTCCAGCTGCTTCTCATAGGTTTCGTCCTTCACAGGGTCTTCCAGATCAACACCCTGCCGGCGCTGCTTCCGGTGATCCTCCTCATGCTCCTGGCGGCGGCCCACACCGCGGCAGGCAGACCTGCCAGGACCTACAGCGGCATGGGACCCCTGGCTTTCGGCACCATGACGGTCACCAGCCTGGCGGTTACGGTGACCGCCACCGGCCTCATCATAGGGGTGGAGCCCTGGTTTAGGCCGGCCTACCTGATTCCGCTGCTGGGAATGGTGCTGGGCAACACCATGAACGGAGTCTCCCTGGCTACGGACCACTTCCTGGAAACCCTGTCGGAACGGAGACACGAGGTGGAGATGGAACTGGCCCTGGGCGCCACCCGCTGGGAGGCCGCCCGAAGGCCGGTGGCCGAGTCGGTGCGCCGGGGCATGATACCCATCATCAACAGCATGATGGTGGTTGGTGTGGTTTCCCTGCCGGGAATGATGACCGGTCAGATCCTGGCGGGAACCGACCCGGCAGTGGCGGTTCGATACCAGATAATGATAATGTTCATGATCGCCGCGGGGGCCTCCCTGGGCTCCATGGGGATGGTGCTGCTTTCCTATGCCAGGCTGTTCAGCCCGAAGCACCGGCTCCTCCGCGACAGGATCAGAAGAAGAAAGGGATGACCCGCCGGATGAGCGGGCGGAGGGAGGTTCACCTGTGCTGGTGAAGCATTTCTTCATGCCGAAGACGGCCCACAGTTCCTACATCATCGCCGGCTCTCGCAGCTGCGCGGTATTGGACCCCTCCCGGGACACCGGGGTGTACCTGAAGGCCGCCGGCGAACTGGGAGTGCGGATCACCCATGTGCTGGAGACCCATCTGCACGCAGACTTCGTCTCGGGCCACATGGACCTAGCAGCCGCCGGCGCCCGGATAGTCGCTCCTGCATCCGCCGACTGCGGATTCCCCCACCAGGGAGTCCGGGAGGGAGACTCCTTCTCCATCGAGAACATCCGCTTCTCCGTCATGGAAACCCCCGGCCACACTCCGGAGCACGTGAGCTACGTGGTCACCGACACCTCCCGGGGGCCGGAACCCGCCGGGGTCTTCTGCGGAGACACCCTTTTCGTAGGCGACGCCGGAAGGCCGGACCTGTTCCCCGGAAGGGCCGGCGCACTGGCCTCCAGCCTCTTCGACAGCCTTCACCGGCTGATGGAGCTGCCGGACTTCTGCGAGGTCTGGCCGGCCCACGGGGCCGGAAGCCTCTGCGGCCGGTCCCTGGCTTCGAAATACACCAGCACCGTGGGATACGAAAAGCTCTACAACCCGGTGCTCCGCCGGACCGACCGTGAGGACTTCATCCGCTCCCTCACCACGGACATGCCCCCGGCCCCCGACCACTTCTCCCGGTGCAGCACCGTCAACGCCCGGGGTCCCGCCCTCCTTTTGGAGCTTCCCGAACCGGCCCCCCTCTCCCCCGGCGAATTCAAGAAGGCCGTCGAAGGCGGGGCCTTCGTGCTGGACGTGCGCCGTTACGACGCCTTCAGCGGAATGCACGTCCCGGGATCCATAAGCATAGACTCCACCGGCAACCTTCCGACCTTCGCCGGATGGGTCGCGCCGCCGGACAGGCCGATACTTCTGGTGGCCGACGATCCCAGGGAGGAGTCGGAAGCGGCCCTGTGGCTCCGCCGGGTGGGGCTGGACGACATCGCGGGATGCCTGAAAGGGGGCATGGCCTCCTGGGTTCTTGCGGGATACCCCTCCGGCAGGCTTCCCCAGCTGTCGGCGCACGAGGCGGAGGCGCTTCTCCGATCCGATTCGCGGCCCGGGGTGGTGCTGGACGTCAGGGCTCCAGCGGAGTTCAGGGAGTCGCACCTGGACCGGGCTGTGAACATCCCCGCCCCGGACCTCCGGCACCGCCACGACGAACTGGACCCGGGAAAGGATATCCTGGTGGTGTGCGGCACCGGCCAGAGGTCCACCCTGGGGGCCAGCATCCTGATGGCCCGGGGTTTCCCCAGGGTGTCGAGCCTGGGGGGCGGCCTCAGGGGGATGCAGGCGGCGTCCCTGGCCCCGGTGTGCGCTCTGTGCGCGGGCCCCCACGGGCCGGAGATACTGGAATAGATCCCGGAACTTCCGGCTGGACGGATCAGATCAGGGACCGGAAAACCGGTCTATCTCCATGGATTTGCCATCTCCAGACCGGCATTGACGAAGTCGGACTCGTTCCGGGTGACCAGGATGCAGGAATTGGCCAATGCGATCGCCGCGATGAAGGAGTCCACCGCGGCCATGGTGCGGCCCTCGAGTTCCAGACGCCCGACCAGTTCACCCCACTTCAGCATGGCATCCACGTCCAGGGGCAGTATTCTGTTGTGAAAACGGATCATCAGATCGTCCCGGAGCCAGCTCCGCAGTTGGCTCCTGCGGTCCGACTCAGGAAGCTTTTCGATTCCTTTGCACAACTCACCGATGGTGATGACGCTGAGATAGACTCCCGCCGGGTCCAGCCGGTCAAGCCATTGCAGTACCCGCCGGTCCGGGCGTCTTGCCGCCAGCTCGGAAATCACGTTGGTGTCGAGAAGATGCTTCACAGGGAAGGATCGCCTCTGAGCGGGCTTCCGTCCCGGGAAAGGTCCAGGTCAGCCCCGGCCAGGGGCGATTCCATGAAGAATTCTGACAGTTTCCCCCTGCTCAGGGTGAGTTGCCGGTATTCTACATAGGACAGCACCACCGCTGTGTCCGTTCCCCTTTTCGTGATGACCTGAGGACCGTACTTCAGGGCTGCTTCGACCACCTCGCTGAACTTGCTCTTGGCTTCCTGCAATTGCCAGACGAAAGACATCGCCCTCCTTTCATGACTAGTCTGACTAGGTTATAACACATTCGAGAATGGAGTCAACCCCGGTCTTCGACAGGTTCGAGGCTCACTTTCACAACCGTTGCTGCCTGCAGGGCGAAGGCATCAGGAGGATGCAGGCGGCGTCCCCGGCCCCGGTGTGCGCTCTGTGCGCGGGCCCCCACGGGCCGGGGTGACCGGTGAAGCCCGTCACGAAGACCTCCACCGGGAAGGTTTTACTTACAGTCTGGAACTGCTTCTCAGAGCGCTGTCCACTTCCAGAATGAATCCACTGACAACGTTGTAGTCCGGCGAATACCTGCGCACCGCTCCGATTCCGGGGCAGTACCATTCCTGCGTCGTGTAGCCGAACTCCGCTGAAACCGACCCGATGACCGCACAATCCTCCATGGCTCCGGCGGGGGTCTGGACGGTGGCGCCCATCTCCGTCACGGTGTACGGACCCCATGTCTTGTCTGTCTCGAGGGGGAAATCGAGGATCTTTTCAGGGCTCAGGGAATCGGAAAGGATCATGATCACTTCGTCATCGGTCACGACGTATCTGATTTCATTGCTTAGCAAGAGAGTGTCCTCGAGTAACTCTCCGTGAAGTATCCAAAGGGAGAGGTTTCTCGAGACGGTGCAGCTGTCGCCGTTGACTGCGGTGACCTCGAATCTCTCCGTTCCCTCCTGCCAGACCATGGTGTCCGGCTGAATCCGGGTGGCTTTCTGATCGTACTCCCACCAGTCTCCGACCTCCATGGGGAAATAATCTGCTGGAATGACGGGGCCCGACGGGTCGTCACCGCACCCTGCCCAGATCAGCAGCAGGCACGGAACAAGGTATACAGACCGGGACATGATTCCTCCTTATGGAAGATGAATCAAATCATTAGTTCTATCAGTGCGTTTATGTTCCTGATGATTGTGACAAGCAGCAACCTGACACATGATGGACCAGCCCTCGTCGCCCGGACCGCTCCCTTTCAGCTCTTCTTCCCCGCCGATCCGTTTTCCGAAGCCAGGGCGGCGCCGCACTTCCTGCAGAACACGGCGTCCCTCTGATGGCCCCGGACTCCGCAGGACGGGCACTGCCGGGCCCCGGCTCCGAAGGAGCCCGCGGTGACCACCATGCCCGTGGGCACCACGATGATGCTGTAGCCCATCAGCATGATGACGTTGGCCAGAAGCTGGCCCAGGGGCGTCTGCGGGGAAAGGTCTCCGTAGCCCACGGTGGTCAGGGTGACTATGGCCCAGTAGATGCTCAGGGGAATGCTGGTAAACCCGTGGGCCGGCCCCTCCAGGGTGTACATCAGGGAGCCCGCCACCGCCACGCATACCAGCACGAAGAAGATGAAGACGGTAATGCGTTTTCGACTGGCCTTCAGAGCGGAGTACAGAGCCTGCATCTCCGCCTGGTAGCCGGAGAGGTCGAACACCCGGAACACCCGGAGCATCCGCAGGAAACGCACCATGGAAAGGAACCTGCCCGCGGGGAACACCACGCTAAGATAGGTCGGAAGAATGCTCAGCAGGTCAACGAGACCGAAGAAACTCCGCGCGTACCTGGGCCGGTTCCGGACGGAATAGAGCCGCAATGCGTAGTCCACGGTGAACAGCGCCGTGAGTATCCACTCCGCCAGGTGAAGGAAGGTTCCGTAGGCGCGGTTCAGGGATTCCACGCTGGCGGCCATGGTCACCGCCACGCTCACCAGTATCACCGAGATGTGGCAGACGTCGTAGAGCCTTCCCCAGGGGGCGTCAGCCTGGAAGATAACGCTGCGGACCGTTGTCCTGAAATCGGAAACTCCCGAGTGCGCCACTCCCTCACCCTCCCGGAAAGAGTTGCAGAAAAACACAGGCGACCGAATGAAGGGAAGACCCCTCCTTCGCTTCGCCCCGGGCTTTTCCTGCGAAGAAAAGGGCGGCAAGTCAAGGACGGAAGCCCCGGCGCGCAGCCGCGCGCCGGGGCGGGAAAGCTAGATCTTCACCAGGCGGAGGACCGCCGAACCCGATGAATCGCTCACCCTCACCAGGTAGGCCCCCCGGGGGGCGTCCTGGGCGTTCCACAGAAGGCTTCCCTGGAAGGGTTCGCACAGAACCGCCCTTCCCGAGACGTCGAAGACCTGCAGGTTGGCGTCGCCGAATCCGCTGCCGGTGATGAGAACCGAACCCTGGAAGGGGTTCTCGGCCGCTGTGACGCTCCTGCCCGGGGCGGTGGCGAAACTGCCCTGAAGCCCGGTGGGATCTTCCTGCATCCACATCCAGACGAACCCGTTGTAGTCGCTGGTGAGCATGTCCTGCAGGCCGTCCTGGTTCCAGTCGTCCACCCAGAGGCGCATACCGGCGTACTTATAGGCGATGGAAACGTAGCCGTTGAAAACCGGGGCCTCGTTGGAGCCCTGGTTCTGGTAGAAGTACACGTTGTTGTCGTTGGCTCCGCAGAGCAGGTCCTTAAGGCCGTCGCCGTCCAGGTCGGCCACCTGGGGGGCGTTCCTGTAGTGGGCGATGGCCGTGGAGCCGTTCATTACCAGGGTGTACGTGTTGAAAACGGGAGCGGAATCGCCGTTGTCGTTCAGGTAAACCCGGACGTTACCCGGGCTCTCGTTCCCCAGGAGCATGTCCAGGTCTCCGTCCTCGTCCCAGTCCACCACCACGGGCGCAGAGCTGTAGCCGGCATCGATGATAACTCCGTCGCAGCTCACCTTTGGCATCTGGGTGAGGGTTATGGGGCTGTCAGAGGTTCTTCTGAAGTAGTTGACGAAGCCGTTACGGTCGCCCACGATGATGTCCAGCATTCCGTCCTGGTTCCAATCCACAACCTGTGGATTCGTGGCGCCGGTGCATCAACCGCTGGGGACGGATATGGGGGACCCGTCCGCGTAGATCATGGTGTAGGTGCTGAAAACCGGATTGTCGTTGGTGCCCTCGTTCTTGTAGAACCGGATGTTACCGCTGGTGAACTGGCCCAGCACCAGGTCCTTCAGACCGTCGCCGTCCCAGTCCGCCACGCAGGGCGCAGCGTAGTAGCCCACGTCGATGATCACACCGCCTGCGGTCAGCTGGTACTCCGGCTGCCAGTCGGGGGTCCAGGCCAGCCCCAGAGAAGCAGCCGAGAAGCACAGAATCACAAAACCCTTCATTACGCCTCCCCTTCAATGAAACCGACAACCGCTGCGTTCCATAAAACTCTTTACAGGAAGCGTCAATAACCCGTCGGGGCTTCAGGACATGTGCTCAGCCATGCACAGGATCATCTTCTCGTGGTCCAGGGCTCCGCTGGTCTCCCGG
>CAZSKU010000006.1:0-112406 GCA_964607515.1 uncultured bacterium | reverse complement strand
ACCTCCGGCGAAGCGCCCGTATTCTGGGCGCCTGCCCGGGAAACACCCTCCGGAGTCTACTTCGCGGTGCTCAACCTTCAGGGGGCCTCCGCCTCCAGGGCGCTGGTGTACCTGCCTGGAGGCGGATCATGATCCGGGCGCTGATGCTGATTCTCATACTGTCGGCGGTCTCCGGAGCGGCCACGCTCACACTGCTGAACGGCACCCGGGGATGGGTGCTCACAGGCGTGTACGTCAGGGTTTCGGGAACCGCCGACGGTTGGGGCGACAACCTGCTGGCCGAAGAGGGAATCATCGGGCTGACGGGCCGGTGGAGCATCCTTCTGGACCCCGGGGTCTACGACATACGGGTGGAGGATACCGACGGCGACGGTTACGTGAAGAGGTCCGTGACTTTGGAGGATGAGTTCTTCTGGAAAGTCACCCTTGCCGACATGAACGATCCGGCCACCGCCACCGATCCCAATTACGGCTGGAGCGGTTGAGGATAACCCTCGGCCTTCGGTCGAAGGCCTAGACCTCCACCAACCGGTATTTCCTGCTGCCCAGACCGATCCGCTCGGCCGTCTCGAGGGCCAGGGAGCCGTTGCTCCGGGGCCTGAGGGCGGTAAACTTGTCGGTCCCCGCCGGGCATGTCACCGGGGAACCTTCCACGGTTTCCGCAGCGGTGACCAAGTCCAGTGAGGCCTGGTCCAGGGATATCGGATCCTTTGAACCGAGAACCCCTATGTCGGCCACCATCGGGCGACCTCCGGACCTCATGCAGTCGCAGTCCGGGGTGACGTCAAGAAGGAAGTTGACGCAGAACTTCACCTTAACCGTGAGAGTAACCGCCAGGGCGTACTCCGTCATCCTGGTGAGGAAATCCCCGGCTTCCTGGTTCCAGTTCACCCCTATTGCCCCGGAAGGACACCTCTGAAGGCACTCCCCGCAGCCGGTGCACCGGCCGGTGTTCAGCACCGCAACCCCCGATTCGATGGCCAGTGCTCCGGAGCCGCAGAACTCGGCGCAGGTTCCGCAGCCCGTGCAGAACTTCTCCTTGACCTTCGGCTTGACGGAGGAGTGCTGGAAGAGTTTTCCTCCCCTGGAGGCCAGCCCCATTCCCAGGTTCTTCACAGCCCCTCCGAACCCCGCCAGCAGGTGCCCCTTGAAGTGGCTCAGAATCACCGCCGCGTCGGTTTCCCCCAGGATCGAGGCCAGTCTGGCGGAGCGGGTCGAGCACCAGCTGGGAAGCTCCACCTTCAGCTCGCTGGTTCCCCTGAGTCCGTCGGCCACGATGAAGGGGGGCAGATCGGGCAAACGGAAGCCGTGCTCGTGGGCCAGGAGATGGTAATCCGGCGCGGACATCCTCCTTCCTCCGTAAAGCACAGTGGTGTCCGTCAGGAAAGTCCTGCCGGCGGGCAGTTTCAGGGCATCCACCATCATCCCGACCAGCCGCGGAGGGATGAACGTAGTGTTGCCCTCCTCTCCGGGGTGAATCTTCACCGCCACTAGGCTGGTGCTCCGTTCCGGGACGATCTGCCCGGCGTGGGACGCAAGCCTTTCGAATCCTTCACGATTCATGTCCTTCAGGGGCAGGAAGTACACGTCAGCCATGATCACCGCCTTTCAGTCCCGCAATATAACCGGAGGGGCCTGTCCACGGGTTTCCTTGCGGGGTGCGCCCTTTCAGAGTATTCTTGACTCATGAGCAGCCTTGTGTGGGTGGAACTGGAAGCCGGCGCTCCGGATCACAACCTCAGGGAGATGCGCCGGTGTCACGGTTTTTCAGGCGTCCACTGCGCGGTGGTGAAGAGCAACGCATACGGCCACGGCGTCCGGGAGATCAGAGGGCTTCTGGACGAAGCCGGGTGGCTGGCCGTGAACTCCCTGGACGAGGGGCTGGAACTCCGGGGTCTGGGGGAGACCCGTCCCGTGCTTCTTCTGGGTCACGTTGACCTGTCCAGGCTTGCCGAGGCCCGTGAAGCGGGGCTTCGGATGGTGGTCTACAACAGGGAAACCCTGGCTGCGGTTTCCTCCCTTCCTCCCTCGCCGAAACGGCTCAGGCTGCACCTTCACCTGGAGACCGGAACCTGGAGGCAGGGCGTTCTGCCGGAACACGCTCCGGGCTTCGCCCGGGAGGTTCAGAACACTCCGGGAGTCTATCTGGAGGGGATCAGCACCCACTTCGCCAACATAGAGGACACCCTGGAACACGCCTACGCGAAGATGCAGCTGGAGACCTTCGAAAGGGTCTGCGCCGAACTCGCTGCCGACGGGATAGATCCGCCGGTCAAGCACACCGCATGCACCGCCGCGGCGATACTGTTCAGGGAAACCCACTTCAACATGCTCAGGACGGGCATAGGAACCTACGGGCTCTGGCCCTCCCGGGAAACCAGGCTGTCAGCGGAGACCGCGGGGATTCCCATCCCCGACCTGAAGCCCGTCATGACCTGGAAGACCCGGGTGGTCCAGGTCAAGGACGTTCCCAGGGGCTGCTACATCGGCTACGGCTGCACCTACAGGACAACCAGGCCCACGGTGATGGGGGTGCTTCCCGTCGGATACGCCGACGGTTACCGCCGCTCCGCGGGAAATGTGGGGTGGGTTCTGGTGAGGGGGATGCGGGCCCCGGTTCTCGGAAGGGTCTGCATGAACCTGATCATGGTGGACGTCACCGACATTCCGGGGGTCCGGCTGGAGGACGAGGCGGTGCTGCTCGGTTCCTCGGGAGACGAGACGGTGTCCGCCGAACTCATGGCCTCCTGGTGCGGCACCATCAACTACGAAATCGTCACCGGAGTCTCGCCCCTGCTTCCCCGCAGAATACGGACAGGTACGGCGTGAACTTCCGGGTGATAGGCTGCGAAGGCTCCCGCCTGGAGGAGAGCCGGCTGGTGACCATGCTCCTGGGGCACCGGGTCATGCTGGACGCCGGAAGCGCCTGCAGCGTCCCGCCGAGAATTCAGGACGGTCTTGACATGGTTCTTCTGACCCATGCGCACCTGGACCACATCCTGGAACTGGGGTTTCTTCTGGACAACGTCTCCGGCTTCAGGAAAAGGCCCCTTACGGTCATGGGCAGCAGGGCCTGTATTTCCATAATCAGGGAACACTACCTGAACGACCGGCTGTGGCCCGATTTCAGCAGGATAACCACCGATAACGGCCCGGTGCTTCAGTACCGGGAGATGCCCGACCTGGAATGGTTTCAGCTTTCCGGAGATATAGCCGCCATGGCGGTTCCCGTGAACCACCCCGCCGGGGCCAGGGGTTTCATCTTCAGGTCCGGCAGTTCAGCAATGGTCTACAGCGGAGATACCGGGCCCACCGAGGAGATCTGGCGCAGAGCCGCGGAAATCCCGGAACTCTCCATGGCCTGGGTGGAATGCTCCTTTCCCGACAGGCTCAAGGACCTGGCGGTGGCCAGCGACCACCTCTGCCCCGGCCTTGCCAGGGAGCAGATGGCGCTCCTGGGCAGGCCCGATGTGACCTGCTTCGCTTTCCACCTCAAGAAGAGGTTGAGGGAGGAGACCGTAACCGAGTTGGGAACAGACTTCCGCATACCCGTCAACGGAGACAGTTTCGTCCTGTGATTGCCCCGGACCTTGCACCGCTGTCCGGAAGACGTGTCAGCCTGCTTTCCCACTGCGCGGCGGTGGATGGAAACCTCGAGACAACCGCGGAGATTCTTCGACGGAAGGGTCTTCTTCACTCGGTGTTGGGCCCCCAGCACGGCTTCTGGGCGGAAACCCAGGACAACATGATCGAGTGGGAAGGCTTCCCGCACCCGGCCCTGGGGGTTCCACTGCACAGCCTGTACGGAGAGGTCAGGATGCCCTCCGAAGCCATGCTCCACGGGGCTGACGCGGTTCTGGCCGACCTGGTGGACGTAGGCTCCAGATACTACACATACGTGTACACCATGGCCCTTACCATGAGAAGATGCGCCGGAATGGGCATCCCTTTCTTCGTTGCGGACAGGCCCAATCCCCTGGGCCGGGAGCTGGTGGAGGGGCCCATCCTCGATCCCGCCTTCAGCAGTTTCGTGGGCATGTACCCGCTGCCGGTGAGGCACGGGCTCTCCCTGGGGGAGCTGGCCCGGCTGTTCGCCTGCATGGACGGTCTTCCGGCGCCGGAACTCCTCGCGCCATGGGATAGCCCCTGGGTCATGCCCAGCCCCAACATGCCCACCCGGGACACCGCGCTGGTTTACCCGGGGACCTGTCTTCTTGAAGCGACCAACCTGTCCGAGGGCCGGGGAACCACACGCCCCTTCGAGATGTTCGGAGCTCCCTGGCTGGATCCGTGGAGAACCGTGGAGGCTCTGGAGAGCTCCGGATTCATCAGGGGAGCCCGGCTGAGGCCCGTATTCTTCATTCCCACATTCCAGAAGCACGCCGGAGTGAAGTGCGGCGGGGCCCAGATCCACGTGACGGACCCCGAAATCTTCCGTCCCTTCCTGGCGGGCCTCGGAATTCTGGAACACTGTTTCAGATTGGGACAGACCCGCTGGAACCCCCCTCCCTACGAGTACGAGTACGAAAGGATGCCCATAGACATCCTCGCCGGGGGCGCGCATGTCAGGGAAGCCGTGGACTCCCACGACGCAGGGGCGCTGCAGGAGATATCCGTTACGCCCCTCCAGAAGTATCGGGACACGGTTGGAGCCGTGGTGCGGGATGCGGGCAGGTTTCGGAACTGAGCGTTCTGACCGCTGAACCCATATATTTTAAGTTTGTGGCATTTTGGGGGGAGAAGCGGTGAGAATCGGCCTTCTGAGCGACGTGCACGGAAACCTTCCCGGCCTCGAGGCCGCCTGGAGGGCCCTGGCGGAGTACGCTCCCGACATGACGGTCTGCCTCGGCGATCTGGTCCAGTACGGCCCTTCGCCGGGTCCCGTGGTCTCGTTCATCCGTTCCCACGGGATCGAAACGATCCAGGGGAACTGCGACCGGGCCGTGGGGAGAAAAAGGCCCGACTGCGGGGACGTCTTTGAGAATCCTCATTGGAGGAGGCTCGCCGGGGAGTACCTGGCGTGGACCGCCGACAACCTTTCCCGGGACGAGATCGCCTTCCTCAGGAACCTGCCGGACGAACTGCGTTTCGTTTTCGACCGGCAGCCCGCCCTCTTCGTGCACGGCCTTCCCGGCAGACCCTCCGAGGGGTTGCCCGGAGCCACCGCCCACGAAGTGTACGACCTTCTCCTGACAAGGAACGGCTGCGGAATCTTCGCCTGCGGACACACCCACGAACCCATGGTGGTGAGAAGGCCGGGAGGCGTTCTGATAAATCCCGGAAGCGTGGGGGGCGGCTCCAGGCCCTGCGGCGGCACCTTTGCGGTGGTGGACGTGGTGCAGGGCGCCGAAACGGCTGTGGACATCGTGGAATACACCTACGACATCCGGGCGCTGAAGGCCATGTACCGGGAGAATGAGCTGCCCGAGGTGTTCTTCCACTGCGCCCGGCTGGGCAGGGACCCCCGGGGGAACTGGCACACCGAAGACCCGTACTGCAGACAGGAGTGGGCGACATTACCGCCCCAGTGAAGGTTTGGAGGCGCTGATTGGACATTCTGGGAATTTCCGCGTTCTACCACGACTCGGCGGCATGTCTGGTCCGCGACGGTAAGATCGTCGCCGCCGCCCAGGAGGAACGTTTCACAAGGAAGAAGCACGACAGCGGTTTCCCCGGGAACGCGGTCAACTACTGCCTGTCCGCGGGGGGTGTGAAGCCGGCGGAACTTGACGCCGTGGCATTCTATGACAAACCCTTCATCACCTTCGAGAGGCTGCTGGAGACATACCTTTCCTTCGCTCCCTCCGGTCTCCCCTCGTTTTTGAAGGCCATGCCGGTATGGCTGAAGAAGAAGCTCTGGATGGGGGACGAGATAAGGAAGAGCCTGGGCTGGGACGGCAGGGTCATCTTCCCGGAGCACCACCAGTCCCACGCCGCCAGCGCCTTCTTCCCGTCGCCCTTCCGGGAGGCCGCCATACTGACCCTGGACGGAGTGGGGGAGTGGGCCACCGGAACCTGGGGCTCGGGCAGGGACAACAGGATCGAGTTGCGGGGCGAACTCCGGTTCCCCCACAGCCTGGGGCTTCTTTACAGCGCTTTCACCTACTACACGGGTTTCCGGGTGAATTCCGGCGAGTACAAGCTCATGGGGCTGGCTCCCTACGGACGGCCCGTCTACAGAGACCTCATCCTGGAGAAGCTTCTGGAACTCAGGGATGACGGAAGCTTCCGGATGAACATGGCCTACTTCAACTACTGCCAGGGGCTGACCATGACGTCGGGCAGGTTCCACAGGCTTTTCGGGGCGCCGCCCAGGGAACCGGAGACTCCTGTGAGAAGGCTCGACATGGATATTGCAGCCTCAATTCAGGCCGTCACCGAGGAGATAATCCTGAGAATGGCAAGGCACGTCCGGAAGGAGACCGGGCTGGCGAACCTCTGTCTGGCCGGCGGAGTCGCTCTGAACTGCGTGGCCAACGGGAAGATTCTCAGGGAAGGAATCTTCGACGGCATGTGGATACAGCCCGCAGCCGGCGACGCCGGAGGAGCCCTTGGGGCGGCCCTGTTCACCTGGTACCAGGTGCAAGGGAACCCCAGAACCGCCGACGGAGTGCGCGACTCCCAGAAGGCAAGCCTTCTGGGGCCATCCTGGTCCACTGACGTGGTGGAGTCGTGGCTGAAGAAGAAGGGCTACCCCTACACCCGTCTCGAGGACCAGGAACTCTACGACAGGGTGGCGGATGCGATTGCGGGGCAGAAGGTGGTGGGCTGGTTCGGAGGCAGAATGGAGTTCGGCCCCAGGGCTCTGGGCAACAGGTCCATCCTGGGGGACGCCAGATCCTCCTCCATGCAGCGCACCATGAACCTGAAGATAAAGTACCGGGAGGGATTCCGGCCCTTCGCGCCCTCGGTTCTGATAGAGAACGCCCCGGACTACTTCGAGATCCGGGGGGCCAGCCCATACATGCTTCTGACGGTCCCAGTGAGGGCCGACCGGCTCAGGGAGCTGTCCGAGGAGGAGAAGAGCCTCGAAGGGCTGGACATGCTGAAAGTTCCCAGGTCGGAACTTCCGGCGATAACCCATGTCAACAATTCGGCCCGGATTCAGACCGTATCCCGGGAGGACAACCCCAGGTACCACGCCCTGATCGAGAGATTCAGGGAGAAGACCGGTTACGGCGTGATCATCAACACCAGCTTCAACGTCAGGGGTGAGCCCATCGTGTGCACTCCCAAGGACGCCTACCTGTGTTTCATGCGCACCGAGATGGACGTGCTGGCCCTGGAGAACTGTCTCCTGCTGAAGGAGGAGCAACCCCCCCTTGACGATACCGTTGATTGGAGAAGCATCTATGAACTCGACTGAGAAACGTCTGCGCGGCTTCGGCCTGGTGATGGCCGGGGCGCTGGCGGTCATCGGAGTCCTGGGGCTTCTCAGGGACCGGGGCTGGTGGCCGGCTGCCGCCGGGCTGGCCGGGGCGTTCGCCCTGTCCGGGCTTGCCTTCCCGGGAATCCTGAAGCCGGTGGAGTGGTTCTGGATGAAACTCGCGGCGGTTCTCGGGTTCGTGGTGACCCATGTGATACTCACCGTATTTTTCTTCCTGGTCATCACCCCCGCCGGTTTGCTGATGAGGCTGTTCGGCAAGGATCCGCTGAGAATGCGTTCGAGCAAGTGCTCCACATGCTGGGTTTCCATCGAGAACGACGGGCCCTGGAGCAGGCCCGACAAACCGTACTGATTCGGTGACGGACTGATTCGCCGATACGACGAAGGGGCTTACATGGGAAAGTTCGCAGAGATATGGGGTTTCGTGAAGGCCCGGCGCAAGTACTGGCTGGCCCCGATTATCATTGTTCTGCTGCTTCTGGGAGTGGTGCTGGTGGCCGCTCAGGGCTCCGCCCTGGCTCCATTCATATACGCCGTTTTCTGAGGGTAGCCGACGGCGGTTCGGAATGGAATCATGCCGGTCTTTCGGTGGCAGGGAAGGCTGTGTCGGTCTGGAATCCGGCGAGGGGCCGGGTTTTGGGCGTTGTGTGACCGTTCGATAGAGGCACCCTCAGGCTCGCTGTTTCCGTGTCTTCTGTACTCCACGGGAATCACGTACCTGTCGCTCTTCTCCATCTCCAGAAGTTCAGTCATCACGTCGTACCTGGGCATGGAGAACGAGGCATGGTTCGATGCAATCCATGACCCTGAGTGGACAAGTCCCATGAAGGCCAGCGCCAGGGGGACGGCTGTCCTCAGTCCTGCGGAGGCGGGTTTCAGAAGATTCCTCCAGGTCAGCACCGAGGGCGGGATGGCGCCGGCGGCCAGCAGGTTCCAGTCGAAATAGGGCCCCAGGCTGAGTTTCCACAGGTACGCCATGAGCATGAATCCCGCCGATGCCGTGATCAGGAACCGGTCGAATCGGTCCATTTCAATGTTGCCCGTGAGAAACAGCAGCACAGGAACCCACCAGAAAGGGAACAGCAGATACTGGACACTGGTGACCGCGTTGAAATAGGTGGCCGATGGAACGGCAATCATGTCGGCGGTGGTTCTGTCGGTGCCCGAACCCAGCAGATGGCTGTTGCCCAGGTTTCTGATGTCCAGGCTCATCTCCGCGGCCGTCAGGAAGACCATCAGAATGCAGACTGCGGTGACGGCGATGGAGGCAGATGCCAGTATCCTCCCTTTCCGCCTCCATGCGGTGAACAGAAGGAGGAGATGGGCCGGCGCCATGCACAGAGCCAGCAGGTGCATGCTCACCGCGGCGCCGAACACCAGGCCCGGGGTCAGTATGCTTACCCTGCCCTTCAGGAATTCCCGCGCGGACCAGATGTAGGCCATGGAAATGGCCATCACGCCGGCGTAGTTCTCGACGTCCCCGAAGAAGCCCTGCATGAATCCGCCCGAGACCAGAAGTACCACGAACAGGAGCCATCTTCCTCCCATTTCCCTTCTGGCGAAACCCGTCGCGGCCAGAATGAAGACGAACCCCATAACTGCGGAGAATGACGCGAACACGTCGAATGGGTTGAAGGATGCAGGGTTTCCCCAAGCCCTCCAGACCGATTCGAGAATGACCCCTGTGAGGATCTCGTCCATTCGTATCCTGTAGATGCCGGCTTGAAGAGCAAAAGCGTTCTGCAGCCCGTCGTCGTTCATGAAACCCGTCTTCAGGAGCAGGAAGACCGCCAGGCCAGCCGCTGCTGTGAGGTAAGTCCACGGCGACCGCCAGACCGGGATTTCCTTCGGAATCTCTCCGGCGGGAAGAATGGAACGGCGCACCATGTACGACAGGCCGGCGAACGCCAGGAGCAGCGCTATCACCGTCGTGGGGCCGGAATGTCTCATCTGGTTGAACCCATAGTTTGAACTGCCCGACAGGAACGCCGAGTAGAGGTAGAAAAGCAGCTGAGCGGCTGCAACGGTGATTATGAAAGCGGCAGGATCCCTGGTTTTCATGGTTGTGATTATTGTCTGACCGGGCCCTCTGAAACAAGCTCCCAGTGATGCCCCGGTTCGGATCGTACCACCTGTTGTTGACCCCTGCGGAGGGGCGGGTTATTTAATGAAAGCGGTTTCGTGTACATATTTTATTAGTGAAATTAGTTAATATACATCATAAAATGAATTTATGGCAAACCATGGCGACTGATGACCTTTCCCTCCGTCAACCGTCGGCCGGTCCCTGACCGGAAGCCGGCATGACCGATTCCGTCCGGGAGGTCCGGACCGTCTGCACAACTCCCCCCGGGTGCCATTGCGGATGCGGAGTGATCCTCTCGGTGTCCGGAGGCAGGATAACGGGGGTACGGGGGGATCCCGAAAACCCTTACAATCGCGGTTACATATGCCCCCGGGGGCTCTCGGTGGCGGGAACCATGTACAGCCCCCACAGAATCCTGCATCCGATGGCCAGGTCGAAGGGTGGCGAGTGGAAACATGTTTCCTGGGATGAGGCCCTGGGCAGGGCTGCGAGGGCTTTCATCGCCGCCCGGGAAAAGACCGGCCCCCGTTCGGTCCTATTCATCAAGGGCACCGGCAGGGACATAGGGCCCTGGTTGTCCAGGCTGGCCTTCGGTTTCGGCAGTCCCGAGTACTACGCCCTGGGACCGGGTTCCGGCTCCGCGTGCCTCATGCCCAGGATGAGCGTATGCGCCTCGCTCTTCGGAGGATGGTTCACAGCGGACTGTTCCCAGTACTTTTCCGACAGGTATGGGAACCCTGCATGGCGTCCTCCCGGGTGTATCCTGGTCTGGGGGTCGAATCCCGTGGCGTCGAATCCCGACGGCTTTCTGGGCAGTTGGCTTCTGGACTGCATGGCTCTCGGATCCAGGTTGGTGGTGGTGGACCCCAGAAACACCTGGCTCGCGGGCAAGGCCGATGTTCACCTCAGATTGAAGCCAGGCACCGACGGAGCAATGGCCATGGCATTTCTTGCGAGAATGGCCGGGACCGGCCGGTGGAACCGGGCGTTCGCCGGGGAATGGGTTTCCGGCGCCGGAGCAGCCATGGATGCCGCCCGGGAATGGTCCACTTCCAGAGCCTCGAGGGAGTGCGGCGTTTCTGAGGACGCGATCCTGCAGGGTGCGGACCTCTGGCTGGACTCGCCGCCCGGCGCCCTGCAATGGGGAGTCTCGGTGGACATGAGCCGCTCCGCCCTGGGCACCGCCCATGCCCTGGCTTCCCTGGTGATACTCTCGGGCAATCTGGACGTGCCCGGGGGTTGCGTGGTGACCACGGACCCATTCGGAATCGCCAGGAGGGGTGGGATGAAGCAGCCCCCCGGGAAGACCGGCTCATCCAGGTATCCAATGACTGAGAAGGGCTTTCCTTATGCCAGTTCCGACGTTCTGCTGGAAGAGATGGAGGCCGGCAGAGAGGTTGCGTGCGCCTGGGTGCAGGGAAGCGGGACCGTACTGAACGGTTTCGCGAATCCTGACCGGGCGGGGAAATGCCTTTCCCGCATTCGGGAGGTGGTTGTCTGCGACCTGTTCATGACCCCGACGGCGGAACGATTCGGCACCGTTTTCCTTCCTGTGGCATGCTATCCCGAGCGGAACGGCCTGCGTAACTGGTGGTACCAGCTGGCGGCGGTGAAGAAAGCCGTGGAACCCCTGGGGGAAGCCCGGAGCGATATGGAGATAATCCTCGATTTCGGCCGCAGGATAGCCCCGGACACTTTCCCCTGGACGGATGTGACGGGCTGGTTCGACCATGTCCTTCAACCTTCGGGTATGACCTGGAGAGACCTGGCCGAAAAGGGATGGGTCATGCCGGGCACTGATTACGGAAAACACCTTTCAGGGCTTCTTCGGTCGGACGGAGAACCCGGCTTCGAAACCCCCTCGGGAAGAATCGAGCTTCAACCCGAGATCATGGAGAGAGCGGGGCTTTTGCCTGCTCCATGGTACGTTCCGCCTCCATCCGGGCCCCCGGAGTTTCCCTTCGTGCTTTCCACGGGAGCCAGGACTCCGCTGTTCTTCCACTCGGAGCACAGGGTTGTCAGGAGTCTATTGGAGAGGAATCCCCTGCCCCTGGTGGAGATCAACCCCTCGGACGCCGTGGAGCACGGGATCTCCGATGGAAGCTGGGTGACAGTTTCTTCTCCATGGGGCAGTTGCGGCAGGGTGGCCAGATTCACCGGAACCGTTCCCCGGGGAACCCTGATGGCTCAGCACGGATGGTGGCAGCCGGGGCTGGACGAGAATACCGTCTCGAAACTCAACGTAAACAACCTTCTGCCCCATGGAATGCATGGTAGAGGCGGCCTTGGCTACCCATTCCGCTGCATTCCCTGCAGCATCGGCCCGGGCCCCAAGCTTCTCGATCCGTCCATCCAAACGACCTCGGTGGGTCTGTTGATCGACGATGATTTTATGAAGGTAAACCCGGAGGCGTGCATGGGATGCAGGGCATGTGAGATCGCGTGCCTGCAGCGGCTGGGTGTTTCCGGCGGAGAGTGCGGCATACATGTCTTCGAGCACCAGGGCGAGTATCAGGCTTTTTCCCCGCGGTTCACCTCCTCATGTATCCGTTGCCCTGATACCCCCTGCGCCACCGTCTGCCCCGGGGACGTACTAAACAAGCTCAACTAACGGCGGTAATGAAATGTCTGACAGCAATATGGAATCGTTTGTTGATTTTGTTGAGTCCGTCCCCAAAAGAATTGGCTTTCGAACCGCGGGATTAAAAGGAATGGAGCTGGGGAAAGCCCTGCAATTGGTGGCCGACGGGGGTTATTCAATGGTGGAGTTCTGCATGGAGCACCCGGAGGCGTGGGGGTACAGGGGAGATTACTACGGGTTGAAACTGGCTTCCGTGAGCTATCACGGAAAACTGGACGATCCTCAGAAAAGGAAGTCCGGTATTTCCCGGGCCATTGAGAAGGCTGTGGAGACCGGTTCATCCATTCTGGTACTGGGATCGCCTCTGGCCGGGGCATATACCTTCGGTGATTTTACCGGAGAGTGCGAATGGGCATTGGACCGGATGCCTGAGGGGGTCAGCCCCGCATGGGAACCCGAGCCGGGCACCGTTCTGGGCTGCCTGGATACATTCTTTGCTCTGGCGGATGCGCTCGGTCCATCGGTGGGCCTGAATCTGGACATGGGTCATGCCTTCCTGGACGGAATGGCGCCTTCAGATGCACTGAAGGCCTCCCTGGGGCGCCTGCGACACCTGCACATGGAGGACATCCTGCCCGGTGCGCACCGCCATCTTATGCCGGGGAAAGGCGTGTTTCCGTGGGATCAGGTTCTTCAGTGCCTCTGGTTCTGCGGTTACCGGGGTCCATTGGTGCTGGACCTGTTTGACCTGCCCAGGGACAAAGCTTTATATATTAGAAAATCTTATCTCAAAATACTAGAGGTATTGGAGATAGACAGTTGAAATACTCAATCGGCGTCGGAATTACTTCTGCCTGTTCGTTCAAGTGCAATCATTGCTACTCCGGAGCCGGCAGGAGTCCGGTCCATTTGCCACCGGACAGGCTTTTCGGGTTCATAGACAGTTTTCCCGTTGGTGCCATCAATCTGGGCACCGGGGAATCATGCATGCATCCGGAATTCCTGCAGGTGGTGAACGGAATCCTCGAAAGGGGAATTCCGCTGGCCATTACCAGCGCGGGTCCCAGTCTGGAAGCCATGCCTGACTGGATGCTGTCGGAACTCCACGATGTGGACCTTTCCCTGGACTTCCCCACCAAGGAGTTGCACGATCGGGCAAGGGCTCCCGGAGCCTTCCGGATGGTTGTGGACGGTCTGGAGAGATGCCGCCGGCTGGGAGTTACCGTATCCCTTGCGGTATGCCTGATGAAGGCGAATGCGGAACACATCGGGGCCCTCTGCCGTTTTGCCCGGGAAAAACGGATTCCGGTGAGGATAAATGTATACAAACCCGTCTACGAGCCGGCCCTCTCACCGTCTTACGACGAGTTCTGGAACGCTTTCTCCGTCTTCTTCAACGAAACCGACGTGGTGGCGTGCTCCGAGCCTGTGCTGAACGCAGCCCTGGCTTACCATGGCCATGCCCACGATGGTTCGGGATCTCCCTGCGGTCTGGGCAGTTTCAGGATCGCACCTTCAGGGGATGTCCTGCCGTGCGTGTACTGGTGTCCCACGGGAATAAGCATGGAGATGATTCTCGAGGAGCCAGAGCTGCTGGCCAGATGCGGAAGCCAATGCCACGGGCTGGAGGCGCCTACGAAGTGCTCCGGCTGTCCATGGCTGAACACCTGCAGGGGCGGATGCTCGGGAAGAAGGCTGTATACCGGTCTCACAAAGCCGGACATCTATTGCTTTTACATGAGGGGCGAGGCTCCGCCGGTGTTGAAACCAGCAGAACCCGGCGGCGAAAGGTTCATTCACTCCAGTTACCTCTGCACGGTGATAGGCCAGCCACTTGCATAGAAGCGACTTTCTCCACAGGATGGAATCCCCCATGGGGCGGAAGGCGGCATTCAATTCCCTGACCCTGGAGATCACCACCGACGCCAGTCACCCCGCCGACTTCGATCCCGAGGCTCTTCTGAAGAAGTACAGGGAGTTCTGCAGCACCACACGGGTTAGCATGGCCACGTTCTTCATCACCGGAGAATGCCCCAGGAAGTGCGGATATTGCTTCGTTCCAGGCACTCTGGGCTCCCTCGACCCCGGGGACATAGACATGGGGTTCGACCTGGTCGGGTCTCTGTCGGGTGGAAAGCCCGTGGATATCCTGATCTACGGAGGTGAACCACTTCTGAGACCCGATCTGGTGGAGAGTATAGTCAGGAAGGCCCGGAAGAAGGACAACATCAGTCTGGCAACCGGGGGATGGCCGGTTTCGGACGGACTCGCCCGCATGCTGGCCAGGCGTGACGTATTCATCATAGTAAGTCTAGATGGATCCCGGGAAACCCACAACCGGGTTCGCCCCCTTCCAGCCGGGGATTCCTTCGAATCGGCTCTGGAGACATACAGGATTTTCCGTCGAGCGGGATGCAGGATCGGGATCAGCATGACTCTCACCCGGGGGAACCTTTCCGAGGCCAGGAGCGACTTCGGATACCTCATGAGAACCCTCAACCCAGACGATATGGGGTTGAACCCATGGATGCACCCCTGGCCTGGAAAGAAACAGAATCCCTTCGAGACCGAATGGGAAGATGTGTTCGATGTTATAACCGGCTGCCTTCTGGACGCGATTTCGGAAGGAATGTACGTCGAGCAGCTTTTCCGGAGGTTGAGGCCCCTCGTGACCTCCACCCCCAGGTTGAAGGACTGTCCATCCAGGGGCGGGCGCCTGGTGTTCACCGGGGGAGGGCACGTGGGACCTTGCGACTGCATGGCTGCGGCCGGTCTGCACACCAGTTGCAGGGGCATCGGGATGGAGAGGATTCTCGAGCAGTTTTCCGGACTGGCCCCGGTTTTCAGGGATGAATGCCTGAAATGCCCTTGCGTGGCTTTGTGTGGAGGCGGATGCCTCTACGATGCCTTCGCTGAAACAGGAAGCCTGACCGGAGTCAGGGAAAAACGCTGCGAGTACGAAAGGAAGCTTCTGGACTGGATGCTGGGGCTTCTGGTGGACAGCCTTCCGGAAGATCGCCCGCCAGGCCCCTTGTCAGGGCGGGAGTTGCTGGCTGCGCTTCCCGATGGGATTCTACAGCGATGGAGGATGCCACAACCGGAAGCCATGCTCGGAGGCGAGTTGCGATGAGTGAATCGGGCTGGCTGGAACTCCGGAAGGGCTGCTTCGTCAACCCGTTTTCACTTGAATTCTTCTTCGGTGAGTGCCCCCCCGTGGAAGGGCTTGCCCTTCCCCCCCCCGAACCCCCGCTGCGGACAAGGGCCGTACAGGCTGTAGTAACCGGAAGATGCAACCTGAAGTGCGGCTACTGCAGCGCCAGGATAGCCGGGGGCTTTGAGGGGGACATGTCCCGGGAAACGCTGAAAGCCTTGCTTGAACGATCAGCACCCGATGTTCTGCTTCTGGTTACCGGCGGAGAGCCTCTCCTCTGCCGGGAAACCGTAGCCGCGCTGATTGATGGATGGCGGGGCCAGACCGTGCTATTCACCAACGGTTCCCTCCTCAACCGCGAAACCGCTGTCTTTCTCAAGGAAAGAGGAACCGCCCTGGTGGTCTCAATGGACGGATTTCAGGAGGTTCACCGAATTCAGAGGGGAGACTCGTGGAACGGCGCCGCCAGGGCACTGGACATAGCCAGGGAAACAGGATTGCCGGCAGGCATTTCCATGGTTGCCGGAACCCACAACTCGGGCACTTTTCCCGAATGCATGTACGGACTGCTGGAAAGGTTCTCTCCGGCCAGTTTCGGCGTGAACATTCAGCACTACACGCCTGAAGGCTTTTTCCCCATCCCGGGAGCCGAATACGCAAGAATAATCAGGGGAGCCTTCAGGTTCAGCATGGAAACCGGTGTGTTCGTGGATCAGGTGGCAAGAAGACTTCTTCCGCTGGTGACCGGTGAGTTCAGACACAGAGACTGTGCGGCTCAGGGGGGGAAACTTGTTTACCGCCCCGACGGAACGGTGAGTTCTTGTGTTAACACGAGGCTGATCACCGATTGGGGACACAGGAACCCGGTTAACTACCCCGGGTGCCATCGTTGTCCTGCCTTGGGTGTGTGCGGAGGCGGGTGTACCTGGGACGGGATTCACCTCTCCCCGGACGGGGCTGGCCCCGACCCCAGGAACTGCGAATGGACACTGGCTCTGATGGACTCGATTTCAAGTGTCGTGGAGGAAAATCTCCCGGAAGGTGTGTCCAGACCCTCGAGAGCCCTGCTGGAATGTCTTTTCGGAAGCATCTGCAGAAGGCCCGGGGAAGCCCTTGCCCAGTCCCTGGGGCACGGTCAGGAGAGGAATCCTTGACCGGTTGGAACGAAACCGAAGTCACCCGATACGTTGCGGGAAGGAAGGCTTCCCCGGTGGACGACCGGGTGGTGGAGACTCTCCGGAAGAGGAGCAGGATTCTGGAGTTGGGATGCGGCCCTGGGCTGGTGGCTGGGAGATTGATGCCGGACCTTATGGTATGCAGTGACATATCGCCGGGGTTCCTGTCCTTCGCCAGAGTTAACGCACCTGCGTCAACACAGATCTGTGCCGATCCGCTTCTTCTTCCCTTTGCGGATGCCGTTTTCGAGGCCGTGCTGGCGATGGCTGTTCTTCACCATATCGAACCGGACCTGATGCCCGGCGCCTTGTGGGAGTCCCACAGGGTGCTTGTACCCGGCGGATGCTTTCTTCTTGTAGAAGACTGGGCTTTCACCGATCCGACACCCTTCGAATCGGAGGCCTGGCAAGAGCGGTTTTCCGGGAAGAGCCACGAGTATCATCTCTCCTGGATCGAGTGGGACCGCTTGTTCGAGAAAACGGGATTTCGATTGGTGGAAAGGAGCTGGCCCGCGCGGCCCTTTGAGATCCCCCTACGCGGGCCCGATGCGGCAGATTCTCATCCTTCGGTGGTGCGGATGATGGCGGCCGTTTACGAGAGGTCGAACTGAAGACACTGCTGGTGCAGTCATGGCTGGGCAGAAACCAGCATCCCGTCGTTCCCCTGGGACTTATAACCCTGGCATCCTCCTGGGGCGGTGCGGACCTTCACCTTTTGGACCTGAACACCGTGTCCGAACCAATGGATGCCCTGGAACAGAACCTCGACTCCCGGAAACCCCGGTTGATAGGTGTTTCCCTGAGAAATGCCGACACCACCAATCCGGATGATCCTTTCAGTTACGTTCCTGCCTTTCTCGCCCAGATGAGAATCACCGCAGCCAGAGCAGGCGGTGCGGAGATATGGGTCGGCGGAGCGGGGTTCAGTCTATTCGGCGACGATCTTCTGGAAGCTTTGCCACCGGGCACCAAGGGTGCGACCGGAGCCGCAGTCTCAGGGATACCTGCCCCCAGGTGGGACCTGGTGGACATGGATCGCTACCTTCCTTTCCAGAAGAACCTGTCCATAGGCATCGAGGTATCCAGGGGATGCCGTCTTCGTTGCGGCTACTGCGTCTACCCTTATCTCTCGGGATATGAGGTGACCGACAAACCCGCCTGTGAGATTGCATCGGAAGCGGCGTTGCTCAGGTCTCTGGGTGTGAGGCACATGTTCCTCTGCGCCCCACTCCTCAACCACTCCCCCGGCCGGGGGGAAGAGGTGGCAGACGCGGTTTCTCCCTCGGGTATCACCTGGGAGGCGTACCATTCGCCCATAGGTTTCACGACGGGCTACGCCGGGCATATCAAAAGGCGCGGCTGTACAGGCGTGAGTTTCAGCCCCGACGGCGGGAATCCCGATGACATGAAGAGACTCGGGAAGGACTTCGGACCGGAGGAAACCCTGGAGGCCGTCCGGGCCGCGGGTTCCGCGGGGCTGGACGTGAGCATCAACGTTTTCCCCTATTTTCCCTGGTCCACTTCCGTCTCGATGATCAGGGCCTTTCTGACCGGTGCGAGGTGGGGCGCCGCCGCCGGAAGCAGCCTCTCCAGGCTCAGGTTCAGCGCCGTTAGAAGGATATCCGGAGGAATGTTCGGTCCCGGCCGCCCGGCAATGGGCGCCGAGATTCCCGTCACCGAGTTCGTGCTTCCACATGGGACATTGATGCCGGTCTTTTCCATGCTTCGAAAGGCTTTCGGGAAGAGACTCCGGCGGAGTTGACCCGGCCCGCTCCAAACCTCTGCCATATCTCGATGCACAGGACACGGTCCTTGTCCAGAATTTGGTCCAGCTTTTTTCTGCCCGACCTGACCAGCCTCAGAGTGGCCAGACGATCACCGGTTGATACCACAGTCAGATTTCCCGGCGGGCCGTGTTCCGCGAGAAGATCCAACGGAAACGCAAAGTATGCGATCGAGCTGAACAGGTGCCCGTTCCGCAGTGAAACGAGGAAACAGGGAACAGAGGCTTCGAAAACGGTTTCAAGGCTTGCCGTGAAGAACGCTGAGTTCGTGACCTCGAAGGCGCCTGTCCATAGAGACCTTCCCTGATACTTTGAATCTGCGGTTTTTATGGGTTGTCTCCTGAAAAAAGAAAGCGGTGAGAAAGGAAAGTCATGCTCTGTCCGTGAATCAGGCTGATCCCGGCTGTGCAATGCGGGCTGAAAAGGCAGTGTGCGACCTCCTTGTTTGCGTTGGGACATAGCGGGGATTTGTTAATCCAGTGTTGTGCACTCGTGAATTGACAGTTTATCCGACGGGGTCTATGGTCTCTCCTGGATGCTATGGGGTGTCAGGGTATGAAAGTTTCATTTGATTGAAACATAATGAAATACAACGATTTGTTGTTCTTGTTTAGTCCGTCCCCGATAGTGCTGGCGGCGGGGAAGGGGACGAGGCTGGGCGGGGTGGAAAAGGCATGCCTTCGGGTGGGGGGTATCAGCCTGCTGGAGAGGCACTTCCGGAACTTCAGAACCCTGG
Organism: uncultured bacterium; assembly: GCA_964607515.1. Classification (GTDB taxonomy): domain Bacteria; phylum Fermentibacterota; class Fermentibacteria; order Fermentibacterales; family JCC-6; genus UBA6080. The sequence goes on along the minus strand of CAZSKU010000006.1, from coordinate 93,506 downwards.
GTGTGGAACCCGGGAGGGTGCGGGTGGTCTACGCAGGCGAAGGCACGGCCCGGGAAACGGAGAGACTCGGGGGAATTCCGGTGAAGTCCCGCTTCCCCGGCGAACCGGGAACCCTGGGTTCATTCATGACATGCTTTCCAACGGATGACGCCCTGGTGGTGCATGGCGACCTGGTCTGGGAACCTTCTCTGGCGCTGGCTGCCATGGCTTCGCCGGGCGGTGCGGTGCTTCCGCTGGAGGCGGGGCCCGCGGACCCCGAGGCCATGAAGGCCGAAGTTCGGGGGAACCTGATAGTAAGGCTTTCCAAGGACCTTTCCCCCTCCCTGTGTCACGGCGAGTCTATGGGTGTCTTCCTTTTCAGGATGGAGGTTCTCCCGGCGCTGAAGGCCTGCTGCCTCCGGACCATGGCCGACCTCCGGGGCAGGGCCGCCCTGGACGATGCGGTGAACCTCCTGGCGGACAAGGGTGATGTGCGCTGGGTTTCCGCGGCGGGAAGCGTCTGGGAGGAGATTGACACCCCACCGGACCAAAAAAGGGCGGAGGCTCGGTTCAGTGGCTGAGCCAAACCCCTGGGACAGTGTTTGGAGAGGCCTTTCCACGGGAGGAAGACTCCACAGGGCCGGGGAGCGCATCGCCAGCTGGGGAGACCTGAAAAGGTTGATCCTGGAAGAGGTCTCGGGTTTCCTATCGCCGGGCTGCCGGATTCTGGAGGCGGGCTGCGGAACGGGCACTGTGATGAGGTGCCTGGTCGGAAAGGGTGCTGCGGTGACCGGCGTAGACCTGTCCACCCCGGCCCTTTTTCACGCCCGGTTTTCAGCCGGTTCTCTGGCGGCGGCCAGGGTCCAGGAACTCCCCTTTCCCGACGGGGCCTTCGATCTTGTCTACAGCGCCGGGGTTTTCGATCTGCTGACCCCTGAAGAACTGGATGCGGCTGTGGGGGAGGCGGTCAGGGTGACCGCTCCGGGAGGTTCCCTGGTGCTGATATGCGCCGGGCCGTGCCCCCTGCACCGGGCGGTCATGGGGTATCTGGCGAAGAGGAACCGGTGGAGGTACGGCCCCAAGAGGGAGGTGTCCAGCCTCAGGGGACTTGTGACGAAGCATTCTCCGGGAGCGTTCGTGGAGGAAAGGGGCAGGGGATTTCTGCTCGGATTCAAGTGTCTGGCCTACCCTGTGGAGCACCTGGCGGTGCTCCGAAGGATCGTCAACGGAGCGGTGCTTCTGGTTTCCGGGTTGTTCTGGCCCCTCAACAGGCTTCCAGGAATGGTGGTGGTGACCCGGGCCACCCTTCCACCGAAGGTTCCCGGATGATACCCGTCAGGGAGCTTAGGCCGGTGTGCCAGCCTCGGGGGCTTGACCTGTGCCTGTACCGGCGGCTGGTGGTGAGACCCCTGAGCATCCACCTGACCAGGGTCTTCCTGGCCGCCGGGGTGGGAGCGGACACGGTGTCGGCGATCAAGGGGGTCATCGCCGCCGCAGGGGCGGTGCTTTTCGGTTTCCATCCCGTCCCCGGCGCACTGCTGCTGCAGTTTTCCTTTCTGCTGGACGCCTGCGACGGGGAGGTGGCCCGGTACACCGGAAGCTGCGTCCGTGCCAGGGGGGAGTACATAGACAAGCTGGGCGACGCCGGGTCACGAAGCCTCTTCCACCTCTCATGGGGTGTCGGGGCGGCCATGTCCGGGGGCGGGTGGCCCGCCGCCGCGGCGGGAGCCCTGGTGGCGGGTCTCTGGCTGGTGGTACGGTTCTGCGCGGTGGAAACCCTTCTGGAGAGCTTTGCCAATCAGGGTGGAAGCGAGGGCTCGCCCGGACAGAAGGCCGCTCTGGAGAGGCTGTTCATTAGGAAGGCCGAATCAGGAAGGGTGGAACACCTCTACAGCATGGTTGTTCATCCCTGGCTCAACATCGCCCTGGTCGCCTCCGCGGCGTCGTTTTTCAGTTTCCGGGGAATCTCCGGGTTAACCCTTACCCTGGCGGCTTATACGTTGTTCTGGGTTCTGAATTCCCTGCGGAAAATGGTGGCCTGCGCCGGAATCATGAACTTCAGAAGGCAGGGAACCGATGAGTGAGGCCTTTGCCGTGCTCGAAGGACTGCTTCTGGCGGCGGCGTCCGGAGCCGTCAGGGTGGCGCTGGTCCCGGGAATGCCCGTGGCTCTCGAGCCCTTAGGGGATTCACTCCTGCTGGTCTGCTGCGTGGATCCCCCGAAGGTGGTCCTCCTCTCGGGGGAGCGATGGAGCCAGGAGGTTCTGGAGGGCGAATTCCTGGAGCCGCAGGGCATAGCGACGACCCCGGAGGGTGTGCTGATCTGTGACAGACTCGGCGATTGCGTGTGGACCGGATTTCCAGCCCCGCCGGATATGCTCTGCCTGCCCGGCGGCCCCTTCTCCGCGGTTCCAGTGGAATGGTCGGACACGGGTGGAACACAGACCGCCGTGACCCTGAGGGATGCGGGCGAGGTGGCTCTGATGGACAGAGGGAGGGTGAAGACCCTTGCGGACCTGCCCGGCGCCAGGGACCTGGCTCAGGCGGACATGGACCTCGACGGCGACCATGACATGATGGTCTCCTGCTGCGGAGACGGCCTTTACCTTCTCGTCCGCGGGGGGGACCGTCCCCCGGTGATCAGGATCGGAATCCTCGACGGGGGGGTCAAGGGCGTGGTCGCCGCGGACGTGGACTGCGACGGACTGCCTGACGCGGTGGGCATCCCCTGCGCCCGGGGAGGGGCATGCTGGTGGCGGAACCCCGGCGGCCTCGCCTCCGGTTGGCGACGATCGAGACTGCTTCCCGCGGTATCCGGTCCCAAGGACGTATCGGCCCGGGGGGGGCTGATTCTGGTGGCGGCGCTTTTCAGCCCCTCGGTGATCTACGGCCCGGAGGTCGCCCGTCTGCTTCCCGGGGGATGCACCGCCTGCGGGTGGGGAGCCGACGGTTCACCGGTGCTGGGACACCGTTCCGGAGTGGTGATGGAGTTCAGAGCAGCCCCTTCTCCCTGAGGCTCACCACTCCCGAATCTGTAACTATGAAGTGGTCCAGCACCCGGAATCCAAGTTCGTCTCCCAGCCGGGACAGGGACCTGGTCAGGGTGAGGTCCTGGGGGCTGGCCTCCGTCCGTCCTCCGGGGTGGTTGTGGACCAGGATCACTCCGGTGGCGTTGTGGGCGATGACCTTCTCCACCAGGTTTCTCGGATGCACCGTGGCCCTGTCCACGGTTCCGAACTCCAGTTCGGCCTCCGCCAGCAGCAGGTTGTCCTGATCCAAGAGAAAGGCGCAGAACCTCTCCCGGCGTTGTTTTCCAAGTCTGGCAGTCAGGTAGTTCCGCACTACTTCCGGCCCGGTGATCCTGACCTTTCCCCTGCCGGGCTCCAGGGACACCGCAGCCAGGGAGTACACGAGGTTCAGCAGCACCGCCCCGGAGGGTCCCAAGCCGTCCACCGTCATCAGGTTGTCAGGAGACTGCCTCAGGGTGTTGTCCAGGGAGCCGAACCTCTCCAGAAGTGTCCGGGCAAGAAGCCCGGTATCCCTTCTGGGGAGGGCGTAGGTGAGAAGCAGTTCCAGGGCCTCCTTCTCCGTGAAACCCCGGATGCCCGCCCGGAGAAGGCGATTTCTCAGCCTTTCCCTGTGGCCTTCCAAGCTACTTTCCCAGATGCACCGTCTGGGTGGGGAAGGCGAAGTCAAGACCCAGTCCGTGTACTGCCCGCATCACCTGCAGGTTGATGTCCTCCCTGGCGCCGAGCCATTCCTCGAATTCCGTGGTGGTGATGAAGAACTTCATCTCCACGTTCAGCGAGTAGGCGCCGAACTCCGTGAAATGAACGAGAAGAGCCTCGTCGTGCACCATGGGATGCTCCCTTAGAAGCCGCCTGAGACCTTCCAGAAGGGATTCCATACGTTCCGGCGTGCAATCGTAGGTTATTCTGAGGGTTATCTCGGTTCGGCGCATGGGCCTTCTGGAGAGATTGTCTATGGTGGAGTCCACCACTTCCTTGTTGGGTATCGAGACCAGGGTTTTGCCCATGGTCCGGATCCTTGTGGAGCGGAAGCCGATTTCCTCCACGGTTCCCGTGGTGCCGCCGATCTGGATAAAGTCGCCCACCATGAAGGGCTTGTCCAGGAACAGCACCAGGGAGCTGAAAAAGCCGCTGAGGCTGTCCTGGGCCGCCAGGGCCACCGCCAGCCCGCCGATTCCGAGGCCGGCTATGATTCCGCTCACCGGGTAGCCAAGCATCTGCAGGAAAAAAGCCACACCCAGAGCCGCGGCAAGTATCTTGCACAGTTTGCGCAGCAGGGGGACCATCTGGTCGTCCAGTCGGGATTCGGTGGCGGAAGCCTTTCGAGCCATGCCCGAGGCGACGGCGTCTATCAGAGCCCAGATGGTCCAGACCGCCCCCGCCAGAACCAGGAACAGGAGCAGCTTCAGGGCCAGGGCAGACAAGGCCGGAGGAATTCCCGCGAGTTTCAGCGAGAAGTAGAGCCCGCCCCAGAGAACCATCACTCCTGCGGGTCTGGCGGCGCTGCGAAGGAAATCCGCCGGCACGGTTTCGGACTTCCCCGAGGCCCTGCGCATGATCGACGCGATGATCTTCTGCAGAGCCAGGGATACCCCCGCCAGAGCGATGAACAGTATCATTCTTCCCACTGGAAGACCTGCGAAGCGCAGTGAAATCAGATCCTGCAAAGCCTCCGTCAAAGAAACCTCCAAAATGAAATGACTTCAGCCGGGAGAAGTCCGATTCAACATTACCAAGGGGTTCGGTTCTGTCAACCGTTGACGGTGGAGGATTCTATACTCATTATGGGCGTTCGGAAAGGGGAATCATGACCGGGAAAACTCTTAAAACCTACAACTGGTTCCTGCAGGTGGGGCTGGCTCTCCTGATCTTCTTCGGATGCCTGCGCCCCTACATCATAGAAGCCTTCCGGATACCCACCCCGAGCATGGAACGCACCCTCCTGGTTGGCGACCACCTGCTGGTGCTCAAGGTCTCCAAGGGGCAGTACATCCCGTGGACCGACCGGGCAAGGCCGCTGCTGCACAGCTTCCGGGAGAGCGAGAACGGGCTGCTGATGCCCGGACTGGGGGCGGTCAGCAGGGGAGAGGTCATCGTTTTCCGCTACCCGGTCCAGCCAGACACGGATTTCGTCAAGAGGGTTGTGGCCCTGGCCGGCGACACGGTGAAGGTGGTGGACGACACCCTCTTCGTGAACGGAGAGCCTTCTCCGTGGCGGAGCATGTTCCAGGATGCCTTCAGCGACAACATGATAGACGATGAGTGGCCGGGCTGCCTTCCACAGCTTCGGGGAAGGGTGCCCCACCTGGCCCTGGCCGTTCTTGCCCGGAACGTGGTCCGCGACTCCTCGGGGGATGCCGCCTACGTGGTTCCGCCCGGTTTCGTGTTCATGATGGGGGACAACAGGGATCACTCCAGCGACAGCAGGATCTGGGGTCCCCTGGACGAAAGCCTCATAAAGGGCAAGGCCCTGGTGATATACTGGTCCTGGATACCCGGGAACGGTCTGCCCGACCTTTCCCGGATAACCATGCTGGTGAGGTGATACGGCGGTGCTGTCCCTGCCCTATTCGGAGATTCTTTTCTATCGGATTCCGGTGGGGTTTCTTAAGCTCAGGAAGATTCTGGACAGCGCCATGGACGACCGCGACTACCGGAAGGACGGCTTCTGGGAGGTCAACGACGGGGACGAGACCCTGGGAAGGATGATCCTGAAGGCGGGGCGACCCTACCACATCCACGACAACACCTGTCTGGACTCCGGTGCATTCATAAACTGGATGGAGCACGAAACCCGGGAGATCACCCTCACCGTGAAGTTTGTTGCGGAAGGATGCCTGCCCTCGCTGATGAAGTACCTCCGGGAGGAACCTGTTCTCACGGAACTGGAGAACCGCCGGGGCGAGGTGCTGGAACTCCTCCACTCCCTTCGGACATCCGGCGAGAGCGGTCTGGTCTCCATGGAGTACCGTTCAGGGCTTCTGCTGATCCCCGTGATCGAGGGAAAGGTCGCCCGGGGCTGGGGTTCCGGTGAGATCATGGTGGGAAGGAAACTGGTCGACTTCCTCAAGAGCCCCGAAGCAATGAACGGCTGCGCGGACTTCCGGGAGGGGGAAGTCCGGGAACTCTCCCCCCTGGGAATCGCCGAGGTGACCATGATCCTGGGTTCCGTCAACGTCTGGCTCGACTCCCTGCGGCCGGTCTGGCCCCAGTGCGAGGGGGTCATTCCGGAACTGCTGGCGAAGATGAAGAAGAAGGACGAGTGGATGAACCCCCTGGAGTACGAGGCCGGCGACACCCTCTTCCTTCGGGAGCAGCTGTCGGACAGCAGCCTCTTTCCCGAGACCATGGCAGCCTTCGTGAAAAACCTGTGCAAGAGGCATCCTTCCCCGACCACCGCCCTGAAGCTGTTCACCAGCATAAACAGGGAGAAGGAGACGGTGCTCTCCGCGGTGGGGATGCTGGACAAACTCGTCTGAGGGTAACCGGGCAGGTCAGCCTAGTCTGTCGAAATCCTCCCGGCTTCCTATGAGCCAGAGCAGGTCTCCCTCTTCCAGAATGTCGTCGGGCACCGGCACCCGGTACTCGTAGCCAGAGGACAGCTTCTTGCCGAAGAAGGCGATGTTGATGCCGTAGATCCTGCGGATTTCCAGATCGCGTATCCTCTTGTTCAGCATATCGCCGGCGGGTTCGGTGATCCGGAGTTCGATTCCAGAGCGGAGCGGCACGTACTCCTTCACCCCGGTGTAGGTGATGGCCCTGGCCTTGTTGATTCCCTGTTCGTGTTCGGGCCGGTAAACCTCGTCGGCGCCGACCGCAATTAGAATCCTCTGTTCCCGGTCGGACCCCGCCCGGCTGAACACCCGGACACCCATGTCCTTCAGCATTCTCGTCACAAGCACGTTCGTTCCGAAATCCTCGCCGATGGCCACCACCGCAAGGTCCACGGAGCCGAGACCGTGGCCCCTGAGAAGGCTCTCGTCGGCGCAGTCGAAGCAGACCGCGTTGTAAACCTTGTTGCTGATCTCCTGGATCTTCCTCTCGCTCCGGTCCACGGCTATGACCTCGGCGCCCTGTTTCTCCAGTTCGATTGCCAGGCTGCTCCCGAAGGCCCCCAGCCCTATCACAGCTATCTTTCCGGGCTTTTCCATCTCTATCCTATCGTGATCCTGGCTTCAGGATACTGATCCCTGGAAGATTGAACCCTGAAGGTGGCCGCCGCCAGGGTGGCGGGGGCCGTTCGACCTATGAACATGGTAATGATAATGATCCAGCGGCCCCAAGTGGTAAGACCCGGGGTGACTCCCGTGGATAGCCCCACGGTTCCGAAAGCGCTCATGGATTCGAAAACGTAGTCCATGGGCTCCGTAATACTCCGGGACTCATTCTCGGAAATGAGAAGGGCCATGGAGGATCCCGCGAACACGGTGAAACCGATGGTGAAGATGGCCCCGGCCCTTCGCAGATCGAAGTTGGGGATCCTGCGCTTCCAAATCTCCGGATTGAGCCTTCCTGTGAGAAGCGCTCTGGTCGACAGGAACATAAGACCCAGGGCGGTGGTCTTCACCCCTCCTCCGGTGCCGCCCGGGGATGCTCCGATGAACATCAGGAAGATGAACAGCCACTTGATCTGCGGCAGCAGGGAGGCGGTGGGGACCGTGTTGAACCCCGCGGTCCTGGGAGTGACCGCCTCCAGGAAGGAGTTGGCCAGCTTCTGCTCCAGGGTCATTCCCGCCAGGGTGTTGCTCCATTCCAGACCCAGGAAGGCAGTGAAGCCCAGGGCGATTAATATCAGGGTAATCAGGCAGACGAACCGGGCCTGGACCGGAAGTCGGGTCCTGCGGCCGGTTCTAACGTAGTGCAGCCAGTTGAAGGCTATGGCCGTGAGCACTCCGAAGCCCAGACCGCCCAGGATCACCAGGGATCCGATTATCACCGAGGTTGCGGGCGAGCCGCTGAAGCCCTCCAGCCCGCTGCTGTTCAGGCTGAAACCGGCGTTGCAGAAGGCGCTGACGCTATGGAACAGCGATTGCCAGAACAGTTCGCCGGCGCTCCAACCCGGTCTGAGGCTTCTCCATGCCGACATGAGAAGAAAGGCGCCGGCCAGCTCTATCACCACGGTCCAGACTATGATGGATATCAACAGCCGTTTCAGATCGCTTATGAAGTCGCTGTCCATCATGCGGCTCAGGGAGAAGGCGTCCCGAAGGCTGAGGTTCTGCCCGAGGGACAGGGCGAAAAAGGCCGCGAAGGTCATTATCCCCAGACCGCCGGTCTGGATCAGAAGAAGGATTATCACCTGCCCGAGCCTTGTGAAGTCGTGTTCCGTGTCCAGGACCGTAAGCCCCGTGACGCAGGTGGCGCTGGCGCTTGTGAAGAAGGCGTCGGTGAAGTCTATGCTCATTCCCCGGGGGGTCGCCTGGGGATGCAGCAGAAGCACTGCCCCCAGGAGTATCGTGAAGAGGAAGCTGGCGGGAAGCACCAGTGCGGGGTTGAGCCTTCCCGAAAGGTTCACCACCATCTTCAGGAAGATCCTTCCCGCCATGAGCAGCGCGAACACCGACGTCAGAACCGCGGGATCGGGGCTCCACGGAAACCGCCTGATTCCGAGACCATCGAGAGCGTGAATGAGAAGCCCGAGGACCAGGGCAAGAAGGGGTATCAGAAACCAGAGACTGCGCCTTCCCGGGATGGAACCCTCCCTGGAGGTCAGGAACGGGGTGACCACGAGCAGCAGCGCTTCCACGGGGAAGAACAGACCGAGACCCTGAAGCAGCCACCCGTCATGGATCTGAAAGTAGTGTTTCAGAGCGAACAAAGCCATGACCAGCAGACAGTTCACGGGTCCGAACAACACCCGGCCCAGGGCTCTCACCGACGCTTTCCCTTCCGATGCGGATTGGAGCATATTTATCCATTAGCGTGGGAAGGTCAAGCACCCGCCTGGAAGGAGCCTCCATGAACTCCCAGAAATACCTCAGATTCCTCGAATTACGTCCGATAAACGTAAGGTCCGCCCTGCCGGGAAGTCTCTGCGGTCTCGCCTCGGGCCGGGACATTGCCCGGATCGCGGAGTTGGAGGACGCCATCGTCATGGCCTGCAACATACGCCATCACCTGTCGGTCCCCGGGATACTCAGGGCCGCCCGGAAGGCCGATTCCGTGGTGATGCTGGAACTGGCAAAGTCGGAAGCCACCTACACCGGGGTCACCTACGGGAACCTTCCCGAGGCGGCCACGGCGATCTCCAGCCTTCTCGGCGACGGAATCGTGTTCGGGCTGCACATGGACCACTACGCGGTGAAATCCCCTGCCGACCGTGACCAGGCCATGCGGGCGATTCCCGCGGCGGTGGCCAGGGGATGGACCAGCGTCGCCATAGACGCCAGCCACAACCCGGACTGGGAAAATCTCTCCTTCACCAGGGACGTGGCTCTGAGCATTCCCCCGTTCATCGGGCTGGAGGCGGAGGTGGGGGAGATCCGGGGCGGCGACGTGCTGACCACCGTTCCCGAGGCCGAGTATTTCGTCGGGGGGCTGAACAGCTGGGGGGTTTTCCCTGATTTCCTGGCCATCAGCAACGGCTCCAAGCACGGCACCTACGACAGCTCCTCTGGGGAAAGCGAGGGCATAGACCTGGAACGTACCGGGGAGATAGCCCGTGCGGTGGCCCGTTACGGTTGCGTCATCGCCCAGCACGGGATCAGCGGCACCCCCCTGGGGAAGGTGGGCATGTTCAGGTCCTTCGGAATACGCAAGGGCAACGTTGGCACGCTCTGGCAGAACATCGTCTTCGGGCTGGACATGGACCCCGAGAGCGGGAACGCCTATACGGAGAACGGGGCCTGGGTCAAGCGGCCCGACCGGGGAATCCCCGTGGAGCTCTGGCGGGAGATGACCGCCTGCGCCGAGTCCCAGGGAATGCCCGGGAACTCGGGCGACTACAAGAAACTCAACCTGCCCTTTCACCACAAAATCATGGCGGTGGGCCCCGAGTACCGCGACCGCATAGTGGACGAGACCGAGAAGTGGGCCCTGAAGTTCTTCGAGGCCTTCAACTCGGTGGGAACCGGGTCCAGACTGGTGGAGATGGTGGCCGACCGGGGGGACTGGAACAGCTCTCCGGAGAGGAAGATTCTCGTGGAGCGCGGAACCTACGGATCCCACAATCCTCCGGACCGGGGTACCGTGGAGACCGGAAAGGGTGACTTCTCTGACTGACCTGTTTCTGGCCGGAGCCAGGGTGTTGAATCCCGCCCGGGGCACCGATGCCCAGGCGGAAATCCTGGTCCGGAGGGGCAAGGTGGAGTATCCGGTGTCGGGGGAACTACCGGGGGAATGCCGCCGGCTGGACTGCCGCGGTCTCTGGGTTCTGCCGGGGCTGGTGGACATGCACGTGCACCTGAGGACTCCGGGAATGCCCGAAGCCGAAACCCTTGAGACAGGCCTCAGGGCGGCGCTGGCCGGGGGCGTCACCACCGTGGGCATGATGCCCAACACCTCCCCGCCCCTGGACGATCCGGAGCTGGTGGAGTCGATTCTCCGTCAGGCCGACCGCCTGGCGCTGGCTGAGGTGGTGCCCATACCCTGCGTGACCTCGGGAGGAAAGGGCGGAAGACTGACGGACCTGGAGGCTTTCCGCTCCATGGGGATCCGGGCCTTTTCGGACGACGGCCGCCCGGTGCTTCCCGATGAGACCTTCCGGGAAGCATGCCGAAGGGTTTCCCGCTTCGACGGCGTTGTCATCGAACACCCGGAAAATCCCGACCTGTCCGGGGGGGGAGTGCTGAACCGGGGGCCCGTCTCGGACCTCCTGGGCCTGCCGGGTATCCCCGAGGAAGCCGAGTGGTCCGATGCCGCCCGGTGCGTGGCGCTTCTGGAGGGAACCGGGGGCAGGCTTCACCTGACCCATCTCTCCAGCCCCGAAACGGTGCGGATAGCCGCTTCGGCGGCGGCCATGGGACTCTCCGTGACCTGCGACGTCACCCCTCACCATCTGGCGCTGAACCACGACGTGGTCCCCGCCCTGGGAACCCTGGCCAAGATGAACCCTCCCCTGAGATCCGAGGAGAGCCGCCGGGAACTGGCCAGGCAGTGTTCCATGGGAATGGTACAGGCGGTGGCCAGCGATCATGCCCCGCACACCCGGGCGTCCAAGGAACGGAGCATGACGGAGGCCCCCTTCGGGGTCATCGGCCTGGAAACCCTGCTGCCGGTGGCTGCCGACGTGCTCTGTCGCCGCGCCGGCATGGCTCCTCTGGACCTGGTCGCCATGCTCACCACGGGCCCGGCGTCGGTCCTTGGAATACGCACGCCGGATCTTTCCCGGGAGGACGCGGATTCCCTGGTTCTCTTCGATCCCGGCGAGGAATGGGAATATTCCGAGGGTTTCTCCCGCTCCTGCAATTCCCCGTTTCTGGGCACCAGGCTAACGGGAAGGGTTGTCATGACGGTTTTCCGGGGGAGGGTTTTCGAGTGAAGTTTCGTATTCCGGCGGCGGCGCTCCTGGCGGCCCTCACAGGTTGCGCCTACTACAACACTTTCTACAACGCAAGAAACAAGTACCAGGAAGCCCTGGTGCTCTCCCGGGAGAACCCCGACAACCCCGTAGCCCAGGAGGAAGCCCTTCTGGAGGACGCCGTCTACGGGGCGGGAAAGGTGCTGGCCAATTATCCGGACAGCCGGTGGGTGGACGACGCCCAGCTCCTTCTGGGAGACGCCCTTCTGCTCAAGGGGCAGCGGACCCTGACCGGCAGCGGCACCTCCAGCTACCAGGACGCCATGATGGCCTACGGAGCGGTGCTGGTGATGAGCCGCAGCCAGGAGGTTCTGGACCGGGCCAGACTGGGGCTCGGCAGGGCGGCCATGTTCCTGGAGCGCCACATAGACGCTGCAGCGGCTTTCCGGGAGGTGAGCCGGGAGGACCGGAAGCTTCACACCGTTTCGAGACTGCTCCTTTGCGACGCTCTCATAGCATCCGGGCAGCCCGGGCTGGCCCTGGAGGTGCTGGACACCCTCACCCCGAGGGGCGGCGACAGCCTCAGGGCGGAGTACTACATAACCCTGGGCAGAACGCTGACCGAACTGGGAATGCCTGACAGCGGGGCGGTTACAGCCCTCAGGGCGGTGGAGATTGAAACCAGGGGAGTGGTTTTCTACCGGGCCAACATCGCCTCGGCGGAGGCATGGATCACCGCCGGCCGCAACGAACGGGCCTCCGAGGTGCTGAACAACCTGCTTCGGAGCTACAGGACCAACAGCGAGATGGCCCTGATTTCGCTGCTCAAGGGCAAGGCCGACGAAGCCGCCGGCAACCTTTCGGGGGCTCTGCAGTCGTACCTGGACGCGTCTGAGTTCGACCGGAGCCGTGAGACCGGCGCCGAGGCCCTTTACCTGAGGGCTCTCCTGTTGGAGAGACAGGGAAGGATAGACGACGCCCTGGAGACCCTGGCCGAGCTGGCCTCCCGGCCCGGCGGCACCCTCTGGAGCCGGCTGGCGGGAGACCGGGAGAGGGAGCTGTCGCTGCTGAGCCAGTACCGGGAAAGGTTGGAGGCCGCCGGGGGCGGCGACCGTTGGAGGTTCAGGCTGCTGGCTGCCGAGAAGATGCTGGACCTGTACGGTAGCGCCCCCGGGACGGTTCTGGAACTCCGGGAAATCGCCCTGGGGGCCGATCCCATGATGGGGGCCATGGCCAGAAGCCTTATCGCGGCACTCCCGGGGACGTCCCCCGACTCGGTGGACCTTCTGTACCGGGAGGTGCTGGCCGAAGCCGACAGCTCGGACCTGGCGGGTCGATTGGAGGTCCTGCTGGGTCTGCCCTCGGGACCCGCCGCGGAATCCAGGCCCGCCGCGGTTCTGGAGAGGGCTTGGAGCCAGATGGAATCCGGCGGCTGGAACGCCGCCTGGGCCTCCCTGGACGGTCTTCTGGATTCCGTCTGGAGCTACGAGTCAAGGGCCCGGGCCCTGTGGGCCGCCTACCGGGCCGCGGATGGAGCGGGTATGGAGCACACGGTGCTGGAGTCTTACCTGAGGGAACTGGTAAGAGACTACCCGGACACCGGGGAGGGCCGTCTGGCCGCCCTGCGATTGAACGCCTTCGAGGAGTCGCAGGGAGGGGAGGAGGAGTAGACCTTGAATCATGCTCCCGGGGACTTCACCGCGGAGGTGGCGGAGAACCGCAGGATCCGTCCGGGAGTGGTGCAGATGGCCTTTTCTGCCCCGGGATTCCGGGGCCTTCCCGGACAGTTCCTGGAACTGGAGGTTTCCCCCGGGCCTTTTCCCGTGACCCGCCGGCCTTTCACCATCAACCGGCTTCTCCCGGAGGGCTTCGAGATCCTCTTCGACCTCCGGGGCAGGGGCACTGAAATCCTTTCTTCCCTGGCCCCCGGAAGCCCGGTGAGAACCCTGGGTCCCCTGGGAAACGGCTGGAGGCTGTGCCCGGGGAAATGGCTTCTCGTAGGGGGCGGAATGGGCGCCGCCGGGTTTCCCTTTCTCGCCGGGTCGCTGGATGAGTCCCCGACCATCCTGACGGGGGCCTCAACGGCGGACAGGCTTCTTCCATGTCCGGGCGATCTCATGGCGATAACCGAGGACGGATCGTCAGGGCTCCGGGGCCGGGTCACGGACCTGCTGGCGGGTTTGGAACCGGGGGATTACCGGGTCGTGGCGGTGTGCGGTCCCGTTCCCATGATGAGGGCGGTGTGGTTTTCCATGTCCCTCGATGACAGGCGGCGGGTGCAGGTTTCCGCCGAAAGCAGAATGGGCTGCGGCTGGGGGGTCTGCGGGGGGTGCGCGATTCCCGCCGCAGGGGGCGGTTATGTGAAATGCTGCACGGAAGGACCGGTATTCTCCGGAAATGAACTGGACTGGAACAGGTGGACGGAATGAACGGACTCTCCCTGTCGCGGAACCTCTGGGGGCGCGGGTTCGACTCCCCGTTGATCCTGGCCGGGGGAACCGCGGGCTTCGGGCGGGAGCTGGGCCTCATGAATTGCTGGGACAAAGTGGCTGCGGTGGTGTCCAAGTCCGTGACCCTGAAGCCCCGGGAGGGAAATCCGCCGCCAAGGATCCAGGAGACCGAGTTCGGGCTGCTGAACTCCATCGGTCTGGCCAATCCTGGTGTTTACTCTGTTGTCCGGCATGAGTTTGATGGTTCAGTTAACATTCCGTGCCCTCTGATCGTAAACGTGGCCGGGGAGGAGGAGGAGGAGTTCCGCCTGGTCGTTGAGGTTCTGGAGGGCTCGCCGTTGCCCTGGGCGTACGAGATCAACGTGTCATGCCCGAACGTGGCATCGGGAGGGCTTCCATTCGGGTCCGAACCGGCGGCGGTGGAGAGGATTTCAAGAGGGGTGTTCCAGGCTTCATCCAGACCCTTCGCAGTGAAACTCACCCCCAACGCCGGCAACATGGTGGAGACGGCGCTGGCGGCCCAGGAGGGAGGCGCCTCGGGGCTCACCGTATGCAACACGTTCCTGGGAATGAAGATGGACTGGAATACCGGTTCCACCCTGATTTCCAGGAAGGTGGCGGGGTACTCCTCCCCGGCTCTTCTTCCCCTTGTAGTGGCCAGGGTGTGGCAGGTCTCCCAGGCGGTTTCGGTGCCGGTGCTTGCTTCCGGAGGGGTGAGCCGCGGCGAGGATGTTTTGGAACTCCTGGCCGCCGGCGCGGAGATGGTTCAGGTCGGAACAAGGCTCATGCGAAGGCCCCACGCAGCATCGGAGCTGTTCCGGGAGGCCGAGGAGCTCCTGGGATGAAATGTTCCGCGGCCATGGCCGGGCTGCTCCTCTTCGCCGGGTGTACACTGGTTTCCAGCCCAAGTTACAGGTACACCGGAACCACCGCGAGGCAGGTGGTGACCGGTGGGCTGGTGATGCGGGGATACGCCAGCTGGTACGGGGAGGCCTTTCACGGCCGGAGAACCGCAAGCGGCGAGGTGTTCGACATGAACGGTCTCACTTGCGCACATCGTTCGCTCCCTTTCGGCACGTTCCTGCAGGTTACCAACACCTCGAACGGGAGAACGGTGACCGTCAAGGTGAACGACCGTGGGCCCTTCGTGTCGGGACGGATAGCGGACCTGTCCCGGGGCGCCGCCTCCAGGCTGGACATGCTGGAGAGCGGAACCGCCCTGGTGGAACTGAAGGTGGTGAACCAATGACACGGGGGCTTTCCAGGGTTTTCGTGGCTGTGACCAGCGATTGCGGTTCCACTGCGGTGCAGATGCTGGAACCCCTCAGGGGTCTTCCCCTGGGGGTGAAGATCGGGCTGGAGCTTTTCACCCGGGAGGGGCCCCGGATCGTCGAGGAGGTCAGGGCGCTGGGATTCCAGGTCTTCCTGGACCTGAAGTTCCACGACATACCTCACACGGTGGCCGGGGCGGTCAGGTCCGCCTGCCTGCTGCGCCCGGAGGTTCTCAACGTCCACGCCTCCGGAGGTCTGGCCATGATGAGGGCCGCAGCCGAAGCCGTGACAGGCGGCACCAGACTGATCGCGGTGACGGTGCTTACCAGCCTGGACCGGGAGGACCTGGACCTCCTGGCCCCTGGAACGACCCCGGCGGAGGTGTCGGGAAGGCTGGCCGCGGCAGCCCGGGAAGCCGGGCTTGCCGGGGTGGTGTGCTCTCCCCTGGAGGCGGCCCTCATCAGGGCCGGCGCCGGGGGGGATTTCCTTATTGTGACACCGGGGGTGAGGCCGGCGGATTCTTCCATGGACGACCAGAAGAGGGTGATGACCCCCGCCGGGGCGATCCTTGCCGGGGCCGACAGCCTGGTGGTGGGAAGACCCATCACCGGAGCCTCCGACCCGCGGGCGGCGGCGGAGGCCATCGTAAGCGAGGTGGAATCGGCCCTTGAGGGCTGACTCCATGAAACCTTACCTCAGATGGCTCGCAGCGCCTGTCGTCATCGCCGCTTCGACGGCGCTCCTGCTGGTCGCCCTCTCCTTGGCCGTCAGGCGAATCGTTATAGGCACACTGTCCCGTTTCGACCCCGAGGTTTCCGTTGTGTCAATTTCCCCTGCCCCGAACGCGCTGCAGCTCACCGGTCTGGTGATGCCTTTAAGGGGAGTGACCGCCGATTCGGCCTGGATCCTGCTGGACGGCGCGCCCTTCCGGGCTTCTCCTGTCCAGGTGGTTCTGTCCGGAGTGACTGTGGTGGCCGACGAAGGGTTCAGGGAGGGCGAATCCCGGGACGACGCCCGGCGGGATCTTCCGCCGCTGGCGATTCTGGACGGAACCCTTGTTGCCGCCGGTACCGGGAGCAGTCTGTTCGCCGCCCGGCGGGCTGGAACCACGCTGTTCCAGCTGTCGGGGGGCTGGGGCTGCGTCTGGGGTGAAAGCCGCCCCGACGACAGCGTTTCCGTGGTATTCCGGGATTGCACCGGTTTTCCGGGATTGCCGGGGATTCCCGGGGCTGCCCCGGGCAGCGCCTTCTGCGGCGTCGCCGAGGGAACCGCCGGGAACGGCTGGACCATGCTGGAGGGACGGGTGACCGGTTACAACGGTTCCGGAGTGGACATTCCCTTCAGGGTGGACATGACCCGGGAGGACTCCGGCCTCAGGCTGTCGCTGGACCTGTCCGGACTCGCCCCCCAGCTCTCGGAGCTTCTTCATCGGATTTCCAGGGGTACGGCCGTGGCGGCGGAACCCCGGGGTACCCTGACCCTCACGTCTTCCGGCAGTGATACCCTGGCTTTCGCCTTCGATTTCGGCGTGCGGGAGCTGGTGCTGGCAAACCCCTCCATCGCCCCGGACACCGTCAGGTTGGAGTGCTCCGGGACGGGCTTCGGCACCCTTATTCCCGGCGCCGGGGTGCTGAGGATAGATTCTGGGACGGTCGCCCTGGGGGAAGCCTGGTGCCTGTACGAACTCCTGGGGGAATGGGGATCCGCGAGAACTCTTAGAGTAAGGGTGCACAACGACTCCCTTCCCGGAGAGACCCTGTGCTCATCGGTTCCCGCACCTGTACTGGGAAGGCTTGCCGGGTTGAGATTGTCCGGAAGCCTTTTCTTCGACATTACGCTGTTTTTGGACTGGGACCGGCCCGACAGCTGCGACATTTCGGTGGAGGTGGATCCGTCGGCCCTCAGGGTGGACTACTGCCCGGTGGCCTTCGGGCCCCTGGCCCATCCCTCCGGGGCGACGGCGCTGATGAGGGACAGCTGGGGAAACAGCCGCCGGATAGGTCTGGATTCCCTGGCTTCAGGGATTTTCACCCCCCTGGGAAGTTTCCCTTCATGGCTGGAGCCCCTGCTGTGTGCCGCCGAGGACGGAACCTTCAGGAGCCATCACGGGTTCAGCGAATTCCACCTCCGGAACTCGATTCGGGCTAACATGGCCGGAAGCGGTTTCGCCAGGGGCGGCTCCACCCTGACCATGCAGCTGGTGAAGAACCTCTTCCTGGGCCGGGAGAAGACCCTGGCCAGAAAACTTCAGGAGGTTTTCCTGACCTGGCGCATGGAGTCGCACCTCGGCAAGGACAGAATTCTGGAACTCTACGTGAACGTGGTGGAGATGGGGCCTGACGTGTTCGGTTTCAGGGAGGCGGCGCTGTACTACTTCGGGTCATCCCCCGGGGACCTGACGGTCCGGGAGACTGCCTTCCTGGTGTCTATTCTGCCGGGCCCGCGGCTCTACCACGGATTCGCCCTCTCGGGACGGGTGCCGGAATACTGGGACCGATACCTCGACAGGCTGATCCGGGCGGCGGAGAACCGGAACGGTCTCCAACCTCACGAGGCCGCTTCGGGGCTTTCGGAGATCCTGGTCTTCGACGGGCTGGTCTCGGGGGATTGACCCGGGTTTCCCCGGTCGCGGTTCTCATTATGTTTATTTGTCTGACGGAGTTTCCGGAACGGGAGGGGTTCTCATGGCGGAAAGCGGGGCGTACGAACTGGAGCACCGGGGCACGGTGCACCGGGCCGCGGACTTCGACGTTCTACTCAAGTGGGCCGAGGATCTGAGGATAGACACGGCGGACAGGTTCAGACCGGCGGGTACCGAAGAATGGACGCCGGTTGTGGAGGAACCCAGACTCAAGGCTCTGCTTTCTCCGGAAAACCACTGGAAGGTCAGGATGGCCTCCGGGGAGTTCACCGCCGGCAGCTTCGAGACCGTGGTCAGGTGGGCCCGGGAGGGGCGGGTATCCACTGACGCCGTGGTGGAAGGGCCCAGGACCCCTCCCGGAGGGGTTCTGGCGTCGGCCCTTCCCGCCCTGGCCCGCCAGCTGGTGGAGCCCCGTTCGGGAGACGACGAGCTGCCAAGGCTCAACATAGACGGCCGGATCTACCCCGCCCCGGACGTGGAGACCATAAGCCGGTGGATCAGCGAGTCCCGGGTTCCGCTGGACGCCTCCATCTCCCTGGCGGGAGGCCCCTGGGAGCCGGTGGCCAGCTGCGGCCTTTTCGACCTGGAGAAGTGGCCGCATGGGGCCCTGGAGGACACCGGGGAACCCGCCGAGGAAAAGGTCCGGTCCACTCCCGGACCGATACCCGGCCCGGAATCCGAATCCGAAACCGAAACCGGAATCCGGCCCGAACCCATTGATACCCTTCCGACCACCGGGCTAACCGAACCCGAGGCCGGTCCCGGCGGCAAGGGCGGGGAACCGGAGGCGGACACCCCGGGGGGGGTCGAGGAGCCGGAACCCTTCAGGATCATCACCGGATCGGGTCTCGAGTATTCCTGCGAGGATCCCGTCGAGTTGCTCTCCATGATACGAAAGAGAAGGATCATGGAGTACGACGAGGTGAGACACTCCTCGCTGCCCGGAGGTTCGGCCAGCGTTGGAGCGGTGGCTGACCTGGTCAGGAAGCGGAAACACCGCCGGGGCGCGGGCTGGAGGATCGCCGCCCTGGTTTTTCTGGCCGCCGCCGGGATATACCTCGCGGACACCCTTGGGTGGATCACCCTGCCGTGGCTTCCTTGACGGATATCCTGGAAGCCAAGAGGGACGGCCGGGAGGTATCCCGGGAGGACCTTTACCGGTTCGCCGCCGGCGCGGCCTCCGGAGACGTGGCCCCCTACCAGGTCTCCGCCTTTCTGATGGCGGCCTACATCCGTGGTATGACACCTGAGGAGACCGAAGCCCTGACCCTGGCCATCCGTGACAGCGGCAGGGTTCTCGAATGGCCGGGCAGTCCGTTTCCTCTGGGCGACAAGCACAGCACCGGGGGGGTTGGGGACAAGATATCCCTCGTGCTGGCTCCCCTGGCGGCGTCCATGGGGATCAGGGTTCCCATGATCAGCGGCAGGAGTCTGGGACACACCGGAGGAACCCTGGACAAGCTTCAGAGCATTCCCGGTTTCAGAACGGACCTTACGGTGGCCGAGTTTCAGCGGGTGGTTGAGGACGTGGGGGTCTGCATGATCGGTCAGACCCGGGAGATCGCTCCGGCTGACCGGGTCTTCTACGCCCTGCGGGACGCCACCTCCACGGTGACATCCATCCCCCTGATATGCGCCAGCATCCTGGGGAAGAAACTGGCGGAAAACCCCGACCTGCTGGTCTTCGACGTCAAGTGCGGCACGGGGGCGTTCATGAAGACCCCGGAAGAGGCCGGAGAGCTGGCCCGCATCCTGGTGGAGACCGCCCGGCGGGCCGGCAAGAAGGCCTCCGCCCTGGTAATGCCCATGAACCAGCCCACGGGGCTGGCCTCGGGGAACGCCCTGGAAGTCGCGGAAGCCCTGGAGGTGCTCTCCGGGCGGGGCCCCGGGGATACCAGGGAGACCACCCTTCTGCTGGCCCGGGAAATGGGAGACCTGGCGGGCATTCCGGAACCCATGGAGCTGGCATCTGCGAAGCTGGACTCCGGGGAGGCCCTGGGCTTTTTCGAAAGGATGGCGGAGGCCCAGGAAGGTCGGCTGGAGGCATTCCACAGCCTTCCCGGGGCCCCGGTGAAGGTCGAGGTTAGGGCTTCCCGGTCGGGGTACTGGAGAGGCCCCTGCGCCCTGGCGGTCGGGGAGGCGGTGAGACGCCTCGGGGGAGGCAGGTTCAGAGTCGAGGACGTCATAGACCCGTCGGTGGGGTGGCTGCAGGAGGTCCCGTGCGGTTCTCCAGTGGAAGCGGGAAGTCTTCTGGGAACGGTTCACGGAAACAGCGCCGAATCCGCTGAAGCCGCGGCCGGCAGCATTGAAGCATCCTTCCAGTGGGATTCCCCTTCGGATCCCCTGGTACTCGGGAGGTTCAGTTGATCAGATGGCTGGAACCTGACAGGATACCCGCGGCCCTGCTCCGGGACGGGCTGATAACCCCCGCAGCCATGGAGAGGTACGAAAGACTCAGCGCCGGCGGCTCCGAGGACCCCATGGCCCTGCTGGTGAAGAGCGGGATCATCGGCGAGGAGAGGCTCTACAGGTACGCGGCCGAGCTGGTGGGGCTTCCCTACAAGGAGCTGGACCCCCTGGAGCTTGACTACGAGACGGTCACCAGCAGCCTTCCCGGGAAGTTCGCCCAGGCCCACAGGATGGTGGCCTTCAAGAAGGAGGGCAACGCCCTTCACGTGGCCACCGCCAACGTCACCGGATCCAACATGGACGCCGATTTGAAACTGATGCTGGGGATGGAGGTCTTCTACCACGTCGCCAGGCCGGCGGAGATCGAGAGAGTGATCCGGCAGTTCTACGGTCTCCACAGTTCCATAGTCGCTGCGGTCAAGCAGTTGAACGACGACGACGGGGTGGATCTCGGCAACCTCGAAAGGTACGTGAGCAGCGAGACCTCCGAGAGCATAGAGCCCACGGACAGGCCCGTGGTCAACGCCGTGAACCACCTGTTCCAGTACGCCTTCGAGGAGCGGGCCAGCGACATCCACCTGGAGCCCCACCGGGAGAACACCATCGTCAGGCTGAGGATAGACGGGCTGCTCCACACCATCTACCGGATACCCAAGAGACTGCACCTGCCCATCAGCAGCAGGATCAAGATGATTTCCGGGCTGAACATCGCCGAGAAGAGGAGACCCCAGGACGGAAGAATCCGGACCCATTTCGACGGGAAGCCCGTGGAGATCCGATGCTCCACCGTTCCCATGGCCTTCGGGGAGAAGACGGTCCTGAGGATCCTGGACCCCCAGATACTGATGCAGGACATGACCAGTCTCGGGTTCGAGGAAGACGACCTGGGGCGCTACAAAAGGATGCTGGATCAACCTAACGGCCTGATACTGGTCACCGGCCCGACCGGAAGCGGCAAGACCACCACCCTGTACTCCTCCCTCACGGCGGTGTCCCGGGAGACCGTTAACATCACCACCATCGAGGATCCCGTGGAATTCGTCACCGACGAGTTCAACCAGATTTCCGTTCAGAACGCCGTAGACCTTACCTTCACCACCGCCCTGAGGCACATCCTGCGGCAGGACCCGGACATCATCATGGTCGGTGAGATCCGGGACGTGGAAACCGCGGTGAGCGCCATGCGGAGCGCCCTCACGGGGCATCTGGTCCTGAGCACCCTGCACACCAACGACACCGCCACCACCGCCGTCCGGCTCATGGACATGGGGGTCGCGCCCTTCCTTCTCATGAGCACCCTCCGGGGCATCGTCGCCCAGAGACTGGTGAGGAAAGTCTGTCCGGAGTGCTCGGAGAGCTGGGTTCCGGAAGACGCCCTGGCCGATTCCATAGAGGTTCCCAGGGGTTTCTTCCTCCGCCGTGGAAAAGGCTGCAGGGCCTGCAGGAATACCGGATACAAGGGCCGTACAGGGGTGTTCGAGGTCATGGACGTCGGGGAGTCCATGAGGGCCGCCCTGGCGGGAAGGGCCAGCGTGGACGATATTCGAAGACTGGCTGTGAGTCAGGGTATGAGAACAATCAGAGACTCCGCCAGGCTCAAAGTGCTGGCGGGGATCACCACCCCGGAAGAGATGCTGAAGGTCGACCTGGGGGCCGAATGAGAAGAGCTGTGCTCCTCGGTTTTGCGGTTCTGATACCGGGGTGCGGCCCCGGAGAGAGGCCATCCGGGGGGGAGGTGTCACCCCCGGACACCCTGGTGCGGGTCATCCCCAGAACCCCCATCGAAACCGGGCTCCTCTTCAGCAACGCCCTGCTGATGAACGACCCGTCGTGCATGGAATTCCTCACTCCCGGACTGAGGGATTCGCTTCGGGAGCTGGAGCTGTCCCCCTGGGAGGTTTTCGGACGGTGGAGGGCCTTCGACTCGAACGGAAGGCTCACCGAAATCGTACGACTGGCCGACGGGGAATCGGCAACAAGCTACTACTGCACAATCGCCAGGCTCGGTGAACTCCCTCCGGTGGTCAGGATGGACTTTCTGCTCCACCGGGGGGAGTGGCTCATATCCGGATTCGGTTACGAGACCCAGGCCGACCAGGCGGACTCCCTGGCCCTGGAGCATCAGGCCTCCCTGATTCTGGCTGACCCTGTGCTGCTCCGGGAGATGCGGATGGCCAGAATGCTCCTGGACGATATCCGGTTCGACGCCTCGTGGAGCTGGTCTTCATGGGAGGCGGCCCGGGCTTCGGGCGAGAGCTTTCCCGATTACATCTCAGGGCTTTCCCAGGAGAGTTACGACATGCTGGCCAAGAGCAACATAAGGCAGGCCGGCAAGCTCCAGATAATCCAGGACCGGGCCACCTTCCAGATCGCCGCCCCTCCACTGGAACTCAGGGAAGTGGTTGCCGCCTGGAGGGAACTGGCCTACCTCAGAAAGGCCGTTCTCCGGGCCAGGCACGAGGCCATGCAGAACCTGCGGCAGACCGGGGTCTGGATGGAACCCGAACTCGAACAGGAAGACCTCAGGATCCATTACCTCGAGGGGATATTCATGCCGGTGAGCGATCTGGTGGAGTCCCGGGACACCCTGTCCCGAACCTACCCCGCCGTGCTCACCACCGGTTCGGGGGAGCCTCTTGAGGCCATGGTCGTGGAGCTGGACCCCCACGTGCTGGAGCAGAAGACGGAGAACGACATCGGCGTACCCATGTGGAGGGCCCTGGGTGTGGACATGAACGGCGACCCCGACCCGGAGAGGATGGTCTACTGGGCCGGCGACCTGTTCCTGTTCCTGGGCACCCCCACCGGATACCGGCTGGTGTTCAGGACTTTCGAGGGCTACGACAGCGACTATCACGGGCAGTTCGGAACGGTGCCGCGCCCTTCGGGCCACAGCGGTGTGAGTCTCATAGGAAACCGGGGCGACGCCGAGTACAATCTCGTCCTTGAAGGGTCGGCCCCGAGGTTCACCGCCACCCCCATCGAAAGCGGCGGGGAAAGGGACGTCGGGGCGTACCCCGACCAGATCATACCGGAGGACTGGTGAGCAAAAGCCTTTCAAGGATCGCGTTCTGGACATTCCTCACCCTGGTGGTCTGCGGTTCCTTCGGGGCGGGTTTCCTCTACCGTGTGTGGCACGACAGCGCCAGCGCCTTCAGGGATTCCCACGGCAACCTTCTGGTGGCATCCCTCAGGGGCCACGAACCGGCGAGCGCCACCAGGATCTACGACATGTACGGCGACCAGCTGGCGGTGGCCTTCGTGGAGAACAGGTACCCCGTCACCCTGGACCAGGTGAGTCCGTGGGTCATCCAGGGTTTCATCGCCACGGAGGACAGGAACTTCTACACCCACCAGGGCCTGGACGTGCGGGGCATTGTTCGTTCCGTGCTGCACAACATCAGGACCGGGTCCCGGCACGGCGGCAGCACCATCACACAGCAGCTGGCCAGGGGGCTCTTCCTGGAGCCGGACCAGACCATTCAGAGAAAGATTCAGGAAGCCTTCATCGCCCTGGAGATCGAGAGGCAGTTCAGCAAGCAGGACATCCTCGAGATGTACCTGAACCAGATCTACTTCGGCGCCGGAGCCCACGGGATAGAGGCCGCCGCGAGGACCTACTTCGGGGGGATATCCGCGGCGGAACTCACCCTCAACCAGGCGGCCCTCCTGGTTAGGATGGTGAAGAACCCCTCCGGTTTCAACCCCCTGAACAACCCCGAAAGGGCGTTGAACCAGAGGGACATCGCCCTCTCCATGATGGCCGATTTCGAAGCGATCACCACCGACCAGCGGGATCAGGCCATGAGGGAGCCCCTCGGGGTGGACGTTCACAGATCGGAACTCGAGCAGGACTGGAACTACTTCACCGAGTACGTCCGCCAGTACCTGGTTGCACGGTACGGCTGGTCCGCGGTTTACGAGCAGGGTCTGGTGGTCTACACCACCCTTGACCCCGACATGCAGGCTGCCGCTGAAATCGCCCTGGACAGCGTCCTGACGGCCAGGGAACCGGTGTGGGACGCCGAGGCGGGGGAGTGGGTTCCGGACGGCCAGAGACTTCGATACGAGAGTTCCCGGGCCCGCTGGCAGCTGCTCCGGGACACCGCCTCCGGCGCGCCGGATTACATTCAGGGCGCCCTGGTGGCGGTGGACCCGAGGACCGGCTACATCCGGACCATGGTCGGGGGAAGGGATTTTCAGGACAGCGAGTTCAACCGTGCGGTTCAGACCCGCAGGCAGCCCGGCAGCTCCTTCAAGGCCTTCGTCTACGCCGAGGCGGTGGAACAGGGGTGGTCTCCGGGGAACGTTGTTCTGGACCAGCCCGTGGTGGTGGACCTGAACCCGGGGCAGTGGCGGCCCAGGAACTACGACATGCAGTTCCACGGCATGATTACCCTCAGGGAAGCCCTGGCCCGCTCCTACAACGTGGCGGCGGTCAGGCTCGGTCTGGCCGTGGGCATCGAGGCGGTGGCGGCCCGGGCGGCCTCCATGGGAATAACATCCCGGCTTCCCATTGTGAACTCCCTTCCCCTTGGAAGCTGCATGGTCAACCCACTGGAGATGGCCAGGGCCTACATCCCCTTCGCCACCGGAGGGCTGGCCAGGAACACCACCGCCATTCTGCGGGTGGAGGACAGGTACGGAAACCTCCTGGAGAGCAACGAGCAGCCGGACCCGGGCAGACGGGTGCTCAGCCGGACCGGGGCCTACCTCATGAACAGCATGCTCCAGTCGGTGTTCCGGGCGGGAACCGCCTCGCCGGCCCGCTGGTATTGGGGGGGGCCCTTCGCGGGCAGGGAGGCGGCGGGCAAGACCGGAACCACAAGCGACTATGCCGACGCCTGGTTCGTGGGTTTCACCCCGGACCTGGTCGCCTCGGTCTGGGTGGGATACGACAACCACGTGATCCGCATGCGCACCAGAAACGGAGCCGGTCAGGCCGGCGGCGCCATCGCGTTGCCCATCTGGAACAGCTTCATGAGAAAGGTATTCGCCGACGCCGACCCCTCGGCCGCTCCCGCGTTTCCGGGTCCCGAGCAGGGCGAAGTGGAGACGGCCATCGTCTGCGGACTCACCGGGCAGCTGGCGGTGGCCGGCTGCGGGGAACACGCCCGGGAGGATCTCTTCTGGGCGGGCACCGCTCCAACGACCTTCTGCATGGTTCATGGAGACAGCACCGGGTTCGGAGCCGACACCACCATGGGCAATTTCAGCGATTTCGACCGCCGGTTCCCGGGACCCCTCATTCCCTGATGGAATACATCCCTCTGATCCTGGCCCTGGTTTTTCTGGCCGCGGCGGCCTTCGTGGGATCATCCATCCTGAAGTCACCCTTCTGGAAGCGAAGGCAGCTCCGGAAGGCTTCCATGATGGCGGCCCGGGGGAGAATCCTCGAGATGACGGAATACCTCAGGGCCAACATGGATCCCCGCCGGGTCTCCTGCCCTCTGACCAACGCCCTGGTCTACTTCTACATCAGGTCCGGCGACCTGGACGCAGCGGAGAAGATCGTCACCGAAGCCATGGGCCGGGGCGACGGTTCCGGAGGAGCGGTGGCGCAGCTGGCCTACATCGCCCAGGGACGGGAAGAGTGGGAGAATGCCGAAAATCTGTACCGGAGGGCGATGGAGCTGGAACCGTCCCTGGCGGCCACTCTGGGGATGAACGTTGCGGGCATGCTGATTCAGAGGAACACCCGTCTGGACGAGGCGGAGAAACTTCTGGAAAAGGCCCTGGAGTCCCGTGAGGGCCCCTCCAGGAGCGCCGTCCATCTGAACCTTTCCATGCTGCATTCCAGGAAGGGCGACCATTCCAGGGCCAAGGTCCACGCCCTCACCGCCTTCGAGCTGATGCCCGATTCGCCGGTCACCGGACTGGGCCGGGCCCAGTCGCTGGGGCTGGCCGCGGGTTCTTCCAGACGGATGGGGGATGCCGGGGAAGCCTCCCGGCTGGCGACGAAAGCGCTGAAGGTTCTCGGGGACACCCCCGGAGCGGAGAAGCTCCGCTCGGAGCTCACGGAGATGGCCGGCCTTTGAGGAAGGCTCTGGCGGCGGTCATTCTCGGGGTGGCGGTATACACCCTGCTCGTTCTGAGTTCGGACCTGGCCTCCGTGGCCGGCGCAGTCCGGGGGATATCTCCGACGTGGATACCTGTTTTTCTTGCCCTTCCCCTGGTCAACTATCTGCTCCGGTTCGTGAAGTGGCACTACTTCCTGCACAGGGTAGGCGCCCGGGTTCCCCCGGGCGAGAGCCTTCTGGTGTTCATCGCCGGTTTCTCCATGACAGTGTCCCCCGGCAAGTTAGGGGAACTTGTCAAGTGCGTCATTCTGAGGAACCGCCGGGGCCTGCCCGTGGCCCGGACCAGCCCGGTGGTGGTGGCGGAGCGGATCACGGACCTGATCAGCATGGTGGCACTGGCGGCCATAGGGGTGGTTCTCACCGGAGGAGGGAACGCCCTGCCCGCAGCCGCGGCGGGGGTGATCTTCATCGCCGGGGCCATGACCGTTCTGTTCTGGAACCCCGCCTGGAAACTCTTCTCCGGAACCGCCCGAAGGGTGCCCTTCATTAACAGAAGGGCGGCATCCCTGGATTCCTTCAGGCAGTCCGCCAAGACCCTGCTGGACGCCGGAAGCATGCTGGTGTCGGTTCCCCTGGGCATGGCCGGCTGGGGTGTCGAAGCCCTGGTGCTGTGCGCCGCGGCGAAGTCGGTAGGGGCATCCCTGCCCGCCGGGGCCGCCCTGCTGAGCCATGCCGCGGGAACCATCGCCGGAGCGGTCAGCATGATCCCCGGGGGGCTCGGTCTCACCGAGATAACCATAGACGGGCTGCTGGGAAGCTACATGACCCCGGCCCGGGCAGCGGTGACGACCCTGCTCATGAGGTTCTTCACGCTTTGGTTCGGGGTGCTGCTGGGACTGGCAGCCCTGGGACTCCAGAAGAGGTCTGCCTGCGGGGGGGCGTCCCCCTCAGAGCCTTCCGCCGATGGCATCGGGGTTCAGGAATCCACCTGATCCGCCTCCCGCCAGAAGATGCCCGTTCCGGCAGATCTGAACGTTGTGGGGTTTCACCCCCGCGGTGCAGTTGGGGGGGCCCGACACGGGACCGCCTCCGCCTTCGCAGGCGGCGCTCCATCCAATTCCTGCCGCGCTGGACAAAGAATGAAGCACAGGTTTTCCGTAATGCCCAGGAAAACCGTTCATCAGTCCGGGTTCAGAGCCCGCTGCCGACCCGGTCAGGCGTGAGGAAATTTCCGGAATGGCCGCTGTTGTGGGTCAGGAACACGCAGATGGTATGGGGCGTGGATGGCCCCGCGCTGCAGCTGGGATCGGTCCCCGGGCCGCCGCCCCCCTTGCAGACCGCGCTCCAGCCCAGACCCTCCGCCCCGTCCAGGTTCAACAACGACGGTTTGGTGTATTTTTCAGGGAATGCGTGCATCGACTCTCCTTGCTGGGTCTTCGGGAATCTAACCCCAGCGGATTCTCCTGGCAATGGCGCAGTGCCATCGGACCATCCACCCCGGAGCCAGCCGTGCCCAGGGTCTTCCATGGGGCACCTTCCGATACCTTCCCCGGACCAGTACACCGGTTATTACCGCCAGGAGGGTTTCCGGTTCCAGGGTCGAGGGTTCGTCCGGACCGGACCTGTCGCCGGCTGTGAACAACTCGACCCCGCCGGAGGGGGTTCGCCGGACTCCGGTGACCCGGTGGACCACCGGGGAACCCTTTCCCCTGCCCAGCACCGCCACCTGTCCGGGCAGCACCCGGTCGGCCGGGGTCTCCACGGCCCGGAGGATGTCGCCCGGAATCAGGGCAGGCCACATCGAGAGCCCCCGGACGTAGCCCCTCAGAGGCTGATCAGCCATTCCAGGAGTCTTTCGCCGGAGTCCCTCGGGCCCGTTCTGTAGACGGCCGCGGGAAACTTCCTCAGCAGGTAGTCCAGAAACCCGCGTGCTTCCAGGAGTACGCTCCGGGGCACGATGTCCCTGGCCATAAGCCATCCAGTCCTCTCCGCCCTGTAGAAACCGTAGTCCGGAGCCACCGGGAGAACCATCTCCCGGCCCTTTTCGAGAAAGACCAATCCCCGGAGAACCGCCGGGGCTATCATGTACCTTCCGGTCCTCATCCTGTGGGAGCCGCAGGGAAGGGTTCTCACCACTCCGTCCGTGCCCTGGGCGACCACCACGGAGTCGTCCCCGATGAGTCTCCAGCCCAGGCCCGCCAGGTTGTAAGCCGCGGTGGTCTTCCCCCCGTCCGAGGGGGCCAGCATCAGGACCGAACCCTCCTCCCGGGCCACCGCCGCCCCGTGCACCACCGCCCCCCGGGGGCCCACGGCCATGAGCTGGGCTCTGAGTATGGATCGGGCGCTATCCATGGAGCCTTCCCACGGGGAACAGCCCCATTTCCCGGGCAGTCCCGCAGAACAGGTGCGGCGCCGAGAAGCAACCCCCCACGACGTAGTTCTCCATGACGCACTTGCCCCGGCACGACCTCCAGTGAACGCACTTCGAGCAGATTCCTTCGGGGGGGGCCTCGAGGCTCCGCCGAAGCTCGCGGAGCAGCGGCGAGTACCTCCAGATCTGCTCCATGTTGTTACCGGGGTAGGTTCCCATGGCGAGTTCAGGCCTCGAATAGGCTATTCCGCAGAAGGATACGGTTCCGTCGGGAAGCACTCCCAGCAGGTTGCCCACCCAGCACCTGCCGGCGCTATGCAGCCGGTTCACCGGGATGAACGCCGGGGGCGCGTCCGGTTCCACCCCCTCGGGGAATTCGCTGAAGGCCCACTCCAGGAAGGAGACGCACTCACCGAACTCCTCCTTCCTTCCGAAGTACGCCCCCGTCCCCCCTCCAACCGGGCTGACGAGGTTGATTTTCAGGCTGGAAACGGCCCTGCCAGTTAGGAAGGACACCATGGCCCGCACCGCGTCACGGTCCGGAGAGGGAAGCGACATTATCACCTGGGGGAACACCCCGGAATCGTCCCCCAGCCTGGTGATGAACTCCACTGTCCTTTTCCATGCCCCCCGAACCCCCCTGAAACGGTCATGGACCTCCGGGTCGGCCGAGTCGAGGCTGACCGAGACCTGAAAGGGGGGCTTTTCCCTGAACAGTCTGAAGATCCCCGGGGGCTCCACGGTGCCGTTGGTTTCCACGCAGACCTGGGGGAACAGGCGGTGGGCCTCCCGATAGATATCCACGAAACCCTGATACAGCAGGGGTTCTCCTCCGGTGAACTTGCAGTATGCCGTCCCCATTCCGGCGGCCTCTTCCATCAGATCAGTCCAGCGGCGCACGGGCATGGTGGAGGGTGACACGCCCCGGTTCACCCAGCAGTGCGAGCAACTCAGGTTGCACCCAGGGCCCGGGTTCAGGTAAAGGTACTTCAGGGGAGGGACTTCAGGGCTTCCACCAGGATCTTCACGCACGACAACTCATCCTTTCCCGGCAGGTCCCCGGTCAGAAGAGGGTTCACCGGGCAGCCGCCGGAGCAGACCGGCAGGTATTCGCACCGGGCGCATTCGGGATTCAGCGCCCTGGGCATGGAAAGTATCTCCTTGAACTCGGCCGTCTTCCCGGAAAGCAGAACCTCCTTCAGGGTCTGGCCGGGAAGTCGGCCCAGGACGAAACCGTCCAGGAAGTCACAGGGAATCACCCCCCCGTCGGAGGCCACCACCAGCTTGTTCACGCAGCCGCCGCAGCCGAAGGCACGGCCGTGCTCCCGGGGCAGTTTGCCCGCCAGGGCATCCTCTGCCAGCCTGTACATGGATAGCAGGGGACCGTAGACCCTCGCTCCTTCCGCCTCCATTCCCGCTATCTCCCGACCCGCCGACAGAAGCATGACCGGGTCGCCGTGAAGCCAACCGGGGATGCCGCACTGGGCCGCCAGGAGCGGGGTGAATTTGGCTGCCGGAACCCCCACTTCATTAAGGGCATAGCGGGCCGAATCCCTAACCCTGTCCCAGTTCAGCCGGGTCACCGTGCAGTTGGTCACCAGGGGAAGGCCGGCCGTCAGTCCGTTACGGATGCCGGCCACCGCCCGGTTGAAGACTCCCTTTCCCCGAAGGGCGTCATGGGTTTCGGCATCGGGCCCGTCCAGCCCGGCCATCACCGAAGACAGCCTTCCCCCGGCGTCCGCCAGGGCGCCGGCGATTCCGGGGGTCATCTCCACTGCGTTCGTATTCAGGGAAAATCGGAAGGGCCGGTCGAGCACCAGGCGGAGGAATTCCGGGAAGTCCTTCCTGAAAAGGGGTTCACCGCCGGAGATGACCAGCTCCAGAACCCTGGCCTCCGCCAGCCGGTCCAGGATTGCCTCCCAGACCTTCAGGGACAGGTCTTCCCCGGGCTGGGACACTCCGCAGTGGCGGCAGGACAGGTTGCATCGGCCCGTGATGATTACGCTGACTTCCCTGGGCGCCAGGGTGACCTGGGTCAAACGATCACTCCGTTTTCCCTTAGCTGGGCAAGAAAGTCGTCCAGGTCCCTGGAGAGATCGGGCTGGTCAGGGTAGCGACGCCGGAGTTCGGCGAGGATCTGATCCCGGGTGGATGATCCGTCTATCATGGAGCATATGCCCACCGCCACCTCCTCGACAATGTGAAGGGCGCCGGTGTCGACGTTGAAGAGAATGCCCCCCTCGGGTTCCCGACGGAAGACAACCCCCCTGGCGTAAGAAATCTTCACCTCACCTCCCGGGGAAGGAACATTTGTGTTTGGCCCGCGTATCTGTAATATATCCGGTACCACAGGGAGGGCCTTGTTATGAAAGTCTTTATTCCGATTCTTGTTCTGTGTTCCTTTTCGCTGTACGCCTACGGTCTCGACGCCGGGGCCTTCGATCTCCTCAACCCGCCCTCGATGGGAGGAACGGGCTTCCAGAATCTCCGCAGCACCGCATCCTTCAGCCTGCTCTCCGGTTCCGGGGGAACCTGGGGTACCGGGGCCTACGTGGGCTCCATGAACTTCGCGCTTCACCCCAAGGTGACCGCCCTGGTGGACCTGGGCTACGCCCGCACCTTCGATTTCGGCGGAGGGGGCAACTTCGGACACGTTCTGGGCGGGCTTCAGCTGGAGTGGAGGCCCACGGGCAACAGCAGCTTCACCCTCCAGTACCGCGGAGCGATTCCCACGGGACGTGTCGAGGGGTTCTAGGCACGATTCCCCTGCTGCTTCTCCTTGCGGCCGGCTCGGGGGCCGACTCGCTGTTCCGGGCGGGAGACCTTCCCGCGGCCCTTCCTGCGTACGTGGCGGAATACCTGGAGTCGCCCGGCGACTGGTGGCCGGCATACCGGGCGGCCTGGATACTCAACCGCCTCGACATGCCGGATTCCGCTGCTTTCTGGGCTTCCAGGGCCCGACAGCTCCGCCCGGGCAGCGCCCCGGTGCTCGGGGAGTTCCTGAGGGCCCTGAGCCATGAGCCCGACAGCGTCCTCAAATACGCTTACCTGGTTTCCGGAGGAGGAGTCTGCCGGTTCCGGCTGGCCCAGGCTGAGAGGAATAAGGGAGCCGCCCTGGGGCACACATCCTACCTGCTGGAAACCCTCGGGTCGGGAACCGATTCCGCCCGTGCGGACGCGGCGTGCTGGCTTTCCATGCTCCTGCCGGACAGCTCCCTCAAACTGATGGAACTTGCGGTGTTCCTGGCTCCGGATGACCCTTTCTACCGCACGGTTCTCGGGGGGGAACTGGCCTCGGAAGGGCACCCCGACCGGGGGCTTGCCGTTCTCGAACCGCTCGAGCCGGAGGGCTATTACTACTGGCAAGCCCTGGCACGGTGCCTGGAGGCGGCGGACTCTCTGGAGGCCGCCGCCGAGGCGTTCCGCACGGCCTACTCAGCCAGGCGCTGCCCCGCCGCGGCCGCCGATCTGGGCTGGTTTCTCTACAGGACCGGACGAAGCCTGGTCATGGAAGACAGGTGCACCGAGGCCCTTCCTCTTCTGAGGGAGGCGGCCGGGGTGTGGAATCGGGATTCGGCCTGGGCGTGCGCCGCCGAGTCGCTGGCCGGGCTCGCCGAGGAGTTCCTCAGGGCCGGAACCGGTTGGGAGACGGTTCCATGAGGCCTCTTCTCTTCACAAGCGTCGCGGCATTGCTTATCTTAAACCCGGCGTGCTCCTTCCGGGTGCCGGACGACCGCTGGAGCCACTGCGTTTTCAGCGCGGCGGCGGCTGGTGCGTTTTCTGCATCCCTGGAGGACGGGTACAAGGGAGCGGCTGCGGCCGCGGGCATGGGGCTTCTCAAGGAATTCCTCGACGCCCTGGGCGGATCGGGGTTCAGTTTCGGCGACCTCGCAGCCGATCTGGCGGGAAGCGCCGTGGGCGCCGCCGGAGCAAGGGCCGCGATGAAGGGGACGACTTGCTGGAAAAGGTAGTCAGACTGCTGTTCGGCGACCGGCAGGCCAAGCTCATGAGAAGCCTGGAGGCCCCCGTCGAGGGGATACTCGGTTTCATCAGGGACCTGCAGGACCTGGACGAACAGGGGCTTAAGGGCAAAACCCGGGAATTCAGGGAGAGACTGGCCCGGGGAGAGACCCTGGAAGACATCATGTGCGAAGCCTTCGCGGTGGTTTCCGAAGCCTGCCGCAGGCACTGCGGGAAGAAGTGGACGGTCACCGGCCATGAGGTGGAGTGGGCCATGGTTCCCTTCAGGGTACAGCTGAAGGGCGCCATCGTACTTCACCGCGGCATGATCGCGGAGATGGCCACCGGCGAGGGAAAGACCCTGGTGGCTGTGATGCCGATGTACCTGAACGCCCTGGAGCTGAATCCGGACTGGGTGGAGAAGGCCGGGGAGAACTTCGGAGGGGATCCGACCCGCTGGACCTTCGAGCCCCTGGAGGGGATCCCCGTAGGCGCCGGCGCGCACCTGGTGACGGTGAACGACTACCTGGCCCGAAGGGACGCCGAGTGGATGGGGCCGATCTACGAATTCCTCGGCCTGACCGTAGGGTGCATTCAGGGCGGAATGGATCCGGACCAGCGCAGGGCCCAGTACAACTGCGACATCACCTACGGCACCAACAACGAGTTCGGATTCGACTACCTCCGGGACAACATGGCCGTCAGGCTGGAGCACAGGGTTCAAAGGGCCCACCACTACGCCATCGTTGACGAGGTGGACAGCGTCCTGATTGACGAGGCCAGAACCCCGCTCATCATCAGCGGCCCGGTTCCCAGGTCCCGTAACAGGTATCAGGAGTTCCGCGACCAGGTTGCCCGGCTGGTGAACCGCCAGACGGACCTGGTGAACTCTGTGGTATCCGACGCGGACGAGCTCTGGGAGCAGGGGGAGACCCACAGGGCGGCCACGATGTACCTGAAGGCCCGCCGGGGTGCCCCGAAGAACAGGAAGCTGGCCAAGACCCTTCGGGATCCCGACAAGCTCAACGCCATCAAGAAGGTGGAGGCCGAGAGACTCCGGGACAAGAACATCCACGAGCTGGACGAGGGGCTGTGCTTCTCCATAGACGAACGGGAGAGGTCCGTAGCCATGTCGGACCTGGGCCGGAAGATCCTCTCCCCGGAAAACCCGGACTTCTTCCTGCTCCGGGACATCGGCGACGTGGTGGCGGAGATCGAAGCCAGGGACCTGCCGGAGGAGGAGAAGTTCGAACTCCGGAAGAAGACCTTCGAGGATCATTCCCAGAAGGCCGAGGCCCTGCACAACATCGACCAGCTGCTCCGGGCCTTCCAGTTGTACGAGAAGGACGTGGAATACGTGGTGCAGGAGGGCGCAGTGATCATCGTGGACCAGTTCACCGGCAGGCTCATGCCGGGAAGACGGTTCAGCGACGGCCTTCACGAGGCCCTGGAAGCCAAGGAGAAGGTGGAGATACGGGCGGAGACCCAGACCCTGGCCACCATCACCATTCAGAACTACTTCAGGATGTACGAAAAGCTCTCGGGAATGACGGGAACCGCGGAAACCGAAGCCGAGGAGTTCGAGAGCATTTACAAGCTCGAAGTCGCCGTGATTCCCACCAACGTCCCGGTTGTGAGGACTGACCACAACGACAGGGTCTACCGCACCAAGAGGGAGAAGTACACAGCCATCATCGAGGAGATCCAGCGGCTGCACGCGAGGAACCGGCCCGTTCTCGTGGGAACGGTTTCGGTGGACGTTTCGGAGGTGCTCTCTAAGCTCCTGAAAGCCAGAAAGATCCCTCACAGCGTTCTGAACGCCAAGCATCACCAGGAGGAGGCCGACATCGTGGCCCGGGCCGGCCAGCCCGGGGCGGTGACCATCGCCACCAACATGGCGGGTCGAGGCACTGACATCAAACTGTCCCCCCAGGTGAGGGAAGTGGATGACGGCCAGGGCGGAAGGGAACCGGGCGGGCTGTTCGTGATGGGGACCGAAAGACACGAGTCCCGGCGGATAGACCGGCAGCTGCGGGGCCGCAGCGGACGCCAGGGCGATCCGGGGGCGAGCCGGTTCTACATGTCCCTGGAGGATGACCTTTTCAGGCTTTTCGCCAGCGAGAAGATGATAGACTTTCTGAAGAGGAACCAGGAGAAGGACGGGGAACCCATCGAGCACCCCCTGCTGAACAGGTCCATTCAACAGGCCCAGAAGAGGGTTGAGCAGTACAACTTCGGCATCAGGAAACACCTCCTGGAGTACGACGACGTTACCAACCGGCAGAGGGAGGTGGTCTACGGCCTCAGGTTCCGCTCCCTTACCGGCGAAGGGCTTCGGGAGGAGATCCGGGACATGATCGCCTCGGTGGTCACCGGGGACGTTGAGAGCGCCGTGCCAGACGGCACCGAACCCCACGAGTGGAACATGGAGAGGGCCGCGCTGGTCCTTCGAGACCTGGCCGGAGCGGTCTTCAACCTTCAGGGCAAGGCGGACGGATACCGGGAACCCGGGCCGCTGAGAAGCGCTCTCGCGGACATGGTGCTGGGGTACTACGACGAGAAGGAGAGGAAACTGGGTGAGAAGCTCATGGTGGACCTCGAGAAGTGGTCCGTCCTGAGCTCCATCGACTCCCTGTGGCGGGAGCATCTCTATTCCCTCGACCACCTCAAGACAGGCATCGGTCTCAGATCCATCGGACAGAGGGATCCCCTGGTGGAGTTCAAGAAGGAGGCCTTCGGGCTCTTCGAGGAGCTCCAGGAGAACATCGACAGACAGTCCGTCAGGAAGGTTCTCAGCCTCTGGCCCGCGGGAATGCTGAAGAGGGCCGAACAGCCTGCGGGCCAGGCCATGAGGCCCGGTATACAGGGACCCGTACCGGTTCCCGGGGAGGGCGACCAGGCATCGCCGCCCCGGAACCGGCCCACCGTCAAACGGGAAGACCCCAAGGTTGGAAGAAACGATCCCTGCCCGTGCGGGAGCGGCAGGAAGTACAAGAAGTGTTGCGGAGCCCAAACATGAAGGGAGAGGGAAAATGTCGGATAACAGGGGAAAAGGTGAGTTCTGGGCCTTTCTCGCGGGAGCCCTGGCCGGAGGAATAGCGGCGCTGCTGCTGGCTCCGGCAAAAGGTGAGGACACCCGAAGGAAGATAGCCTCTACGGCGGGCGAACTCTACGGCAAGGGTGAACACCTCTACCATCAGGGCGTCGAGAAGGCCGGGGAGATCTTCGAAGCCGGCAAGGGAAAGGCCGGGGAAATCAGGCACCGGGTGGAGGACGCCGTGGAGACCCTGAAGAAAAAGCCGGAGGCAAAGGTCTAGCACCGTGCCCGTGGTGATACTGGGCGACGGCGCCGTAGGCTCGGGTCTGGCCGTCGCCCTTTCCATGTCCCGGCGGGAGGTGTTCCTGGCGGGTCCTCCGGGAGTCCCTTCCGGGCGCCGGGAAATCGTTGCCGAGGGCTGGATCCGGGGACGGGCGGAGGTTTCCGTCGGAGACGCCTTTTCCGCTCCCCGGGGTGCGGTGATGGTCTGCACCTTGAAAACCTATCATCTGGCCGGAGCGCTGAAGGGGATCGCCGCAGCAGAGCCGGCCCGGCTGGTAAACCTGTCCAACGGCCTTTTCGAAACCGGCGAATGGGGGGGGCTGACGGTGGAGCCGGGAGTGCTCACCGCCGGTTTCCGCCTGCGGGAAGGGGGGGTCCTCACCGCCCCCGGTGAGCTGGTGGTCTCCCGGGACGGGGCTGCCGAAGAGGTATTCCGGGGCGCCGGCCTGCCGGTGAGACCCGTGGAGGACATTCATCTCCACGTCCAGGCCAAATGGCTGGTGAACAGCATAGTCAACCCCCTGGGGGCTCTGACCGGCCTGCCCAACAACCGGCTTCTTCCCGCCGGGTTGTCGGGCCTTGTCGAACTCCTGTTCCTGGAACTGGCGCCGGCGGTGAGGAAGGACTGCCTGGAAACCGCCCGGGGTATGCTGCGGAGGATCCTGGAAAAATCGGGGAATCTGTGCAGCATGCTTCAGGATGTAATTGAGGGAAGACCCACGGAGCTTCCGTGGCTCACGGAGTACGCCCTGCGAAGGCTCGGTCCGGATCGGTGCCCGGCGGCGGCTGTTCTGTGCGACCTGGTGAAGGCTAGAGCAGAATCATCCGGCTGCTGAGCCTGGAGCCTCCGCGGACAGCGCAGACGCTGTATACCCCCGGGGGAAGGCCCATGTTACTGGAAATCTCCCCCCCGGTGGTGGTTCCGGACCAGACCAGCCTTCCGTCCAGGGAGTAGACCCCTACGGAAGCTTCGCCTTCGCCCGGGGAGACCCGGATGGTAACCGTACCGGCAGTGGGGTTGGGAAACACGGAGATCCATCCTTCCCCGGGCTGCTCCGGCTCCTCGATCCCCTCGGGGAACATGGCGTTGTCGAACCAGAGGTTCACCCCGTCGGCGCTCAGGTACATGAGGCCGGTGGCCCCGGATTCGCTGCTCTGCCTGATTACCGCCGGGCTGAGAGTGTAGGCGGGGTGATCGTTCCTCTGGGTGAAGGACATTGACCCCGCTCCCGACAGGCTGGCGGCGATTCCGGTGAAAACCTCCCCGGATGCTCCTGTGTAGCATACCGCCACGGGTGTTGAACCGTTGTATATGTCCGCGAAGGGGTACACCCCGGAAGCCAGAGTCGAGGGAGTCGTCCAGGTGGCGCCGTAGTCGCCGGACAGGCTGAGAAGAACAGCCTCTCCGGAATTGTGCCAGAACAGCCCGAGGGTTTCGGAGCCCCCTTCCTCCCAGGCGGGAATGGGCGCGGCTCCGGACGGAGCGTCCCCGACCTTCACGGGTGTGCCCATGGTTCCGGACGCGCCGGTGGCGCACACCGCGGCCAGCTGGTACGGATCGTACCAGGCCACCGCCGCTCTGGCGCCGGGCCCCCCGGTGGCGGAAGCCCTGACGACGTTGGCGGCCAGGGGCTGGGCCGGGCTCCAGCTCTCCAGATCCTGGCTGACGCTCAGGTAGAGCCAGTCGTCTGCGGTCTCCATGAATCCGTAGTAATAATCGCTGCACCCCGGGTTGATGGTGAAGGACCTTATGGCCGCCATCCCCGGGTACGAACTGTCAACGGTGAAGAAGTCGATGAAATTCAGGCTCTCGGCCCCGTACTTGTAGCCGTAGACACCCGTCTCACCGTTGTAAAAGCCGAATGCCACGAACAGGACGATGTTCACTCCGCCGTCGCAGAACACGAGCCTGGGCGTGAACGCGCTGTTTCCCTCTCCGCAGGTGATCGTTATCTGCCTGGTCCAGGTGTATCCGTGGTCGCTGGACTTGCGGAGCACCACCAGGTCGCCGTTGGGGTTCCCCGGTCTGCTCTGGACCGCCGCGGCGTATACGTCCCCTCCGGTTCCGTACAACCCGTCATGGGTCTGATAGCCCGTGCCCGGGGAAGTGATCCCGCCGGTGAATCCCCAGATAAGTACGTCGTTGGACCAGTAGTTCTGGGAGAAGGCCGCAACGGAGACTATTGAAAGTATCCAGATTGACTTGCGCATGATGCCCTCCCTGATTCAAACCTGCTAATCATTATCAATATTGAAGCTCCGGGAGAGCAAGGCAAGGGAGTCCGAGGAGGCTATTCCTCGTCCAGTTCCCCCATGTAGACGTCCTTTTCGAGAATCTGCCAGGCGGGCTTGCCGGTGAGTTCTCCCAGATCCTCCAGGACATCGTGCTGCGACTGGTCGAGGATCAGGGACTGGCGGAACATCTCGATGGCCTCCTCCTCCTGCCCCTGGACCACGTACAGCCTGCCCAGGGCGTTCAGCGCCTGGGTCACCTCGGGATCCAGCTCCACCGCTCTCTCCAGGAAGTCGATGGCTTTCTCCAGCATTTCCTCTTCGTCGTGATCCTTTCCCCAGAGGTCGGCCGGGGGGATGTTCTCCAGAATGGCGTGACCCCATGCCAGGCCCAGCCCCAGGAAAGCCTCGGCGTTTTCGGGGTCGATGTTGAGAACTTCGTCGTAGTGCGGCAGGGCTCCCGCCGGGTTGTTGTCCTCCATGTACATGGCTGCCAGGCTGATACGTGCGTCGATGTCCTCCGGGTCATCGGCGACCGCCTTCTTCAGCTGCTCGTAAAGGGCTCGGCGCTCTGTCATCCCAGTGAAACCTCCGGTTAGCTGGCTTCAGAGTATCGGCGTCAATTATACATACCCCCGGTGTCCGTCAAGCCCCCCGGGAGGCCCATGAAACTGGATGATCAGGTGCGCTGGCTCAGAGGGGTCGGACCCGCCAGGGCGGCACTTCTCAGGAAGCTGGGCATCGATCTGCTCGGGGAACTGCTTCTGCACCTGCCCAGGGCGTGGCTCGACCGCAGAACCGTGGTACCCGTTTCTTCCGCGGCGTCCGGCGAAACCCTGACTGTCGCCGGAACCATCCTGTCGGTCAATCGAAGACGCACCACCGGAGGAAGGGTCATGGTGGAGGCCCTCCTCTCCGACGGCGCCCCGGTGAGGCTGGTGTTCTTCAGCGACCGCTACCCGGCGTCCCGGCTGGAAAAGGGGCTTCAACTGGTGGCCTCCGGGACCGTGGAGAACTTCCGCGGTCCGGCCATGATTCATCCGGACCTCCTGTTCCCGCCCGCCGGGGGAGTGCCGGAGGCTCCGGGAATGCTTCCCCTTTATCCCCTCACCGCCGGACTCACCCAGGGGATGATGCGCAGGATGGTTGGGCTGGGGCTTCAGGAGCTGTCGCCTCCGCCTCCGCTGCTTCCTGCGGAGATTCTCGAGAAGGCTGGATTCTCCGACAGGACTGCGCTGCTCCGGGCGGCCCACCACCCGGAAGACCCCGGGGAAGCCCGAAGGGCCAGGGACACCCTGGCCCTGGAGGAGTTGTGTCTGTACCGTTGGGCCCTGGGCTTGGTCAGGGCCAGGACGGGAAGGGAACCCGGGGTTGCGCTGACCGCCTGGCCCGGTTCTCCAGGGGAGTTCGCCGCCCGGCTTCCCTGGCCCCTCACCGGGGCCCAGGAAAGGGTCATCGGGGAAACCCTGGGAGATCTTTCCCGGTCGGAGCCCATGAGAAGGCTGCTGCAGGGGGATGTGGGGTCCGGCAAGACCGTGGTGGCCGCCGCCGCCTGCGCCAGGTGCGTGATGTCGGGCCGCACGGCGGTGCTCCTGGCGCCCACCGAGGTGCTGGCTGTGCAGCATCATCGGAGCCTGCGGAGTTTCCTGGGGTGTCTCGGAATCCAGGTCCGTCTGCTCACCGGGGGTACCGGCGCTTCCGCCAGAAAGGCCCTGGCCGGGGATATGGAGCGTCGGCCGGACTGTGTGCTGGTGGGTACCCACGCGGTGCTGGAGGACTGGGTTCCCCTGAGCCGGCTTGCCCTGCTGGTGGTGGACGAGCAGCACAAGTTCGGAGTCCTGCAGAGGGAAAAACTCACCGCGGGAAGGTCTCCGAGACCCCACGTTCTGATAATGAGCGCCACCCCGATTCCCAGGACCCTGGCCATGACCCTGTACGGGGACCTGGACCTGTCGGTCATAGACATGATGCCTCCGGGCCGGGGCAGAACCGTTACCAGGGTCATACCCGACGACAGGAAGAGGAAGCTGGCGGAATTCATTCTGGAAAGACTGTCCCTGGGGGAGCAGGCCTTCATGGTGTACCCCCTGAAGGAGGTTTCCGACAACATACCCGCGCTGGACGCGGAGACCGCCTTCGACCGGGTCGGCAGGGGACCCCTGGGCCGGTGGGGAGCGGTGCTGCTTCACGGGGGCATGCCCCCGGGGAAGAAGGTCGAGGCGGTAACCGCGTTCGCCACCGGAAAGGCCCGGGTACTGGTCAGTACCACGGTGATCGAGGTGGGAATAGACGTACCCCGGGCAACCGTGATGGTTGTCTCGGGAGCGGGCAGGTTCGGCCTCAGCCAGCTCCACCAGCTCAGAGGCAGGGTGGGCCGCGGGGTGGGCGATTCCTGGTGCTTTCTTGTGCACGAGGATAACGATTCACCCCAGGCGAAGGCACGGCTCGACGCTCTTGCCGGAACCTCGGACGGTTTCCTGGTGGCTTCGAAGGATCTGGAACTCCGGGGCCCCGGCCAGGTCCTGGGGACCAGGCAGCACGGCATTCCCGAGTTCAGGGTGGCCGACCTCTCCAGGGATATTGGGTTGATGCGGGGATTGGAGCATATTCCGGCACCGGGGGATGCGGATCTGGAGCGACTCGTCCGGGCAGAGGCATGGCGTTTCGGAGGCCTCTCCTTTCCCGGAATCTAGGCTTTGCGCACAGATTTTCCGGCTTTCCGGGGGGTTGACATGGATTGCTCCGATGTTACCAATTAGGGTTTCAAGAAAGAGGGGTTCGGCCCGGGGGGGTGCCGTGTACCCCGTGTGTGTTCACCCCTGTTCACGGGAGGGGAAATGGCTTCACCAGGGATGAAGAAGCGGGCGGAGCAGCTTGTGGCCCGGGCCGGTGAACTGGCGAGGGCGGGCAACAGGGAGAAGGCGCTTCTTGCCCTTCAGAGGGCCGCCGAGCTGGACCCCGAGAACGTCGACATCCAGAAGAGGATCACCGAGCTGGAGCGGGAACAGGCCGCCATGCGCAATTTCAGCAAGAGCAGGTCGGTCAGGGCCCATACGAACATCGGCCAGGCTACCCCCGCTGACTTCGTCTCCGAGTGCATGAAGAGGTCTGACGCCGCGCTTTCCGAGGGCGACGAAGTCAGGGCCCTGCAGGAACTGGAGAGGGCGAAGCGCCACGACCCCGAAAACCTCGACGTAAACCGGAAGATTCAGATCCTGCGGCGCCAGATAAAGGTCAACGGTCTGGTTGACAAGGCGCTGGCCAGGCTCGGGGCCGGAGAGCCTGCGGAAGCCGTGACAACCGCCCGTCGGATATTCGAGATATGGCCTATGGCTCCGGCCCTTCCATCTCTTGTAGCCAGAATTGAATCATGGAAGCCTGAAACCAGGAAACCGGCTCCCCGCCCCGTCGCCCCCCCGAAGACGAAACCGGGGGTCAGGCCCAAGGCCGCTCCGGAAAAGCCCGCGGTGTCCCCGGAAAACGCCGCCGTGGCGTCCATTCGTGACAGGATCGCCAAAAGCTCTTACAAGGAGGCTTACCAGGAGGCCCTGGAGGCCCGGGAAAAGTATCCTGAAAACGCCACCGTAAAGGATCTCATAGACGGGCTCGAGAAGCTTCTGGGCAAGGCGCCGGAAGAGGCCGCCGGCGCCGTTGCTCCCGCTCCGGCCCCGGCCAGGAAGACCCGGAAGCGGGCTGCCGCAGCGCCGGTCCCGGAACCGGTTCCTGAGGAGCCGGAGGAAAGGGAAACCAGGAGGAGGGGGTTCCCCCTGGGGATAGCCATTGCAGCCGCAGTTCTGGTGCTGGCGGTTGTCATCCTGGTGTTCAAGCCCTTCGCGGGTCCACGGGTGGAGGTTCCCGAGGGGCCGGTTCCCTACAGGGTGTCCTTCAGCGTAACCGGGGTGGAGAATCCCTCGGTGAGCCTTGACGGCCGGGAGCTCCACCCGGACCCGGCCACCGGGTTGTATTCCTTCTCCGACACGGTTTCGACCCCGCGAGCCCTGGAGATCAGGGCGGCGGGATACGAGACCCTCTTCCAGATACTGGAGCTTGCTCCGGGCGATTCCCTGGAGCTTGCCCTCGCCCCGGATACCATGGGAACCCATGCTGTCACGGTGCGGTTCACTCCGGTGATGCCCGAGGGACAACCCGAACCGGAGCCCGGGCAGATCACCTGGATGGTTGACGGCGCCCCGGCTCAGCCACCGCTGGAGATTCCCACGGGTCTTCATGTCTTCCAGCCAGTGATGGAGGGGTTCAACTCGATCCCGGAATCCATTCTCGTGGACTACTCCGCGGAAACCCAGAACTTCACCCTCGCCCTTCTATCCCGGCAGGAATCCCAGGTGGTTCTCTCCCTGGCGGCCGACGTTCCGGGAGCGGCCAACTTCGATATAGACGGAGAGAGGGTGGGAACCGGGGTCAGAAGGGTCACCAGGGTGCTGCCCCTGGGAACCCACACTCTCAGGGTGACCATGGAGGACAGGGAGACCTGGGCGGAAACCATCAACCTCACCGAGGAAGGTTACACCCGCACGGTATCCCCGGTGGAGATCGTCCGAACCGGAAGACTTCTCATCGGGCCGGAACCCTGGGCCGACGTCTATGTGAACGGCGAGGCGATGGGCCAGACCCCGATGCCGCCTTTGGAACTCCAGGAGGGCACCTACACGGTGAGGCTCTCCAACCCCGATTACGAGGATCAGGTCTCCACGGTGACCATCGCCGCCGGCGAGGACACAAGCATCCGCTACACCGCCGAGCCCGCGGAGGTCGCCCCGGAAGAGGTCGAATCCCCCTCCGAGGCGCCTGTGATTCCGCCGTACCCCATCTCGCAGACCGCCCCGGTAACCCCGAACCTGGCCCAGCAGCGGGGCGACGTACATGGATTCGTGACCCTGGAGGTCCGGGTCGGAACCGACGGCCGGGTCAGGGACGT
This sequence comes from uncultured bacterium, assembly GCA_964607515.1. Classification (GTDB taxonomy): domain Bacteria; phylum Fermentibacterota; class Fermentibacteria; order Fermentibacterales; family JCC-6; genus UBA6080. The sequence continues at coordinate 50,432 of CAZSKU010000006.1, read as the reverse complement.
TTCGGTCATCAACGACCAGGTCGGCCTCGGGTGCGGCCAGGCGGCGGTTGACGCGGTGAGGCAGTGGGTGTTCAACCCGGCGACCCAGGACGGCGTCCCGGTGGAGGTGACCACCACGGTTCAGGTTCGATTCGACGTGGAGTGACATCCGTGTACGGCATAGGTAAAGGCGTCTGGACCCCCCTGGTGGACGTCTACGGAGGGGAACGCCAGACCGTGGTGGTGGTGGAGCTTCCCGGTGTGGACCCCGACCAGACCCATCTGGAGGTGACCCCCTCGACCCTGACCCTGAGCGGTGTACGGAAGAGCATATCCTACCAGGGGCTCTCACCCCTGGGCATGGAAATCCCCTCAGGCCAGTTCGAGCGGGTGGTCCACCTGCCGTCCAGGGTGGACACCAGCACCGTGGAGGCGGTGCTGGAGAACGGCCTGCTGATTATTACCCTCCGTCACTCGTTCCCGGCCTCGGTCTCCATACCCGTCCGGGAGTCCGGCAAGTCAGAATGAACAGGGAAGGCACCCTGCTGCTGCCCCTCTACGTGCTTCCGGAGGGGATTCTCCTGCCGGGCATCACCCTGTCCCTGACAGTCACAGACCCTGACCAGATAAGGATGGTTGACTTCGCGGTCAGGGATGAGAAGATGCTGGGGGTGATGGCCGTGGACCCTGACACCGGCAGGGGCTTCAAGGTGGGAACCGCGGCGGGAATCATGAAGCTCTACCGTTTCCCCGGCGACGTGGTCCGGCTCAGCCTAAGGGGGCTCTTCAGGTTCAGGGTAATGGAGAGCGTCCCGGGATGGCCCTTCGAGATGGCCAGGGTGGAGAAGCTTGAGACCACCTACCCCGATGACCCCGATGAGATCGAGGCGTGGCGGAAGGCCGTGGAGATCCAGCTCAGGCGGATCATGGAGCTTACCCCCGGAGTGCCCGACGAACTCCAGATGGTTACCCTGCTCCGGGAGCCGGAGAAACTGGGGTTCGTGGCCGCGGGGGGGCTGGAGGCTCCGGTCAACGAGAAACAGAGGCTTCTGGAGGAGGACAGCATCATCCAGAGGCTCCGCATACTCCGGGACATGATGTCCCACGAAATCCAGATACTCAAGCTCCGGGACATGATTCAGTCCCAGGTCCGTTCCGAGATGGACAAGGACCAGCGGGAGTACTACCTCAAGGAACAGATGAAGGTGATCCAGAAGGAACTCGGCGACGAGGGCGAGAACCCCGAGGCCGTGGAGCTTATGGAGCGCCTTCAGGAGACCAGGCTGCCGGACCATGCCCGGGAGGCCGCCGAGGAGGAAATCCGAAGGCTGGGCAGGATGCACCCGGGGGTTCCGGAGGCCGCAGTCACCAGGAACTACGTGGAGTGGATACTTCAGCTGCCCTGGGAGGTCCACACCAGGGACAGGCTCGACCTGGGCCGGGCCCGGAGAATCCTCGACGCCGATCACTTCGATCTGAAGGACGTGAAGCAGAGGGTGCTGGAGTTCCTGGCGGTGCGCCGCCTCAATCCATCCGGCAAGGCGCCCATCATCTGCTTCGTGGGTCCCCCGGGGGTGGGGAAGACCAGTATGGGAAAGAGCATCGCCCGGGCGCTCGGAAGGAAGTTCTACCGGTTGAGCCTCGGCGGCATGCACGACGAGGCGGAGATCAGGGGGCACCGGAGGACCTACATTGGCGCCATGCCCGGCCGGATCATCCAGGGGGTCCGGGAGTGCGGGACCTGCAACCCGGTGTTCATGCTGGACGAGATAGACAAACTGGGAAGGGACTTCCGGGGAGACCCCACCTCCGCCCTGCTGGAGGTTCTGGACCCGGAGCAGAACAACACCTTCCGGGACAACTATCTGAACATTCCTTTCGACCTTAGCAGGGTCAAGTTCATCACCACCGCCAACACCCTGGACACCATTCCCGAGCCTCTCCTGGACCGGATGGAGATCATCCGCATTCCGGGATACACCGAGGACGACAAGCTCCAGATAGCCCGGCGCTACCTGGTCCACAGGCAGCTCCGGGAGAGCGGCCTGACGGGTCGGCAGATCAGGTTCACCTCGGACGGGATCCGGACCATCATCAAAAGGTACACCAGGGAGGCGGGGGTCAGGGAGCTCGAGCGCAGCATCGGAAGCATCTGCCGGAAAACCGCGGTGAGGGTCGCGGAGGGGGACGGTTCCCTGGTGGTCGCGGCGGGGAAGCGCATACCGGAGTGGCTCGGTCAGTGGAAATTCCTGCACGAACCCGCCCTTTCCGGGCCCCAGACCGGCGTCTGCACGGGGCTCGCCTGGACTCCCCACGGCGGGGAGATCCTGTTCATCGAGACCCTGCTCTCCCCGGGGAACGGGAAACTGGTCCTCACCGGGCAGTTGGGCGACGTCATGAAGGAGTCCGCCCAGGCGGCCCTCAGCTGGATAAACGCCACCGGTCGGTCGGGGGAGAGGGATCTTCCCCGGACCGACGTTCACGTGCACGTTCCGGCGGGGTCCACCCCGAAGGACGGTCCCTCCGCCGGGGTGGCCATGGCGGCGTCAATGTTGAGCGCCTTCAAGGGAACCCCGCTCCGGGCCGACACCGCCGTGACCGGGGAGATAACCCTTCGGGGCAGGATACTGCCGGTGGGAGGTATCAAGGAGAAGGTGCTGGGAGCCCTTTCTTCAGGAATCAGAAGGGTTGTCATTCCCGGAGAGAACTCGAGGGACCTGGCTGAGATCCCGGCGGAGCAGCTTTCCATGATGGAGATTATCACTGTGGATACACTGGAGCAGGCCGTCGGAATGCTCCTTTACCGGGAGGCTACCCATGCGTAGGACAGTTCTTGCGGCCGCCCTCGCGGCCATGGCAGTGTCGGGCTGCAAGGCCCCGTCCGACAGGATTCACTCGGCGGACGGTTCCGTGGCCGTGGGCAGGCTGGAGACCATCGGAAACGGCGCCGCGGTAATCAGCGGCATGACGGTGCAGGTGCCCTCCGCCCCCGCCAGGGTCTGGGGCAGAAACGGAGCCAGCCTTCTGGGCATGGTAACCCTGGAGGATGGCGTGGTGGAGGTGGAAACCGGGGGAGGCTCCGTGGAGATGCCCCTCAAATCCGTGGCGGCGATTATCTGGGGGGAAACCGGAGTCACCTCCGGGGTGTTCGACGTTCCGGCCCGGGCCGGTTGGGTCAGCACCGGCATTCAGGTGAAGCGGGGCGATTTCATAACCGTTTCCGCCGGGGGAACCGTCTCCACCGAGGCCGGAGGCTCCGGGCCCGACGGGGTTGTCGAGTTCTCGGCCACCACCTCCCTGGCCCCCCAGGCCGTGGGAGGGGCTCTGATTATGAGGATCGGATCCGACGGGGAGGTGATCCAGGCGGGTTCCCGATGGACGGGAAACTCCCCCGTGGACGGCGAGGTCCAACTGGCCGTGAACGCCCACCTTCCCGGCAGTCCGGTCTCGGACGGCGGCTACACCGCCGCGGTCACTACCGGACCGGGGCTCGAGACTGAAATGACGGCCGTGTTCCCGGCGGGCAGAACTCGTTTCTCCCTCTGACGGGACATCGCCCGGCGGTTGACGAGCACTCCTCTTCGCAATAGAGTTTATGAAGTTATGATATTGGTGCCCTGAAGGCTTCAAGTGAAGTGGGAGGTTTGGCGATGAAAATAGCTGTTCTCCTTGCGGTTATAGCTGTGTCGGCAATTGCCGGAGACTACCTCGTCGGCTACGGGGACACCCTCTGGGATCTCTCCCTGCATTTCTACGGCACACCGCTCCGCTGGGAAGAGATCCTCGCTGCGAACCCCCAGATTGAAGGCCCGGAATACCTCTACCCGGGAATGATCATCAACATCCCCGGAGCCCTGAACTCCCCGGGAATACAAGGCTCGGGTGCCTACACCCTATCCATCCCCGCCTCGGCGGTGATCAACAGGTCCAGCGAACCCGTACTCAGCAGGCTTCAGCGGGAGGGGGCCGGCATGGTGGCCTTCGACCCGGTCACCCCCGTGGGCACGGTGATACAGGTGAACACCGAGGAAGACTCGCGGTTCAGGTTCGATAGCGGACTTCCCGGCGATCTGCTGGAGATAGACTACGGGTCCCAGCAGGGGGCCGAGCCGGGCCAGATTCTCCACATCCTTCGGGAGGGTGAGGAGGTCGAGGACCCGGCCGACGGCGACCGCGGCCGGGTGTACCGGGTGGCCGGGGTGTGCAGCGTCACCGAGACCAGGCCCTCCACGTCGGTGGTACAGCTGGAGCACGGATACCTGGCGGTGCGGGAGGGCGACCTGGTGCTTCCATACAGGATTTCCGAGGACGTCCTGATAAACAACGAACCCTCCACGGGCAACTTCTCGGTGTACGTACTCGCCCTCAAGAACCCCGACAACCGCAGGGCATACGCCTTCGACGTGGTGTACATCAACGAGGGAACCGAAGCGGGGATCCGGCCGGGGGACGTCTTCTCCGCATACACCTACGGCGAGCAGTACGATACCGGGGGTGACGAGATTCTGATCACCGCTGACATCCCGGTGGCGGACCTGGTGATCCTGACCACTGAAAGGCGTTCCGCTTCGGCCATGGTGGTCAGCAACCGGTCGGCGGTCCTGATCTCTCCCGGCGACAGACTCTACCTGGTCAAGAGCCAGGCGCTCCCGGAACGATAGACTCAATGGACTGGAGGGTTATCGCCAGGGGACTATCCCCTTCCGGCGAAGCTGTGGTGCATCTGTGCACAAGGACCGGGCTTCCCGCCTCGGAGGTGCGCCGGGGGCTCACCTCCGACGGAGGGCTGGTCATCCGGGAAGGCATGGAGCGGGACGGGGCGGACAGTCTGGCGGCATCCCTCTCCTTCAACGGCATAACCCTGGAGGTTGTTCCTTCCGCCCCCCGGACCGGCTGTGGATTCCGGGTGGTGCTGACGGGTTATTCACCGGGCAGCCGCGGCCGGCTGAGAACTGCTCTGATGAGGCTGAGCAGGAGGTCCGACGAAGAGGTGATCGGTTTTCTGGCCAGAATACCCTTCGCCCTCAGAAGGAATGCCGACCCGGAGACCGCGGCCTCGGTTCGGAGGTTCATTGAAGCCGCGGGAGGAGTGGTGGAGATCAGGCCCGAGGAATCCGGGCTCGGGGATGTCCCTGCGGAGCATGCTGCCCGTACCGGGGCCCCTGAAACCCCGAAGAAGCCCAGGGCCGGAAAACGGCCGGCCGCGGTTCCCTGCGACGACCCTCCGGAGCCGGTCTGCCTGAACCTGCCGCCTTCGGTGGAGACCATCGAGGCCGGGCGGGTTTTCCGGGAACCCCACCGGTACACCCCGGTGCCTCCGGAGGTGGAAGGCGCCGTTCCAGATCGGGCGGTCCCGGCGGGTGTCGCCTCCCTTCCCGAACCGCATCGGATGGTATTCTCGGCTCCCGCCCGACCTTCCGGGATTCCCCCCGTAAGAAAACCCAGGCCCGTTTCCGGTATCCCCCCGGCGGTATGCGGTCCCCTTCATCCGGTCTTCATGTGCCCGGTTCCCGACAGCCTGGCGGTTCGAACGGCTCTGCTTCTTCAGAGCGGCCTCGGCCTCTCCGCCAGGGCCGCGGAACGGGCGGTCCGACGGGCGCCCTCGGTGGTGGCCCTGGGAAGGGACCATCAGGAGGCCTCGGAGAAGGTCAGGGAGCTGGCCTCCCTGGGTCTCCCCGTAACCCTGGTGAGGGCCCAGAAGCCTTCGGTCAAATCCGGGGAACATGTCTGGTTCGGGAACTGGCTTCGGGCCCGCTGAGGAGCTGGTCGACCGGTTCCTTCAGGTTATCGTTCTGGAACGGGGCCTTTCGCCCAACACGGTTTCTGCCTATATGAACGACATAGGTCAGGCTTTCCGGGAGGTTCCGGGAATGCCCCGTCCCGACCCCGGCGACCTGTCCGAATGGGCCGTCGGGCTGTCCCTCTCCGGTCTGGCCCCCCGGACCGTAAGGCGCAAGATATCCTCGGTGAAAGCCCTGTTCCGGTTCATGCTGGAGGAGGGGGAGCTGTCGGAGGATCCCTGCCGTCACCTTCGGGGGCCCAGGCCCGGGCTGGACCTTCCCGACCACCTCACCGTGTCCGAGGTGGAGAGCCTTCTCGAGGCTGAACCCGGAAGGAGGCCTCTGGGGCTAAGGAACAGGGCTCTTCTGGAACTGGCCTACGGTTCCGGGCTGAGGGAGAGCGAGCTGACGGCCCTTACCCTGGACAGACTCAACATGGAGGAGGGATTCGTGCGCCCCTTCGGTAAGGGTTCCAAGGAGAGGCTCGTCCCCATGGGTGACATTTCCATGGAATGGATGCGGCGGTACCTTTCGGAAGGCCGGCCCCGGCTGGTCCGGAAGGGTTCCGGCAGGGTGGTCTTCCTGTCCAGGAGCGGCAGGCAGCTCTCCAGGATGACCATCTGGAGCGTAGTCCGGGGAGCCGCCATGAAGGCGGGCATCTCCGGAAGAGTGCATCCCCACACCCTCAGACACAGCTTCGCCACCCACCTTCTGGCAGGCGGGGCGGACCTGAGGGTGGTGCAGGAACTCCTGGGCCACTCCGACATCAGGACCACCGAGATCTACACCTCGGTGGACAGAACCAGGCTGTCGGCGGTGGTGGCCCGGTGCCATCCCCGGGGGAGCGGCCGGTGATCGGGTTTCCCCTGGAACGGGTCACCCCCGCCCGGAGCGCCGAACTCCTGCGGCAGGCCGGGGAATGGGCGGGAGTCAATGCCGGGGTGGAGGTGCCCCAATTGCCAAGACTCCTTCAGGTTGTGCAGGACGTGAGCCGCACCCCTTCGGGGACCAGGCTGGCTGAAACCTACAGGAACGTGCATCTATGGGGCGATGAAAGGATGAACTCCAGGATTCTGCCCGCCGCCGGGGCTGCGGCTCTGTTCCTGGCGTGCCGCCGGGAGGCTCCGGCTCTGCTGGAGCTGGGCTACCCCAGAAACGCCGGCATTGACTTCATAACCGATCTCCCCGGGCCCGGATGCAACCCGGTGAGGCCGCCCGCCCAGTCCAGGTCCGCCATGCACCACCTGGGCGGGGACATGGAGCTGTTCATGGAGATGGTCTCAAAACCGGTTCCCGGGCACTACGCACTGAAGATGGCGTTCTCGGTATGGCCCAGGGAGGGTAGGATTCCCCAGCCCTGGACGGGCAGGGAGGAACCCTTCACGCTGCTCCTGAACCCGGCCGGAGACGAAGTCCCGTCGGTGGTGAGCATGTCGCCAAGACTCTTCGGCTACTGCCTGCTGTGCTGCCACGACCTGGCCGAGAGGGTCAGGACATGCCTTCAGGACCCGGGAAGACGGATGCCCTTCGGGGTATTCGCATCGGCTTTCTCCCGGCCGGATTCCTGCCGGAATCCGGAGTCTTAGACATATTAGCCCTTTCCGGGAGGTGAAAGCTTGACTGCCGCCGTACTGCTCTGGATTTTGGGTGTGGTGCTTCCGAACCCCGGGGACATCCCCGTACTGGAGGCCGGAGCCTCGATAAACGTCTCCTCCGCCGACGGCGGAGCCTGGTTCAGGATTCTGGAGAGGGATTACGCCCTGCTGGACCTCAGGGTGACCCCGACCTGCAGGCTCACCGCCTACAACGATGCCGGAGAGGTGGTGGCGACCTCCGAAGACGGCTCCCTTGTGCTCTCCGCCTATTCCGACTACTGGTTCTGGGTGCTGGCGGAGGGGCGCGGCGCCCTCCGGGCGGAACTCACACGGCGTCTTCCCGCCCCCGCGACGCCGCCCTTCTCGGGTCGTCTGCCCCAGGGCGTCATGGCGGAGGCCGTAACCCTGAATCCGCCCTCCGCAGGACGCTATCAGATCATTCTCACCGGCAACGGGTCCGCCGACCTGGACCTGGAGGTCTACGGTCCCGGGAACAGGCTGTGGGCCAGCAGCTACAGCGGGGACGGCGACGAAAAGGTGATACTGGACCTTCAGGCCGGGGAGCCCGTCACCGTCCTGGTTACCCGTTACAACAAGAGCGGCAGCGGCGATTTCCTTCTGGAGATGGATAGGGTGGGGGACTTCCGGGTTCTCGACGGTCTGGTGGAGATGGAGTCCAGGCCCGACCGGATCGAAAGGTTCCTGATCCCCGGAAGGAGCCGGGCCTCCCTGCTTCAGCTGGCGTATCAGGGGGACGACGACCTGGACCTTATGGTAAGGGATTCCTCCGGGGACGTTGTCTGGTCGTCCACCACCTACTCCTTCAGTGAGATGGTGATGATTCCCCGAGGCGTCGGAACCCTGGTGGCCGAAGTGGTGAACTATCCCGGGGAGGACGGGGAAAACCCGTGGTTCGCCCTCTCTCTCACACCTCCGGACACTGTTCTGGCCGGAAGCGGCGGTTCCCTGGCGGTGCACGCCTCCGGGGGGCTGGCGCCCCTGGTGGGATACTGCCCTGGTTCAGAGGGTTTCCACGTGGTGTCGGCCCTGTTCGACAAGACCCGGGACGGCGACCTGAGGTTGTTCCGGCGGCCCGGGGAAGCCTCGGTGCTCATGGCAACCATGAGGGGCGACGAGGAGTTCATGATCTGGATCGGCCCCCGGGACACGGTCTGGGTGGCGCCCGGATTCAGCGGAATGGACCGAGAGGGAGGCTGTCTGCTGGGCTTCACCCCGGGGGGCGGCGACAGACTTCAGGGCAGGGCCGCGGGTTCCGTGGACACCGACCGGGAGATGGTCAGGTTCTACACGGTTCAGGGGGACCCCGGAGGCATCCTTCTGGTGAAACTCACCGGGGAACCCGATGAAATGGACCTGGACATGCTGGTGAGCGGCCCCGGCTTCGACCTGCAGGCCGAGGGAGCCCAGAGCAACACCGACTCGGCTTCCGACGAAGCGGTGGCCACCTATGTGGAGAACCGTGCTCAGTACGCCGTCACGGTGTACGCCTACGAACGCCGGGCTTCGGGAACCTTCGAGATCAGCGCCGAGAGCATTCCTGTGGTTGCCCTGGCGCCGGGCACCCCGGGCCGGGAAACCTGGGCCGTGATCGCGGGCATCAGCGGATACAGCGACCTGGTGGACATCCTCTCCCGGTGCAGCATGGACGCCATGGACGTCAGGGAATTCCTCATGGAGCAGGGGGTCTCCCCGGACCACATGGTGGTGCTGGTTGACCAGAACGCCACCCTGGACTCCTTTGACGGGGCTTTGGACCGGGTTTTGCAGAGGGCCGGCCCCGAGGATCGGCTGGTGGTGTTCTACAGCGGTCATGGCAGCCGGGAGGCCCCTGGCTCCGGGGGACCGGAGGAGGAGGACGCCATGAACGAGGTGCTCTGCTTCTACGACGGCGACATGGACGATGACCTGCTGGCCCGCAGGCTCAGGGGCTTCCAGGGGTTCTCCATGGTCTTCCTGGACGCGTGCCACAGCGGCGGTTTCGTGAACGACTTCCGGGACGGCGACAACGTCCTGGTGCTCACCGCGGCCCGGGAGGACCTGAGCGTCAGCGAGAGGATACTCACTCCGATTCTCCTTCAGGGAAGCCGGGGCGGGGCCGATTCGGACAACGACGGGCTCATCACCGCCGGGGAACTGGCGGACTACGTGGACATGACCCTGCAGAGGGTCTGCCCCTTCTGCGATACCATCCTGGAGGACGGCTCCTCGAGGCTCTGTCCGGGCTGCGGCGAGATTCTGAAGGGTGAAAACAGGATTCCCAGACCCGAACAGGGGGTCTTCACCGATCCCGGCACCGTGGTCTGGACGGTTTCGGAATGAAAGGCGGAGGGATTTGACCGACACCCATCTGCACCCCCTGGAATTCGCCCTGCTCCGATGGCTGGCTCAGCGCCCGGAGAGCAGCGACACCCAGTGCATCGCCGGAACCGGGCTCGACGAAGGCTCCTACCGGAGGGCAGCCCAGTGGCTTCTGGCCAGGGGTTTCGCCGGGGTCGCCCGTTCGAAGACCACCGTCAGGGTCGTTCCCGGCCCGGTGGGTCTGGAGAACCTCAGGCTGGGAACCACTCCTGAGCTGGCGCTTCTGGAGCGGGTTCTTGAGGGGGCCTCCACCCTTCGGGAGGTCCAGGAGGACCCCAGGTTTCAGAAAGGCCAGTGGGGAAGCGCTCTGGGGGCCGCGATGAAGGAGGGGGTCGTCCGGGGGGGAGCCTCGGACCTTCAGGTGGAAGACCCCGCCGGAGGCCTCTTCAGGCGGGTCTGGGAACTGGTCTACGTGCCCCTCGGACGGGACGGTCAGGTGATGCTCGACGACCTTCCGGACCGGGTTGCGGATCTCGTCTCCGCCCGGGCGCCCAAACGGGGCAGGAGCGGCGCCGAATTCCTCCTGGAGGAGCGCACGGAGAATATCCTTGCGATTACATCCGAAGGGGAGAAGGCCCTGGCCTCCGCCGGCGACGAAAACGCCCTGGGCGCCCTGACCCGGGAGATCCTCTCCTCGGGGGAATGGAAGAACGCCGTCTTCCGAAGGTACCGGGTGGACATTCCCCCCGCCAGGATTCTCACCGGAAGGCTCCATCCCTACGGCTGTTTCCTGGACGGTGTCCGGGCGAAATTCGTATCCATGGGGTTCCAGGAGATGACCGGACCCCTGGCGGAGAGCGAGTTCTGGAACAACGACGCCCTGTTCATGCCCCAGTTCCACGCCGCCAGGGACATACACGACGCCTACTACCTGGAGGAGGGAGTCCGGATGGATTCCCCCGAACCATCTCTCCTGGAGAAAGTCGCCGACGTTCACCGAAACGGCGGCGACACCGGAGGCAGAGGCTGGGGGTACGAGTTCAGCCTGGCGAAAACCATGCAGGCTGTGCTCAGATCCCAGGGAACCGCCCTGTCCGCAAGGACCCTGGCTTCCGGCCCGGAAACACCCGGCAAGTACTTCGGCATCGCCAAGTGCTTCAGGTACGACCAGGTTGACGCCACCCACCTGCCGGACTTCTTCCAGGTGGAGGGTATCGTGCTGGGGGAGGACATCAACTTCAGGCACCTTCTCGGCCTTCTGAAACTGTTCGCCGAGGAGATCGCCGGAGCGGAGAGCTACCGGTACGTCCCCGCCTATTTCCCTTTCACCGAGCCGTCGGTGGAACTCCACGTGAAGCACTCCGTGCTGGGCTGGTTCGAGATGGGAGGAGCCGGGCTGTTCCGGGAGGAGGTCACCCTCCCCCTGGGCGTCCGGGTGCCGGTGATCGCCTGGGGTCTGGGGCTCGACCGGATGGCCCTGCTGGCCATGGGTCTGTCGGACATCCGCGACCTGGTCACCCCCGACCTGGCTCGGCTGAGGCAGATGTCCGTGAAACCCGACTGGCTGCCTGGAAGGAAGGCGTGAGATGCCCAAGATAGAAGCCAGCCTCTCGGACCTGCTGGCCCTGGCGGGCCTTCCGGACCCGACCCGTCTTCAGGAGTTCCTGGAGCCCCTGAAGGGGGAACTGGACGGCATCGAAGGGGACACTGCAAAGATCGAACTCAACGACACGAACCGTCCCGACCTCTGGACCGTGGAAGGCGTGGCCCGGGGAATCCGCTGCTGGCTCCGGGGCGCCGAGAAACACCTGGCCGCCATGGAGGACCGGGGGCTGGAACTCCTTGTCCAGCCGGGCCTGGAGGGTGTGAGGCCGTTCATCTCCTGTTTCGTGAGCCGGGGGCTCGCCCTGGGAGACCGGGGCCTGGCGGCCCTGGTGAATTCCCAGGAGAAGCTCTGCGCCACCCTGGGAAGGGAGAGGCGCACCGCCGCCGCCGGTATCTACAGGCTTGCGGACATCTCTTTCCCGGTGCGCTACCGCCCGGCCGACCCGGAGACGGTCTTCCATCCCCTGGGCGCCGGACGGGAGATGACCCTGAGGGAGACGCTTCAATCCACCGAAACCGGAGTCCAGTACTCCGGCATTCTCGAGGGCGCGCCGGTCTTCCCCTTCCTGGAGGACAGCCTGGGAAGACCCGTCTCCTTCCCCCCGGTGCTGAACAGCGAAGGCACCGGCCGGGTGACCCCCGATGACCGCGACCTGTTCTTCGAGGTCACCGGCACCGACAGACAGACCGTCTCGCTCATGGCCACCATCTTCGCCTGCGCTATGGAGGACCGGGGCGCGGTGATCGAAAGGGTCACCGTCCGCTATCCTGAAGGGGAGGCGGTTGCATGCCCGGAGGCATACGCCGACACCCTCACGGTGCCGCTTCACCGGATCGCCCGGACCACCGGCCTGGACCTGCAGGGCGGCGAGCTGCCGGAACTCCTGTCCAGGATGGACTACCCGTCGGTGACCGTGGAAGACCGGCAGGTCACCGCGGTGATGGCCCCCTACCGCCGGGACGGCATCCACCCGATGGACCTGGTGGAGGATATCGCCATAGCCTACGGCATCAACAGGATAGAACCGCTGCTTCCAGGAGACTACACCCTGGGAAGACCTTCCCCGGAATCCCGGCTGGGCGCCGCGGTGAAGCTCCTTCTGGTGGGCGCGGGGTGCGAGGAGATTGTCCGCCCGGTGCTCACCAGCCCGGCGAAGATATCCCTTCAGACCCTCACGCCGGACCCTCCGGTGTTGATCTCGAATCCCATGACCGCGGAGTACTCCGCCGTCGGCAACACGGTCCTCCACTGCCTGCTGGAGGTGGAGTCAGTCAGCGGCCATGCGGCGTTTCCCCACAGGCTCTTCACCCTGGGGGAGGTGCTCAGGCGGGATCGGGACGAAGGGCTTCACACCCTCTGGAGCCTGGGTGTCACGGCCGCCGGGGCGGGCATGGATTTCGGGGCGGCCCATTCCCTTCTGGGGGTACTGGCCTATGGCAGGGGGCTGGAACTCAGACTGGAACCCGCGGACGACCCCAGGTTCATCCCGGGAAGGAGCGCGTCGGTGCTCCTGAACGGGAAGAAGGCAGGGGTCATCGGTGAGATCCATCCCCTGGTGCTGGATGCCTGGGGGGTATCCGTTCCCGTCTCTGCCTTCGAGGTGGACCTGGAACCCCTCGGGGGCTGATTTGCCTGAGCTCTTCCGTCTCGAGTCGCCCTTCGCCCCGGCGGGGGATCAGCCCCGGGCGGTGGAGGCCCTGCTGAAGGGCCTGGAACGGGGAATGGAATGGCAGACCCTTCTGGGGGTTACCGGCTCGGGCAAGACCTTCACCATGGCCTCGGTCATCAGCCGGGTGAAAAGACCCACCCTGGTGGTGAGCCACAACAAGACCCTGGCCGCCCAGTTGTACGGCGAACTCAGGGGTTTCTTCCCGGAGAGCGCGGTCGAGTACTTCGTGAGCTACTACGACTACTACCAGCCCGAAGCCTACCTGCCCGCCAGCGATACGTACATCGAGAAGGACGCGGACCTGAACGAGGAGCTGGACAGACTCAGGCTGAAGGCCACCGCCAGCCTCCTGAGCCGCAGGGATGTGATCGTGGTAGCCTCGGTCAGCTGCATCTACGGTCTGGGAAGCCCCCAGACCTTCATGGAGCAGGGCCTCCGGCTGAAGGTCGGGGAGAGCCCGGGCAGGGACAGGATGCTGTCCGATCTGGTCTCCATGCAGTACCGGAGGAACGACGTCGCTCTGGCCAGGGGGTACTTCCGGGCCATGGGCGACACGGTGGACATGGTGCCCTCCTACTCGGACCGGGGGCTCCGGGTGGAGTTCTTCGGAGACCAGGTGGAATCCATCCGGGAGGTGGACCACCTAACGGGAGCGGTGCTGGGTGCCCTGGAAGAGACCACCGTCTTCCCCGCGAAGCATTTCGTCACCGGGGAAAGACAGCTCAACCTGGCCATGGGCCGTATCAGAAAGGAACTGGAGGAGAGGCTCGCCGAGTTCCGTGTGGAGGGGAAACTCCTGGAGGCCCAGCGGCTCAAGTCCCGCACCGAGTACGACCTGGAACTCCTGGGCGAGACCGGTTACTGCCCGGGCATAGAGAATTACAGCAGACACCTCTCGGGGCGGGAACCGGGGGAGCCCCCGGAATGTCTGGTGGACTACTTCCCGCCGGACATGCTTGTGTTCATAGACGAGAGCCACAGAAGCATCCCCCAGATCCGGGGGATGTACCTGGGCGACCGCTCCAGGAAGCAGACTCTGGTGGACCATGGTTTCCGGCTTCCCTCGGCCCTGGACAACAGGCCCCTGTTTCTGGACGAGTTCCTGGCCGCCACCGGGAACAAAGTCTGCATGTCCGCCACCCCGGCCCCCTTCGAACTGGAGAGGAGCGGGCAGGTGGTGGAGCAGATCGTGAGACCCACCGGCCTGGTGGACCCGGAGGTGAAGATCCATCCCGCCCGGGGACAGGTGGACCACCTGGTGGAGCAGATCCGCCGGGTCCTGGAGGAGCAGGGCAGGGTTCTGGTCACCACCCTCACCAAGAAGACCGCCGAGGAGCTGGCCGCCTACCTGGAGAAGCTCGGCATCGCCGCCCGGTACGTGCACAGCGAGGTGGACGCCCTGGAGCGGGTGTCCATCCTCAGGGACCTCAGGCTGGCGGAGTTCGACGTGCTGGTGGGGGTGAACCTGCTCAGGGAGGGGCTGGACCTTCCCGAAGTGACTCTGGTGGCGGTGCTGGACGCTGACAAGGAGGGATTCCTCAGGAGCAGGACGAGCCTCATCCAGACCGCCGGAAGGGCCGCCCGGAACAACGCCGGGACGGTGATACTCTACGCGGACCGGATTACCGACAGCATGAAGGCGGCCCTGGAGGAGACGGAAAGGCGCCGGTCCATCCAGACCGGGTACAACAGGAAGCACGGGATTACTCCGGAGTCCATCAGGAAGAGCCGGGAGGAGATATTGCGCACCACCGGGATAGCCGACATGTTCAGGCCCGGGGGAACCGGTGCGGCGGAGGGGAAGGAACCCGAAGAGGAAACCCTGACGGCTGCGGAACTGGAGAGGAGGATGATGGAAGCCGCAGCGGAACTGGACTTCGAAAAGGCTGCTCTGCTGAGGGACAGACTGAGGAAAATCCTCGGCGTCGGCAGGGGTTGACGCTATGCGGGAGATATGCAATCTTTCCCTCGCGACACTGAAAACCGGGTTCGTGCATCAACCAACAACATAGGAAAGGAGAACCATGAAGCAGGCACTTGCGGTTCTCGCAATACTCACGATGGCGGCGTTCGCGAGCCAGATCCGGGTCGACCTTCCGGGCGGCTCCGGCAGCTACGACGTGGACGTACTCCAGTACGACGACGGCAGCCCCCACTGGCTCACCTGGGGCGGCACCTACAGGGGAACCTGGTTCAACACCGACGACTTCCTTCCCGGCAGCCAGGGCTTCCTTCTTCAGCAGATGGAGTACTGGTTCTTCGAGCACTCCAGCTACCCCTGGGACACCTCCGAGTTCTACAGCGAGATCTGGAACGGCGACGACATGGGTCCCCTGGTGCTTCTTGCCCAGGGAGTGGTCAACGCCCCCCACTACGCTCCCTGCTACCACAACCTCGACCCCGCCCTGGCCGTCGAGCAGAACTTCTGGGGCCTGATCAACACCACCATGAGCGCCGGCGGCTGGCCCAGCGTTCTGGGTGACAACACCGTGGGCGAGCACAGCTTCTTCAGCGACGACATGATCGTCTGGGAGCCCTGGGGCGAACTTGGCGACTACTTCATCCGCGCCAAGGGCGAGTTCAACAGCCTGAACTCCACCACCTGGGGCGCCGTCAAGGCGCTGTTCTAGCACAGAGCCTTTCGGCTTGGGGCCGGCCTTCGGGCCGGCCCTTCTTTTTTACGGAGATAGTTTACAGGATTGGAACAATTCGGGATTTTATAGCTAACATCAGCGAAAGGAGGCCCGAGATGGCAAAGATTCTTTTGGTTCTCTTTGTTCTGCCCCTGGCGGTCTTTGCGAACATGGTCCGGGTGGACCTTCCGGTCGGCTCCGGCGGCTTTGATGTTGAGGTGCTGCAGTACGACGACGGCAGCGCCCACTGGCTTACCTGGGGGGGAACCTACCGGGGAGTCTGGTTCAACACCGAAGACTACCTGCCCGGCAGCACGGGTTTCATGCTGGAGGCCATGGAGTGGTGGTTCTTCGAGCACGCCAGCTATCCATGGGACACCGCCGACTTCTACGCTGAAGTATGGAACGGCGACGAGAACGGTCCTGTGGAACTCCTCGACTCCCAGCTGGTTTCCGCGATGCACTACGCCGGTGCGTTCACCTACTACGATCCCCCCCTCGAGTGCGAGAGCAACTTCTGGGGTCTCATCAATACCACCCTCAGCGCCGGCGGCTGGCCCAGCGTCCTGGGTGACAACACCCCCGGAGAGCACAGCTACTTCAGCGACGACATGATAGTCTGGGAGCCCTGGGGCGAACTTGGCGACTACTTCATCCGGGCACACGGCGAATTCGATCTCTCCCTGCAGACCGACAGCTGGGGTTCCATCAAGGCCCTGTTCTAGCGGTGCTGGCGTTTTTCCGCAGGGCCGGCCACCTTCTGGCCGGCCCTTCGTCTTCGTCCCGGAAACGGGGTTGACCGGCGGGGAACGACAAAGCATGTCATGGGTACACCGTGAAGAAAGGCTGGACTTATGGCCATTCAAGTGTTTCTCCTGTTTCTTTCCTTCGCAGCGTCTCCCGCCGGCTCCGCCAGGTTGGATCTGCCGGGCGGCGGTGAAGATGTTCTTGAGGATGTCACCCTCCAGTACGACGACGGCACTCCGGTCTGGCTCAACTGGGGCGGGGTGTACAGAGGTGTCTGGTTCAACACAGCGGATTTCCAGCCCGGCGAGTTCGGCTTTCTGCTGAAGTCCCTGGAGTTCTGGTTCTACGAACACACCTCCTACCCGTGGGAGACCGCCCAATTCTACGCGGAAGTCTGGAACGGCGACCAGAACGGCCCGGTGGAACTCCTCGACTCCCAGGAGGTGACCGCGGTGCACTACGCGGCGGTCTTCTCCCTCTGCGACCCGCCCCTGGACTGCGAGACCAACTTCTGGGGCCTGATGAACACCAACCTGAGCGACGGGGGCTGGCCCAGCATCCTGGGTGACGGCACCCCCGGGGAGCACAGCTTCTACAGCGACAGCATGACCGTCTGGGAGCCATGGGGCCTGGTGGGGGACTACCTGCTCCGGGCCCACGGAGGCTACCCGGTCTCACTGGAGAGAACCACCTGGGGCGCCGTCAAGGCGCTGTTCTAGCACAGAGCCTTTCGGCTTGGGGCCGGCCTTCGGGCCGGCCCTTCAGTTATCACTTCCATTCCGGTTGACTGAGCGGGAACAATTGAGGATTTTAGTAGTAATGAAAGCGAGGGGAGGCTTGAGATGGTAGAATGGCTTCGTTTTGCAATAGTTCTATATTCCGCGGTCCTTGCCGACCCGATCCGGGTGGACCTTCCGGCGGGCTTCGGCGGCCATGACGAAGAGGTTCTCCAGTACGACGACGGCAGCGCAAACTGGCTCACCTGGGGAGGCACCTACCGGGGGGTCTGGTTCAACACCCAGGACTTCGGGCCCGGCAGCACGGGTTTCATGCTGGAGGCCATGGAGTGGTGGTTCTATCAGATGCCCGGCTACCCATGGGGGACTTCCGAATTCTATGCCCAGGTTTACAACGGAGGCCAGGGCGGTCCGGCGGAACTGCTGGATTCGCAGCAGATCTCCGCGCTTCACTACTCCGCCGTATACACTTTTTACGATCCTCCACTCGAGTGCGATGGCGATTTCTGGGGCGTGGTGAATACCTCGCTGAGTTCCGGAGGGTGGCCCAGTTCTCTGGGGGACGGTTCGCCCGGAGAACACAGCTTCTACAGCGACGACTTTATAATCTGGGAAAGCTGGGGCAGTCTCGGCGACTACTTCATAAGGGCCCACGGGGATTTCTTGGTCTCCCTGGACCGAGCCTCCTGGGGTGCTGTGAAGGCATTGTTCTAGGTATTATCGGGGCGGTTCACAAATCCTGGAGGTGGCCGCCATCAGAAACAGCCTGCTGAAAAGCAATCTGCCGTGGCTGCTGGCTGTTATCGCCGCGGGAGCCGCCACCCGGGTTCCCCACCTGGCGGCACTTGCTTCTCCCTCCCACGATCTGGCCGTCACCTACCAGCCCACGCTGGCGTCCACCAGGTTCCTGGAGTGCGCCCGGGAGATGCTTTCCGGTGGGGTGGAGAGCGATGCATTTTCCTTCGCGAGCCCCCTGTACATCCCCTTCCTGGCCCTGATGCTGAAGCTCTTCCAGGGCCAGTGGGCGGTCTTTCTTGTTCAAAGTCTGGCCGGGATGCTCACCGGAGCGCTGGTGTACGCCGGCGGGGTGAAGGCCGGAGGCTCCCGGCCCGCAGCCCTGGCATCGGCTCTCATCTGGCTTTTATACGCCCCGGCGGCTTTCTTCGAGGGGGCGCTGCTCCCGGTCTCCCTGCTGGCCCTGCTTCTGACGGCCTGGTCCATCATGGAAATCGGTGATGGGGGGGCCGGTTCCGGATTCGTAAAGGGGCTGCTGCTGGGTATAGCCGCGGGAATGCGCCCCCCGTTCGTTCTCCTGGCGGCGGTGTCCCTGCTCAGGGGGCGTCTGAGGACCCTTCCCGCTTTCGCGGGGCTTCTCATCCCCCTGCTGGCCCTTTCCTTCTGGCGGTTGGATCAGGGCGGGAGCTTTTCCCCTTTCGCCGCCTCCACCGGGCTGAACCTGATGCTGGGCCACGCCGACGGAGCCACGGGATACGGGCCGCCGATCCCCGAGCAAGGGCTGGTCGAGTCTCCGGGGGAGGACATCCATCAGGCCGCGGCCCGGGTGGCGGCGTCCAGGGGGTACGCCACCCCTTCCGCCGCCGACGGATACTGGCTGAGGACGGCCCTGGGCTGGATCCTGAACAATCCCGCCCGGGAGGCGGAACTGCTCCTGGTGAAACTGGGCGGAGCCCTGGGCTACCGGCCCTACGACGTCTACTTCGACCTGCGAAGGGACGTGGCGGCGGACGTATCCCTGGGCCACCTTCCGGCGCCCAGGGTTCTTCTGATCGGTTTCATCGCCCTGGGGGCGGCCTCTCTGGTGTTCTATCCCGGCCGCGGCGGAGTGATGCTGACTCCGCTTCTGGTGTCCCTGCTCTCATCCCTGGTGTTCGTCCACTCCGAGAGGTTCTGGATACCCGCTCTCCCCTCCGCCCTGGCAGCGGCCTGCGCGGGGGTTTCCTGCCTGATCCGGGGCCGGTGCGGCAAGGGGACCCTCCCCGTGGTGATCGGCATCACCGCGGCGCTGCTGGTTCCGGGGGCCCTGAGGCCGGTGCCGGAGATTCCCCTGGGCCAGTACCTTTACAATCGGGGGGTGAAGGCGTACAACCTGGGCAGCGCCCCTCATGCCCTGTTTCTCTTCGAGGAAGCGGCCATGGCAAGCCCTCCGGGCACCGTAACCTCCATTCAGGCAGGTTTCATGGCCCTGGAGATATCCAGGGCGCTCGGGCTGGAGGAAAGGGCCCGGGCCCGGGCCCTGGAACTGGCCCGGGAACTGGAGGAGGCGGGGTACCGCTCCGACGGGCCGCCGGCGTCGTGGAACCCGCCCTGATGTATTATCTTTGAATCATCATGAGTGTGACCGTGGCCAGAACCGCTGGATTCTGCTGGGGGGTCCGCCGGGCGGTGGACAGGGTGGTCCACGAGATCAAGAAGGGGCGGGGCCCCTTCAGGGTCTACGGCCCCCTGGTCCATAACCCCCAGGTGCTCAGGGCTCTGAAGGAGCGGGGGGTCTGCACCGTCGAGAACCCCTGGGAACTCCGGGACGGCACCCTCTTCCTCAGAACCCACGGAGTCACCAGGGAGGAGAGGGCCCGGCTCCAGGGTCTTCCCCTGGTTCTTCGGGACCTGACCTGTCCCAAGGTGGGCAGGGCCCTGGCCATAGCGGGAGCCCGGGCCGCGGAGGGTTGCGACGTCATCATACTTGGAGACTCCGGCCACCAGGAGGTGAAAGCCGTCCTGTCCTGCACCGGAGGAAGGGGAACGGTCATCGGCGGCCCCGGAGACGTGGATGCCCTGCCGGAGATGAAAAGACCTTTCCTGATCAGCCAGACCACCCAGAACACGGAGAACTACCGGCTGACCCTGGACGCCCTGCGGCGCCGGTGGCCGGAGTGCGGAAGCGAGAACACCATCTGCGGCTCCACCGAAAGCCGGCAGGCGGAACTCAGGTCGCTGATGGAGAAGGCGGACTGCGTGGTGGTGGTGGGGGGAGCCCGAAGCGCCAACACCGCCAGGCTCGCGGCCATAGCCCGGGAATCTGGGCTCCCCGTATTCCAGGTGGAGAGCGAGGACCAGATACCCGAGCGGGAAGTGGCCGGCTACCGGAGAGTTCTGGTGACCGCCGGAGCCTCGACTCCCGGATGGAGCATCCGCAAGGTCAGGGCGAGGCTGATGGAGATCCACGGGGCGGCCCGGGTGGCCGGGCTTCTTCCCTCGCTGCTTCGAAACCTGGTCTACATAGGCGTTCAGGTGCCCCTGGCGGCGGTGTTCATAGGCCTGGCCCAGAGGGAGGTGCTGGGGGGCGGTGGATGGCTGACCGCGTCTCTCTGCGCCGGACTTCTTCTATGGTCCTTCACGGGGATTTCCGCGGTTCTTGGATCGAGGAACCTGGAGATCACCAGCCAGGAGCGCCAGGAGTACATGAAGCGCCACAGCCGGCTCCTCTTCCCGGTCTACGCCGCCGCTGCCCTGGGGGCCGTGGTCCTGAGCCTCAGAATGGGCGGCTGGTGGGTACCCTCGGTGGCGGGGGCGGTGGTCCTGTTCGCCCTGTACTGCGTTCCACTTCTCCGAAGGCCCTTCGTTCCAACAGGATTCTGGAACGTTCCGGGCTCCCGGGAGGTGCTCTTCACCCTGGGCTGGGGTTTCTTCCTGGCCATGCTTCCCGCGGCCACCCTGTCCCACAACCGGCTGGGCCCTTCCATCCTTCCCTGGCCGGTCTCCCTGATGGCCCTCTTCTTCGCCCGCAGCCTGTTCGTGGACCTGGTGGACCTTCAGGGGGACGCCCTGCTGGGCATGGACACCCTTCCCCTGAAACTCGGCGGAAAGCGCTGCAGAACGTTGCTTCTCCTGTGTCTTTTGCTGGCCTCCCTGATACATCCGGCGGGCTGGCTGCTGGGAATCCTTCCCCCGTGCAGCCTCGGGTTCGTTGCCGGGCCCCTGGTGCTGGCAGCCGGGCTGGTGTTCATGGAAAGGGACCTGTTCTTCCCCGAGATGGGGGTCCGCACCGCCGCCGACGGAAGTCTCCTGGCGGCGGGGCTTCTACCGCTGCTGCTCTGCCGGGCGGGCCTTTCTTGAGACGTCTTGCGGTTTTTCTTCTGAGCCTGGCCTGCGGTTGCGGCTCCTCCCTGGAAACCGCTGCGGCGCCTCCACCCACTGCAACTCCCCCGGCGCCCGTCTCCATGCCGCCCAGCCGCACCGTGGTAACCGGAAGCACCGTCAACCTGAGGCAGGGGCCGGGCACGGTGTACGCCGTGGTCGGCCGGGTGCACCGGGGAGACACCCTGGTGGTGGTGGGGGAGGCGGAGGAGTGGTACCGGGTCTACCTGCCCGGTGTTTCGCTGTTCGCCTGGATATCCGCCGGGCTCACCACCGGCGCTGAACTTCCCTGATAGGAGCGGGAATGATCGAGAGATACGCCCTGCCTGAGATGACAGCCATCTGGGAGGACCGGGCAAGGTTCGAAAGATGGCTCCAGATCGAGATACTCGCGGTGGAGGCCCGGTGCCTGGCGGGACTGGTTCCCATGGAGGATTTCGAGAAGATCCGGGACAACGCCCGGTTCGACATTGAGAGGATCAACAGCATCGAGCAGGTGACCCAGCACGACGTCATAGCCTTCCTCACCAGCGTGGCGGAAAGCCTGGGTCCGGAATCCCGGCACATCCACTTCGGAATGACCTCCAGCGACATACTGGACACCTGCCTGGCCACCCAGTTCCGGGACGCCGGCAGGCTCATCCGGCAGGCCCTGGACGGTTACGGCGCCGCCCTGGCTTCACTGACGGCCAGGACCAGGGGCGTGCCGTGCATGGGAAGAACCCACGGCATGCACGCCGAACCTACCACACTGGCACTCAAGTTCGCCGGCCACTACTCCGAATACCTCCGGTGCGCGGAAAGACTTTCACAGGCCATGCAATCGGTATGCACCGGCACCATCAGCGGGGCGGTGGGCACCTACGCCCACCTGGGAACCTCCGTGGAGGAGTACGTCTGTTCCAGGCTTGGTATCGGCTTCGAACCCGTGCC
Source organism: uncultured bacterium (assembly GCA_964607515.1). Classification (GTDB taxonomy): domain Bacteria; phylum Fermentibacterota; class Fermentibacteria; order Fermentibacterales; family JCC-6; genus UBA6080. Next base: position 28,339 of record CAZSKU010000006.1, on the reverse strand, counting down.
GACCCAGATCGTGGCCAGGGACAGGCACGCCCAGTTCCTGTACGCCCTGGCCGCCATAGGTGGCGCCCTGGAGAGGTTCGCCACGGAAACCCGGCACCTTCAGAGGACCGAGGTCGGGGAGGTGGAGGAGAGCTTCTCCCGGGGGCAGAAGGGCTCCAGCGCCATGCCCCACAAGAAGAACCCCATCATCGGGGAGAGGCTGTGCGGGTTCGCCCGTCTTCTGCGGGGCTATCTGGCGACGGGGCTGGAGAACACCGCTTTGTGGCACGAGAGGGACATCAGCCACTCCGGCGCGGAGCGTTTCATTTTTCCCGACGCCTGCGGAGTGGCCCTGTACGCCCTGCGGAAGGCGGCGGGGCTGGCGGAAGGGCTGGTGGTCCACAGGGCCGCGGTGGAGAGGAACATCGAGTTGTCCGGGGACAGGTATCATTCCCAGTCCCTGCTCCTGCTGCTGGTCAACAGCGGCGCCACCAGGGAGGACTCCTACGTCATGATCCAGAAAGCGGCCATGGCCGCAATGGACCGGGACGTTTCCCTCCTGGAGGCCGCCCTGCAAAGCGAAGAGATCATGGGCGTGCTGACCCGGGAAGAGGTCGAGGACGCCTGCGGCATGGAAAAGCACACCGACAACGAGGCGGCGGTGCTTTCGAGGCTCGGGCTCGCCTGAGAGCCCGGAGAGGGGTTGCCATGAACTTGCTATTTCTGGCCGCGGGGTTGATTCTCGGGGGGGGCGGGGTCTGGCTGGCACTTTCGGGCGGAGTGGCCAGAAGCAGAAAGGAATCCGAGGAGAAGCTGGCCGGGGTGACCATGAAGGCCAGGAACCTCAGCAGGGAGATCATCACTCTGAAGGAGAGGGTGGTCTTTCTGGAGGAGAGGGAGAGGGACTTCAGCGACCTGGCGGTACTGATGCCCTCCATGGTCAAGAAGATTTTCAGCGCCAGAACCGCCGGAGAGGCTGCGGAGAACATCTGCAGGGCGTGCAACACCCTGGCGGGCGCAGAACAGGTATCTGTGTTCCTGGCGGACCGGTCCGGCAAGCGCCTCGGGCTGGACAAGACCCACGGGCTTGAAACCCTTCTGAAACCCCCGCTCTCGATCTCCCTGGGCGACGGGCTCCTGGGCTTCGCCGGGGAGACCGGGCGGCTGGTGACCATGCACGACGTGGAGAACGACACCGCGATAATCAGGAAGCACGTCACCGAGAGCGGCATACCGGGGTACGATCCCGAGGTTGCGGTGCCCATGGAGTTCCAGGGCATTCTCTACGGAGTGATAGGAGCCGGCGCCTTCACCGACCAGACCGGTATCCACAGGGAAAACCTCAGGTCCATAGGCGCCATAGGGGCCGCGGCCCTGGAGAACGTGAGGCTTCTGGAGAGGTTCGCCAGGACCACCGGGCTCGACCGGGACACCGGCCTTCCGGGGGCCGCCGCGGCGGACACCATCCTTTCGGAGGAACTAGAGCGGGTGTATCGGTTCGGACAGCCCATGGGGGTTCTGGAACTCAGACTCAAGAGGGCCAACCTTCAGAATCCAGCCCTCACCCGGGATGTAATGGCCGCCGCGGCGAACCACCTCAAACAACTCCTGAGGAACATCGATACCTGTATCCGGTTCAGCCACGACGGCTTCCTGCTCATCCTGCCCGGCACCTCGGGGGACGGATTGAGAACCGTGATCGGAAAGCTGGGCGGCGAACTGCCGAAGCTTCAGACCCAGGACGGGAGCTACATGGGCGGGGTGATGATAAGGAGTCAGGAGATAACCCCCGGCGAGATCGTCGAGGTGTCCTGGGTCAGGGAGGACCTGGGCGCCAGGGAGTTCGAGGAGTTCGAAGGCTACTACGGAACGGTGGGGTGAGATGACCGACGACCTCGGAAAGGCTCTGGAGAAAGAGATCGCCGGAAGGAAACTGGCCATGACCGTGGACGAGGCCCGGCGGCTGCACGGTCTGTTCGGGAGGATGCCCACCCCGCTGGAGTTTCACCTGTTCGACATCATGTGGAGCGAACACTGCTCCTATAAAAGCTCCCGGCGCCTTTTGAAGGGGCTTCCCACCCGGGCTTCCCAGGTTGTGGTGGGCCCCGGGGAGGACGCCGGTGTGGTGCGCTTCTGCACCCACGACCGGGTGGACTACGATCTGGTGGTGGCCCACGAGAGCCATAACCACCCCTCCCAGGTGCTTCCAGTGGAGGGGGCCGCCACGGGTATCGGCGGGATCGTCAGGGACGTCTACTGCATGGGCGCCGATGTGACCGGCAGCCTTGACCTTCTCAGGTTCGGCGACCCCATGGGGCCTTCCGGGGAGAGGTGCCGGGGCATCGCCCGGGGCGTGGTGGAGGGGATATGGCAGTACGGCAACGCCCTGGGGGTACCCAACCTCGGGGGCGACACCGAGTTCCATCCGGGTTACGACGACAACTGCCTGGTGAACGTTGTTGCCCTGGGGATCGTCAGACATGACCGGGTGGTGCACAGCTTCGTGCCCCCCGAGGCCCGCAGGGAGCCCTACGTCTTCATTCTCACCGGAAAGCCCACCGACGACACCGGTTTCGGGGGCGCAACCTTCGCCAGCGCCGACCTGGACGGGGACCAGGGGATGGGATCGGTTCAGGTTGCCGATCCGTTTCTGAAGAGGATACTCTCCCAGGCGAACCTGGCCGCACTCGAATACCTTTTCGGCACCGGAGCCCCCTTCGGTTTCAAGGACCTGGGAGCGGGAGGGATTGCCTGCGTCACCAGCGAGATGGCGGCCCACGGCGGGCTGGGAATCCACGTGGACCTGGACCTGGTTCCGGTGGGCGTTTCCGGGCTTCCCCCGGAGGTGGTGGCATGCAGCGAAACACAGGAGAGGTTCGGTTTCGCGGTGCCCGAGAGGTTCGCCGAGGGAGTGCTCGCCATCTACAACCAGCGTTTCGAGTTGCCCAGGCTCTTTCCCGGCGCCAGGGCCGCGGTCATCGGCCGGTTCACTCCGGAACCTGTGTACCGGGTGACCTGCGCCGGCGAAGAGGCAGCCTGCGCGCCCGCTTCGGCGATCACCGAGGGAGTGTTCTACGACAGGCCCGTGGAGGCTCCGGTTTCATCCCCCGACGACTCAGGCGAGCTTCCCTGCGACCCCGGGAAGGACCTTCCGGCGATGCTCCTGTCGGTGGGCGGCTGCAGCCGCAAGGCGGTGTGGTCCTACTACGACAGCGAGGTCAGGGGCTCCACGGTGCTCAGGCCCGGTGAGGCCGACAGCTGCGTGATCCTTCCGGTTCCGGGGTGTTCCGCCGGACTGGCGGTTTCCGGAGACGGCAACCCGTGGTACGGCGAGCTGGATCCCTTCCTCGGAGGAGCCCACGCGGTGGCCGAGGCTGTGAGGAACGTGGTCTCCGTAGGGGCTGTGCCCCTGTGCGCCACTGACTGCCTCAACTATGGCAACCCCGAAACTCCTTCGGTGATGGGCCAGTTCCAGAGGGGTATCGAGGGAATCTCCGAGGCCTGCCGGCAACTGGGTTTCCTTGAGCCCGGCGAACCCCTTCCAATAGTGAGCGGGAACGTGAGTTTCTACAACCAGTCTTCCTCCGGCAGGTCCATCCCCCCGTCACCCATCGTGGCTGTGTTCGGAAGGCTGGATGACTGCGGGGTCTGCTGCGACATGATCTTGAAAAAACCCGGAAACCTGCTGGTCCTGCTGGGACCCAGACACCGGGAGTTCGGAGGAAGCCTCTTCTACCGGACCGTACTGGGAAGGTCCGGAGGCCGGGTCCCCCTCTTCCGGGGGCCACTGGAGGCGGAAATGGCCCGGTGGGTCATCGCCGGCATAAGATCCCGAAGGATCGTCGGCTCCCACGACATCTCCGGCGGCGGGCTGGCCATGGCCGCCGCGGAGATGGTGCTGGCTTCCGGGGGTCCGGGGATACGGCTGAAGGCCGGCTCCGATCCGGTTCTGCTGTACTCCGAGACCCCGGGATACCTTCTGGAGATGGATCCCCGGCATGCCGACCGCCTGCCGGACCACGCCCGGGCGATCGGGGAGGTCACCGGCGACGGCGGGCTCTCCGGCGACGGATGGACGGTGGACCTTCTGGGTATCCGGGATCGGTGGTCGGACATGCTTGCCTCTGTGGTGTGGCGGGAGGAGGGTGTATGAAGCCCCTGGTGGCGGTGGTGAGGTTTCCCGGTTCCAACTGCGAGTACGAGACCGCCCGGGCACTGGACACCTGCGGACTGCAGGGCAGGATCTACAACTGGAACCAGCTGGACGATGCCTCCCGGCAGGGGTGCAGCGCCTGGGTGCTTCCGGGAGGGTTCAGTTTCCAGGACAGGGTGAGGGCCGGAGCGGTGGCGGCCCGGGAGAGGATGATGGACCTGGTCTTCCGGGACGCCCAGGCTGGCAAACCGGTGCTGGGCATCTGCAACGGCGCCCAGATACTCCTGGAGAGCGGGCTGGTGCCCGGCTGGCGCCCGGGGGCTGTGCAGGCGTGTCTGGCGGGCAACATGGCCCCGGGCAGAACCGGCTACCTAAGCGGCTGGGTGTTCCTGAAACCCGCAGGATCAAACGCCGGGCAGTGTCCGTGGCTGATGGACCTGGACGGGGCTCCGGTTCCGGTGCCCATCGCCCATGCCGAGGGCAGGTTCGTGTTCCGGGAGGAAGACCTTTCCAGGGCAGAGGAACAGGCGGTGCTCAGGTACTGCGCCCCGGGGGGGGAGGAAGCCGACGGGTGGCCCCACAACCCGAACGGTTCCGCCCTGGCCGCTGCCGGGGTGACAAACTCCGGGGGCAACGTTCTCGCCATGATGCCCCACCCGGAGCGGGCCCTGCACCTCTTCCACGTCCCGCCCAACCTTCCGGGCCCCTGGGGGGACGCCCGGAGGGCCATGGGACCGGCCGGGGAGCCCGGGCCCGGGGCGTCGTTCTTCACCGGCCTGGCCCGTTATCTGGAGGTGCTCTGATGGAAGCCGTCTACGTGGCGGTGAGGCTCAAATCCCCGGATCCCGGAGCGGTTACGGCCCTGTACACCCTGAAGCGCACCATGCCCGGCTCCGCACCGGAGCAGCTTTTCAGGTACGACCTGTGGGAGTTCGTAATGAAGCCCGGGCAGGCGGGGGCCGTGCCCGGGATGATCACTCATTTCACGGACATAGTGAACCCCAACAAGCACGTGAGTTTCATCCTGCCCGCCGGCGGGAGCCCGCCGGGGGAGAAAGCCGGCCTTTCATGGACCGGGGTTCTTGTGAGGGACCACCTTGACAGCCGGAGCCGGAACTGGACCATGCTCCTGGCCAGAAGGGGATTTCCCGTGGGGGAAGCCAGGTGGGGGGTGCTGTGGAGGTTCGGCTATCCCCCGGGAACCATGGACACCGAGGCGCTGGCCATGAAGGCGACGCTGTCCGAAACCCGGGATTCCGGGCTTCTGGCGAACCCGGTATCCCAGGAGGCGGTTCCCTGGCGGTGACCCACCCACTGGAGAAGCTTCTGCCCAGGGTCAGGGCGCCCCAGAGGTACATCGGCGGCGAGTGGAACTCCCGTCCCCACGGTTCAGGGCCCAGGGTGACCCTGGCTTACCCCGACACCTACGAGATCGGCGCCTCCAACTTCGGTCTGGAGGTGGTCAGGCACCTGCTGCTTCGATCCGGAAGGTTCGATGTCAGAAGGGCCTATCACCCGGCCCCCGACATGCTCCTGCTGCACCGGGAGGAGGGCGTTCCCTGGGTGGACCTTGAGCTGGGGGAACCAGTGTCGGATAGCTCCGTGGTGGGTTTCAGCGTGGCGTCTGAACTGCTCTTCACCAATGTGCTCAGCCTGATAGACCTGATGGGATTTCCCCTCAGAAGCGCCGACAGGCCCGGGGATTCCCCGATTATCGTGGCCGGCGGCGGAGGGATAGCGAATCCGGTTCCCCTGATGCCCTTCGTGGACGTCTTCTTCCTGGGTGAAGCGGAGGAGGGGGGGGTCGAACTCATGTCGGTCCTGGCCGGGGCTGGTTCCCGGGAGGATCGGCTTCGAGCCGCGGCCGGCATCAAGGGGGTGCTGGTGCCCGGAATCACCCGGGGAAGGGTACGCCTGGCCAGAGCCCCGTCCCTGGAGGATTCCCCGGCGCCTGTCAGCCAGATAGTGCCAACCGCCTCGGTGGTCCAGGAAAGGGCTGTGGTGGAGATTTCCCGGGGGTGCACCCGGGGCTGCAGGTTCTGCCAGGCCACCCAGCTGGCCCGGCCGGTGCGGGAGAGGACTCCCGAAACCGTTGCGGCCCTTATGAAGGATTCCCTCCGGGACACGGGCTTCGAGGAGGGCGGAGTGGTGTCCCTCTCCTTCAGCGACTACTCCCGGTTAGGCGAGCTTTCCCAGCGGCTCGGGGCCATCGAGGCGGAGATGGCCGTGAGGATATCCCAGCCCAGCCTCAGACCCGACACCCTGAAAGGGATGGCCGGCTCAGGGCGCAGGCTCAAGGGGCACGTCACCCTGGCGCCGGAGGCGGGAACACTGGAGCTGAGACGAAGGATAGGGAAACCCTTCACCGACGATGAGATACTGGAGGCGGTGGCTTCCGCCAGGGCCATGGGCGCGTCAGGGGTGAAGATGTACTTCATGGTGGGTCTCCCCTGGGAGACCGACGAGGACCTTCGAGCCATATCCTCCCTGGCGGAGAGGGCCGCCGCGGCGGGAGGGAAACGCTGGGAGACCACCGTCGCCCTGTCTCCCTTCGTGCCCAAGCCCCACACTCCCTTCCAGTGGGTGGCTCAGAGGCCTCCCGGGGAGGTGCGCCGGCGGATCAGACTTGTCCGGTCGGGATGCCGGCGGGCGAAGGTATCCTGGAACGACCCCGAGGCAGCCGCGGTGGAGGCGGCCCTGGCCATGTCCGGGCCAGATTTTTCCGGGATTCTGGAACGGGCCTTTCGGGAGGGGGCCGTTTTCGACGCCTGGAACGACCTTATGAGGAAGGACGTCTGGTTTTCCCTGCTCGGGTCATGCCCGACCCGGGTGCCCGAACCCGGGGACGAGCTTCCCTGGGAGATGGTGGACACCGGAGTGTGCCGGGACTGGCTCGAGCAGGAGTACCTGAGAGCCGGAGAAGGGGTGTCCACCCCGGACTGCCGGGAGGCGGGATGCACCGGGTGCGGGGCGTGCACGGGGGATGTTCCACCGCTTCCGGGTGACTCTCCCGGAGTCCGGAGCCCCGGAGACTCCCGGGCAGACGTCCCAAAAGCGAGGCTCAGACTAAGATATTCCAGGGATGGGTTGGCCCGCTTCACCTCCCACCTGGACGCGGTGCGCATGTGGGGCCGGGCGGTCCGGCGGGCGGGCGTGCCGGTGTGCATGGGGGCCGGATTCGTCCGGAGGCCCTCCCTGAAGTTCGGCCATCCCCTGCCCCTGGGCATGGCCAGCCGGGCCGAATACGTGGACGTTTTTCTCCACTCCCCCATGGACCCCCGGGAAGCCGCCGCCCGGCTGGACAGCGTTCTTCCGGAGGGCTTTCGGATCCTGGCCGCCGGGCCGGTTCCTCTGCAGGATCCTGCCCCCGATTCGGGAGGTATTCTGGAGTACAACATATCCGGTGCGGAAACCGCTATACTCCGGGGAACCCCCGGGGTTGTCAGCGCCGGGGGGGAGCGGGTCCTGACCGACCCCTCCGGGGGCGCCGTAAGGCTCGACAGGCTGCTGGAGGGGGTGCCCCACGGGGTTATCACCAGGACTGAGGTATACACAAGCCGGGAGGACGGAAAGACCGTTCCCCTGTTGAGGATAAGCGAGGGAGACTGACCCGATGACAACAAAGGTTGATTTCGTCATCAACCAGCACCCCGAGGTCACCCGGATAGCCGTGCTGGAGGATGGCCGGCTGATGGAGCTGATCGTGGAGATCGCCGACGAGAAGCGGATTGTGGGAAACATCTATCTGAGCCGGGTGAACGCGGTTCTGCCGGGAATGCAGGCGGCCTTCGTGGACATCGGTCTGGAGAGAAGCGCTTTCCTCCATGTATCCGACGTCCGGGAGGGTTTCTCCGATTCCATGGCCTTTGCCCGGAGTCTGGTGGAAGGCAAGCCCATGAAGTGCCGCGACACATCCGGTCCCATCGAGAAGGCCCTGAGCAAGGGCGACCAGGTGCTGGTTCAGGTCACCAAGGAACCCATCGGCACCAAGGGCGCCAGGGTGACCACCAGGCTCAGTATTGCCGGAAGGTACGTGGTGAGCATGCCCGGAGACCCTGTGGCCGGTGTTTCAAGAAAGGTGCACGACAAGCAGGAGAGGAGCCGACTCCGGGAGATCATTCAGGACGTCCGTAGCGAGGGCTACGGCATCATCGCCAGGACCGCCGGGATGGGGCAGTCCGAGGACAACTTCAAGGCAGACGTCGACCAGATTGTCAAGCGCTGGATGGAGATCGGCCACTCCGCCCTGAAGGCGAAGCCGCCGGCGCTGCTCCACCAGGAGCACGACGTGATCACCGTGGCCATGAGGGATCTGGTTACCTCCGACGTCAATACGGTGGTTACCGACTCCCGGAGCGTGGCCACGCAGATCAGCCGGTATCTCAAGTCAGTGGCTCCCGATCTGGCCGGCAGGGTCAGGGTCTACCGGGGAAAGACGCCCCTGTTCGACCACTTCGGCGTGGAGGACGAGATAGCCGGGATAATGCGCCGGGAGGTGCCCCTGAAGAGCGGCGGCTCACTGGTGATAGACCATACCGAGGCTCTGGTGGCAATAGATGTGAACACCAGGAGGTTCGTGGGGCGGAAGAGCCAGGAGAACACAATCCTCAAGACCAATATGGAGGCGGCCAAGGAGGTGGCCCGGCAGCTGCGGCTGCGGGACCTGGGGGGGATCATCGTCATCGACTTCATAGACATGGACAATCCCGAGCACAAGGAGAAGGTGCTGAACTGCCTCAGAAGCGAACTTGGCCGGGACCGCAGCCCTACGAAGACCTGCCAGCTGAGTCCGCTGGGGCTGGTGGAGATGACCAGGAAGCGGGTTCGGCCAAGCCTGATCCAGTCCCTCTCCGACCCCTGCCCTCATTGCGGGGGGTACGGAAGGGTCCACTCCCCCATAAGCGTGGTGACCAGGATCGAGAGGTTCCTGGAGCGGGCGGCCAACGACAGGAAGCACAGCAACCTGGTGGTTTCGGTGAACCCGGTTGTGGCTAAGTACCTGCAGGAAAACGAAGGCCACAGGCTTGAATACCTGGCCAGGCGGGGAGACCGGGTCCGGGCCAACATCCACGAAGATTCCAGGCTCACCGAGAGCGAGTTCCGGGTGTTCAGCCTGGACACCCACGACGAGATAACAGGAAGGTACGATTCCAACAAGGTTGACTCCACGGGGTAGCGCGGGGTATAAATGGCCCTGTTTCCGGCGAGCGAGGCAACTGTGGTAACCGGGCCCTGGCCCTGTAATTGGAGGTTCTGAGTGTACGCCATCATCGAGACCGGAGGAGCCCAGTTCAGGGTGGAACCCGGAATGAAGATCCAAGTCCCCCGCCTTCCCAACGGGGAAGGAGAGAACTTCACCTTCGACCGGGTCCTTCTGGTGGTAAAGGACGACAAGGTCGTGGTGGGCCACCCCTTCATCGAGGGTGTGAAAGTCAGCGCGGTGGTGGACAGCCACTTCCGGGGCAAGAAGGTCGTGGTCTTCCGGCGGAAGCGCCGCAAGGGCTTCGAGAAAAGCATGGGTCACCGGCGCGACCTGACCACGGTGGTCATCGACAAGATAACGAAGAGCTGACATGGCCCTGATCCTCTCCGGCAGGGAACTGGCCCGGGAGGTAACCCTATCCATCGAAGCCAGGGAATTCCGGGGCCGGGGCCCGGGTCTGGCGGTGGTGCTGGTGGGTGACGATCCCGCCAGCCGGGTATACGTGTCATCCAAAGAAAAGGCCTGCCGCAGGACGGGCATCAGAAACACCCTGATCGCTCTTCCCGCCGACGCCGGCGAGGAAGCCCTGATCCGGGAGATCCGGCGCCTGAACCGGGACCCCGTGATACATGGGATTCTCTGTCAGCTTCCCCTGCCCCCCGGCTACGACAGGCACCGGGTGGCCTCGACCATTCTTCCCTCCAAGGATGTGGACGGTCTCCATCCCGAGAATGTGGGCAGGCTATGGAGGGGGGAGGACGGGCTGTTCCCCTGCACACCCCTGGGAATGATCGAGCTTCTCCGACGTCACGGCATATCCCCCCGGGGCAGGCACGGAGTAATCGTCGGCCGTAGCGACATCGTGGGAAAACCCATGGCCGGATTGCTCCTCCGGGAGAACTGCACCGTCACCCTGGCCCATTCCCGCACTTCCGACCTGCAGGGGCTCTGCCGCACCGCAGACATCCTGGTTGCCGCGGTTGGCAGGCCGGGCATGATCCGGGCGGACTGGGTCAAACCCGGCGCGGTAGTGCTGGATGTAGGCATCAACCGTCTGGACGACGGCACCCTTACGGGGGATGTGGACTATCCCGGGGTGGAGCCTCTGGCATCGGCCATAACCCCGGTGCCCGGAGGGGTGGGTCCCCTGACCATCGCCTTTCTGCTCGGGAACACCGTCAAGGCCTGGGAGCTGTTGACGGGCTGAAAGTCATGCTATTATCCATGTGATAAGGGTCTGCTCCGGACGCCCGCTGACGGTCGGGGCATCCGGACACGTGCCTGTCAGCATTCACATACCCTCCTCTTCGGGGGGAGCTGGAAGGAGGGACATGAACGCCACGGCGATAATTCTGCTCATCGGGGTGTGCGGTTTCTGGGTGGCCGGGGCCGCGCTGGTGATGATCCTTTCCAGGTTCAGGAGAACCCTCGATGCCCTGGAAACCACCATGCATAACATCAATACCGAGCTGCAGTCCCTTTCACCGGTGTTGTCGGGAACCATGCAGCAGCTGGAGGTCACCGGAAGGCACATCGGCAGGACCGCCAGCGAGGTGGAAACCCTGGTTCACGGGGTGAACAGCCGGGGGCTGGCTCCCGCCGCGGCCGGGGCGGTGAACTACCTTCCCCTTGCCCTGGGCCTGTTCAGGCTGTTGAAACCTTTGTTCTCCGGTCGGAAGGGGCGGGGGGCATGAGGAAATTCCTTCTCCCGTCCTTGCTGATCCTTATGGGCTGCAGGCAGCAGTCAATCGGCCCGGTCAAGGGGGTTCTGGTGGTTTACCATGAAGATCTGGCCCCTTTCATCGACGGGGGCGGGCTGAATGCGGTCCAGAGAACCGTCACCACGGTGGAGACGGAGAACGTCTTCACCTGGGCTTTTGCGGATCTGGAAGAATTCCAGGGTCCCCTGATGAACAGGAGGGTCATCCTCTTTCTGGTTCCCCGCGCGGAGCATCTTCCCGGGGGGCTTGAGCAGACCGGCCCCGGCCTGTACTCCGGAGAGGACATGTGGGCGGCGAACCAGCAGGTGATAGGAGCCGTGGTCACCGGTGGGGCCCTTCCGGACGGGCTTCCGGAGGTTCTGGAGGAGGCCTACAACACCCAGATGCACCGGTACGTCTACGGGAGCTTCGTGAGCACCCAGATGTCCAGCCCGGGAAGGATCGACAGCCTAGAGGCCCTTGGATTCACCATGGACGTTCCCAAGGCCTACTCCACAAGGATATGGAGACCCGACGACGGTTTCATCCAGTATCAGAGAACCGCCGGCGACGAGTGTCTTCTGATGCTCAGCATCAGGTTCCTTCCGGCTGCCGCCGACCTCACCGACTCCCTGGCGGTGCTCACCCGGGAGGCCATGGCGCGGCGGTTCTTCTTCGACGCCGCAGCGGATTCGGTGGACCGGTCCCGGGTGACCGTTGAACCGCTGACCTTCCGGGGGATGACCGGCCGCACCGTCACCGGAATGTGGCGCAATCCCGAATACCTCAACGCCGGAGCCTTTACGGCACGCATCCTTGATTGCCGGGGAACCAGGTATATTATCGACATGGAGGTCTACAATCCCGGAAGGGAGAAGGAGCCCTACCTCCGGGAGGGCTGGGTCATGATGGATACCTTCCGGACGGGGGGCGATGATGCACGAGACTGACGCCGAACTCAAGGAACTCTATCAGGAGTGGTTCACCACCCCCACGCCGGTGGTGTGCGCCAGGCTTGCGGAGAAACTGAGGCAGGGCAACCGGGCGTCGGAAGCCGAGGACGTGGCCCGCAAGGGCCAGGAGAAGTGGCCCGGGAACATCTCCGTGAACGTGGTTCTGGGAAAGAGCTGCCGGGACTCCGGGGACATGGAGGGCGCCCTTGCGGCCTTCGAGAAGGTCATCGTCATCGACCCTCTGAACCTGATAGCCATCAGGAACCTGGCGGAACTGCACTACGAGAAGGGTAACTGGAACAGGTGCATCGAGCTTTTCGAGGAATTCCTATTCGAGTATCCCGGAGACGCCGAGATCGAGAAGATGCTGAGGAAGGCAAGGGAGGCCAAGAGGAACTCCGAGAGGGACACCCGCACCACGGAATCGGAACAGGTCTTCCCCCTCACCGACAGAATGGCCGGTATACTCTCTTCCCAGACCAGACCCGTTCAGCCGCCTGCCCCCGAAGGCGGCCATGAGAGAGCTCCCCGTAGCCTTTTCGACCTCTTCACCCCCGAAGAGAGGGAAGAGCTTGGTCTCAAGCCCTACGCGTGATGCTTGAAATCACGGTGATCAACGGGCCGAACATGGCTTCCCTGGGCCGAAGGGAGCCGGAGGTGTACGGAAGGGAAACCCTTGCCGATATCCTTGCCCGTCTTTCCGCCGAAGCGGAGGGGATGGGGGCGCGGCTTACCTCCTTCCAGTCCGATGTGGAGGGGGAGATAGTGCGCGCCGTGGGGGAGGCCGCGGACCGGGGGGGAGCCCTGGTGATCAACCCCGGGGCCTACTCCCACGGTTCGATCGCCATTCTGGACGCGCTCAAGGCATTCCCGGGCCCCGTGATCGAGGTTCACATCAGCAACGTTCACCGCAGGGAGCCTTTCAGGAGAAGGCTTGTCACCGCCATGGGCGCCGATGCGGTAATAACCGGCGCGGGATCCATGGGGTACTCCCTGGCTCTTTCCCTCGCGGTCAATCTTCTTCGGAGGTGATGGTTCTTTGGCTACTTCCAACGATCTCAGGAAGGGCATGGTGCTGGACATAGACGGCACCCTCTTTTCGGTGGTTGAGTTTCTCCACGTGAAGCCCGGCAAGGGCGCCGCCTTCGTCAGGTCCAAGATCAGGGACGTTCTCACGGGCAGGGTGCTGGACAAGACCTGGAGGGCCGGGGAGAGGGTGGAGGAGGTGAGGCTGGAGCGCAGGGTCTACCAGTTGCTCTATCATTCCGACGACGAGTACGTGGTCATGGATCCCAGGAGCTTCGAACAGATCTCCCTCACCCGGGCCCTGGTCGGCGACGCCGCCAAATACCTCACCGACAACTGCGAGGTGGAACTCCTCTTCGTGGGCGAAACCCCTATAGTGGTGGAAAGTCCCAGCTTCGTGAACCTCGCCATCGTGGAAACCGACCCCGGCCTGCGGGGAGACACCGCCAGCGGGGGAACGAAGCCCGCGGTTCTGGAGACGGGCCTCGTGGTGCAGGTGCCTCTGTTCGTAAAAGAGGGCGAGACCATCAGGGTGGACACCCGGACGGACACCTACCTCGAGCGGGTCAACGCCAGATCCTGACGCCCCGGTTCCGGAAAGGAGGCGTGCCCATGCGGCGAGCGACACCAATCTGCGTTTGAGGCAGTACTTCGGGGTCCGGTCAGGCCCCCGACACTGATACAACGCGGTAGCGCCGGACCGGAAAGGGCGCCCGCGGCAAACCGTGAGGAGAAGCCCATGCGTTTCCTGTTGACGATCCTCTCTCTGGTTGCCCTGGCCTCGGCCGCGGACAGGGTGGTACTCTTCGAAGACTTCACCAACAGCGGCTGCGGTCCATGCTGGAACATCGAATCCCAGATAAACCAGTTCGTGAGCAACCACATCGCCTCGGGCAACCTGGCGGTGGTGAGGACCCACGTGAACTGGCCCTCCGCAAGCGACCCGATATACACCGCCAACCCCACGGAGCAGAACGTGAGGAAAGCCCAGTACGGGGTCACCGGGGTGCCCTACCTCATTTTCGACGGGATACAGGTCACCGCCGCTCCCAGCCTGGAAAACCATTTCAACAACCGTCTGAACACCCCGGCCTACATTGACATCCTGGTGGCCCGGAACGGCGACGAGACCAGCGGACAGATCAGCATCAGGATCATCGCCGAGCAGGAGCCCCAGTGGGGCGAGGAGACGGACATGAGGGTCTGGCCCATTCTGGTGGAGGATTACGTCCCCGGGGCTGGGTACTGGGCTGGCAGCTACTTCGAGCAGGCCTTCCGGGACAACCTGCTGGGCCCCTTCGGATACGAGGTGGTATTCACCGGGCCTTATCCCGACACCGTCTACGTGGACGCCGAGTACGAGATCTCGGCTTCCTGGAACGCCGACAACCTCTTTCTGGCCACCTTCCTTCAATGCACCTACCAGCAGAACGACCACGAAGTCCCCAACGCCGACTGGTGCAAATTCCTGGACATCCCCCAGGGTGTCGGCGACGGGATGGTTCCCTGGGCGCCCTCCATCACCCTGGGCAGGAATCCCAGCTCCGGCATGATTCCCGTGGCCGCGGAGCTGCCTCCGGGAGTGGGCGGAACGCTGCAGCTGTTCGATACCTCGGGCAGGCTGGTTTCCTCCATGCCCGCCGGAGCCGTTGGAAACTTCATCGTGAACGAGGCGGGGGTCTACTTCGTCAGACTCGTGACCGATTCCGGAGAATCGGCCGTCGCCAGGGCGGTGGTTGTGCGCTGAGTCACAGCGACCGGTACATCTCCTCGACCAGGGCGTCCTGCCAGGCCCTGGCGGTCCAGGCGGTTCCCCTGGGAATCTCCAGCATCACAGCCAGGGAGAACCGCCTGCCGGAGGATGCGGTGAGCATTCCCGCCAGTGTGCAGGTGTCGTTCAGGGTGCCCGTCTTTCCCCGGAAAGCGCCTTGGGGGATGTTCCTCATGCGGCCGGACAGAGTGCCGTCGGTCCCGTTCACCGGGAAGGACGCCAGAAACTCCGGCCCGTAGGGCAGTGATCCGGCGCCGAAGGCGAAGGCGGCGGCCAGCTGTCTGGGGGTGAGCAGGTTGAGCCTGGAAAGCCCCGATCCGTCAGCCAGCCGCCAGCCAGACACCCCTGGAAGGATGCTGTCCAGCAGAGCCCCGCTGATGTCGCAGCCCGCCCTGGTGGAGGCCGGGGGGCCCGTAATCTCCAGGCACACCGTTCTGAGAAGAAGCTCCGAGAGGATGTTTCTGCTCATCTTGTTCATGGACCCCAGCAGGGCCCACAGGGGCTGGGAGTACATGGTGGAGGTCACGCATGCTCCCATACCCGGGGTGCCCTCGCCGGAAAAAACCACGTCCGTTCCCCATCTGCCGAATTCGTTTTCAAGGTATGACGCCAGTTCTCCCGGAGCCCCGGCAAACGGCTTGTAGAGGGTTACGGTCTCCTCCCGGGCCACCGTGCCCGACAGGCTGATCCTGGGCAGGTTCGAATCCCAGCCCTCAACTCCGGCGGTGATTCTTCCTCCGGACCCGATCCTCACATCCTCATGGCTCATGACCAGCCCGGGTAGCCTTGGGTAACTGAACACCCTCACAACCCCCCCAACCCCGGAAACCACTATCTGAAGAATGTTGTCGCCGATGCACAGCGGCTCCACGGGGGGGCAGTAGGACTTGTCCCAGTCCGCCTCGTCCCAGCCCGGCAGGTGTGATTCGGGATAGAACCCGCTGCCGTCGAGGTAGAGGTTCCATCTTCTTCCCGGGGGCAGGGCCGCCACGGTCTCCATGGCGGCTCTGGTCACGTCCTCGGCGCTGAGCAGGGGGCTTCCGGTGCCCACGAGCCAGAGAATGCCGCTGGCGGTGTCCGCCTGGATCGTGGTGGTGTGGACGTAGGACGGGCCCAGGTACTCCAGGGCCGCCAGGGTGGTGACAACCTTCACCGTGGACGCCGGACGGAAGGGCGAATCGGCGTTCCTGGCCAGTGCCTCTGCGCCGGTCTCCATGTCGAAGGCCATGATTCCCACCCTCCACCCGGCGGGAATGGACGGGACGTTGACAACCGCCGCCAGGGCAGCAGCCATTAGAATACCGGTCATGAAAACCTCCCGTTGACACAGACCATGAAAAAAGAATAATTCCAGCATCGAAACTAAGATATTCAGGCCTTTCCGGCCACACAACAGGAGGATGCCTTGCGCGGTCTATCGGCTATTGCGGTGTTCGTTCTATTGATTTCCTGCGGTTCGCAGATTCCAGAGGGCGCCGTCATGGTGGTGGGGGAGAGGGTTCTCTACCCCGGGGACGTAGATGAAACCATGGAGAGGGTGAGGGGTGATTCAGCGGCGGTCATGGTGATGCGGGACAACATCCTGGCCCGGGAGCTGTTCCTGGAGCACGCCAGTGAAATGGGCCTTGACACCCTTCCCGAAAATGTCAGACGGCTTTACGAGCGCCGCAGGGAGGTGCTCCAGAACGTCTACATCCAGAGGATCACCGGTGCGGTCACCGTTACGCCCGAGGAAATTCAGGCCTTCACCGACAGTCTGGGCTACCTGGTGGTCTACTCAGCCTTCTCCACCCCCGACTCCTCGATCATGGCTGAGTTCACCCGGCGTCTGGGCCAGGGGGAGGACTTCAACGCCCTGGTCTCGGAACTGGCCGCGGACGACTTCATCCGGCAGACCGGCGGCCGGGTGGGTCCGACACCTCTGGTGAGGACCAACAGGGAGGACTACGCCGTCCTGAGAACCCTTCAGCCCGGACAGGTCTCGGAGCCTTTCTTCCGCAGACCCGGATGGAGGGTTGTCGAAATGGAGGATCTGAGGTACGCCGAGCTCACCCCGGAAGAGATCCAGGAGCATCAGCCCGACATGTCCGTACAGGCGCTCCGGAGGGAGACCGCCAAGCTCATTGCCCAGGACAGCCTGGTCTCCGCGGGCAACCTTCGGATAGATCCGGAAGCCTGCAGGCTCATAGCCGCCCGGGCGGGTTCGCCCCGGGGGGACTATGAACCCTTCACCCCGGAGGAACAGGAGATTCCCGCCATTACGTGGAACGGCGGAAGCAGGAGCCTGATCAGCCTGGCCATGAACATCACCGAACTCCCGTCGGCCATGCCCCGGGATGCCACCGACCCCGACTGGATAGAGAACTACGCCTTCTGGCTCGGGTTGTACGACCTTCAGGCCGTCGCCGCCCGGGAATGGGGGCTCGACACCATTCCCGAGAACGCAGCCTACATCAGGAGGAGGCAGGCCGAAACCCTTCTGGACCAGTACTACCTGGAGGTGCTCAAGGACCGGATGGTGCCGGACGAGGAGCTGCTCCAGCAGCTCTACACCGCGGCCCGGGACACCATGACCATTCCCGAGGCCAGGCGTTTCCGCCACGCCGCCGCCCAGGGTCCCGAACAGGTAGAGCTTCTCAACCGGCTTTTCCGGGAGGGCGCCGATCCGGTGGAACACACCGACAGTCTCACTCTTATACCCCTGCTTTCTGAATCCGCCGGCAGCTCACTCACCAGGCCCATGAACATCGAGGAATTCCCCGAGACCTTCCGGGAGGGAATACTCGGCCTGGAACCCGGGGAAGCCATGGTCTGCTCCCTCGAGGCGAACTTTCAGGTCTATTTCAGGCTCGAGGAGGTCATCCCCGAACACTCGCCGGAACTTGAGGAGATCCGGGATCTGCTGGAACCCAGGGTGATGGCGGAGGTAGAGGTAAGGGTGATCACCGCACTTGTAGACAGCCTGAAAGAGGTGTATCATCCGTATATCCACGAGGAATACTTCCAGTCCTTCTGCGCACCCGTGGATTCAACGGTAGCAAACCCCTCGCCGGATGAGAGACGGGAGGAAGGTCAGTAAATGTTCTGTCGAATCTGCGGACACGACAACGGCCAGCGGGACAAGGGTCCCTGCGCCAACTGCGGCTTCGATCTTCAGGATCAGCACCTGCCCCTGGACGAGCAGAGATCGGGCCTTCGAACCCGGCTTCCCGGAGACCGCAAGGAAGGACATCAGCCAGACCTCTGGGTACCCAGGAAGAGCATGGCCGGATACATCGCGGTCATGGTCCTGGCCGTGGGCGCCGCCATCAGCATCTTCATTCTGAGCAGCTTCGACAGGGCGGAGTACGAGCCCCCGGCCTACAACGGCGACAACGGTCTGGAGGTGCTGGAGGAGCAGGTCATCCGTGACTCCCTTCCCATAAGGCTCTCTACGGACATTGTATACGAATTCAGCCCCGAGGGCACCTCCGCGGTTCCCAGAACCAACGTTGACCTGGCCCTGATTCCAATAGGCACCAGGGTCTCCTTCCTGGGCAACCGAGAGCTTTCCATCAAGCCGGTGGTTTCCTACATGACCCAGAAGATGACCGGACGCGACTTCCTCATTCTCGAGGCCCACAACCTGTACTGCTGGACCGACAGCACCATGACCGACTTCCAGGTTATACCTCTGGTGAAGCCCTACGTGGAGACCCCGGGTGACACCACCACAGTGGAGCCCGTGCTGGTGAGGTTCCTGTTCAGCGATGAGTGGCTCCGGGGCGAGGTGCAGGAGTTCAACATAGACATCGTCGAACCCTCCGGCGGATTCGGCTTCAATCGCGGCCCCTTCCGGACGGTGCTCCGGCAGGTCAGCGGAAGACTGGCCGGCCGTGACTACGGAGACAGGCCCGTACATGTGATGCTGCTGTTCCCGGACGACAGCAACCTGGGACAGATGATGGACATCGCCCTGGAAGTGCAGCAGTACACCGACAGTCTGGGCTACGAAGGGTTCCAGTTCCGGTACGCCGCGATTCAGTAGGACTCTCTTGACACCGGAAGAACGCCTGGCGGGATGCATCCGCTTCCCCACCGTGTCTTCCCGGGACGGTTTTTCCCTGGAACCGTTTCACGGGATGCACAGGTACTCCCGGGAGTGCTGGCCCCGGGTGTTTTCCGCCGCCTGCCCCGAGATTGTGGGGGGAGCCTCGCTGCTGTTCCGGTGGCCCGGAACCGACCCTTCCCTGGAACCGCTGCTGCTCACCGCCCACCAGGACGTGGTGCCGGCAAACCCCGATGACGGATGGGAGCACCACCCCTTTCAGGGAATCATTTGCCGGGACAGGATTTTCGGCCGGGGCGCCGTGGATTTCAAGTGCGGTTACGCGGGGATACTGGAAGCCTGCGAGAACCTGCTGGAACAGGGTTACGAACCCCGGCGCACCGTTCTCATGGCCATGGGCCATGACGAGGAAATCGGCGGGGCCCGGGGCGCCGAGGGCGTCACCCGGCTCCTGGAAAGCCGGGGCGTTACATGCGCTATGTCCGTGGACGAAGGGGGCTACGTCCACGTCCTGCCCTGGATCCGGGGCACGGCGGCCCTGATCGGAATAGCCGAGAAGGGTTACGCCACCTTCACCGTGACCGCATTCGGGGAGGAGGGCCACGCCTCGGTCCCGGGAACCCTCTCCGCCGCCGAAGGGCTGGCCCGGGGTATAATCGAACTCAGTCGAAACCCCTTTCCCCCGGACCCGCCGACGGAACTGGAGCCCCTCTTCCGGGGCGCCGCCCCTAAGGATATCCTGAGCACCCCCTTCGGGGCCGCTCTGTCCGGTACCACAGCGGCGGTCACCGTTATCAGGTCAGGAATCAAGGAGAACGTCCTCCCCGCGTCCGGGGAGATGCTGGTGAACTGCCGGATCATCCCCGGGGAGAGCGTGGCCTCCACGGAGAACAGGCTCCGGGGGTTGCTGGCTCCCCTGGGGCTCCGGGTGGAACTCCTGAGGAACGAGAGCCTTTCCGAACCTTCCCCGGTGTCGCCGGTGGACTGTGACGAATACGGGATTGTGGAGAAGGCCGCTTCGATCCACTGCCCCGGGGCCGTCGTCCTTCCGGGTCTTTTCGTGGCCGCCACCGACTCGCGGCATTACACCAGGGTCTCCCGGAAGGTCTACAGGTTCCTGCCGGTCATGCTGGACCACAGGGGAGTGGGAATGCTCCACTCCGTGAACGAATCGGTTTCCGTCCGGGACTACCACGCCTGTATCGGCTTTTACAGGGATCTCATCCTGGGCTTCTGCTGAGTCGCCGTTGCGCTTTCCCCGTTTCGGGCTATTATTGAACGTGTCAAGAAAGGGGGTGGGTCTTTGGCTTTCAGTATAAGCAGCAGCGCCTTCGAAAACGAAGGTTATCTGCCCGGTTGGTACTGCGCCGCGGGGCTCAACGCGTCCCCCCCGTTCGGATGGATCGACGAGCCCGAAGGCTCCCGCAGCCTGGCCCTGGTGTGCACGGCAGAAGACGGCCGCTGCCACTGGGTGGTATGGAACATCCCCCCGGACATGCACACCTTCTACGGGAAGCAGCCCAGGAACTCGGTGCTCGAGAATGGTATACGACAGGGCTGGAACTCCTTCGGCGTCTCGGGGTGGACCGGTCCGGAGAAGAAGAAGTCCAACTGCCGGCTGGTCTTCAACCTGATGGCCCTGGACTCCGCTCTGGAACTTCCCGCGGACACCGACGGCGACGAACTCAACCGGGCCTGTCAGGGCCACATTCTGGCCACCGCCGGCATAGCCTGCCGATACTGCTGAGATGACCCCACCCCCGGGCGGCTGGCTTCTCGACCCGGGGGTGGTCTATCTCAACCACGGCTCCTTCGGCGCATGTCCCCTGTGGGTGGCGGAGTACCGCGAAAAGCTCCTGCGGGAGGCCGAGGCGGAGCCCATGGATTTCCTGGTTCGCCGGCTCCAGGGGGAACTGACTCTGCAGCTCCGGGCCCTGGAGGATTTTCTCGGCGCTTCGTGCGGTTCCCTGGTCTTCACCGACAACACCACCACGGGTATGAACTCGGTGATCCGCAGCATGGGGCTCCGGCCGGGAGACACGGTTCTCGTTTCCAACAGGGCCTACTTCTCCACCAGGAACGCCCTTCTGGAGGAGACTGCCAGGGCCGGCGCCCGGGTGAAGACAGTAGCCTACACCTCCAGGGTCGGCCACCCCGGCGAACTCGTTCAGCAGACCCTCGACGCCCTGGACCCGTCGGTGAGGTTCGCGGTGCTGGACCACATCGAAAGTCCCACGGGCATGGTTTTCCCCTTGGGGGAGACCGTCCGGGCGCTCCGGGAGAGGGGGGTGGAGACCGCCGCCGACGGAGCCCACGGTCCGGGCCATCTCCCCATGAACCTGGAAGAGCTGGGGTGCGCCTGGTACGTGGGGAACTGCCACAAGTGGATCTGCTCGCCCCGGAGCGCCGCCGTGCTCCACGTCCGGGAGGACTATCGGGCATCCACCAGGCCCGCCGTGACCAGCCATGTTCCGGAGGACTTCCTGCCGGGTCCGGACCCGCTCCGGGTGATGTTCGACTGGAGCGGAACCCCCGACCCCACCCCCAGGCTCTGCGTTCGGGCGACCCTGGAGCACATGGCCTCCAGGCACCCCGGAGGGTGGCCGGGGATCATGGAGAGGAACAGGAAACTGGCTCTGGAGGCCAGGGCTTTGCTTCTCGATGCGACCTGCGCCGAGCCGCCCTGTCCCGACTCCATGGTCGGGTGCATGGCCGCGGTGACCCTTCCCCCGTTGGAAAGCCCCGGTCCGAGGAGCATGGACTGGTTCGATCCGGTTCAGCAGGCCCTTCGGGACAGGGGATTCGAGGTGCCGGTCATACAGGCCGCCGGGGAAAGGTTCCTCCGGGTCTCAGCCCAGTTGTACAACGCCCCCGGGCAGTACCGCGACCTGGCCGCCGCCCTGCGGGAGATCCTGGGAACCTGAGCTGCTTGTACCGACCCGGTCTCCGGCGTTATTATGCCGCCGGAAAGGGAATCCGATGTACCTTGACAACGCTTCCACAACCTGGCCCAAACCGCCCTGCGTGGCGGAAGCGGTCAGGGATTTCATCTCCGGGCTGTGTCCGAACCCCGGCCGGGGCACATGCGGTCCCGGACAGGTTGCGGGACGGACCATTCTTCAATGCCGGATGGCCCTGGCGGAGTTGTTCAGTGCGGCCGACCCCCTGCGGATCTGCCTTACTCCGGGAGTCACATGGGCCCTGAATACGGTGATCCTTGGGATGGCCCGGCCCGGAGGCCACATCGTAACCGGTTCCATGGAGCACAATTCGGTGATGCGTCCCATAAACCATCTGGCGAAGAGAGGCATGGGGTTTACGGCGGTCCGTTGCGACCGGGACGGCAGGCTTGCCCCGGAAGACTTCCGGAATGCCATCAGGCCGGAGACGGTGCTGGCCGTCCTGAACCACGCCTCCAACGTGAACGGAGCGGTTCAACCCGTGGCGGACATCGGGGCGGTCTGCCGGGAGAAGGGGGTTCCGCTCCTGGTGGACACCGCTCAAAGCGCCGGAGTGATTCCGGTGGGCACCGAAATCCTGAACGCCGACATCCTGGCCTTCACCGGGCACAAGGCCCTCTTCGGACCCATGGCCACCGGAGGACTGGTGTTCGCCCCGGGGTTCGACCCGGCCTTGGTGGAGCCCCTGGCCCACGGCGGCACCGGAAGCCGGTCCGAGCTGGAGAGCCAGCCTGACTTTCTGCCGGACAGGTTCGAACCGGGCACCCCCAACGGACCCGGAATAGCCGGTCTCCTGGCGGGGGTGCGGTTCCTGCTGGAAACAGGCACGGAAGCAGTTCGCCACAGGGAGACCCGCCTGGCGGGCATGCTGGCGGAGAGGCTTCGGCAAATCCCCCGGGTGGAAGTGTTCCATCCCCTGAAGGGTCCGGCCACCTCGGCGGTCTCGTTCCGGATCGGCGGCGTGGGCAACGGGGCCGTCTCCCGGGTCATATCCGACAGGTTCGGGATATGCTGCAGGCAGGGGCTTCACTGCTCCCCCTGCGCCCACAGGACCCTGGGCACCTTCCCTGAAGGGTTGATCCGGTTCAGCCCAGGGTATTTCAACACCGAGGACGAGATACTTCAGGCGGTGGAGGCGGTTAGGTTCGCCGGGGAGGCGGAAGGCTGATGCATTTCACCAGGAACTGCGACTGCGTTCAGGCCTCGTTCGGCTCCGACTCCAGGGTACTGATGGCCGAGACGGTCCTTAGGAAGGCCGGCGTCTGGTGCCGTCTGGCGCCGGGGCAGACCTGCGGCATGGTGCTGGTCATCCGCAGCGATGACAGGACCCGGGCGGAGGAGCTGCTTCGGGAGAAGGGCTACTCCCCTGAGAGGATGGTGCAGACCTGTTGAGAAAGACGTTCATCCCTGCGCTCCTGCCGGCGCTGGCGGCCTGTTCCCGGGCCCCCGAGGCCGGCTGGCTGTAATCACCGGAAGCGATACGGTAACCGTAGCGGAGGCCGCCGGGCGCAGCTTCCCGGTAGAGGACATTTGTCAGGGTTAGACTTCCTGCCAACCCAGGAGGTCGGAATGAAGCAGTCCTGGTTCACGGAAACCCGGATCGTGGCGATTCTACAGGAAGCCTATACAGCAGCCGAGGTCACCGAGGTCTGCCGCAAGTACGGTATCATCGGCAACAAGTTCCACAACTTGAAGAAGAAGTACAGCGGGATGGGTGTCCCCGAGTTGAAGCGCATCAAGGAACTCATCTCAAAAGGCTCTGACGCCACCGGAACTCCGGGAAGCGCCGGCAAAGCCCAAAGTGATCTGCTCTCTGGACTTCATACACGACGCTCTCTGCATCGGCAGGCGGTTCAGAACGCTGAACATTCCTGATGAAGGAGTAAGAGAGTGCTGGGCGCATACCTGTTCGGGAGCGTGGATGATGTTCGGGAGATCACGGAAAGGTGGGATGAGCACAACGAGAAGCGGTCCCAAGATTCCCTGAAAGTCTTGCCGCCAACGATGTATCGTGAAATGATAACCCGGGAGGTGTCACTCTTTGAAGTGTCTACCTAAGGGGGAAGCCTACGCAGTCTCTTATCTATCGGCAGGATTACTTGCAGTTACAGCGACAGTAGGATATCCAATGGGAGCTTACGAAGGTTCTGGCGACCCTGCAAGACTCATTGAACCGGATGAAGCCATTGAAGAAGTCTCCTGCTCAAGCACCAATGTTCTCAGCGCAAACAACCTAAGATATGGTTTATTAGCTGATTGGAACTCTCAGATCCCAGGAACAGAAACTTATATTCTTCCCTCGGGACGGCAATGCATGGCGTGGGATGTTGATGGAAGCAGAATTTTTGGATTCCCCACAAGCGCGTTCGGCGGAGATACCGAATGCTCTCCAATCAGCCCGACTGCTCTTGGGAATCTTGATGGAGTCGGTTATGCCGATGTGCTGTTCGCCACCGTTCTTGATGGAGACTGGACTTTGATCGGCATGAATTCAGATGGTGATGAGCTTGATGATCTCGGGTTCCCCTACACTCTTCCTGAAGGTGTTGCAGCAGGATCCGGGTTTGCAGTTGGTGACCTTGACAGAGATGGAAAGGTTGAGATCGTTTTTGGAACCGATGAAGGACTTCTTCACTGCTGGGAGCTTGGATCATGCACAACCGGTTATGCTCCCTGGCCTCAGTTCCAGCATGACTGCGGAAGATCGGGTGCGCTGGAATGATCTTTCTTCTTCTTGCCTGTTTTGGCGTAACAGTCAGTCCGGGCTGGAGCGATCCCGTTCTGGTTACTGATTCGGCAAATAGCACCAGACGATTCCAGTTCATCCACAGAGATGTTCAGGGTCGATTCCATCTTGTATGGGAAAACTATAATGGGCAACCCAGAATTGGTTACAAGATGTTTGCCGTGGACGGAACCACTCTGTACCCGGAGACAATGATATCAAGAAACACCAATAGCGCATACCTGTCCAGAGTTGCCATGGGAGACAGTCTTTTCGTGTTTTGGCGCGAGTCCAACCCCATCTACTACGCAGTTAGAAGCCTTTCCGATGGAAGTGAGATACTGCCAGCCACATATCTGTTTACCACTTACACAATGTATCCATACATACGAGCCTGCCCCGACAGTCTCGGCAGGCTGCATGTTCTGTACAATGACGGAGATGATGTCAGGTATGCCGTGTGGACACCAGCGCCGGGTTCAGGCTTTTCTGTGGAACGGGACTGGAAGATAGAAGGGGCAGACGCAGGCGGAGTGCTTCTGGTTGACGGGAACAGGGTGCATATCGTTGTGCAGGATCCGGTAGATCATGACTATTCATACCTTCAGTATGATCTGGAGGGGAATACGGCTGTTCCACTGATCGACTTCACAGAAGGTGCACTGAGCAACTGCGGCAGGTTCCCGACGCTGCAAGTCGACTCTTCAGGAGATCTTCTTGTTATTGAAGAAGCTTATGCAGCTCCTGTTTCAGCTATCTACCTGTGGAAGCTTAACGGGGAGACCGGGGAGCTGATGATCAATCTGAAACCTCTTGTTACTAAAGAATTACCGGTCATGGACACCAGCGATTACGCAGTTGTTGAACCTTTGCCGGTTACGGACCAGTTCTACCTATGCTGGGCATGCGGTTATGACACCAACAAGATATTCAATCTGGTTTTTGATTCGGATGGCAACATCATTGTCGACTGGCACATTGCTTACGACTACTCCGATGAGAACCCGGAGGACACGATGGGTATTGACGGGGTATCCGATGAGGAAGGAAATCTTTACATTATCTTCAATCAAGGAGAGTTGGAGCCGGTACTGGGTGGATACCCCACTTTCGGCTGGTTCGACTACGATTATGTCAGCACTGCAAGGCAGCAGGTCGCTGCCGTTCCCGGTGATGGGTTCAGTTTCTCATGCAATCCCGTGGCGGGCTCCGTAACCTTTCGCACCGGTTCAGGGACACAGACACTTCGCGTGTACGACATCACCGGGAGAGAGGTGTCGAGTATTCCGGTTTCTGACGGAACAGGCATCTGGCAAGGCATGGACTTTTCCGGAGTCAGACTGCCCGTGGGGATATACACCGTTGTAGGGCAGTCAGGCTTTGTTCATCGGTTGACCCTGCTTGGCCGGTGATGGTGGTACGCCTCGGCGGACGCTTTTAGAACTTTCGCATCAAGGCTGAAAGCGACTGGAAGTCATGCGTATAGCCTGTTCGGGATGCTGGAACTGTGAAATAGCAGCATGGCGCAGGGCGGTAATAAAAACACTAAAAATTGAACTCTTCCACTTCAGAACGCAACGGCTTGTTCCAGCGAAGAATTCCTCAGACTGAACAGCATTCATGATGCCTTGAGAGGCAAGACCCATTGACAGTTTTTACTCATTCCAACATTTATAACACGGACAGTATTTTACTTGATGGAAAAGGAGCTGGTTTCCATGAGATCAAACCTCTTCCTTCAGTGTTTTTCACTTCTGGCAATCTCTTCAGTACTCCTCGCAGATACTCCCCTCATCAGGACTACAGTCTCGGACAGTTCCAGGGTGGTGTTCATCGCACAGACTCCCCTCTTCTGGGAACGCGTGGAGCACGACAACCTTGAGTTCATCAGGTTCACCGGTTCGCCGGTAACCGACAGTATAGGTTACCCCGAACTTCCCATGATAACCTGTCTGATTGCACTGCCCGACAGCGTGACACCGGAACTCGATTTCGCCTGGGCCGGACTGCAGGAGCGGCATGTAGACCCGGTCTACCCGGCGCCGGCTCAGGTGATATCGTATGAGTACACCCCGGCTGTTGTTGATTCATTCGTTCAGGATTCGACAGCATATGCCTCAGCTTCATTCTGGCCAGGTGAAATGGCACGGGTAATCGGAGAGATGCGGATCTGCGGTCAGCGGTTGCTGAAGGTTCAGTTGTTTCCGGCGAGGTACCGGGCCTCCGACAGTACACTTGTGACCGTTTCCTCAATCAGCGCATCACTTTCATTCGACAGCACGGAGGCGGTATGGAGCAGCATTGGTCTCGGTGCGTTCCAGGATCTTCTGGACGATTCTCCAATCGTGGGTTATCGCAGAACTCTCAGTTCTGTGGCACCGGTTCCGACATACTTCGGTCAGGTTGACCCGTACACGGGGCCGCTCAGAATGCCAGACTATGTGATAATCTGTGCTTCCGGTTTGTACGACCAGTGTCAGGATGCCATTGACGATCTGGCAGAACACAGGGTTGAGCTTAACGACTTCGATGTCGCCCTGGTGACAACGGATGACATTTTCGATGATTTCGGGCAGGGTCAGTTGGCCCTTACCGATTACACGATCAGGGAGTTCACCGAACACATGTGGAACAACTGGACCCAGACTTCGGGAAAGAAGCCCGGCTATCTTCTGCTGATCGGTGACCACGAGGAAGCTGATTACTCTGATGAGCCATGGTTTCTGCCAACTCATGAATATCCATACAATGAAGAATCCATGGTCGGCAACGATGAATGGTACGTCTATTTCTATGAACTTCAGTCCGTTGACAACGCCATGCCGAGCATGTTCGTGGGAAGGCTTTCCGTGAAAAACGGGGGTGAGCATGCTCCGGATACACTCGGCACACTGATCCAAAACATGATCGATCTTGAACAGCCCATTACCAGTCAGCCGATAACAGACTACAGAAGACGAATCCTCAGGCTTGCTGGAACCGGAGATCGTATCCTTGGAGTTTTTCACCAGAATTTCGGAACAAACAATAAACCTCTTGAACCCTGGACTTCGGGCTTTGCCGACTGGATGTCGTACGACTTTGTCTCACATTACTGTGGAGACGGGAGATGGTTTACCAACGAGGAGTCCGATCAGAGCCCCATGAAAAGCAGCGAGTGGGTTCAACACTGTATCACTGAATTCGGGAGGGGAGCGGGAGTAGCATTCTATACCGACCATGGGGACCTCCACATGTTCAGTGCCGGGCTTGAGTGGTGCCCCTGGTTGTACAGCTTAGACGATACGAAGGGCTGTCGAGACAGCACCTTCAACAAC
Organism: uncultured bacterium; assembly: GCA_964607515.1. Taxonomy (GTDB): domain Bacteria; phylum Fermentibacterota; class Fermentibacteria; order Fermentibacterales; family JCC-6; genus UBA6080. Next base: position 504 of record CAZSKU010000006.1, on the reverse strand, counting down.
TACCAGATCGAACAGCACCTCACGGGTACAGTGCAGGGTTACTCCGCCCCATTCTCTCTTCTCCTGTGCTGCTCAGCAGGAACATTCAATCACACCCTTTACGAACATGAACACAGGCATCCAGAAAACGATCCCTACTTCTGCCTGTATGATGATCAAGGCACAACGATGCCGTACAACTTCAGTTCGGACTGCCTGGCGGAGAGGATTCTCAAGAACACAAGTGTTCCTGTCGCTGGTGTGTTCTGCGGATCACAACCTTCTCTGATGCGTTGCTACGAATACTATGGGAAGGGAATACTTGAAGCCATCTACGCAAGAGGGCACGGTCGGCTGGGAGACGCGATTGCTTCCGCCCGAAACCAGTACATTGACTACTTTATCGGTCAATCAGGCATAGGAGGAGTTACCCTCGGTCAGTTTAATCTTCTCGGAGACCCGGCTCTCGATATCAGCGACAGGGTACGGTACCCCGACAAATGCGACCTTTCTATCTATGGCGGT
>CAZSKU010000005.1:0-121194 GCA_964607515.1 uncultured bacterium | reverse complement strand
AACCGCCTGAAACCCGGAAAACCGCCGCCTTCAGGGGGCTGGTGAGAAATGCGGGCTAATCTCGGCGGCGGCAGGTTGCGGAAACGAACCCGCGGAATCACCGGAAAACGGATCTTCAGCCGTTCCGGACACACTGTCGCTGGCCGTTGTCGACACCATCGGAGTGGAGACGGGCGACAGCGTCTACGTATTCGGAATGATCATGAAGGCGGCTCATGAAGCCGACGGTTCGGTGATCGTTCTGGATATTCAGAAAGCATGCCTGAGCCGCTACTCCCGGGACGGGGAGTTCCTGGGGTACATCGGCGCTCCGGGGTCCGGGCCGGGCGAGTTCCAGATGCCCATGGACTTCGCGGTGTTTCCCGAGGGGGGGCTCGCGGTGACCGACATGATTTCCAGGGTGGTCTCGGTGTTCGATGGAAGCGGACAATACGCAGGCCAGACGGGTAACTTCCATCCCGCGCCTCCCCTGCGGATCGAGGGGGGGAGCGGCGGTGCGATCATAGGTCAGCACATGCCCATGGAGGTGACGGAGGATCAAGTGACCGCTTCCGCGGACGTCGCCCGGTGGGCGGCGGGAAGTCCGGAGACCGAGATCACCTTCCTTTCCCTGCCCATGGAGATGCAGAGCGCCGGGGGAGGCGTGGTCACCGGGTCGGCATTTCCCGAACTGGATCTTGCCGTGGGGCCCGACGGATCGGTCTACGTTGTGGAGATCTCCGACTCCCTCTTCTCACTCCGGGGTTTCGACAGGGATGGAAACGAGACTCTCTCCATCATCGAGCCCATGGATCGGGTGCCATTGTCGCAGGAGGAGATCGACGCGGGGAACCTCGGCATGGCGGTGATGATCCGGGACGGACAGGCTTCCGCAATGATGGAGCGAAGCGAGGTAACCGACCAGTGGAGGAACATCATCTCCTCCGTGGGAACGGATGCCGTCGGCAGGATATGGGTGGAGATGGGATGCTACGACCAGCCGCTCTTCCGGGTCTACTCGCCCGGGGGGGAGCTTCTTTTCCTGGCGAGACCGGACGGCGACTTCCCTCAGGTGGGGCGGCCCGCCTTCAGGGTGGATGGCGGAGGCATTCTGGCCTACGACAGGGATCCTGTCGACTGGCCGAAAGTATACGTGCTGGAGCTGGCCGAGAACTGAACCGGCGTTCCTAGGGCCTGAGAACGGTCACCCTGGCCCTGCCGGCGTAGCCTCCCCGGCGGGCCACGGCGGTGTAAACCCCCGCCGGCATTCCCGAGCAGTCCCAGGTTACGGTCCCCGGCTCCTGAACGGCGGAGCTGAAAATCAGCCTTCCCGCCATGTCGAAGATCCGCAGGGTGACAGGGCCCTGGGTGAAGTCCACATCGAAGACCGCCTCACCGTGGAATACCGGGTTCGGTCCCCCCAGGGAGACCCGCAGGACGGGCTCCGGGGGGGGAGGCGGGGTTGAAGGGGTTCGAAGTACCTCCAGGGCCGGGTCCATGAAGGCGGTGTACACAAGCAGCGACTGGAAAGTCCTGTCGTACCCTCCGGATACGAGGGGTACCTGAAGGTCCCGGCAGCCGGTGACCGCCTCCCCCAGGGTGGGCGTTCCTTCATCGAAAACCAGCCTGACCATATCGGTGCACATGTCCTCGCTGGGGCCAAGTTCCGGCCAGAAGCCCTCCCACCCCCAGCTGGTGTTCATGGCCGCGGCCACTCCGCCCCCGTCGGGATGGTGCAGGAGCATCTCCGCCAGGCAGACTCCCGAACGGGTGAAATCACCGGGATGGCATGCTATGCTGGTGTGAATCCCCGTCCGGCGGCCGTTGTTGAGAAGGTTCTGGTCGGCCACCTTGATCTGGCTGTTGAAGGTTGCCCAGTAGACCCCCCTGTTGTTGCCGTGGCCCGCGTAGTGGTTCCAGCCCGAGCCCGCGGCGATGGGCTCGAAGAAGGTGTCGGGGTAGTCACCCACTCCGAATTCGTAGGACCGGACGATCTCCCAGTCGTCCGGAAAATGAACGGCCATGGCTTCGCAGCCCTTCGCCCCTGTATAGCCGATGTCCGGAAAGAGCATTCCCCCGTTGAGGACCGCGGTGGAGGCCCAGCCGCCCTGGGGAGGGTCGTCGAGGTAGGTCACGGTCTTGTCCACGAAGGCCGCGGCGCCGGTTTCCGTGCGGAAAAGAGCCCTTCCGAGGATGACCTCCGGGTAGAGGTCGGGGTCGTCCTGAGGCTGACCGGGCACGCCGTCGCCGTCGCCGTCCCAGTCTCCGTCCAGGCAGGCGTAGTAGAGATCCACCGGGGCGTACTCCCAAAGGTTCTCGTCTGCGCACCCCACCAGGATCTCCTCGGCGGGAACCACCGAGGCGTCGCCGCCCAGGAGCACGAACACGGTTCCCTCGTTCAGGTAGTGCCATCGGATGCACTCCCTGACGCCTCCGTAGGCCATGGCTACCTGGCTCATTCCCAGGGCCTTCACCGTAAGGCCTCTCCGGGCGTGAGCGTCCAGGAGAGGCTGCATCAGGGGCAGATAGCCGTCTCCCGTTATCAGCAGATACTCCGCGGCGCCCTGCACCCCCAGGGGTCCGGGAGGGACGTCTTCCCCGGCGAGTTCAGCCGTCCGGCGGCCGGCAACCTGGGACTGGAGCGGGGAAAGAGCCGTCGAAGGGGCCTCCTCCAGGTACTCCAGGGTTACGGATACCTCCCCGGCCAGCTCCAGCCTGCCCTCCAGGGGGTTGTACCTCCAGGGATTGACCAGGCAGGAAAAAACAGTGAAGCCCATGAGCCGCCCGGAATGGGTTCCCGCCAAGGGGTCGGACGGGTAGTCATCCGGCGACCCGTAAACCTCCGGGGCTGGAACCGGGCTGCGGGCTTCCGGGAAACCTATCGGGCCCGGCTGGGATGCCGGTTCCACAGGGAGCCCCAGGGCAACGGACCGGACTTGGTCCAGTCTGACCGACACCTGTCCGGGTTCTCCTCTGAAGGCGAACACCACCGGAACCAGGGGCAGCAGCGGATACCCGGGAAGGGACGCTCTGCGGAAGCCCGGGATGGCCACGGTGGAAAACCCCGGCAGGGAGGAGGGGAAAACCACGGGCTCCGGCAGACTCACTTCCCGTGTCAGGGAAGCTCCGCAGAGTATCAGAATCGCAAGCATGCCACCATCCCTTCCTTCGGTCAGGAATATTCCACAATCATCCGTATCCTACAAAGGCCCCCGGAGTTCGAGGTTGACAGGGGGGCGTCCCGGATTACCTTTAGCCTTTCGGAACAAAAAGGGAGGTCGTTCTTGAGGTCTATGGTTTTCAGGGTGGTGCCCCGGCTGCCGGAAAGGCTGGAATCGCTCCGCAGGATAGCCGGAAACGCCTGGTGGACCTGGAATCGAAGCGCTGTGAGCCTTTTCCGCTCGGTGGACCAGGAACTCTGGGAGTCCTGCGGACACAATCCGATCCTCCTGCTGGGAAGGGCCAGCCAGGCCAGGATGAACGAACTCGCCGAAGATCCGGTTTTCCTCTCCAGGCTGGAGGAGGTGGAAAACGATCTCGAGAATTACATGTCCAAGGACGGATGGTTCGCCAGGGAACATCCGGGGCTCCTGGAAGGCAGCGACGTGGTGGCCTACTTCTCGGCGGAGTTCGGCATCCACGAGAGCCTTCCGATCTATTCGGGCGGGCTGGGGGTTCTTGCCGGCGACACCATCAAGTCCGCCGGGGACCTGGGCATCCCCTTCGTGGGAATCACCCTGCTCTACCGGCTGGGCTACTTCAGCCAGTATCTGAACAGCGACGGCTGGCAGCAGGAGCGGTATCCGGTCAACGACTACTCCAACATGCCCGTGGAGCGGGTGAGGGCGGGGAACGGCGCGCCTGTGGTGATCTCGGTGCCCATGGCGGACAGAACCGTGAAAGCCGCGGTCTGGAGGCTGCCCGTGGGCCGGGCGTCGCTGCTGCTGCTGGACGCCAACCTTCCGGACAATCCTCCGGAGGATCGGATGATCACCGACCAGCTCTACGGCGGCGACAAGGAGATGAGGATTCGCCAGGAGATACTCCTGGGCATCGGGGGGATAAAGGCCCTCCGGGCCATGGGGCTCAATCCGGCGGTGAGACACATCAACGAGGGCCATTCCGCCTTCCTGATCATCGAGATGCTGGCGGAGGAGATGTCCCGGGGGCTCTCCTTCCGGGAAGCCCTGGAAGCGGTTGTTGCCGGAAACGTATTCACCACCCACACTCCGGTGCCCGCCGGGAATGAAGAGTTCGAGACCGACCTGGTTCTCAGGTATCTGAAACCCTACATCACGGGGCTTTCCCTGGAGGACGGCGAGTTCCTGGAGCTGGGCAGGCACCCGAAGGGCTCTTCTTTCTCCATGACGGTGTTCGCCCTGAAATTCTGCCACGGAGCCGGCGGCGTGAGCGCCCTTCACGGAAGGGTTTCCCGGAACATCTGGATGGGGATCTGGCCCGACCTGCCCCAGGAGGACATCCCCATAGGACACGTGACCAACGGAGTTCACGAGGACTCCTGGGTGAGCGGCGAGATCCGGAGGCTCCTGGACCGTTACATCGGCGACACCGCCCCCCGGAACCCCCTGGGGGAGAAGTTCTGGCGGCACATCGACAGGATACCCGATTCGGAGCTGTGGAGGGCCCACGAAAGGCTCAGGGAACGGTTGGTGGCCCATGTCAGGCAGCACTGGATCAGGCAGCTCTCCAGTATGGGACTCACCCTTCCGGCCTTCGCCGAAAAGCCGGTGCTGAACCCGGAGGTCCTCACAATCGGTTTCGCCCGAAGGTTCGCCACCTACAAGCGGGCGGCCCTGCTTCTGCAGGACGAATCCAGACTGATCCGGCTCCTCACCGACCCCGACAGGCCGGTCCAGATCATCTTCTCGGGAAAAGCCCACCCCCATGACCAGGGCGGCAAGGACCTCATCAGAAGGATTTTCCACCTCTGCATGCGCCGGGACTTCTACGGCCGGGTGATCTACCTGGACGACTACTCCATGAGCCTGGCCCGGCTGATGGTTCAGGGTGTGGACGTCTGGCTGAACACCCCGGTGATGAACATGGAGGCCAGCGGAACCAGCGGAATGAAGGCGTGCATGAACGGCGTGCTCCACTGCAGCATACCGGACGGCTGGTGGCACGAGGGCTACAGGAGGGACGCCGGATGGTCCATCGGCAGGGGTGAGATCTATCAGGATCCCTCCCTTCAGGACGCCGTAGAGGCGAAAACCCTCTTCGACCTCATCGAGAACAGCGTGGTTCCGGCCTTCTACAACACCGGCGCCGACGGGATTCCCAGGGCATGGACCGCCATGATGAAAAAGACCCTGAAGGGCACCCTGGCCCGGTTCAACACCAACAGGATGCTGGCGGAGTACCTCGAGGACTTCTACCTTCCGGCACTGGCCCATTCCAGGGCCCTGGCGGCGGACGGTTCGGCGGGTAGCCGGGCCATGGCCGCCTGGAAGGCCAGGGTCAGGGCGGCGTGGAAGGACGTCCGTATCGGGGACGTGGCGGCGGACGCCGGGGCGGACACCTTCACGGTGGGAGACATGATCCCCGTCACCGTCTCGGTCGACACCGGAGGGTTGTCCCCGGAAGACCTGGCGGTGGAGATCCAGCATGGAACCGCCGGGGGGGACGGCTACATCACCGAAAGACGAACCACCCGTCTGGCTCCCTCCGGTCAGCGTGAAGCCGGTGCGATTTTCACGGGGATGATTCCCTGCGGCGATTCCGGCAGGTTCGGGTTCACCGTGAGGATTCTCCCGTTCCATCCGGACTTCGGAAGGATTCTGGAGCCCGGGCTCATCAGGTGGTGGGAGTAGCAGCCGTTTCCGGAAGGAGAATTCCGTAGTCCACCGGGGAATACCATGAACCGCGGATCATGGACATACTGGAAGGGTCCTCTGCCCCCGGTGATTCTCGCGGCGGCGGTGGCGGCGCTCTACCTCGGCGTTGTTCCGTCGGGGTTCCTATCGGACGACTGGTACTTCTTCCACCGGCTCGGCACCGAAGGGCTTTTTTCCTCCTGGAGGGGTTCCGCCGGATTCCCCGCCTTCCGGCCGGTCACCGTGTTCAGCCTCTGGGTGGACACCTTGCTTCCAGGGAGCACCCCGGTGGCGGGACACATGGTCTCCCTCGCGCTCCACTGGCTTTGTGCCTGCACAGTCATGTATCTCGCCGGGCTCCTTCTGGAGAGGGCCGGCGAAGACCTCTCCGGATCCCTTCCCTTCGCGACCGGGCTTCTATTCGCGACGCTGGCGTCCCACTCGGAACCAGTTGCCTGGATCTCCGCCAGGGGCGATCTGCTGGCGACACTATTCAGCCTGGCTTCAGCGGTTTCCTTCGTCCGGCACCAGAACCGCCCCTGCCCCCACCATGCGGCCCTGACGCTGGTGTTCCTGATACTGGCTCTCCTGTCCAAGGAGAGCGCCGCTATTCTTCCCGGAGTGCTGGGAATCATCTGGCTCACCCGGCGAACCCTCCCGGGGCGAAAGCTCCTGACAGCCTGCGTGCTGATTCCGGCGGCGGCGGCGGGAACGGTATTCCTCCTCAGCCCGAACTTCCTTCTGAAGTACTGCCTGTCGAGACCTGAAATCCCTTTCTGGGCAAACCTTCCCCGGATACCTCTGAGGGTTTTCGCCGGACCCGTGCCCCCGGGTACGGCCCGATGGATCGGGGAAAACCCCTGGATCGCCGGGCCTGCGGCGCTCCTGGCGGTCTTCGCCGCGGCGGCGGGTCTCAGAAGGGAGGGGCGGATTCCGACCCTGGCGGGGGCCGGCGCCTTCGTCCTGTCCTCCATTCCCGCAGCGATTTTTCCGGTGGGTATCCTCGACACCCAGGGCGAGCGGTTCCTGTACCTTCCCGGGGCCTTCGCCTGCGTGGCCCTGGCGGGGGTCTTCCGGGGGCTCTTCAGGTCGGGATCGAAGGCCTCCTGGGTCCTGGTTGCCGCCGGAGCGCTGCAGGTTCCGGCGCTGTGCGCCTCCCTGGGCCACTGGCGGGCCGCCGGCTGGATCACCGAGACCCTGCTGCGGGATCTCTCCGCCCGTCCGCCGGAAGATGCCCTGGTTCTGAACCTGCCGGACAACCTCCGCGGGGCTTACATTTTCCGCAACGGTTTCTACCAGGCGGTGCTGATGACCTCCGGAACCCCCGGATCCCTAAGGGTGGTCATGGGGTATTCACTTCCCTCCGAGGATTCGGTGACCCTGGATTCCGACGGGGTGACCCTGCGGTTCACCGGCGAGACGGTGAGTTTCGACGCCCAGGGCCTTGAGGCGGAACTCGTCCCGGGTGAATTGAGACTCAGGGATTTTCACGGTACCGTTCTGGTCTATTCGGACGGGGGGCTCAGGCCGCTGCCGCCCCGGGCGGGAATCAGGCCCCGGCCTGCCGCTCCGCCTCCCGGATGGCCGACACCGCCGACCGCACCGAGTCCATGAACTGGTCCGAAACGCTCTGTTTCTTGAGAAGCCCCTTGGACACCTTGCCCATGTACTCCCGAAGGACCCGGACATCCTCCGGGCGGCCGTTCCTTACCAGAAGCGCCAGCCCCTCCTCGGCCAGTTCCTGACTGTCGAAGGGGTATCCCGATGCGTTGGAGAATCCCGACCTGATGTGGCGGATCACCCGGTCATCGTCGGCGGCCTTCCTGATGAAGTTCATGATCACCGGACGGGCGTTGGAATGGGTGTGCCAAAGCCGGAGGGCCGTTGGAATCATGTCCCTTTCGGGCTGGTCCATGCCCGCCAGCACCTCCAGGGAAGCCCTCACCACCTCCCGGGACGGGTCCCCCACCATCTCACGGGCGGCGGTGACCGCCCGCTCCCGGTCCACCCGGTAGAGCGCGTTCAGGGCCAGCCGTCTGACCCTGTCGTCCGGGTCGTCGCACAGCCTCTCCAGGAGTTCCCCGCTGTCCCGGTGGCCCAGGTCGCCCAGGAGCCCCACGACGTTTCGCATCATATAGAAGTCAGGGTTCTGAAGACGGCCGGTCTCCTGGTCCCTGAAATTACCGCTTCCCGAGAGAATCTCCTCCACCCGGGCCTGCATCTGGTTCCTGAAACTCATCCCGTGAAGTTTCAGCACCGAGTATGCCCGCGCCCTCATTTCCCTGCTTCGCTCCAGGAAGATGTCCATCAGCCTGCCCGCCAGGTTCCTGAAGGGGAATTCCGCCACGACCCTCTCCGCGGCATTCCTCGGAATTGTGTCGGGGCTCATGAGGGCCTCCGCCAGGATATCGGCGGCGTCCGGGGAATCCATCCGGCGCTGGGCCTCCGCCAGCCCCCGCCTGAGGGCGCTGGCCATGGAGGGGTTGCCGGGGACCATGGTTCTGAGTTTGATCATGCTTTCCACCACCCCGGCCGCGGCGGTGAGACGGTTCATGGCCATCAGCCTCTCGGCGATTGAACCCAGCAGCACCACGGCCATGTACACGCCGTCCGGAAAGGTGGTGCGCAGCATCCATTCCGAGACGGTCTCGGCCACCTGGAGCACCGTGTTGATTTTCCCCCTCTCGGCTCCGGTCCCCACCAGGTCCGCCAGCTTCTCCAGCGCGGCGACCCTTCTCTCCTCGCCTGGGGCCTCCAGGTCGTCAAGGCACCGCTCGATGATCTTCCGCAGGGCGCTCCAGGCTACGGAGCGCTGGATCTCCCTGCTGGTGAGGATGCCGTCTTCCAGAATCGTGGGATCCAGGGAAGCCACGAAGTCGGCCAGCATGGACCTGTACTTGCCGGTACCCCCGGCCGATTCGTCCAGTATCTTCTGAAAGGCCTGGCCAAGCTGATCCGCGGGAATGTCCCGGATGGTCTCGCCCCTCTGAAGCCTTTCGATGAGCTCCCGGAAAACTATGTCCTCCAGGGCGCTGTCTATGGGTCCGGTGACGGTTTCCGCCACCAGTTCCCCGTCCCGGGAAACCAGGGCGTACCTGAATTCGTCCACGCTGACCCGGGAGAAGCCCTTCTTCCGGCATATCTCCCCCAGTCCGCCCCTTTCCTTAAGGTAGCCCGCCTTGCGGTTCAGCATCTCCAGGAAGTCGAACAGGTCCTGGGGGGAGAGGCCTGTGTCGAAGGCCACGCTGTTCACCCGGCGTTCCTCCAGGTGCGAGAGGAGGTTGTCCACCGCCCGGACCTTTCGGTTCACCTTGATGTTGTTCACCATGAGCCTTCCGCCCAGCAGGGTGAAGGCCACCAGCCCGCCCTCCTCGCCCCTCTGGGCTTCGAGCCTCTCCAGGAAGTCCTCCAGGGCGGGCTCGATGGCGGGATGGTCCGGCGGGTACATTCCCACCGTGCGGAGAAGAAGGCTGAACTTCACCGCCAGCCCCTGGGCGGTCCGGGCCAGGGCCAGGGGGCTCTGGGCCGCCTGGGAGCCCCTGATGTACGCCTTCAGGTTGGCGCCGGAATGGAGTTTCTCCAGGGTGTCGGGATCCAGGTTGAAGAGCCAGTTCTCCTTCCCCTTGCGGGTGAAGTCCAGCTCCTCAAGCACTTCCTCCAGCTTCTTCTGGGACCCACCAGGCCAGGCGGAGGTATCGAAGGACAGCTCCGACTCCTCCGGCGGCCCGGAGGAAAACACCAGCTCCAGCACGTTCTCGCCGGTGGGAAGCCTCTCCGCCCGGCCCTCCTCCCGCAGGTCGCTCCAGACCAGGGTGGCGGTCTCCAGAGCCAGGGACACCTTGCCGAGGAAGCTCCCCCGCCCCTCCGGCGGCAGGCTCTCCAGCAGGGCCCAGGCTCTGGTTAGCATGGGGAGCTGGGATTTAAGCCCTTTCTGAAGCTGGTTCATGGTGTAGCCCTTGACGGATTTTCCCCAGGGAACCGAGTTGACCGAGGTATAGAAAGCCAGGACGTTCAGTGGTGACTCCAGGGCCGAGTCGGACAGGGTCTGGAAGATGTCGTACGGGGAAGGGAACTCCGAGAGTTTCTCCGCGAAGAGAATCCCTCTTTCCCGGGCCTCGGATGACGACGCCAGCGAGGCGCGAAGCAGCACTACGTCCATTTTCGCTTTCCCCTCCCGCCCCCTCGCGGGCCGAGAATAAATGGGACGATAATACCCGAAAGCTCTATTGACAATCGGGGCGCTGCGGGCGAAGTTTACCCCCATGCGGGAGCGGAAGGGGACTGGTGTCCCTCCCGGACTTCAAATCCGGCGTCGGGTGCTCAAACCATCCTGGGTGGGTTCGATTCCCACACGTTCCCGCCAACCCCGCCCACTATCCAGTCCAGAACCAGCTGGGCCAGGGCGTACCCGAAGATGCCGGGCATCATCATCAGGCTGGGAAGCCGGTTCCTGACCCTTCCCCGAACCAGCACGGCGTCATCCCGATCCGGCGGCAGGGGTTTCAGGGGCTTCTCCTGGGAGTACACGCAGTCCACCCTGCCCGTGGCGTTCCTGTTCGCCAGATAGCGGCGCAGCTGCCTGGCAAGGGGGCAACCCCTGGATTCCCAAAGGCTTCCCACCATCACCATGGAGGGGTCCCGCCGGCCGGCGGCGCCCATACTGCTGAACACCGGGATGCCCCATGCCAGGCACCAGGAGATGAGTTCGGCCTTGGGGTTGAGGCTGTCGATGGCGTCCGCCACCGCCAGGCCGCAATCGCTGGGCAGCAATTCCGGAAGAGTGTCGGAGTGGATGAAAACGGTGCGGGGCTCGATCCTGGTCCCGGGGCACAGGGTCGTCAGCGCCCCGGCAGCCGCTTCGGCCTTGTCTCTGCCTAAGTCCCCGGGGCCGAACAGGGCGCTCCGGCTCAGCCCGGTCTCGGTGACCCTGTCGAAGTCGCACAGCACCAGTTCCCCCACCCCGGTCCTGGCCAGGGCTGAGGCGCAGTGGCTCCCGACCCCGCCCAGCCCGGCCACCAGCACCCGGGCTCTCCTTATACGGTCCAGCCCTTCCTCTCCGTAGAAATCCCTCACCCGGTCGAAACGCCTTCCCATCAGCAAAGCCCCAGTTTCCCGGCTGACCCGGCGGACACCGACTCTATGCGCTCCCGGGGAACCCCCCGAAGGGCGGCCATGGCCCGGGCCACCAGGGGCAACGAAGAGGGCTCCGAGGGGCCCCCTTCCACGTCTATCCACGGGGCGTCGGTCTCCAGCACGAACCGGTTTTCCGGCACCTCACAGGCGCTGGCTCTGGCACTCCGGGCGCCGGCCCGGGTGACCGCCCCTCCGAAGCCGATGTGGCAGCCCTGCTCCAGGAAGCGCCTCATCAGTCCGGGACCCCGGCTGAAGCCGTGGATAACGGAACCCTTGGGGTCATGGGCCTTCAGCAGCTCGAGCAGCTCGTCGAAGGCGCCCCGGCAATGGAGCAGCACCGGCAGCCCCAGTTCCCGGGCCAGGATCAGCTGAGCCTCGAGGCAATCCATCTGAAGGTTCCTGGGGACGTCCACCTTCCAGTCCAGCCCGACCTCTCCCACCGCGGCGGCGCCCGCCAGGCGGCTTCTTAGGGAGGGCAGGTCCACCCCCGTCCGGGCGTTCCACGGGTGGACCCCGAAGGCCGCTGACACGCCGGGCTTGCGGGCCAGCGAGGCGACCCTTTCCCAGTCGTCACCGGAGGACGATGGAACCACCATGCCCTTCACCCCGGCCTTCAGGGCTCTTTCCAGAACCCCCCGCAGGTCTCCGAACAGGGGCTGGTCCGCCAGGTGGCAGTGGGTGTCAATCAACATCCGAGTAGTCTATTGTTCGCTTCCGGAAACCGTACCCCATTACGTCGTAGGCGTCGTGGAGCACCATGAAGGCGTCCGGGTCTATGTCCTTCACCAGTTTCTGAAGCACCATCACCTGCCGCCGGTGCACGCAGACGTAGATGACGTCACGCTCCCGCCGGTCGTAGCCACCCTGCCCCTTCAGGAAGGTGACTCCCCGGTCCAGGTGCCGGAAGATGGCTTCCCGGATGTCCTCGGACCGGTCGCTTATGATGAAGACCGCCTTCACGAAGGGCATGCCCTCGGCGGAGAAGTCGGTCATCTTCGTGGTGAGGAAGAGGTTGAGGTACGCCCAGATCACCAGCCTGGCATCGCCGAAGACCAGCCCCACGAGAAGGATTATCACGCTCTCCACCATCCAGTACCCCGTGGAAATGGTTACCCCGGCGTACTTCTTCAGCATGGCCACCGGAATGTCCGTCCCGCCGGTGGACCCCCGGAACCGGAAGATCAGCCCCAGGGATATCCCCAGCAGGGAGGACCCGGCAACGGATGCCAGCAGAATGTCCATCTCGCCGCCGCCGGAAAAGAGCACCGCCAGCCTGGGCAGCTCCCCCGGGGCGGCCACGTTGTGGACGAAGTTGCTGAAACCGGGAACGAAGGAAAGCCTTTCCGGGGCGAAGAGCCAGCAGGCCCCGTTGGACAGCATCATTCCGGCGAAGCTTCGCACGCCGAACTGACGGCCCACCTGGAAGTATCCAAGAATGAACAGCGGGATGTTGAAACCAAACATCCACAGACTCTCCCGAATGCCGGTGAAGTGGTAGAGAATCTGGGCGAGCCCCGCCACCCCGCCCGGGGATACCCGGAACGGCATCAGGAACCAGGAGTAGGCTATCCCGAAGAGCACCGCGCCGGTGAGAATTCCCAGGTAGTCCCGGTTCGGAAGGAGTTTTCCGGCCCTGCGGATCATTCCGGAGCGTTGTTTCTCAGGGGGTCAGCTGGTAGCCGGTAAGCCTGCTGGTGACTTCGGTGGTGAACTGCCCCGCGCCCTGGCTGTAGACGTTCCTGACCATACCAACGTTGGGCGCGTAGTCTGTGGTGTTCACCAGGTTTCCCCCCTCCAGCCAGGTGGTGCGCATCTCCGCGCACTCGTCGAAGGTGCCGCCGGGAACCGTCACCGTGGCGGACAGGCTGAGGATCTCGCCGGTCACCTCGGGCTCCGTCTGGAACATCCATACCATGCCCGACACCAGGGGGAAGGGCACGGTCCAGCTGGAATCGGCGCTCCCGAGACCCGGGTATCCGAAAAAGCCCTCGGTAGTGACCCTGATATAGCTCGTGTCGATGGAGTTGATCACCGTGAGCCCCTGGATGGTGTCCGCAACGACGGTCTCCTCCAGGAAGACTTCGAACCCGCCGGAATGTTCGGCTGTTCCCAGTATCCTCACGGTGGAGGCTCCGGTGACGGTGTAGCTAAGGGAGTCAACGTTGAAGGATCCGATCCGGCTGTAATTCCAGGTGTTGCCAACCGCCAGGGGGTAGTAGCGGGAATCGTCGTTCTGGCCGGGGTTGAAGGGATCGTCGTCGCCACATGAGACCGACATGGCCAGAATCGTCAGAACAGCAGCATGAACTAGAACTTTCATGGTAACCTCCCGGGTTGTTCGCCTTTGAACCAGTAAACAATCGGTGTTTTACAGGGACGCCGCAAGGGCTGTGAGGGCGGGAGCCGTGACAAGGGCGGGCAACAGGTTGGCGGCCTTCACCCTGCGCACGTCCAGAAGAATGAGCCCGAGCCCCACCAGGATAACCCCGCCGGCGGCGGTCATATCCGCCACCATGGCTTCGCTGAGAATTCCGGACAAAGCCGAGGCCCCCAGGGTTAGCCCGCCCTGGAAGAGGAGTACTATCACCCCGGCGAAGGCCACTCCCATGCCCATGGCGGCGGCGAAGGACATCCCCGCGAAGAAATCCAGGGCGCTCTTCATTATCAGCAGGGAGGGATCCCCCCGAAGACCGTCCTGCATGGAGCCCACCACGGTCATAGGACCCACGCAGAAAACCAGGCCCGCGGTCACGAAGCCCCGGGTGAAATCTCCCCTGGTGAGGAAAGGGACCGCGGCGCATCCGGTTTTCAGCCTATCGCCCAGGGTCTGGAGCCTGTCCTCCAGCCGAAGGGCTTCGCCGATGACGCCCCCGGAAATGATGCCTCCCAGCACCGCCAGGACGTTGGCCGCCTCCAGGAACATCCCCGCCCCCATGACTATGGTGAAGAGACCGATGGCCTGCATGACGGTCTGCTGAATGCGCCCTGGAAACCGGGAGCCCAGAAGACTTCCCAGGGTACCCCCCGCCAGCACCGCGGCGGTGTTCACCAGGGTCCCGGTCATTCCCACTCGATCGTGGCCGGCGGCTTCGAGGAGATGTCGTACACCACCCGGCTCACACCCGGAACCCGGTTGACGATTTCGCTGGCCAGCCTTGCCATGTGGTCAGGGGCCATCCGGTACCAGTCGGCGGTCATGCCGTCGGTGCTTGTGACCGCCCGGAGAGCGGCGACCCGGTGGTAGGTCCTCTCGTCGCCCATGACCCCCACCGTCCTCACGGGAAGCAGGACCGCGAAGGCCTGCCAGATCTCGCGGTACAGGTCGTTGTTCCGAAGGTAGCCGATGAACACCGAATCCACCTTCCTCAGAAGGTCAAGATCCTCCCGGTTCACCGGGCCCAGGATGCGTACAGCCAGCCCTGGGCCCGGGAAGGGGTGCCTGTCAACCATGTGTCCGGGAAGTCCCAGCTCACGGCCAAGTTCCCGAACCTCGTCCTTGAAAAGTTCCCTGAGGGGTTCCAGGAGTTTGAGGTGCATCTTCTCCGGCAGTCCCCCCACGTTGTGATGGCTCTTGATGGTGGCCGAGGGCCCCCGGAAGCTCACGCTCTCGATGACGTCGGGATACAGGGTTCCCTGGGCCAGGTGCGTGGCTCCCCGGACATCGGATGCGGCCTTTTCGAACAGCTCTATGAAAACCCTGCCGATGATCTTCCTCTTGGCCTCGGGATCGTCCACCCCCTGCAGCTCCCCGAGGAAACGGTCGGAACCGTCCATGACTACCAGGGGCATGCCGAAATGGTCCCGGAAGGTTTCCTCCACCTGGGCCCGTTCGCCTTCCCTCAGAAGGCCGTTGTCAATGAAGATAGGAGTGAACCTGCCGGGAACGGCCCGGTGGAGAAGAGCCGCCACGACGGAGCTGTCCACGCCGCCGGAGAGCCCGAGGATCACCCGCCCGTCGGGTCCCAGCATCCGGCGTATCGTCCGGGAGGCCTCCTCGGCGTAGGCCTTCATGTTCCAGCCTGGCTCGAGCCCGGCCACATCGAAAAGGAATCTTCGAAGGAACTCGACTCCGAAGACCGTGTGGTTGACCTCGGGGTGGAACTGAACCCCGTAGCGCTTGGCCGAAGGGTTTTCCATGGCCGCTATGGGAAGAAGTTCCGTGGAGGCGGCTACGGCGTAGCCGGGGGGCAGCCCGGTGACCCGGTCTCCATGGCTCATCCAGGCCAGAAGCCCCGGCGCCTGTCCCCGGAAGAGCACGCTGTCACCGGAGGGAAAGATTCCTGCAGGGCCGAACTCCCTGTGATGTCCTCCCTCCACCCGGCCTCCGGACAGGTGCGCCAGGAGCTGCATCCCGTAGCAGACACCCAGCACGGGAAGCTCCGACTGGAGAACTCCGGGATCCGGCCGGGGGGCCCCGGGGGCGTACACGCTGTAGGGGCTTCCCGAAAGGACCAGAGCACCGGGTCGCATCCCCGTGATCCGCTCCATGGGAGCGTCTCCGGGAAGAAGCTCGCAGTAAACCCCCAGTTCCCTGATCCGCCGGGCTATCAGCTGGGAGTACTGGCTTCCGAAGTCCAGAATGGCCACACCGCCGGGGATCACTGGCCCTCCTTGCCGGGTATGCCGTCGGAGGGGGGAAGTACCGGATAATCGCCGGTGAAGCAGGCCGTGCAGTAGTGCCGGGTGTCGTGGGCACGGACGCAGGAGAGCATTCCCTCCACCGAGAGGTAGGCCAGGCTGTCCAGCCCCAGGATCCGGGCCACTTCCGAAACGCTTCTGTTGTAGGCGATGAGCTTCTCCTGCCGGGGGAAGTCTATGCCGAAGTAGCAGGCGTGCCGGTGGGGCGGGCAGCTCACCCGCATGTGCACCTCCCGGGCGCCGGCCTCCCGGAGGGCATTGATCCGGGTTCTGCTGGTGGTCCCCCTGACGATGCTGTCCTCCACCACGCAGATCCTTCTGCCGGCCACCGCATCGGGAATCGGCTGAAGCTTTCTCATCACCATCGAAGGTCGGGCCGCCTGACCGGGGTCTATGAAGGTTCTTCCCACGTAGTGGTTCCTGGTGAATCCCATGTCAAGGTTCACCCCCAGTTCCCTGGAATAGCCCATGGCGGCGAACATCCCGCTGTCCGGAACAGGCATGACCATGTCGCAGTCGGCGGGGTGCTCCCGGGCAAGCTGTCTGCCCATTTCGAGCCTGACCCGGTAAACGCTGTCGCCGAAGACCATGCTTCCGGGTCTGGCGAAGTAGACGTGCTCGAAGATGCACTGGGCCATCCTGTCGCCGGCTTGGAAGAGCTCCGCCTCCCCGTCGAACCAGTCGGCGGAGGGCTGGGAGCCGTCCATGGAAAAGAAGACTATCTCCCCGGCCCTGATCTCCCGGACGTACTCCGCCCCGGTCATTGAGAAGGCGATGGATTCGCTGGCCACCACCCAGCCCCCGTCGGGTATCCGTCCCAGGCTCAGGGGCCTGAATCCCAGGGGATCCCTGACGGCGTACATCCCTTCCGGGGTGAGCAGGAGCAGACAGAACGCTCCCTCGAGTTTCGAAAGGGCTATCTCGAAGCAGCGCCTTATGTTGTAGTTGTTCTGCTCCAGCTCTCGGCTCATGAGGTGAAGCACGATTTCGGTGTCCGTCCTGGTCTGCAGAATGTGGCCCTTCCGCTGCAGGTCCCGGCGGATGCTGCCGGCGTTGCTGATGGTTCCGTTGTGGGCGATGGCCACCGGAATCCCCGCCATGTTCACCAGTATTGGCTGAGCGTTGAGAAGATCGTCGCCGCCGAAGGTTCCGTACCTTACATGGCCGATGGCGGTTTTCACCGAGCCTTCGAAGAGCGTTTCCGGAGCGTCGGCCATCGCCTCGGAAACCAGACCCCTGCGCTTGTGTAGCAATATCCGCCGGTCGTCCGTCAGGGCCGCCACTCCGGCGGCCTCCTGCCCCCGATGCTGCTGGGCGAACAGGCCCTCCGCCACCAGGGCCGCCGGAGCGGTTCGGCTTCCGGTAACGCCGCAGAGCCCGCAGTATTCCCCGGGGCGGCTCATTCCGGGGTTCTTCCCGCCGCCCCCACGAAGCCGGCGAAGAGGGGATGGGGAGCCAGGGGGCGGGACTTGAACTCGGGATGGTACTGGCACGCTATGAACCAGGGATGATCGGGCCTTTCCACCACCTCCACCAGGCTTCCGTCGGGGGAGAGGCCGCAGAGCGAAAGACCGGCCGCCGCCAGGGTTTCCCGGTACCTGTTGTTGAACTCGAACCTGTGCCTGTGCCTCTCATCGACGTGAACGCCCCGGTAGACTTCCGACGCCAGGGAACCTTCCCGGAGAACGCAGGGGTACGAACCCAGCCGCATGGTTCCTCCCATGTCCGCAATTCCCCTCTGCTGCTCCATCAGGTCGATGACCGGATGGGGGGAATCCGGGGCGAACTCGGAGCTGTTGGCGCCTTTCAGCCCCGCCAGGTTCCTGGCCGTCTCGATCACCGCGCACTGCATTCCGAGGCATATCCCCAGGAAGGGAACCTTTTTCTCCCGGGCATACCTTACGGCCTCGATCTTCCCCTCCAGCCCCCGGTAACCGAACCCTCCGGGCACCAGAACCCCCCGGACACCCCGGAGGATCTCCTCGGCGGAGGAGGGGTTCAGATCCTCGCTCTCGATGCATCTGAGCTTCAGCCCCAGTCCGTTGGCGATGGCGCCGTGGCTCAGGGCTTCGAATATGGACTTGTAGGCGTCCCTCAGGGCCATGTACTTGCCCACCACGGCGATCTCGACCCGTGGGCCGGGAGGGGTCACCGCCCGATCCACCATTTTTTCCCAGTCGGAAAGATCCAGTTTCCCCGGCGGAAGGCCCATCTTCTCAAGGACGAGGGTATCCAGCCCCTGGCGGGCGAGCTCGCCGGGAACCTCGTAGATGGAATTCCTTACATCGGTTTCCTCGATTACGGCCCGGCGCTCCACGTTGCAGAAGAGGCTCAGCTTCTGGAAATGCTCCTCTTTCATGGGGACCTCGGTGCGGCAGATGATCACGTCGGGGATGATTCCTATGCTTCGAAGGACTCCGGAGGACTGCTGTGCAGGCTTCGTCTTCAGTTCCCCGCTGGCGCTCAGGTACGGAACCAGGGTGAGGTGGACGAACAGGGACCTGCCCTGCCCCAGCTCGTGCCTGAGCTGCCTGAGCGCCTCCAGGAACGGGCTGGACTCGATGTCTCCGGTGGTGCCGCCGATCTCGGTCAGTACGATGTCGGCTCCGGTGGCGCGGCAGTCAAGTATCGCCTTCTTGATCTCGTCGGTGATGTGGGGAACCACCTGGACGGTTCCACCCAGGTAGCCTCCCTCCCTCTCCCGTCGAATGACCGAGGAGTAGATCCGACCGGTGGTGAAGTTGCTCTGCCGGGTGCAGGTCACCCCGGCGAACCTCTCGTAGTGTCCCAGGTCCAGGTCTGTCTCGGCGCCGTCGTCGGTGACGAAGACCTCCCCGTGCTGGTAGGGGGACATGGTGCCGGGGTCCACGTTGATGTAGGGGTCGAGTTTCTGCAGGAAGACGCTGTAGCCCCGCTGCTTCAGAAGCAGCGCTATGGATGCCGCGGTGATGCCCTTGCCCAGGGAGGAGACCACCCCCCCGGTGATGAAGATATGCCTCGCTTCCCCGGCCATGGCCCTCCCTTTCGGACTTTCGGAAACACTCCCCAAAAGAAGAATATAGCCGGTCCGGGAGCAACGCGGACAGCCGCGTTCATATATTCGGCCGAGTATGGAAGACCCTGAGAACAAAGCGAGGAGTTCCCCGTGAAATACGCTTTGCTGTGCTTCTTTCTAACCGTTTTTCCCGTATTCGCCGTTCCCGAGGTGGCCACATTGTCCAACGGCCTCACGGTCGTCACGGAGGAGATGGGCTACACCAGATCCGTCGCCGTGGTTATCCAGTACCGGGTGGGCGCCCGGAACGAGACCGACGATCTGGCGGGAATCAGCCACTTCACCGAACACATGCTGTTCAACGGCACCCCCTCCATGCCAAGCACCACGTTCTGGCAGATAGTGAAGAAGAACGGCGGAAATGCGAACGGCGGCACCGGACAGGACCAGACCACCTACTACCTGAACTTTCCAGCGGACAGGCTCGCCGAGGCGCTGGCCATAGAAAGCGACAGGATGAGGAACTGCCCGATGGATTCCGCCACTGTGGCGGAGGAGATCGGAGTGGTCCTGGACGAGTGGAGGCTTGGGCAGGACAGCCCGGACCAGGCGATATGGCAGGCCATGTCAGAAATCATGCACCCCGCCCACCCCTACCGGCGGCCGGTCATCGGCTACGGGGAAACCATCTCCGCCTACACCGCCGGGGCGGTAAGGAATTACTACAATTCCTGGTATCAGCCTGGAAACGCTGTGCTGGTCATCGCCGGCGACATAGACCCCCGGGAGGCCATGGAACTCGCGGAGGAGTATTTCGGAGGGATACCGGAAGGGTACGCGCCGGAGCTGCGCCTTCCCGGGGATCCGCCCATGGAGGGCCCCGTGAGGAAGGAAATAGTCTTCCCCGCGGAGAGCGCCAGGTTGATGATAGGCTTTCAGGGCCCGGAACAGACCAGCCCGGACATGCCCGCCCTGGATTTCATCGCCGCCTACCTCTCCGCGGGACGCACCTCATGGCTTGAAAACAGCCTGGTGCTTCCCGGCCTGGCCTCCAGCGCCTGGGCCAGCGCCCCGGGAAGCATCGACCCGTCGCCCTTCATCATCGCCGCCGTTCTTCAGGAAGGCGCGGACCCCGACTCAGTGGAGCGGATGATTCTGGATGAGCTGGAGCGCCTTTCCACGACGCTTCTGGATGAAGAAACGATGACCGGTATAAAGCAGAGGTTCGCCGCTGATGAGATCCTTTCCTCGGACAACCCGGTGGGCGTGGCATGGCGTCGGGCCTATTACTGGAATCTGGCCGGCGACCCCATGTACCATGAAAAATACCTGGAGTCCTTCTCGGCTCTGACCCCGGAGGATGTAAGAGATGCGGCGGCCCGGTACTTCTCCCGGGAGAACAGGGCCACCGTGGTGCTGGTTCCCGGGGGGGGAACCCCCGCTTCGGAAACCGGCGGGGACATCCACAGAGAACTGGCCCCCCCGGACGACATGGACTGGGAGGGGCTGACCGTACATCCGGAAGACCTGGCGCCCCCGGAGGAGTCGGTATCCGAAGGGGTGGCCAGGTTCACCCTCGAGAACGGGCTGACCCTGCTGGTCCGGGAGGATCACACCTTTCCCATTGTCGAAATCGCGTTCTCCTTCCCCATGGGAGACCGGAGAAACCCCCCGGAACTGGCCGGACTGGCCGCCCTCACGGTGGAAACCATGCTGGGCGGCACCGAGGCGCTGGACCGCCCCTCGTTCCACAGGAGGCTGGAGGACCTGGGCGCCGGCATCTGGATCGGCGCCGGCGACGTCTTCTCCTGGGGCAGCGTATGGGGGCTGAGCAGGGATGCCGAGGTTCTTATCCTCTCCGCGGCGGACGTCCTGGTCAGGCCCGCCATGAGGCCGGGGGACTTCGAGGCCGCCAGGTCCAGGGCGGCGGGATGGGTCAGAACCTCCCTGGAAGAACCCTTGGGCATGGTCTTCTCCAGGGCCGCCGGAACAATCGAGACGGAAGCCTCGGCCCGGATCGTGACCGAAGAAACCCTGAACAGGATAACCGATTCGGACGTGCGGGAGTGCCGCCGGATCTGCGTAAGGCCCTCGGAAACCGTTATCGCCGTGGTGGGCGACATCACCCCGGAACGAGCGCTGGAATTGGCCGAGTTGAATTTCTCCGGCTGGTCGGAGCCGGAGGAAGACCTCCCCTCCCCCGAGGAGTACGGATTCCGGGAAGTCCCCGGGGACACGGCGGCGGTGAGCATTCCCGGAAGGATCCAGGCCGCCGCCGCTGTGATGTGCCCGGCACCGGGGCTGAACTCCCCCGACGAACCGGCTTTCGACATGGCCTCGCGGATCCTGGGCTCGGGCATATCCTCCCGGCTGGGCCGGTACATCCGGGAACAGCAGGGGCTGGCCTACGCGGTCTGGGGGTACAGCGACGCCCAGTACACAGGCCTCGGAAGCACCGCTGTCTTCACCGCGGCCTACGCCACCGGCGCCCCCATGAACACCCGGGCACTCCGTTCGGTGCAGAACGAGTGCGAACGGCTTGCCCGGGAGGGGGTGGAGGAAATCGAGCTCCTGGTGGAGCAGTCCCGATCCATGGGGGCCCATGCTCTGAACTTCGACACCTACGGCGACCTGGCGGAGTACCTGGCCCGGGTCGAGTCCATGGGGCTTCCCCTGGACTGGGACCTTCGAAGGCTCAGGCTGGTCGCGGAACTCGAGCCGGAAGACGTCCGGAGCGCCGCCGGGCGGTACTTCACCGGCAGATGGTTCGTATTCTCCGCGGGTGGCATCGGGGAAAACCTGGAGCCGATAGCCGGGCCGTCCCCCGGGGGGTCAGCAGCCGGGGAGGTTTCTCCGGTTCCTTAGCCTGAGAAGGATTTCCCCCGAGGGGTCCACCCCCCTGAAGGTGGAGAGCATCCCCCGCACCGCGCCCTCCAGGACCCTGGCTGGAAACCCCGTCAGGGGTACCCTGCCGCGGTCGCAGGTCAGTTCCACACCCTGCGAACACGGATCGGAGCAGGATTCGCAGGAGCTTCTCTCTCCCGCCAGGATACGAACCGCCTCCAGGGCCATCAGGGAGGCCACCAGACAGACCCTGGCGGAAAGGGTTCCTCCGCTCAGTTCCGAGGAGCCGTCGCCCACCACGGTCAGCACACCCCGCCGGTCCACCCGAATCCCGTCCGGGTCCTCAAGCCCGGCCAGACCGCTGCAGGCAACCACGGGAACCCCGGGCAATCCAGTGAGCCAGGCGGTAAGCAGCATCTCCTTGGTCTCGTCCAGGTCCAGGGCTTCCACCAGAATGTCGCACCCGCTGAAGAGGTCCGCGGCGTTGCCGGAGTCTATTTCGGTCTCGACGGCCTTCAGCCGGGTTCCCGCGCCGATTCCTCGGATCTGGCCTGCCAGGGCCTCCACCTTCGGCATCCCCAGGTGTTCCCTGAAATAGTTCTGCCGGTTGAGGTTCCTCTCCTCGACCCTGTCGTGGTCCACGAGCAGGAGTTCTCCTACGCCGGCCCTGGCCAGAAGGAGCGCCGTGTTGCTGCCTATGCCTCCGCAGCCAGCAATCCCCGCCCGGAGTCCCCGAAGCCTTTCCCGCAGGCCGGGCGGATTGTCCCTGAAAACCTCTTCCCCGTCGCTCAAGACTTTTCCTCCATTCCCGGCTTCCCCCCCCGGCGGTTCAGGGGTCAGAGAATCACCAGCCTGGCCGAAAAGTGTTCTTCCAGGCCCGAGTAAAGCAGAAGGTAAACCCCCCCGGGCAGGCCGGATAGCGGAAGGCTGCTGCTCCCCAGGGGGTCCGCCGGGCGCTCAATCACCACCCTGCCCGACAGGTCGCACACCACGAGGCGTCCGGCCCCGGACGGATGGAACACCGTCACCGGCCCCGCTGCGGGAACCGGGACCACCCTGAGGCCCGCCGTCGGGGCGCCCTCCGGCTCGAACCCGGTGTACTGGGGTACGGGACCGTAGTGGAAGCCCATGTCCGCCTGGCCCGAATCCTCCACCTGGTCGGTCCTGGTCCAGTAGATGTCCAGTCCGGCGCCCGCGGCGGAGATGGATCCGGCATCCACGCAGGGGCTGTCCTGGGACTGCCCGGACTGGACCTGGGAAAGGTGGTATCCCATGACCAGCAGTGGATTTAGGGAAATGTTGCCCCCGGTTCCGGTGGGGTCCGGAAGGTTTCCCCAGTCGCCGTCCGGATTGCCCCAGACGCAGTTGTGGCTGAACTGCGGGTCTCCGCCGCCGTCAAGCCAGAGGGCCGGGGTGAGGTTGCCTGTGATGATGCAGTCGTGAACCTCCGCCAGGGAACCCACCCTGAAGTAGACCGCGCTCCCCTCGTAGGTGGTGGAGTTGCCCTGGAAGGTACACCATCCCATGTCCGGGGAGGAGTAGGCGTAGCAGTAGACTCCCCCCCCGTTGTCCCAGGCGTAGTTGTCCGCGAAGAGGCAGTTCCGGATGACCGGCGAGCTGTGGAACAGGTAGATTCCTCCGCCGTCGTTGCTGGAGCTGTTGCCCTGGAACCGGCAGGACACGAAGGAACTCCCGTCCGAGGCGTAGATGTAGGCACCCGCCCCGGAGGTGCCCGCGGTGTTCTCCTGAAAAACGCAGGATACGAAGGCCGGTTCTCCCCGCCAGACGTAGACCGCCCCGCCACTGCCGGCGTGGCAACCGGTGAAGCATACCGCGATCAGCACCGGTGAGGCGTGGTAGAAGAAGGCCCCGCCCCCCAGCTCCGGCGACTCCCCCTCCTCCACGGTGAACCCCTCCAGAATGGTGCTTCCGTCAAGCACCCCCGCGCTGGAACCGTCCAGGTGGAGCACCGATCCGGTCAGACCGCTTCCCGAGAGCACCACAGTTTCCGGCGCCTCCCGGTCGCCCAGGAGGACGACTCCGTTGTGGCCGCCGTCCATGGCGGCCAGGTGTTCGCCGGACCCCGTGTGGACCCCGGGCAGCAGAAGAACCGTATCCCCGGGAGCGCACGAATCCAGGGCGTCCTGAAGGTTTTCCCCCGGCGACACCGGGATGACAGCCGCTGCCAGCACCAGGGCGGCGATCATCGGAGCACCACCGCGGTTTCCGTCAGGCTACCTTCGGGGCCTTCGCACCTCACCAGAAGCACACCCGCCGGAACATCCGGCGGGAGGGGCCAGCACAGGTCCTTCACCCCTTCCACGGAGAAGCAGCCCAGGTCCGCCGCAAGTCTCCCCGTCAGATCGAACACGGTCACCTCCACGAAAACATGGTCCAACGAGGTGACCCTGATGTTCAGGGCGGCGGTGGCAGGGCACGGGAACACCCGGATTCCAAAGGGAATCCAGGGCCCTTCCGGATTCCACATGTAGGGTTCCGGGTCGAAATGGCAGCCCATGTCCGCCGTTCCCTGGTCGGGAAGGCTGTCGGTCCTGGTTGACAGCCCCTCCACGGTGCTCCCCTGCGCTCCCCGGTGTCCGGCGTCCACGCAGGGGCTCAGGTCGGGCTGCCCCGCCTCCGGCTGGGAGAGCCTCAGCAGGGAGTCTGAGAAGAGGGGGTCGGCGGAGATATTGCCCAGGGTCCCCGTGGGATCGTCCATGTTCACGTAGTCGCCGTACTCGTTTTCCCATGCGCAGCAGTGGCTCACGAAGACCGCCTCATTGCCCTTCTTGCACTGGACTCCGCCCTTGCCCAGGTTCCAGGTCACCAGGCAGGACTCCAGGGAAAGGCTGTCCGCGGACGACACCAGGATCCCGCCGCCGTCGTCGCCTGCACGGTTCCCGTGAAGGGTGCAGAACTCCAGCAGAAGCATCCCCTTCAACTGCATGAACGCTCCGCCGTCGTCGCCTGCCCGGTTCCAGGCCACCAGCAGATTGTGTCCCGACATGGTGCCCAGGTAGGTGTACACTCCTCCGCCGTCATCCTCCGAGACGTTCATCCTCACCACCGAGTTCCGGAACAGGGGGTCGCTTCCGTAGAAGCAGGCGCCTCCGCCGGAAACCAGGGCGTTGTTGTCCCGGATGGTCAACCGGTCCAGTACAGGTTCCCCGCCCTCCGCGAACACCCCTCCTCCCAGCAGTGCTGTATTATCCCTCACCAGGCAGTTCGCCACAGTGCATCCGGCGTTGAGCATGGAAACCCCCCCTCCCCCGAACCAGTCCCCGGAGAGAAGGTTGCCCCCGGTTATCTCCAGGTTCTCCAGCACGGTTTCCGGCCCCAGGGGGCCCTCCGCGAAAACCACCGGCCGGTCGAGACCCTGACCGTCCAGCACCGCGGGGTCTTCCGGATCCGACGTCACCACCACCCCCTGGTTCTCAGGGCGGATCCACAGAAGCGGAAGGCCGTCGTCCAGGGTGTACACCCCGGGGCTGAAGTACAGGGTGTCCCCCTGTGAGAGATCCTGAAGACTGTCCCTGAAGGCTTCGCCGGGGTGCACCGTGACCACCCGGGCGAGGGAGAGGGAAACCGGAAGAAGGGTCGCCGTTGACCAGCGTATCCTCATGGCGCACCCGCCAGCTTTATGAAGGAGGATGACCGTTTCAGCCCGGCGTAGGAGACGTGCAGGAAGTAGACTCCCGGGGGGAGACCTTCGATCTCCAGGGACACGCTTTGAAGGACGGGGCCGAGGATGATGTCCACCGGACCGGCCACGACCCGCCCCGCCAGGTCGAAAACCCTTATGACGCACTGCCCGCCGGGCGCGGCGGAGACCCGGAAGGTGATCAGGTCGAAGGCCGGGTTCGGCGAAACCCCGCTCAGGAAAAGGGCCGCCTCGGGGGTCCAGGGTGGGGTTGAGTTGTTCGAAAGCCCCGGGGTCCCTCCGTCCGGGGTTGCTGTCCAGGAGGATGGTTCGGAGTTGTCCCGTTCCGGGCTGATCAGTGAAAGGCTCCACCCCCCGTCCGCAGGCTCGGTGGGCCAGGGAGGGCCCGGCTGGTATGGAACGTAGTCCGTCATGTTGCCAAGATAGTCGTACAGTCTGAGGATCTCGCCGTCCGCGGAAAGCCCGAAATACAGGGGCTTGGGGTGGGTCTGGCATGGAGAGTAGGTCCACTCGAAGGCCTCCGGATCGCTCGTCAGCACGATGAAGCCGCCGGAGGGGACCGTCTCGTCCCCGAGCACGAAGAGGTTCCTGTCCTGGGTGTCCCGGATGGACCAGCCGGCCAGGTTCACCGGTCCGTCTCCGACGTTCGCCAGCTCTATCCAGTCCCCGGGCCTTATGTAGTCGCCGTCCCGGTAGAACACCTCGTTGATGATCACCGTTCCGTTTCTGGGCGTGGCCGGGTCGGGGGTCAGGGGAACCGACCGGTTCAGGGCCCTCTCCTCCCGGTAATGGTTGAAGGCCCGCACCTGCAGGAAGGTTTCGCCGAAACCGCGACCGCCCCTGCCGGCGAAGACCAAGAAGGTGTCCGGCGTGACGGTTTCCCAGAATACCGCCGATTGGTCCAGGAAAGTGGAATCGGTGGAGAGGGCAATCCGGTACTGTGAAGACCTGCCCGCCTGGTTCCAGCGGGCCAGGATGGATCCGTCGCTCTGCAGAACCGTCGGGTAAAGACGGAAGGGAAGGGGCCACATGTCGTACATCTGTTCGAGGTACTGCAGACGCTCAGCCGGCCAGTCCCGTATGACCTGCACGGACTGATGGAACTCCTCCATCGTGTAGTCCCGGAACGGGTCCTCCTGCACCAGAGGCTCCACCAGCGCCGCCAGGGAGTCCACCACCCCGGATGCTGCCCAGGGGACGAAATCCACGGACAGGTCCGCGAGTCTGGCCATGAGGAGCCCCCTGGTGTGGGGAGTGCACCAAAGGCGCCACATCAGGGTGTTGGGTGAGGAAATGTCGTTGGTCACCCAGTAGTACGGCAGATCGGGACCGTAGCTGGAGCCGCCCCAGGTCTTGTCCATGTCCCAGGAGATCATGCGCCATCGTCCGAAGAGCCCCGGACCGTCCAGGACCATGTGGTAGTTGTGGTAGTAGGTGCTGCCGTGCCCGATGAGGGTGTTCACGGCTGCGCATGTCAGAAGACCGTCCAGGTGCACCCGTCGGGAGACGTCCGCCAGGAATGCGCTGTCGGGGGCGGTTCCCAGCCAGCGGATCAGCCACTCCAGGTCGTCCGCGGGCTGGTCCTCGAAGGTCTTCTTCCTGTAGAGGTCCAGGTGGTAAGGCGAGTCCAGCGAGGCTCCGTACTCCCTGCACTTGTAGATCACCGCATCGTCAGGCAGGAACGTTCTCAGGGCGAAGTCGCCGTCTATGTCCTCCACGAACAGATAGGGCCCCTGGGTGACACCGTTGAAGAAAACCCGGGTAAGCCCCGTGGCGGGGGTGATCTGACCGCAGGCGCCGTGAAAAAGGTAGGACAGGTTCTCCCGGATCCGGCTCCTGTCGGAGTACTGGGCGTTCAGGTTGAACTCGTCGAAACCGCAGAATGATTCGCCTCCGAGGATCCTCACCTTGACCGATTTCTTGGGATAGTACGCGCTGGTCTGGCCCCTGATCTGCATGGTGCAGTCGGAATGCCAGCTTCCGATGGAAATCCCGGCGTCCACAAGGATCTCCTGTTCGGGGTGGGCGCAGGCGTATTCCCACTGGCCGGGATCGAACTCCAGATGGATCGTCACCACCGAGTCGGGCCAGGGGGAATCCGCAAGAAACATCGAAAGAAACATCAGGGCAGCCATAGGAGTTTACCCGTTGAAATCAGTCCGGCAGAACGCACCACAAGAAAGTAGACCCCCGAAGGCAGATCCGGGGGAAGGCGCAGGGCCCACTCATCCGCACCGGGCTCCAGGATACCCATGTCATGCACCACCCTGCCTGCCAGGTCCACCACGGAAGCCGTGACCGGACCGGCTCCCCCGGATAGGTCGAATAGAATCACGGCCCCCGGGGAAGGGTTCGGACGCAGCCTTCCGAGGGTTATCCGGGAGCCGTTTTCCTGGTTCCACACCGGGTTGGCCAAGCCCGGCGATCCCGGCTGGTCCACGGAAACCCAGGAGCAAGGGCTGGACTGGTCCAGCCCGGGATTCAGGATGGCAATGATTCCTTCGTCGGTTTCGGGCCAGGGGCTTTGGTCCGTGAACCCGAGGAGGATCCGGGCGGCCCCGGCCCTGCCGGTGAAACTCAGAGTCTCCCCGCCGGAAGACAGGTTGAAGCCCAGGTCCAGAAGGTCGCAGCACAGCTCGGGGTACAGGGGCCCGAAGCGGTCGGGATCCGATGCCAATACCAGGAAACCGAAGGGAGGTATTACGGTGCCCAGGGGAAAAACCGTCCCGCCCTGCTCCGAATCGGAAATCCGGGCCAGGGAAAGATCCAGAGGTTCGTCACCGGGGTTGTAAATCTCCAGCCAGTCGCCTGATGGGTAGTCGGCGGGCTGGCTGTAACTGATCTCAGTAACCACCGGAAAACCGTTCCAGGGCCTGAGATTCCTTTCCCCGGCGGGGATGGCGTGCACGGCGACCCGGTTCCACCCCGGATCGCAGATCTCCAGCCTGGTCCCCGCGGCGGTGGCCGCGGTGCAGTCACCGGCTGTCTTTCTTCCCGGAAGTTCCATATCCAGGACGCTCCTGCGATTGGAAACGAACAGTGTCTCTCCCGGAAAAAGGCTGAGGCTCTCGGGAAGGAAGACTCTCCGGAGCGGGTCGCCCATGGCGACAAGGCACAGCGAAAGGTCCATCGGCGTACTGCCGGTGTTGACCAGGGGCAGGGCCCAAAGGGCGGGTCCCAGGCGCACCTGGGTAGCCGGAACTAGTGCTCCTGGATCAGGCGCCCGATCCACATGCACCGCCGACGGCAGGGCTTCTCCGCGGTATTCTCCGTCGTAGACGCCGTAGTGCGGAAAGTATACCGGGGGGGCCGGCCAGGAAATCGTAGCCTGGCGGACTTCCACGAAGAACCTGGCGTTTCCCTCGAAACACTCCGGGTCCAGAGCCAGTGACCAGCCCCGCCCGCCGCTTCCGGGAACCGGGCTCATCTGAAGCGTCTGCAGGGGGGCGCCGTCGAGGATGAGCCCCAGCCGGCACCAGAGCAGTGAATCGGCGCATAATGCGGTCACCAGAAGGCTTCCCTCGCCGGGCTCGAGCCAGGCCGGGGTGACGGTGATCCTTATGGAATCCGGGGTGCTGTGATGGAAGTAGAAACCTGCCACCATGCCTGCTCTCCGCTGGATGAACCACCTCAGGCTGTCGCAGGCCGCCTCGAAATCCTCGGGGCTTCCCCGTCGCAGCGGGTCTCCGTACACGTCCTCCCTGATGGCGGTTCTGACCGAGTCGAGGCTTTCGACCAGAACGGTCGCCATAAGACCGGCGCTCTCCAGAAGCCCCGCCCGGAACTCCTCCCTCAGCAACCCGTCCCTCATCATCATTGAATAGGGCGTGAAGAACTGCATCTGGGGCGTGTGAACGTAGTCGACGTACTCCGGGTGGAAGACCCCCCGCCAGTCGTTGCCGAAACTGGAGTCGTGATCCCAGGGGAAGTACCGCCAGACTCCGTCCGGACCCAGGTGCAGGTAGTAGTTCTTCGCCGGGCCGTCGGCCTCCATCATGGCCAGGTTGGCGGCCATGTTGCCCACCAGGAGTTCCATGTCGAACAACCCCTGCGGGCCCTCCCCCAGGCAGACCGACTCGATGAGTTCCTCGAGTTCCGGCAAGTTCCATTCCGAGTCGGTTCCGTACTCGAACCCGCAGGTCGGGTCGATCCCCGACAGGTAGGGGACGAACCGGGCCGTGCCGTCCACGGCCTTGAAGAGACTTCCGTCGGGAAGGCCGTTTCGAACCAGAAAGTCCTCGTCCACCCTTTCCGTCTCCAGGTACACTCCCATGTTCTCGCCGTTGATGGAGAGGGTCACGTGGCGGGTTTCGGAGGCCGGAAGCCCCATCCTCCGCACCAGCTCCATGGCCAGATGGTTTCTCATCATGGACAGGTCACGGTAGTGGGCATCCAGGTTGATCCGGCTTCTGCCGGCGATGCCGGGATCCTCCAGGTCGATGCGCCATGACTTCTTGGGAAGGTGAAGGGATGTGGTTCCCCTGAACCCCACGAGACAGCCGCACTCCCCGGAAGGGCAAGAAACATGGGCGGGGTAGAGGACCCCCGAAGCCGGATCGTCGTAGAGGGCTTCCAGGTCTTCGGGAAGCATCGTTATCTGGTAGTGCCACAGGTTGCCGGAGAGGAGAAGGCACAGGGCCAGTGTGATACCCAAAGGGGCCTCCCTTCCCGACGGTCCTCAGTACTCCACGTCGTTGCAGGACGACATCATGTTCACGCCGTCCACCCCCGCCAGCGCTTCCAGGGCGGTCGCAAGACCGCCGGGGGTGGTCCCCGAAGCCAGACGAACGTCGTAGGTCAGGGTGAGGTATCTTCCTTCCCCTGAAGGCTCCACGTGGATCAGGGTGCTGTTCCGGGCAAGCCTGCGGATGGCCTGCACGTACTCCTCCTCGCCGCCGCCCTGCCTGTCGTAACGGAACCTCAGGATGTACTCGCTCTGGGTCATGCTTCCGTAGTTGGTTCTGGCCAGAAGCCACGCCACGAAACCGATGAACAGTGTGGACAGCACCGCCAGCCTGAGGTTGGCCGTACCGCAGGCTATTCCTTCCGTAAGGGCGAAGAAGATGAAGGCCGTGTCGCGGGTATCCTTAACCACGGTCCGAAAACGCACAATCGTGAGGGCTCCCACCAGGGCGAAGGCCCTGGCAAGATTGCTCCCGATGACCATCATCACCGCGGCTACGATCATGCACATCAGCACCAGGGTCACCACCAGCGACTGGGAATAGGAAAGTCCCCGGTGGGTCTTCCTGTAGACGTATCCGATGAACAGCCCCACCAGAAGGGCAGCCAGCAGGTTTTCCAGAACGTACAGCAGGCTGTAGCCCATGGAGTGGTCCATCCGGGTGAGCCAGTCAATCAGAGCGGCCAACTGCGCCCCCTCTCGATCATCCTGTCCAGCAGGGACGAGGCGTCGTTCATCCAAAGCCTCTCTCCGGCCCTGTGGAACTTGGAGAATGAAACCCTGTCAAGATCCAGGTTCTGAGCCAGCCTGTGGAACCAGGATGGCAAGCGGTAGCGGAATTTGATCTCCAGAACGGAGAAACTGGGGGAAAGATCCCTGGGAATCCCCGTCGGGGCTCCGTTCCTGCGGGCTCTCCATGCGCACACCCCGGTATCCAAAGTGGCCCTGAAGTCCGGGTTGGCCCGGTTCTCGAAGGCGGTTCTGCGGTAGTCCACCACCAGGCTGGGAGACAGCCTTTTCCGGAAGCAGTCAGCGGCGAAGTGCAGCCCCACCCCGTTGCAGCAACCGTTCCCCGTGATGAAATCGCACAGGGCTCCGGTGCCGGCCTCCATGGCTTCGCCCAGCCCCTGTCCGGGCACTGTCTGACGATGCTTGTACACCAGGCAGTCGTACTTGCCCTTCAATTCCAGAAAGAGGGGCGGCCCGGTCTCCGCTCCGTAGGACCTGATCCGGAACTTGTGTCTGGAGTGCATGCCCGATTCCTTCTCCCGGTGGTAGGCGAAGTCGGCGGTGTCGAAGTACATGCTTCTGACAAGGTACGAACCGTCCGGCGCGGAGTGGGCGTCCCGCTCCATCCTCCTCTCCAGCGCCGAGATTACCGCTTCCCCCCTGTCACCCGACACCAGGTACTTGAACTCGTACCTGTGGAAATGGAGCTTCTCGGGAACCGACTCCATCAGAATCTCACCGCCAGTTCCGCCACGATGTCGGTGTAATCGGGGCTTGCACCGTCGAAGGTTCTCCGTATCAGTGTGAACCTGACCCTGGCGCTGGATGTGATTCCCACTCCCATCATGGGTGCTAGCACCCGGGATTCACGGCCGTCGTCGGTTTCCGGCACGGATACCGACCATGACAACCCCCCCTCCAGGGATCTGAGGCCAGGCACCCGCCCGAGCCTCTGCTCCAGAAGACCCGAGACCCACCAGGACCTGAAACCCGGGGGGGCTTCGCCGAAAGCCACGTCGGCTTCCTCCCAGTTGTCGCCGGCCAGGTATTCCCCTTCCAGACGCAAAGAGGTGTCGAAGGTGAAGGAGCGCTCCAGGGAGAAACGTCCCGAGAAGGCCTTCTGCAGCGGGGAGACCGAGTACCCGGAAGGCTCTCCGGGATTCATCTCGCCCACCCTCAGGCAGGCGAACCCCCCGCCCACCGTTATCCCCTGCGCCGGGCTGATGTCCAGTCCCGAGGCGTAGCGCATTTCCAGATCGTCGTGCCCCCCTCCCCGGCTGAAGGCCCCTGCGGAAATAACAGGAGAAAGGGGAAGATCCGGGGAAAACTCCGCGGCGGCCCCCGGAAACCTTCCGGAGTAGTCCAGATCGGTGGCTATCTCATGGGTCAGGGTCCGTTCCACCGAGGGGAGTTTCCAGTTGGATACCGTGGTAGCGGTGCAGAAGGGCATCTTGAAGTAGCCCATGGTTATGTCAAGGGCGTCGGACGGAGTCCAGAGGATGAAGCAGTCGTTCAGGGCAGCCCCCTCGGGCAGGGCTTCCAGTTCCACTTCCACCTCCAGATTACTTCCGAGCGGGGACTGCGCCGTGATCCCCGCCCTCCTGATGAGAAACTCCCCGGAGGGCCCTGCGAAAAGGTCTCCGTGATTCACGAACCGGGCGTAGACCTGCCCGGAAACCTCCACCGCCAGCGCCGAGGATACCAGCAGAAGAGAAAGGGAATAGACCGGAAACGACATCGTCCGCCTTCCGTGTAATGGCCCGTTTTATCCGGAAAATATGCTCCGGGGGCCCCCTCAGAACCAGCCCTTCCTTCTGAAGGCGGCCAGCATTCCCAGGGCGATCGCGGCGCACAGCGCCAGCACCGCCGGATAAGCCCATGGGTATTCCAGTTCGGGCATATGCCTGAAGTTCATGCCGTAGACTCCGGCTATGAATGAGAGGGGAATGAATATTGTGGCTATCACCGTGAGAACCTTCATGATCTGGTTCATCCGGTTGCTCACGCTGGAAAGGTACACTTCCAGAAGCCCGGAAGCGGTATCCCTGAAGCTCTCCACCGTATCCATAACCTGGACTGCATGATCCTGCAGGTCCCTCATGTACGGCTCAGTCCCGGGGTTGATCAGCCCGGGGGCCTCCCGGGTCAACACGGCCAGAGCTTCCCGGAGGGGCCACACCGCCCGTCTGAGATGGGTTAGTTCCCGCCGGAACAGGTGAATAGCCGAAGCGAGACCGGCCTCCGGGTTCTCCAGCACGGCATCCTCTATCTCCTCCACCCGTTCGCCCATCTTCTCCAGAGCGGTGAAGTAGTTGTCCACCACGGCATCCATGAGGGAATAGGCGAGATAGTCGGCGCCCAGGGTTCTGATCCTGCCCTTTCCGCCCCGGATCCTGTCCCTGACCGGCTCAAAGACGTCTCCCTCCCTCTCCTGGAAGGTGATGACGAAGCCTTCCCCCAACACCAGGCTCACCTGTTCGGTGTCCAGCACCCGACTGGCTTCATCATATTTTATCATCATTAATACCATATATATATGGTCTTTATAAATGTCCACCCTCGGGCGCTGACTCGTGTGGAGGATGTCCTCCTGGGCCAGGGGGTGGATTCCGAACCTTTCGCAGATCTCCTGGACCCGGTTTTCCCCGGAAAGGCCGCAAAGGTTCACCCATACCACCCGGGACCCCTTTCCGAAAGGTCCGAGGTTCTCCACTGAAACCGGCCCCTCGACGCACCCCGACCGGGAATACTCGATAAGGCTCAGACTGGCGGGGGTCCCCTCCCTTTCCCCGACGTACACCGGGGTACCGGGGGCCATTCCGGCCTTCGCCGCCAGGTTCCTGACAAA
This sequence comes from uncultured bacterium, assembly GCA_964607515.1. GTDB lineage: Bacteria > Fermentibacterota > Fermentibacteria > Fermentibacterales > JCC-6 > UBA6080. The sequence goes on along the minus strand of CAZSKU010000005.1, from coordinate 87,849 downwards.
GGTTCGGCTCATGGGCTCTCCTTCCGGCTCCATTGTCCGTGCCGCCTCAGGCCTTCCTTCCTCCTGGTTTGTAGGTGGCCCTGACCCAGGGCCAGTTCAGGGTCAGGTGCACCGCTCCCGCCACCAGAAGCAGAATCCCCGCAATGGGATGCATCAGCTGGAAATGCTCGTAGAAACTGAACCTGAACACCCCGGTAACCCCCTGGTACAGCAGGAGGACGAGGATCAGCGGGTTGAGGACTTTCAGGGCTCTCTGACGGTTCATAACGGCTCCTTTCGCATGTTTTCGCCAGGACCGATTCCTATTATATCCTGATTAAGGTACGAAGCCCCTGCAAGAAAGGAAAGCGCCATGATCAGACCGGCGACAATGCTCCAGCTTCTCGCGGCCGCAGTGATTCTCACCGCATGCACCGACGGGGCTTCCGCCCAGAACGAACCCGTTGGGAACCCAGGAGACCCGGTCGTCTTCTCGGACAACGGGTTCACCCTCACAGTGACACCCGGAGTCGACTCCCTGAACATAACCATCTCAGCGCCCACCGACGGATGGGTGGCGGTGGGGTTCGAGCCCTCCCGGGCCATGAAGGACGCCGACATCTACATCGGTTACGTGGAGAACGGCCGGGTTTTTTTCAGGGACGATTTCGGCACCGGCAACACTTCCCACGCCTCCGACGAATCCCTGGGCGGAACCAGCGGCTTCACATCCCTCGAGGGTTCGGAGAATGCAGGGGTTACCTCCATCTCCTTCACCATCGCCAGGGATTCGGGTGATCCCCACGACAAGGTCATCACTCCGGGCGGCAGCTACAGGGTCATCGTCGGTTACGGCCCGGAGGGCTCCGACGATTTCACGACCTACCACGAATGGGTCGAGTCCGTGGACCTTAACCTGTAGCGTATCCTGGGACTGGAGATCTGATTGGACCAGGACAGGGAATCTCAGACGGAACTCGAAACCGCCCTTTCGGACGCCGGGGGCAGAGACCGGGTGGAATTACTGAACCGGTTGTCCGCCACGGTTCTCGACAAGGATCCGGAAAAGGCTGCACGACTCTCCCGGGAGGCTCTGGAGCTGTCCAGGGCTCTGGGATGCGGCCCGGGGGAAGCCGAGGCCTGTTTCGGAATGGGCGAGACCGGAAGGGTTTCCGGAGACTACCGACGGGCGCTGGAGTACTACGGCACAGCCCTGGACCTGTTCCACAACCAGGGAAATTCCCTTCAGAAGGGCCGCTGCCTGCGGAGGCTCGGCGACATCCACTATTTCGTCACCAATCTCGACCTGTCTCTGAGGTACTACCTGAACGCCCTGGACGTGTTCGAGAACCTTTCCGCCGGGGGTGATCCGGTTTCGAGGCTTCAGGCCGGGCACCTCATGTCCACCATCGGCAACGTGCTCAAGGACTCAGGGGATCTGGACGGCGCCCTGGACTACTACGGCAGGTCCCATGACGTCTACCGAGGGGAAGGATTTGCCGCGGGGCTGGCGGGGGTGCTCTACAACATCGGCGACATTCTTCAGGAGAAGGGCAGGACGGAGGAGGCGGCGGACATCTACCGCCGGGTGCTGGAGGACGCCGGTGAAAGGGAGGACTTCTACCTGCAGTCCCTGGCCCTGAACAGCCTCGGTTCGACATGTCTTAGCTCCGGGGATTTCACCGCCGCCGAAGCCTACTTCACCCGCTCCCTGAACACCTCCCTGGAAATGGGCCGCAGAAGGGGGGTCCTCAACAGCCTCATCAGGCAGGCGGAACTGAGAAGGCTTCAGGGTCGTCTGGCTGAAGCGCTGGAGATCACCGGAAGGGCCGAGGCCATATCGGTGGAACTGGGAGACCTGGGAGCCCAGGCCAGAATCACGCGAGAGAAGGCTTCCCTGCTGGAGAGCCGCGGGGAGTACGCCGAAGCGTACCGGGCTTTCTGCGGGTTCCAGAGGATCCAGGAGGAGCTGCTCTCCGAGAAGAGGGTGCGGCAGATAGACATTCTGAGGCTCCGCTACGAGACCGAAGCCAAGGAGAGGGAGATCGACCGTCTGAGACGGGAACGGACGGTACAGAGGAAGATGATCGCCGTGGCCGCCCTGGGACTGGCCCTGGCGGGGGTTACCCTGACATCGGTCTGGCGCAGCGTGAGGCTTCGCACCAGGGTGAACCGGGAGCTGAGCGGAAAGAATGACGAACTGGCCAAGGCGTACTCAAAGGTGGAGGAACTCTCGTTGACCGACGACCTCACCGGTCTGGCCAACCGCAGGGCCATGATGGAAAAACTGTCCGGGGAACAGGCCCGGTCCGCCAGGTCGGGCAGACCTTTCGGCCTGGTTCTGGGAGACATCGACGAGTTCAAGTCATGCAACGACAGATACGGGCACGCCTGCGGAGACGCTCTTCTCGGGGAACTGGCGGCCAGGCTGCGGAAGGCCCTGAGGGAAATGGACCTGGCGGGCAGGTGGGGAGGGGAGGAATTCCTGATTCTGCTTCCAGACACCGACGCCCGGGGGGCGCAGCGGGCGGCGGAGAAGGTCAAGGCCGTGATAGGCGATCGGCCTTTCACATGGAGGGACAAAAAAATCAACCTCACCATGACCTTCGGTGTCTGCGAGGGAGGGCTGATACCCGTGGAGGAGGCCCTGCACCGGGCGGACAAGGCCATGTACCGCGGAAAAGGCATGGGCAAGAACATCGTGGTGGCCTGGGAGGACAGAGCGTAACCCGGGCGAATCCTGTATATTCCCCAAAGGATCGCGAGATTCGCTATCCTTCCATTCCTGCAACCGGCATCCGCCCGGAAAGTATGCGAAATGACCATTGATTCATCTCTTTGCGTTCCAGAACCCACCTGGCGATACCGCACCTCCACCCGGCTGTTCAGCCTGGCGTACGGAGCTCTGATGAAGATCAGGGAACCGGTCATTCGCAGGTGGTACGATCAGATGTCCCGGATAGACAGGGATGCGGACATGACCCTGATGAACTATGGGTGGGCAGACAATGCCAGTGAAGCTACTCCTCTGATGCTGGAATGCACCGACGAGGTGAACCGGTACTGCATCCAGCTCTACCACAGGGTGGCTGGGGCGGTGGACCTTCGAGACAGAGTTGTTCTGGAGGTCGGCAGCGGAAGGGGCGGCGGAGCATCCTTCGTCGCGCGGTACCTCGGGCCGAAAAGTATGACGGGGCTGGAACTTTCGCCAAAGGCGGTGGACTTCTGCAAAAGGCACTACAGGTTGCCGGCCCTCGACTTCCTTCAGGGCAACGCAGAGAGACTCGTTTTTGAGGACGGATCTTTCGACGCAGTGGTGAACATCGAATCTTCCCACTGTTACGGTTCGGTGACCGCTTTCATCCGGGAGGTTCACCGGGTGCTGAGGCCCGGCGGGTATTTCCTCTATTCGGACTACTGCGACAGGGGAGTACTGGACGACCTCCGACACGATATCTGTAAAACCGGCTTCATGATAGGCGCCGAGGAGGACATCAGTGCGAACGTGCTTCTGGCGCTGGAGATGGACGATGCCAGAAAACGCCTTCTGATAAACCGGAAGGTTCCGAGAATGCTCAGGGGATTCTTCCATGAGTTCGCCGGCCTTCAGGGTACCAGATCCTACAACAGCGCCCTTCGGGTGGGAAGAAAAACCTACTTCAGGTTCGTTCTGCAGAAGTAGGGGCCGTTCAGCATCGAAATGGCGTTGCCGGCTTGTTCCGCATGAAAACCGTGCAATATTCCGTTTCATGCCACCGGAGGCATGATGCAGAACACCTTCTACACATGCGGCATGTGCGGGCGAGTATTGCCCGGCAGGTCGTCCTCGTGCCCCTTCTGCGGAGCGTGCTTCAGCGGCGTGCACTGCAGGAACTGCGGATACACCGGCGCCGGCTCGGAGTTCGCCGGCGACGTCTGCCCCGGATGCGGAAGAAATCCCTTCACGGGAGCAAGACCTGGGAGATCCAAACCCGGCCAGGCGGACGGCTCCATGGTTGCCGTGGGATGCGGGGTGCCGGCGGGCATCGGTCTGCTGGCCTTCGGAATCCTGGCTGGAACATCGTCGGGCTGCGCCGCGGTTTCCATCGTGGCAGGGCTGATACTGATCCTCGTTCCCCTGGGATTCAGATTCCTGGGGAAAGCCTCCGAAAGGGATGCGCCCCGGAATAGAACCTACGGGAAAACCGGTGAAGAGGAGCCCCTTCCGGTTTTCCGGACGCCGCCTTCCCCGGGTCCCTGCCCCTTTCCGGCATACCCGAGGAACGGGTGGAAGGATCCGGTCTCCGGGGGATTCTTCATCCCCCACGGCTGGAGCTGGGACGCGGGAGTCGGGCGCGCCGGCTCGGGCATAACCCGGTTCATCGTTTCCGGCGACATGTGCGGATCCATACCTACGCCCATTTCGAGAAGAGCGGGAGCGGCTGGAAGGTCAGAATAGACGACAGCCTGCCGTGACCGGCTGCCGTCGGGAAGCATGGTTGACTGTTCTACAGTGAAGTGGTATACATTTGTATACATACATTGGAAAGGTGCTCCATGAACAACATTGGATTCTGCGGCCTTGACTGCGGCGGATGCCCGGCTTTCCTGGCCCGCCTCGCCGATGATCAGGCCCTTCGGGTGAAAACCGCCGCCGAGTGGTCGGGGATGTACCGGGCGGAAATCAAACCGGAGGACATCAACTGCACGGGCTGCACCGGAACGGGCATCCAGTTTTCATGGTGCCGGGAGGGGTGTCCGATAAGAAAATGCGCCCTGGAGCGGAAGGTGTGGTCCTGCGGTGCCTGCGACGACTACCCGTGCGGCAATCTGGGGTTCATAACCGATCATTGCCCCGATGCCCTGGAACGGCTCGAAGCGGTAAGGATCTCATCGAAAGGGCCGGAACACCAGGTCTGAACCGGGTTCAACCACCACCGTTTCCGCCCTCATAAGCACGCCTCCGCAGGGTTCCCGCCGGCTTACGCACAACAGGTATTCCCCGGCCCCCAGAATCAGGGTATCCCCGGCGGCCGGGTCGAAACCGGTCCAGTCGAGGGGGACGTACCCGGACCGGACCGGAACGTTCACGCTGCCCATCCATTCCTCCCCGGAGTGCGCCTCGGAAGGTTCGACGACAAGCCTCCCCACCGGCGCCCTTCCTTCGGTGACGATCTCGCCGGCGGCCTCGCACACGGCCAGGGCAAGCCCGTGGAAACCTTCCGGTACGTCCTCCCAGGGCGGGAGCACCGGAAGCCACTCCCCTTGTGCGGTCCAGACCTCCACCCAGCGTCTTGCGCCGCCGTCCGGGCCGGCGAACCAGCCGTCCACCTGCCTGCACGCAATACCAAGGGATCTCAGGCTTGCGCAGAGGAGCACGGTGCACTCCCCCGGGGTTCCCGAGGCCGATTCAAGCACCGCCAGGGGCGGTTCCACACCGCCCAGGTAGCCGGGTTCGGCGACCGCCGTCCGGCTTCCGATCTCACGTACCATCAGAGCCGCCACGGCCATGGGGTCGGTCTCACCGGGCGCCTTGTGTTTCCAGAACTCTCCGAGAAAGATCCGGTACGGCGTCACCGGTTCCTGGCCGACCCTGTAGTCGAGTACGAAGGGCAGGAACAGCGAGTCAGGCAGAGAATCCCCGCGGTAGAAGGCGTTCCTCGCCTCGAGGGCCCCCAGTATGTGGTCCTCGAGGGCTTCCACGGTCATCTCCAGCCTGTCCAGTCTCGGAATGTTCTCGAAAAGGTACTCGGCGCAGAGCAGTTCCTCCCCATGCATGGTTTCAAAGGCGTGCATCCAGACCTCGACGTTGCCCTGGGTCTGCGCCAGAAGGCTGTCCCTGGAGGAGGCTGCCGATGCCAGCAGAATCAATCCCGCGGCGCCGATCATGATCCACCTCCCGGAACCGTGTTCAGGTGGAATTCCGCCGGCAGGGATGAGTCCGGCCGGGGAGTGAAGAGGACGGTATCCCCCGGGGCGACCTCCACCAGAGCGGCCCTTGCCGGCCATCCCCAGGTCAGAAGGTACACCCCGGCACCCAGTTCCGCCGAACGCAGGGGAGGAGCCATGCGCAGCAGCCGCCTGGGGGCGCCGTAGTTCGCGACGTTCACCCAGACTTCGGTGGTGTCGTCAGCCACCGTCAGAACCCCTGTGACCGTGTAGGATCCGGTCACCGGGAGGATCGAGACCCCGCCGGAGTAGGAGAGGGCCCCGGGGATTGAATCCGCCGCGATGGCCACCACCAGCCCGGCGCCCCGGACCCTCTCGGTGAACCAGTTCTCCTGGGGAAGCCGTTCCTCGGTGCTCACCATCTCCAGGCACTTCCACCCCTCCGGGGTCCACACCTCGGGCCATGCGTGGTTGCTGTCCACGGTGAGCCACCACGGAGTGTAGGCCTGACGGCAGGGTATGCCCACGCTCCTCAGGGCGTCCATGAAGAAGACCGTCAGTTCCTCGCACCTCCCGATGCCCGATGACCAGGTCGTCAGGGGCGACTGGTCCCTGAACTGGGTGGGCATGTAGTCCGTCAGGGAGTCGCTCCACTGGGACACGATGAGCACCGCCTCCTCGATGTCCGTCACTCCCGCCACCAGAGGAGCCACGGCTTCGTGGAAGACCGGCCTCCACCGGGTCAGCGGTTCCTGGCTCACCCGGGCGGGAAGCACGTAGGCAAGGAAAACGCTGTCGGGTATCGTATCCCCCCAGGGGAAATCTTCCCTGGTTCGCAGGGCCATTTCGACGTTTTCCACGATCAGCGACAGGTTCGGTTCGCCGCGATCTCCCGCGGGAGACCTTTCCAAAAGAAAACCGACGCATTCCTCCACCCCCAGGGAACACGCCGCGGCGGCTACTACAACCTCCAGCAAGTCAACTTCCCTTTCTTTCCGGCTCGCCCCGGGCGGATAAAGAGAAGGGGGAGGCCGAAGCCTCCCCCGAAGTCGGGAACAAGCGGACTAGAAGAGGGTCTTGATGGCGCCCCAGGAGTCGCGGGTGAGGGAGGTGTAGCCGCTGATGATCATGAAGCACTCGTAGGCGGTGCCCCACTGGGACTGGCTGCTGACCCAGCTGCTGCCGTTGTTCTGGCTGAAGTAGTTCATGTCGGCCCAGGTCTGCACGGCCGAGAGCCAGTAGTGGGCGCCGGCGCCGCCGGTGGACTGCATGGCGAGCCAGTACTTGGTGCCGCCCAGGAAGGCGGTCTCAGGAACGGTTATCTCGGTGTACCACAGCTGGTAGCCCCACTGGGAAAGACCGGTGTTGGTGTGGTTCACGGCGGAGGAAGTGAGGCTTTCGTAGACGGTGCCGGGACCCGAGCCGCCGGTGTCGTTGCGGATCTCGATGTTGAAGCCGGTGGCGTTGCCGGAGGCGTAGATGGCCCAGATCTCGATGAAGTCGATGAACGCATCCTCGCCGTAGGTGAAGTCGTCGGCCAGCATCCAGCTGTTGGCGGCGCTGAAGCCGAGGCCGTTCGAAAGAGCGGCGTAGGCGAAGGGCTGGGAGCAGATGATGTCATCGCCGGCCATTTCCGGGATGATCTGCACGGCGTCGATGTGGCCGAGGCTGGTATTGGCTGCAAAGGCGAACCCTGCAAGCACAAGGGAGAGCATAGCAACAAACTTCATGAGCTACTCCTTTTGTTGGGGTTGCATACAAAGGGAACAAGGGTTAAATAGCCGGGCGCGGCGCCGGTGTCAACCCCCGACAAGAGACGTCTCAGAAAGAGTTTTCGCACGGCCATAGGCCGGGGTCAGGCGGGAGTTCCTCCAGGGCTCTCCGGTTGATCTCGACTCCGTGGCGCTCTCTCAACTCCAGAAGCATTGTCTCCAGCGCCCGGTTCTCGAGTCTCACCCGGGCCGACTCCCGAAGCTGGTCCTCGATATCCTCCGGATCCGCGGGCCGTGAAGGAATGTCCCGGGCCAGACGGAAAGCCGCGAAGACACCCGGTTCCACCTCGAACGGGCCGTGCCATGTCAGCGTATCCCCTGGCTCGAGTTCGAACAGGGTTTCCGCCGAGGCCCCCGGGAGTTCGGCCCTCATCAACGGCCTCGTGCACCTGGTGCCGGGCCGGCCGTCCGCCAGCGCCTCCAAGGGGGGAAAAGTTTCCATTCCGGTTCCCGTGCTCGCAGCCAGTCTCAGGGCAGGCAACCCGTCCAGCCCGCAGCGGGCGGTCTCGAACACCCGGCGCTGGGCCATGATCACGGGTTCCGGAAGCAGCAGGTACTCCTCCTCAAGGTCCCGGCCGGTAACTGTGACCGCGCTGTCCAGGAATCCCGCCACCAGCTTCTCCGCAGCCAGCCCGGTTCTGAACCTGGCGGCCTCGACGGCCATGGAGTCGGCAACTCCGGGGTATCCGCTTTCCAGGATTCCCCGGTATAGGCTCTGCATCAGTAGATTCTCCACGATCATGTCCCGCCACTGGGCGTTCGCCTGGACCGGCGGGAATCTGGTCTGAAAGAAGGAGACTTCCCGCTCCAGCTGCTCTCTGGTCCAGACTCCCGCCCGGGAGCTTATCACCACGGAGTCCGGGGGAAGGGATGGGATCAGGGAGAAGTCCTCCAGAATCCGGGTTTCCGGGTCACGAATGAGGTTCTCGTACTCCCGAAGATACCCGTACCTTTCCCTTCCCGTGCCTATGATCCGGGCGATGACGCTGTCGGGTTCCTGGGCGGGTTCGAATTCCAGGGAGATGGATGAGTCCAGGGTCACGGCGCCGTAACCGTCGAGTGAAGTGCTCTCCCCCGGAGCGAGGCTCTCAAGGGCCAGGGCCAGGGCCAGGGGGAGCTCTCCGAGGGGAAGAGGGCCGGAGGGGCCCGGAATCCCGGTGGTGAACCAGACCTGAACGCCCTCGTTGCGCCGGTAGAACTCCAGATCCGAGTCGGTCACGGCAGCGATCTCGCTGTCGGCTATCAGCTTCCGGGCGGCGCTGGCGGATTCGGTTCTGAGCCAGGACCCGGTGTTCCAGTCCAGCGAGGGATCCCCTGTGGCGCCGGCATCGGCGACGGTCAGTTCCAGGGCCATCTTTCCGGCAAGCGCCTCGCCGAAAGCCGCCGCGGGATCCGCGGATTCCGCCATTACAGCCCTATCCCGTGCCCCCATGCCGTTCCATATCTCCGCGGCTTCGGCCACGGTGACCGTGTCCCGCCCGGACGCGACGAACCAGCTCTTTCCGCTGATTTCTTCCTGGGCGCACCCCATTATCATACATGCCGGAATCACGGCGAGAGCCGGTAGCAATTTCATGATCGTCCTCTCCTGCCTGCTTCTCAGGGCGTGATCAACTGGAAGAACCGACCGTATCCTCCTCGCGATTCTGCAGCGGAGAAGGCCGGCAACCTGTATTGGGCGAATATAGCCCAAAACCCGGATAACGCGGAGGGGCGGCTTCCGCCGCCCCTTTCCTTCGGAATCTGGGAACGGATCTATTCCACGGCGAACTCCACCGTGGTAGTTCCCGCTCCGGCCCCATCCACCGTTTTCCCCGACAGAAAGTCTCTGGACTCCCTCTCCAGTCTCGCTATTCCGGTTGTGTTTTCCAGGATGACCACTCCGGTTATCCTGCCGGAAGAATCCAGGGTGAGTTCCAGGATCAGGGTTCCGGACACTCCGGTCTCGTCCGCCAGAAGATCCTGGAGTTCTCCCGCCAGCTCCGTCATGATGCTCCGGAAGACCGAAGGTCTTGCGCCCAGAGGGTCGTCCACCGCCACAAGACGGACGGCGGGGGCGGGCACGACCGGCTCGTAGGCCCACATCTCCTCGTCGGCGCAGGATTCGCAGGCGAGCATCGACCTGCCCATGACCCCCCCTCCGGCGCCGTTCATTCCGTAACCGTAGGAACCGGTAGAAGGCGCCGGTGAGCCGAAAACGCCCTGATAACTGACCCCCTCGGGCATGTTCAGGGGAATCTCCACGGTCCCGGCAACCCCGCCCTGGGTCCTTCTCTCAGAGTCCACCGCCACGAATGCGGTGTATTCGCAGAGAACCCGGTAGTCAAGGCTGATGCCTATCATGGTTTCGGTAAGGTCTTCCCTCCCGGCTGAGGACAGCTCGGGGGAGTAACCCGACCTTCTCAGCGCCGCCAGCCTTCTGGAGGCCCACAGCCTGTCGGCCGCTTCGCTGCCTTCCCCTTCCTCCGGCAGGATCACCTCCACCTCCCGGGACCACGGCCTTCCTCCCAGGGTCCCGGAAATCCGCACTGACCCCGAACCCGGCTGTAGGAACCTGCCGGTTATGACCAGGGGTTCACCGTCATAAAGGTCCCTGGTTCCTCCGAACTGCACGTCGGCCACCCGAAGGCCGCCCCAGTCCATTTCTATCCCCACAAGGTAGGGGTTGTTTATCTTCCTGTGGATTTCCGCCACGGCGGTCTCAGGGTCCTCGTTGTAGCCCACGTAGACGGCGCTTCCCATCCCCTCCTCGGCGAGTCCCTCGATAAGGTACCTGTTCACGCTGGAACCGACACCGATGCTGAAAAGCCTGGTGTTGTCGCGCACCGTGGACTGGAGTTCGCCCAGAATCTCCGATTCGTTGCCGATGTACCCGTCGGTGAGGAAGATGATGTACCTCATCCTCTCCGGATCCTCCGGATATCCGATGGCGGCCCGGATTCCCTCTATCATCATGGTTCCGCCCTGGCCGCTGAGGGAGTTGATGTAGGCCACCCCCGCCCGGACGTTCTCCGGGGTGTTGGGCATCGGACGGGGGCTCATGGAACTGGCCGTCTCGCTGAACCGCATTATCTGGAACGAGTCTCCCGGATTCATCCCTTCCACGAAGCGCCGAACCGTCTCCCGGGCCACGTCCATGGGCTGGCCGCTCATGCTGCCGGAGCAGTCTATCACGAAGAACATCTCCTTGGGCGCGACGAGGCTCCTGTCCACCGAGGCGTCCGGCTCCAGCATAAGCATGAAATGTCCGCCCAGATCTCCGTTATGGGCCACGAAACCGGTTCCGATTCCTTCCGCCGCGGTCCTGTACCTGAGAACGAAGTCCCGGTTGGGAATGGTTTCTCCGGGAGCAAGGCTGATCAGGGGCAGAATGCCCCGTTTCTCCGCCACGATCTCATGGTTTTCCGATTCCAGCCAGCGAACCGGTATTCCCGGGTCGAGAAGCACCGACAGCTCTATGTCGTATCCGGCCCGGGTGCCTTCCGGCACCACCGGGGGGGCTATCCTGGAAGCGTCGGAAACTCCCTGCGGAATGAACCTCGGGCCTACCACCATGGGAAACGAGAGTTCCCAGGTGCCGGACTCGTAAGAAACCGGGGCCGTGTACTCGATTTCGATTACGATGCTGTCCCCCGGAAGTATGTTGCCCACGGTCTGGGTGAAGATGTTGGGTCTCTCCTGCTCCAGAAGTGCGGCGGTCTGCCCAGCCTGGATGGCCTCCTGGTACATCCTCAGAGCCCGGCTTCGCTCCTGGATGTCCCCGGCCACATGCCTGTCACCGATGTACATGTCCATTCTGGACACAGCGCCGTTTTCAGGCAGAGGAAAGACGTAAACCGCTTCGATGGGCCTCTCGTAGGGGTTTCCGTATACCTGCCTCACCACCCCGATCTGGTACATTCCACTGACTGTGATTTCCGCGGAAGTGTGCTCCAGGGGAAGGTCGGCCACTATTTCGCCGTCCTCCACCACCCCCATCCTGGAGTAGTCCGGCGTGGCCGCCGACAGGGCAAGCAGAATCAGAATCGCCGTCATCTCGTTTCTCCTTTCCGGTACGGTGTGTACTCGAACGTTTCTACATCGGCGGGGCGGATTCTATTCCAGCATGTATAATCCGGCCGGGAGGAACTCGATGATACGCGTGAACGGCAAACCCATGGACTGGCATGAGGGAATGACCGTCAGGGATGTTCTCAGGATGCGGAATTACATCTTCAGGATGCTGATCGTTCGCATAGACGGCTCACTGGTTCCTAAAAAGGAGTTCGACACCGCCCTGGTTCCGGACGGCTCTTCAGTGGATGTGATCCACCTCATCTCCGGCGGTTAGGGGACGGAGTAAACTTAGTCAACTTATCATCCTAAACTCATGAGTATATTTAGATTAGGGTGATAAGTTGACTAAGTTTACTCCGTCCCCAAAAACCTGTTGACGGCTTTTCGCAGAGCAAGTTCGGGTTCGATGCCCAGACCGCAGGCATAACCCGACAGGGCCAACAGAAGATCGCCCAGGGTCTCTTCCCCCGGGTTGCCCACAAACCCGGACCATTCGCGCGCAAGGCGGAATTCATCGGGGAGCGGTGCGCCACCGGCGTCCCGGGACCTCTGACAGACCCGCCAGGCGGACTGCAGAGCGGGCAGGCTTCGGGGAACCGAATCGAAAACCCGGCCCTTGCCCAAAGACTCCCTCTCCCGTCGCTTGATGTCCTCCCACTGCCTTTCAACCTCCTCCGCCGTTGGGGAGGCCTTCTTCCGGAACACGTGAGGATGTCTTCTAACGAGTTTGTTCCTGACTCCATCCGCCACGTCCTCGAGGGTGAATATCCCTTCCGCCGAAGCGATTTCGCACCACATCAGCACGTGAAGCAGCAGATCGCCCAACTCGCCGGCCACCGAGTCCCACTCCCGGCGTTCCGCGGCTTCCGCCACCTCATGGGCTTCCTCCAGAAGGTATGGACGAAGACTTTCCAGGGTCTGCTCCCGGTCCCAGCGACAGCCTTCCGGGCCACGGAGAACCCTGATGATCTCCAGAAGCTTCCCGACCGCAGGAATGCCGTCATCCATGGAACGCGCCTATTCCCAGGGATTCCGACGCCTCCATCATCAGTTCCGAAAGGGTCGGGTGGGGATGTACGAAACGCGCCCAGTCCCCAGCCTTCACCCCGGCGCCCACCGCCACCACAGCGCCTGATATCAGGCTCGAGGCGTCGACGCCCACGATCTGAACTCCCACTATCCTGTCGTCGTCCTCCCGGGCGATGATCTTCACGAAGCCTTCAGTCTCGTTCATTCCCACGGCCTTGCCGTTGGCAATGTACCGGGAGGTTCCGGTACGCACGGCCACTCCGCGACTGCGCCACTGCTCCTCCCCCGGTCCCACGGTGGCCACCTCGGGGTCGGTGAAGACGCATCCGGGCATGCAGTCCGGATCGACGGGGCGACCCGGGGCGCCGAAGGCGTGGTGCACCGCGGCAAGCCCCTGGGCGCTTCCCGCATGGGCGAGCCACCAGATCCCTGTCGCGTCGCCGGCGGCGTACACCCCCGGCAGGCTGGTCATTCCATGGGCGTCCACCCGAATGCAGCCCCTGGAATCGAGTTCCACCCCTGCTTCCTCCAGCCCCATCTCCCCGGTTCGGGCTTTCCGCCCGATGGCGGCCACCACCTTCCGGGCGTTGAGCCTTCTGCCGTCCGCCAGGCGCACCGCAGCCTGTTCTTCCTCCACCTCCACGCCTTCGGTGGCGTTTCCTGTGAGGATACCCACTCCTGACCTGGCGAGGGATCTGGCCACCACGTCGGAAACATCCCTGTCCACCCCCGGAAGAATTGACGGAAGCATCTCCACGATGGTCACCTTCACTCCCATTACCGAGAGTATGGACGCGAACTCGCATCCGATGACCCCCCCGCCGATTATCAGCACCGACTCCGGAAGGGTTTCCCAGGCCAGAACGTCATCGCTGGTCAGCACACCGGGCACCTGTAGAAACCGGGGAATCAGGGGGACCGACCCGGGAGCGAGCAGCACATTGGAGGCGGGGATTTCCTCCCCCTCCACCACAACCAGTCCGGGGCCCTTCAGAACGGCCCTTCCCCGGACCACCCTGATCCCCAAGTGGGCGAGATGTGCTTCTATTCCCTTCCTGAGCCTGGTCACCACGAGGTTCTTCCTCTTGGCAACCTCGCTCCAGTTCATCTCCAGGCGGCCGGCGAGACCGAACCTTGAACAGGCGCCGGCCTGACGCAGCAATCGTGCGGTGGAAGCGAGAGTCTTGGTGGGTATGCACCCCCGGTTCAGACAGGTTCCGCCCAGGTCGGCGGACTCCGCCAAGACCACGCTCCTCCCCAGTTGCGCGGCCCTGATGGCGGGCACGTATCCGGCGGGCCCGCCGCCCACCACCACCAGATCAGCCTTCTGCATGACACCTCTCCCTGTGTTCAGAACGGTGACGCCGACGGATTACCGGGCTATGATAATCAAGCTTTGAACACCGGAGGAAACCGAATGCTTCCGCTTCTATTCTGGGCTTTAACGGCTGCGGCGGACACGGAAATCCTTTCCGCAAGACTCCATCTGGAGGCGGGCAACGCGCTGATGAGCCAGGGGCTTCTGACCCAGGCCAGGGAAGAGTTCTCCACCGCTCTGGACATCAATCCCGAGGAGCACTACGCTGCCCTGGGCCTCGCCAGGGTGTCGGCCCTTCAGGGCAGTGTTCCCCTGGCTTCCTACTGGTACAGGCTGTTCATGGAACGCTGCCGGGACGACTACAGGGCCCCGCTGGAACTGGGAATCCTGCTCCTCGGCCTTCCCGAAAGCCTGTCCGCCTCGGGAGAACTGGTCCGCCTCGCGGAATCCATGAGCCCGTCAGACCCGGAGGTGCGGTTCGCCCTGGCGGAACTTCTTCTGGCGGAGGGCGACACGGCGATGGCCCTTCGGGAACTCGAGCCCCTGGCAACCTGGGAAACGCCTTTTCAGGTGGAAGCCGGGCTTCTGCTGGCTTCCCTGCTGGCCGGAGCGGGAGAAACCGGGGAAGCCCGGGCAGTCCTTTCATCACCGGTTTTTTCGAACCTTCCTGAAGCGGTTTTCCTCGCCGCGAGAACCCATCTGGCGGAAGGTGACTACCTGAGAACCGCCGACTGCCTGCAACGATGCCTGAACCTTTCTCCCGATCCCCGCCTTGAGCAGACGGCTACGCTTCTTCTGGACTCCCTGGCCATGGAAGGTCTGTACATCCCCCGATGACAACTAATGCCTCGATGCAGGAGATCCGGGAAAGGGCCGAGAGGGCGGTTCAGTCCTCGGAAGCCGATTTCGCGGAAATCAGACTGGAGAGAACAAGCACCCTGGAACTGGCCCAGGCCGGCCGGAGGGTCCTGGGCACCGGCCCGGTTCACAGGGACGGCTGCACGGTCAGGGCCCTGGTGTCGGGCAACTGGGGTTTCGCCTGGGGTTCCGGATTCAAATCCCTGGAAACCCTGGTGGATCGAGCCGCAGGGGCCGCCCTTGCTGGAGAAAAGGGGAAGGTTTCCTTCACCGCCCCGACTCCCGAGAGAGGCAGCTTCTCTCCCGGTGCAGCGGAGCCCTTCCGACAGGTTCCACTAAAAGACAAGGCGTTTCTCTGCCGGCACTATTGCGAGCTGTTGGGCATGACCAACCTGGGCGCCTCGGCCAGGGTGGACTACAACGAGATCACCAGGGACCGGGTGCTGGTGAACTCCTCGGGCACCAGCGTCCGCGAAGTGGAGGAGTTGTGCGGGATACGGATGCAGGCGGCCCTTCCGGGCAACATCACATCATCCAGGAGCATCGCCTGCCGGGGGGGAATGGAGAACGTCCGCCACCGGGAAGACCTGGTCCGGGAGATAACCGAGGATCTCTCCCGCAGAACCTCCCCTTCCAGCCCGGCTCCGGGGGTGGTCCCCGCGGTTCTCGGGCCGGAACTGACGGGCATGCTCATCCATGAAGCCTTTGGACACCTGGCTGAGTCCGAACTGCTGGGTCAGTGCCCTGCACTGGAAGCCCTGGTGAATCCAGGAAGGCGGGTCGGTGCGGAATGCCTGAACATCGTGGACGACCCTACCCACTACCGACTTCCGGGAAGCTGCAGCTGGGACGACGAAGGAACCAGGGGAACCCGGGCCGTACTGGTCTCCGGCGGGGTGGTCCGGAACCGGTTGCACACCCTGTCCACCGCCGCCGAAGCAGGGGCGACCCCCGCGGGCAGCGCCAGGGCGTGGGGCGCCGGAAGCATTCCCATGGCCAGGATGAGGTGTACCATTCTGGAGCCCGGGCAGGGGGGAAGGGACGATCTGCTGGAAGCGCTTGGGCAGGGGGTCTACCTGAAGGGTTGTCTGGGGGGCGCCACAGACATGGACAGGTTCAGCATCATCGCCGAAAGCGGATGGACCGTCAGGCGGGGAAGGCTCGACAGGCCCCTGGGGCCGGTGGTGGTCACGGGCAGCGTGTTCGACATCCTGCAGGCAGTCTCCGGAGTGGGAGGCGACCTGGAGATCTCCGGCAATATCGCGGGGTGCGGCAGAGCCGGAGAGAATGCCATTCCAGTGAGTTACGGAGGGCCGCACGTGATGGTGAGCGGAATCCGGGTAGGATGAGATGAAGGCGATGGACAGGGCGGGCAGGATCCTGGAAGTTCTCAGACAGGTCTCTTCGTCCTCGGAGGTGAACTGGATTCACCGGCGGAGGAACACCCTCATGGCCGGAATCGGCTCACCCGTGCTCGGCTCCGGAGCCGTGACCTCCTACAGCGTGAGGATCCAGAGGAACGGCAGGGCAGGCGTCTCGGGAGCAGAGGGAGAAATCCATCCCACCGCTCTGGCGGAGGAAGCCATCTGCTCAGCCAGGTCAGGCCCCGACTTCGAATACGAATTGCCCTCCGAGAATCCCGCCACGGAGAGTATCGGCAACAGGACCCCTCTTCCGTCTTCCGAGGAAGCTCTGGATTTCGTGAATCGACTCTCCATCCTTGCGGATTCTTCGTACTCCGAGACCCTGCTTAGTGCCAGGGTCACCTGGGGCAAAGACCTGGTGGGCATCATCAATAGCACGGGCCTTTCCGGGGAGTACGTGAGGAACAGGGTGAGGGTCGACGCCACGGTGAGTGCCGCCACCAACGAAGGCCTGTACCGGCGTGCCGCCCACTTCGAGGCCGCGGAACTCCCCTCCCCGGAAGACGCCCTGGAATGGATGTTCCCGGGGCTGCGCCACGCCGGAGCCCCCCCGGAAACCGTGGTGGGAAGAAAGACCGTGGTCTTCGCCCCTCCCGCCCTGGGAGTCCTGCTGCAGGCGGTCAGGACCGGAGTCAGCGGCCGGGTCCTTCTGGACGGGGCGTCGCCGCTGGCGGGGAAACAAGGCGAGGAGGTCCTCTCCCCGCTGCTGACCGTCAGGGAGGCACCCCTGTACGAATCCTGCGCCAGTTCGGCCCCTTTCGACACCGAGGGAGTTCCCACGGACAACAAAACCCTTTTCAGGAAGGGCGTATTCAACGGGTTCATCTACGACCTCGCCAGCGGATTCCAGGCCGGGCTCCCCTCCACCGGCAACGCGGGCAAGAACCTGGGAGGCCATCCAATGCCGGTCTGCACCAATCTTCTGGTGGACGCGGGGTCCGGTGGCACCCTGGAAGAGATGATCGCCAGGGCGAAGAGCGGGGTTCTGGTGTCGGGTATCCTGAGCGCCGAGGGCAGCGACGCTGCGGGCGGGGAGATGCTGCTTGACTGCGGAACCGCCTGGGCCATCTCCGGGGGAGAAGTCACCGGAAGACTGTCCAGCTGCCTCATTTCGGGAAGCGCCTACGAGATTCTCGCCGGGGTGACCGAAGTGGGAGGGATTCAGGGAAGGGCCGGGACCGATCTGCTTCCCCCGGTCGCATCCGAAGGGGTCAGGATCCGGTAGACCCCCCCCGGTAGACCAGCCGGAGTATCCGGCCGGCACTCGAACCGTAGAGCGGCAGGGAGAGCATGAAGGCCAGCGCCTCCCCCAGGGTGATCCACATCCTTCCGGCCATTGCTGCGAACTCCGCGGCCCCGGGCTCCGAATCCGGCGCCGCCATCCTGATGAGCCAGACCAGTACGAGTTCCCGGATACCGAGTCCGCCCGGGGCAAGCAGAACCAGGTAACCTATCCCAAGAGCAGTCGGGTACAGGAATATTCCAGGAAAGACAGGGATGCTCATGCCCAGGCTCAGGGTAAGGAGCCAGAATCCCGCCCCGAGAGCCAGAAAGACAACCCCGTAGACCGGAACCGTGCGAAGGGTCTGCCCGAAGGTCGGCCGGTGGGTGTCAATGTTCTTCCGGGTCAGTCTTGACAGGACTCTTACCACCAGCCCCAGAACCGATGGATGAAGGGCGGCCAGGACCAGAATTCCTGCTCCCACAGCCAGCCATACGGCTCCGGTTCCATCCATTCCCGCAGCCCTTGCGGCTCCGGGAACCAGGGGCATTGCCGTGAGAAGGCTGCCGAACACGATGAATACCGTTTCAAGGGCCAGGGCATGGCCGGTCTGGGTGCGGGTAAGCCCCGAGTCGCAGGAGAGGGCGTACTTTCCGATGGCCGCCCAGACCTTTCCCGGTATGTACTTTCCGATCTGGGCCAGGAAGTGGATGGCGTAGGCTTTCCAGATGGAAAGCCGGCATCCGGTCAGACGCACCACCTTCTGCCAGGCCCAGCCGCAGCTGAACAGGTGGATTTGAAGCACCGCGATCGAGAGAAGGAAATACCCCGGTTTTATGTTAAGAAGGTTGCCGAGACCGCCGGTCTCACTGATTCCCCTGAGGAAGGACGACACCAGGAAGTAGACGGACACCGCGACGAAAAGAAAACCTGCGGCTCCGACCAGGCGGCTTCCTCTGCCCTTGGGCTTTTCCGGCATGCTCAGTCCAGTACGCTCACCCGGCTGGTTGTCGCCGGCGCCCGGCCGGCCCCCGGATCGGTTTTCGGAACGGTGAAACCCTTGAAGAAAGGAAGGCACGTGAGTACAAGCATCTCCCTGAGCTTCTCCTCGGGAGTGAGGCTCGAGGCCATGACGCCCTCCAGGTCCAGCATGAACTCCCGCAGCCTTTCTTCCCGGTTGAGCCCGGACTTCGAACGCCAGCCCGAGGGATTGATCAGGCGGTAGTGAATTCGAAGGGCCCGTGAGTCGGGTTCAATCTCATCCCGGAACATATCCCGGGCTTCGGGGGATGTGAGGAGCTTCAGCAGCTGACTGCCCAGAAGACCACCCGTGACTATGCCCCGGGAATGAAGCTCCGCCAGGGACTCGATCCTTCTGGCCAGGCTCCTGCCCTGCTGTCCCCCGTTCCCGTCCCTCATCCGGCATCCTCCGCCGGCTGGAGTTTCCCCGATACGGCCTTCACCCGGGACACCAGTTCCCCCTTTCCCCTGAGAGGAGCGCAGCGTATCACCATGCGTCCCGAGTCGGATTTCACCGAACTCTCCACGAGGCAGTTCCTGCGGATCCAGTTTTCAAGAGCCCCGTGGGGAATATCCAAGGATACGGTGAACCATGCCAGTGTTTTCTTCCAGAAACCAGAGATGGCGTCCAGGAGGTCCTCCAGCCCCTCCCCCGCAAGGGCGGATACCAGAAGCCCCCCGGGGGGGCGCTGGGATGAGAGGTCGGCCTTGTTCCAGACCAGCAGCCTGGGAACCTCTCCCGCGCCGATCCGCTCCAGGGTGGAAGTGACCACCGCCAGCCTCTCCTCCCGGTCCGGGCAGCTGATGTCGGCCACCAGCAGCAGCAGGTCCGCCTCCCGGACCACGTCCAGCGTCCCCCGGAAACTGGCTACCAGGGTTTCGGGAAGCCTGTCTATGAATCCAACGGTGTCAGACAGCAGTGCGGTTCCCGAACCGGGCAGGGACAGCCTTCTCGAGGTTGTGTCGAGGGTTGCGAAAAGCTTGTCCTCCACCAGGGTGGACGCGTCGCAGAGCGCGTTCAGAAGGGAACTCTTTCCGGCGTTGGTGTACCCCACCAGAGAGACCTTGAACATTCCCGCCCGGGCGGAACGCCGGAGCCGGGCGCCCGTGTCCAGTTCAGCCAGCCTGGATTCCAGAGCGCTTATCCTGGCCCTGGCCCGGCGGCGGTCCACTTCCAGCTGGGTTTCCCCCGGGCCCCTGGTTCCGATGCCAGCGCCGAGTCTGGAGAAGTGATGCCACATCCCGGAAAGCCTGGGAAGGGTGTACTTGAGCTGCGCCAACTCGATCTGAAGCCTGGCCTGCACTGTTCTGGCGTTCAGGGCGAAGATCGACAGGATGAGTTCCGTCCTGTCTATAACCTTGCACTGGGTGATCCGTTCGAGCCTGGCGACCTGGCCGGGAGTGAGGTTGTGGTCGAGGACGATGGTGGTCGCCTCCAGCTCAGCGGCCCTGCGGGCAATTTCCTCCACTTTTCCCTTGCCGACGAAGGATCCGGCATCGGGCTTTGCAAGGTTCTGGTGGAGGGTGTCCAGAACGGTCCCTCCTGCGGTATCAACGAGCTGGGCCATTTCCGAGTCTCCCCCCGGACGGGTGACCCTGCCTATCCCCACGGTCACCAGGATGACCTTTTCCGGCGGGGAGTTTCTATCCAGGGTGGTCAAGGAGAATCAGGCCTGCTGTTTCTTTTTCCTGCGGGTACCGGTGACCCGCTTCTCGATCATCTGTCGGGCGCCCTGGAACTCAATGTTGTTCACCAGGGACAGCTCACCCGCGAGAACACCGATGGCTTCGGTGAAGACCCTCTTCTCGGAGGGGTTCATCTTGCTGATGGATGACCGGGCCAATACGTCACGGACGGCGGAGGCGATCATGCTGGGGTCGCCCGAGTGGACCCTCTCCCGGAGGACCTCGATGCGCCGCCTCCAGTCCCTGGGAAGGTCTTCCGCGGTATTGCCAAGAACCGTCAGAGCCTCGTCCATGTCTTCGTTGGAGCACACCCTTCTGAGCCCGGATTCCCGGACGCTGTCGAAGGGGAGAAGTATCCCGGCCCTGCCCGCCACCAGTTTGATGACTATGCAGTCGACCATGTCGCCGGAAATGTCCTTCCGGCAGATTTCAGTTACAATCCCCGCACCGTGAAGGGGATGAACAACCTTGTCGTGAACATCGAAATCCATGAGCGACGGATGCCTCCATTGCTACAGACTTGGTAGCGGCAAGCATAACATGTAGATACGGTTTTGTCAACCGGCTCAGGGAGCCCCCATGAGCACGTGCACATCGGGTACGGGAACCCCCTGGGGAGGCCCCTGGACCTGGGCTGGAAGGGCTTGGAACACGGATCTGACGATTCCCTCAAGTTCCCCGCACACCGCCGACCCGGGTCTGTAGAGAAAGGTAGTGGTCTCCAGCGCCGCTGGGATTCCGATTTCCTCGCTGAGTCTGTCGCCGTCACGGATGTCGCTGACTTTCAGTATCCAGTCGCGTCCCTGAATCGTCACCTCCCTGCCGTCCAGCTTGGAGGCCATCCACGAGGCGGCGCCCATTCCCTCGAGAGTGTACTGGATGCCGTGGTTGGCTATGTCGATGTAGAGAGTGTCGCCAGGCCCGTCGGGTGTGGAGAGGTTCCCGGGGTTGATGCCGGGGTGGTAAAGGTCCGTTCCCAGCAGTATGGTGAGGTCGGTAGGGCTGACCTTCATGGACGTGTCCGCCGAGGAGAATCCCCTGGCCGCGGGGTAGAGGGCGGACATGGAAAGGGGAACCCCGGGCTCCTCCCTTCTGACAAGAACCAGGCTCGTTCTGCGGCGGGTCGTGCACCTGGCCGGATAGACGTAGGAGAACGCCCTCGCAGGCCCGGCCCGGAAGGCGTTCTCCGCATCCTCTGTTCCGGTGCCGTTGCTTATCCAGATGACGGCGGTATCCTGCTGGGTGTCAGGCGGCTGGGTGTCCGGCAGGGAGATGGTGTCCGGCGGCTCCTCCACTACCGTGTCCCGGGGGGCCACCGTCTGAAAGTCCGTCGCCGGCGGACCGTTCCGGGAATCCGGGTTTTTTTTCCAGGGCTTCAGAATCAACAGACCCGCCAGTAATACCGCCGCCCCTCCGGCTATCCACAGGAGAGGAGTTTTCCTCTTCTTCCTCCTCCCGGGTCTGACCACAGGGCGGACCGAGGGGGCTTCCCGCCTGAACCCATCCCCGGAAACCGGGGCCTGGGAAGGGGCTGCGGCACCCTCGGGGGCCAGCTCCGACGCCGCCTGTATCACCCCGGACGGCCTGTTCATAGGATTCTGCTCCAGCATGGAAGAGAGGTGCCTTGCCTCCCGGTCGCTCAACCGGTTCCATGTGGCCACCAGGGGCTCCCTTTCGTCGCTTCCCGCCAGGAGTCTCAGGTAAAGGGTGCCCAGGGCGAACACATCGCTCCTGGGATCGGAGGGTCTCCGCCCCACCGCTTCCGGCGGTGTGAACGGCATGGAGGGCACTCCGCGGCGGCCGGCCAGCACCGTTACGCCCCCTCCCGAATCCCTTAGAAGGTTCTCCGGCCCGGTATAGCCCATGATCAGCCCCGAGGCCTGCAGCCCGGCCATGACCTCCGCCGTCTTCGCAGCCACGGCGGCGGCTTCCCCGGGATTGAAGGGTCTTTCCCTCAGGTCCTCCAGGAGAAATCTCGCCCGGCCCGTATCGAAAACGAGAAGGCGGAGTTCCCCGGGAAGGTTCCGGGCTTCCACTGGTTGGGCCAGGCTCACCGAAGCCGGCCAGGAATGAACGTAGCCGGAGCCCAGAGGAGTAATCTCGACCACCAGGCGCTTCTCGCCCCTCAGGGCCCTGGCCAGGAAGTAGCCCTTCTCCTCCAGGAGCACCGTCTCCACCGCAATGCCGCAGCCCCTGAGGGTTTCAGAATGCATGGTCCTCGGGGGAGTAGTTGGGCGCTTCCTTGGTGATCATCACATCGTGGGCATGGCTTTCCCGAAGCCCGGCGCTGGTTATCCGCACGAATTTCGCCTTCTCGCGCAGTTCGGAGATCTCCGCGGCGCCAACGTAACCCATGCCCGCCCGAAGCCCGCCCATGAGCTGGTGCAGGAAGTCGCTCAGAGGGCCCTTGAACGGAACCATGCCCTCTATCCCCTCGGGCACCGGTTTCTTCTCGTCCTTCTGGAAGTAGCGATCGGCGCTGCCCATCTTCATGGCTCCCAGGGAACCCATTCCCCGGTATGTCTTGAAGCGCCTGCCCTTGAAGGTGACCGCCTCCCCGGGGCTCTCGGTGACACCTGCGAACAGGCTTCCGATCATCACCGAAGAAGCCCCCGCCGCCAGGGCCTTCACAAGGTCGCCGGAATACTTAACCCCGCCGTCGGCGATCACCGTTGCGCCCCTTTCCAGGGCCGCCCCGGAACACTGGTACACCGCGGTCACCTGGGGGCAGCCGACCCCCGCCACCACCCTGGTGGTGCATATGGACCCGGGGCCCACTCCCACCTTCACCACGTCCGCGCCCGCGTCGATCAGAGCCAGGGTGGCCTCCCGGGTGACCACGTTGCCCGAGCACAGAGGCAGGTCCGGATACGCCGCCCGTATCCTTCCTGTGGTCTCGATGACCCCGGCGCTGTGGCCATGGGCGGTGTCCACGAAGAGACAGTCCACCCCGGCCTCCACCAGGGCCGCCGCTCTTTCCATGGCCGGGTCCCCGACGCTCACCGCCGCGGCGACCCGCAGGCTTCCCCGGGCGTCCTTGTTGGCGTCCGGATGGCTCTGGGCCTTGATGATGTCCTTCACCGTTATCAGCCCCACCACCCGTCCCTCGCCGTCCACCAGAGGCAGCTTCTCAAGCCGGTGTTTTCTCAGAAGGAGAAGGGCGTTCTCGATTCCGGTCTTCTCCGGAGCAGTCACCAGCTTCGACAGGGGGGTCATCAACTGGCTGACCTGTTTGGATCCGTCTTCCTCGAACTGGTAGTCGCGATGGGTAAGCATCCCCGCCAGGAGGCCTCCGGAGAGCACCGGAAAGCCTGATACCCCCGTTCTCTCCGCCAGATTCACCGCATCCGCCACGGTTGAACCGATGTCGAGGGTGATGGGGTCAACAATCACTCCGCTTTCTGCACGCTTCACCTGTCTCACCTTCAGGGCCTGCTCCTCCACGGACATGTTCTTGTGGATGACCCCCATGCCACCCAGCTGAGCCAGGGCGATGGCCATGGTGCTCTCGGTTACGGTATCCATGGCGGCGCTGAGCACCGGAATGTTGAGGGTTATTCCCCTGCAGAGAAGGGTTTTCAGGCTGGTCTGGGATGGAAGAACCGACGAAGCCCCAGGGAGTATGAGAACGTCATCGAAGGTGAGAGCCGTTTCCGCTTGCATCGGGTTCATTCCTGACTCCAGAGGGCTTGGCTACTCCGCCCAGTACATTATCCTGCTGCAGGTGGGGCAGGTGTTTATCCTGTCGTTCCGTTCAGGGTCCGAACACATCGCGGTGGGCAGCCGGGTCAGGCAGCCCGTACACCGGCAGGCAACCGCCGGCACCACGGCGTTGCCGTAGTGTTTGGTGAGCTGTGTGTAGAGCCCGAGCCACTTCTTGTTGATGTTCCTGATGTACTCCGCCCGCAGGGTCAGCAGTTCTTCCCGGGCCTTTTCCGGGCTGAGGCCCATCATCTTCTCCCTGTCCTGGACTTCCTTTCTCTCCAGGTCGGCGATCATCACATCCAGATCGTGAAGACCGATGAGTCTTTCAAGATCAAGATTCATCAACACCTCCGTGCACGGGTTCCAGACCCAGAATACCCAGCAGAGCCTCGGAGCTCTCCGCATTGAGAACCGCCTCAGGGGACTTCTTGATTCGGGAGGCGACATGGCTGATGAATGCCAGGTGCTCATGGGGACCGTCGGGTCTCACGGGGGATATGAAAAGGATCATCACCCGTACCGGATCCTCGGGCCACGGCACGCCGGCGGAGCTTCTGCCGACCACCACCGTCAGGTCGTCCACCAGAATGCTTCTGCAATGGGGAATCGCGATTCCCGGCGCCATGGTGGTGGGGCCGGCCTGTTCCCTCATCTCCAGGGCTCCATGGATGAGCTTCAGCGAATTCCTGTTCAGCGGGATGACATCCAGAAGCTCCTCGAGAGCTTCCCCCCTCGAGCCGGCGCCAAGATCAAAGCAGCAGTATGACTGATATTTCAAAGACGAACCTTCCATTTCCTCTCCCGAATCTAATAGAATTACCCATGTTAGTCAGTGTTCCCAATCATTGCGTCATTGCGCACCGTGTTTGAAAGAAGATATGAAAGGAATCCCGTCCTCTGCAACTCCTTTCCAGCTGCCTGAAGGATCGGCCTGGTCGGTGGTATCCGGGGATGACGCCCAGCCTCTGTTCTCCATGGAATGGCAGTCGCTTGCGGAAAACTGCGGATCGGATCCCGTCGAGCTGGCCTCGCTCTTCCGCGACACCGCAACCGGCCGATGGCCTTGTTCCGTGGGCGGCAGGCTGCTGGAGGTCAACAAGGCTCTGCTGAAGGACGGAAGGTCTCTCATTCTCCTGGACACCCTGGACCGGCCCCGGGCGGCGAACCTTCTGGACGTGTTCAGAGGGGGTCGGAAGACCTTCCTGTGCACCTCCTCGGGAAGGCTTGTGTCCATGTCGAGCCATGCCCCGGAGGAGATGGACAGGTCGGCGAAAACCCTGCAGTCCCTGTTCGAGCCGGCCTCGAGACCCGCGGTGCAGGCGGCGTTGAAGGGGTGCTCGGTCAGGGGAAGGGTGGACGAATTCCTGGCCAGTTCCGGATCGTCCCAGGACGGCAGGGAAAACTGGATCGTCTCCATGGAATCCGTGCCGGCGCCGGGCAGCCTGATCCTGTGCGACCTCTCCGCACCCTCACTGGCCCTGGTAAACACCGGAGGAGCTTCCGACTCGCTCTTGAACACCATCATCGAGGAAAACCCCACCCCGGCCCTGGTGGTGGACAAGAGCGGCCTTATCACCAAGTTGAACTGCGCAGCCAGGGAACTGGCCAGGAACACATACGGCAAGAACGAGATTCAGGGTACTTACTTCTGGAAGTGGGTGGCCGATGAGTACCGCGAGGAAGCCAGGGCCAATCACGACAAGAGGGTCAGGGGGTACTTCGCCCCGAGCAGGTATACCCTGGGGCTGAGACCGGGTCTCCGGGAGGATTCGCCGCTCATGGAGATTTCCGTGTTCCCGCTGACTGAGGGCGGCGATTCGGTGGCGTTCATGACCAGAAGGCAGGACTTCCCTGAGGGATGCCCGGTGCCGAAAAGCGCCATGGAGTCCCTGCAGAAATCCCCGGAGAATCCGGAAGCCCTGCTCCGCCTCCTCATGGACACCGCGGGCGCCCAATCGGCTGCCCTGGCGACCCCCGCCGGAACCGTGACCTCCGGTCCCGCCGACCATCTCATGGAAGGAATGCCCCCGGATCTGAAGGACAGGATATGGGCTCAGTCCCGGGGCGTCTGGAACCTCTACCAACCGGTGGTCAGGGATGGAATCCGGGGCATGCTCGCCCTGGGCGGACTGAAGTCGAACACCCTCTCTCCCTGCGGCGAAACGTCTCTGAAGCTGGCTTTCTACCACCCCGGTTTTTCCGGCGCGAGCGGAGAGCATACCAGAGCCAGAACGGTTCTGGAGCACGTATCCCGATTGACAGGACTCGCCAGAAGGGGAAGGGAGGGGATGGAGAAAGCCCTCCGGGAGCTGGCTTCCCTGTGCGGCGCCGACAGGGCCGTAAAGGCGGAGATCAGCTCCGACGGAACCATGCTCCTTCCGGTTGCCTCGGTGGGAATCCAGGGCGACCTTCCCGGATTCCCCCTGAACTCCGACAGCATAATGACCTGGGTGTCGGTGCACGGAAGAAGCGCCTTTCTGGCGGATCCGGTCCGGGACGTGAGAATGTCCGCGATGTTCCCGGACTCCGGGGGAGAGATCGCGGCTCCGGTCACCAGAGGCGAAATCGTCGCCGGAGTGGTTCTCCTGGCGACATCTTCGCAGGAAGGTTTCCGGGGAGAGGCTCTCGCCCTTCTGGAGACCGCCGCGGGGATTTTTTCCGCCCTGGAGCACGTCCAGCTTCCCGGTTCCCGGGAGTCCATCCAGAGCGGCATCCCAGGGGAACTGCCGGAATCCGCGGTTTCAGAGATCGACCACCGGCTGAACTCCTCCTCGGCGGCCCTGCTCCACGCCTCCAGGCGGCTTTCCTCGAACAACACCGAGGATGGCGAGAGGGAAGTGCTCCTCAGGATCATCGGGGAATCCGCCGGAAGTGTCGCCGAATCATCATCTCTGCTCTCGGGATGGCTCAGGGTCGCCGCCTTCGGGGGAAAGCCCGACATGCAGTGGCTGGACCCGGGGGCCACCGTCCTGGAGGTGGTTAACAGAATCATGGAGACTCCATCGTCCTCCGGCGCCGTACTTCAGTTTCAAGGGGATGACCAGGGCTTCATAGCATGTTTCGATCCGTCATGGCTTCGAATCGCCCTCAGCAGCCTGGTCAGAACCGCCATGGAAATATCCGGCGCGGGCGACAAGGTCAGGGTATCCGTGGCAGGCGGCAGCGGGTTCTGGTCAGTGCAGGTGGAGAGCAGCGGCAGGGGCATTCCTGCGGAGGCGATCCCGGACCTTTTCAAGGGGCGGAAGGGGGCAATCCCCGGTCAGCCGATTCCGGCCACAGCCCTGGACCTTCCTCTGGCCAAGACACTCACCGAGACCATGGGCGGCACCATCACGGTCTTTTCATCCAGGGACAGGGGAACCCGCTTCACCTTAAGATTCAAATCCAGGTGACTTCAGTGGAGGCCGATCTGGAACTGACAAAACGGGATCTGGAATACCATTTGCCCAGGGAATTGATAGCCCAGCACCCGGCGCTCGTCAGGGGGGCTTCCAGGCTGATGGTCCTGAACCGGGCTGAGGGAGTCCTGCAGGATAGTCTCTTCGACTCTCTGCCGGAATATCTGCGGCCCGGAGACATCCTGGTGCTCAACGACACCAGGGTGTTCCCGGCCAGAATCCGTTGCGTCAGGTCCGACACCGGCGGAAAGGCGGAGATGTTCCTGCTCAGAAGGCAGGCCGGACCGGTGTGGAAGGTTCTTCTAAGGCCCGGCCGGCAGTGCCGGCCGGGAGTATCGCTGCTGGCCTCGGGCGGGCTCACGGCGACGGTGATGGAAGGTCTTGGAAACGGAAGGGCGCTGGTCAGATTCTCTCCGGAGGAAGACCTGGACAGCGCCCTCCGGTCCGCCGGCAGCGTGCCCCTTCCGCCCTACATCAGAAGACCCGCCGACTCCCTGGATGAGGAAAGGTATCAGACAGTCTACGCGAGGAACGACGGGGCGGTGGCCGCTCCTACGGCCGGCCTGCATTTCACCGGGGAAATGCTTCGGCGGCTCGGCGAAGCGGGGGTGGAAAGCTGCACCGTGACCCTGAACGTGGGTCCGGGCACCTTCGAGCCCCTCCGGCGGGACGCCCTCAGGGACAACCGTCTGGACCCCGAGGAGTACCAAGTTCCCCGGGACACTCTGACGGCCCTCAGATCGGCCAGGGGATCGGGCGGCCGGATAGTCTCCGTGGGAACAACCGCCGCCCGGGTGCTCGAAACGGTGGACCTGGACCGGGAGGGCCCGCTGTCGGGGGAGACGTCCCTTTTCATATTCCCACCCTACAGGTTCCGAAACGTGGACGCCCTGCTGACGAACTTTCACCTTCCTGGGAGTTCGCTCATAGCCCTGGTGGCGGCCTTTGCCGGGTTGGAGCCGGTAATGGGGGCCTACCGCCGGGCCGTTGAGCTGGGGTACGGCTTCTACAGCTACGGCGATGCCATGCTTCTGGTGTGAAAGGAATACGGAGATAAAAAGCGGAAGAAACAGGCCCAGACCCGGAAGGGTAATCGCCCTGGCGGGCCTCGAAACCCTTCTGGTGATCTCCTGGACCATTCTCGGGGCCTCCCTGCTGGCGCTGCTCTGGTCCGGATGGTACCTGGCGGTCCCGGTTTTCTACCTTTTCGCCCTGAGCGTGGCGGCCGAGGTGGAGAGCAACTCCCGCCGGAGCCCCGCCACTGCCCTGGGAATTACGATACACGGTGAGAGAACCTACGGTATGAAGCTATTGAGAATCGGACTCACGCCGCCGATGCTGCTGCTGGGAATGGCGGGCTACATCAGGTGCTTCCGGGGGGGGCTTTCCCTTCCGGAGTCCATCACCGGAACGGACTTCCGGGAACTGGACCTCCAACTGGACCCCAGGCCCCAGGCGATAATCCTGGCCGGCAGAACCATAGCCAAGCGGTGGGTAACCGCTTACACCGTCAGTGCCCTGCTGGTCGCCGGAGCAATGTTCGTCCTGTCGGTATTGGTTATCCACGATGAAAACCCTTCCGGAACCCACCGGCAGGAAACGGAGATGAGCGAATCCGACCGGGAGCTCCTGGCCCTCTATCTGGAACTTTCCGCGCTGCACCCGGACGAGCTGGAGTACCACGTACGGCTGGCGAGCCTTTACCACCGGAACAGCATGAACTCCGACCTGCAGTTTCAGCTGGAGGAGATCCGGCGGCTGAACCCAGAGCACGCCATGCTGGTGCTGGCGGACACCTCGGAGATCAGTGTGGAGGACCTGATAACCCCCCGGACCGACTCGCTTCCCGCGGGGCCGATAATGCCCGAAGCCCTTTCCGACTCCTCCGCCGCTCACGGGGATTCCGCCGGGCCGGCAGCCTCCGGGGATTCCACCGGATTCGCTGTTCCCGGGGATTACCCGGGGTCCTCCGATGCCGCATTTCCGTCGGAGCCGGTGGAGCAACCGGCCACCCGGGAGACCGGGGAGAATCAGGATCCCGGGGGGGCGGTTCCTGGTCGGGAACAGGAAGGTGCGCCGGAGAATGCAGAACCCGCTGCTGAACCTGACAGCCTCTAGCGGCAGGGCAAGAGCGGGGGTTCTCCATCTGCCCCACGGACAGGTGGAGACTCCGGCCTTCATGCCCGTGGGAACCCAGGCCACGGTAAAAACCGCCAGGAACACCGACCTGGAGGAAATGGGCTACGGCCTCATCCTGTGCAACACGTACCACCTCTACCTCAGGCCCGGCAGGGAAGTGATCGAGAGGGCCGGAGGTCTGCACCGCTTCATGGGATGGAACCGCTGCATCCTCACGGATTCGGGCGGGTTCCAGCTCTTCAGCCTCTCATCCCTGCGCAGGGTGTCCGAGGAGGGTTACAGCTTCCAGTCCCACATCGACGGATCGAGTCACATCCTCACCCCCGAAGGGGTGCTCGACCTTCAGAAAGTCCTCGGCAGCGACGTGATGATGGTGCTCGACGAGTGCCTGGAACAGCCCAGCGGCAGGGAGCGCACCGAGCAGTCCATGATGCTCACGCTCCGCTGGGCGGAGAGGGCCGCCAGGCTCCACACCTCCGGCGGAGGAGCTCTTTTCGGAATAGTACAGGGTGGAGGGTTTCCGGACCTCCGGGAGCGCTGCGCCAGGGAACTGGTGGAAATGGGCTTCGACGGCTACGCCATAGGCGGAGTGGCGGTGGGAGAGGACCGCCGTTCAATGGAGCTGGCGGTGGAAAGCTGTGTGGACGTCCTGCCCGCCGGAAAACCGAGATACCTCATGGGGGTGGGGAAGCCCGAGGATCTTGTGGACTTCACCGCCATGGGGGTGGACATGTTCGACTGCGTGATCCCCACCAGGAACGCCCGGGGCGCCTGCTTTTTCGTCCCAGGGGGAAGGCTGAACCTTCGAAACGCCAGGTTCAGGGACGATTTCCGCCCCGTGCAGCACGATTGCGGGTGCTTCGTCTGCTCCCGTCACTCCAGGGCCTATCTCAGGCACCTCTTCACGTCCAGGGAATGGCTTGCCCCTATTCTGGCCACCCTGCACAACCTCCACTACTTCGCCTCCCTGATGAGGGATATCCGGGAACACGTCGCCTCCGGCGACTTCGAGGACTGGAGGTCCCGGTGGCACCGCGACCGGAAGGTTTTCAGACCCGATGACTACTGACCGGGGAATGGAGTTGGAGGTTACCTCCCTGGGAAACCGGGTGGGGGGAATAGCCAGGCCGGCGGACGGACCCGCGGTCTTCATTCCCGGGGCTCTTCCGGGAGAAAGGGTTTTGGTCCGGATCACATGCGAACGGAAGAGCCATCTGGAGGCGGAGCTGGTGGAGATTCTCAGGACGTGCCCCGAAAGGACCGAACCCTTCTGTCCGCTCTTCGGGCGGTGCGGGGGCTGCTCCCTGCAGCACCTTGACTACCGGTCCCAGCTCTACTGGAAAAGGCAGTGGATCCTCAAGGCCTTCAGGGAATTCAAGGATCTGGCGCCGGAGGAAGTGCTGCCCTCGGATGAAGGGGAAGGCTTCAGAAACCGGGTGACCTTCCATGCCACCCACGGCAGGCCGTGCCTGCACGAGTTCCGGGGCGACCCCTTCCCGGTGCCCCGCTGTCCGGCCCTGGCCGACCCGGGCAACCGGGTTCTGGAAGAGGTGTGGAAAACCGGAATACCCGGCGGAGTGGACACTCTTGCGATCCGTTGTTCCAGACACACCGGCGCCTCAAGGGTGGAGATAGAGGGCGCCGCCTCGGAGCTGCCGGAAAGCTGGGGGCCGTCCTGCGGCCCCGCCGTGAAATCCAGCGGGAAGCCGATGGTTGAGAAGCTCCTGGAATGGCTCTTCCCGGTACCTCCGGGCGGTTTTTTTCAGGTGAACACCGCCGCCTCCGAAAAACTGCTGAAAACGGTCATGGACAACTCCTCAGGGGAAAGGGTGCTGGACCTCTTCGGGGGGGCCGGCACCTTCGGTGTTCCCCTGGCGGGCAGGGGAGCCCGGGTGGACAGCGTGGAGATCAGCCCCGCCGCCTCCGGGGCCGGGGAGGAGGCCGCGGCCATGAACGGTGTGAAGGGATTCCGGGCTTTCCGGCTCAGGGACAGGAGCTTCCTCTCCCGGGCCCTTTCGGAAGGGTGGGAGTACGACGAGGCTGTGGTGGATCCTCCCAGGGCCGGAGCCGGGATCAGAACCATGAGGGCTCTCCGGAGACTGGCCCCCGCCAGGGTGATCTACATAAGCTGCAACCCCTTCACCGCCGCCAGAGACGTGAAGGTGCTGGCCGGGGGAGGATACGGTTTGATGAAGGCGCTTCCGGTGGACATGTTTCCCCAGACCGACCACGTGGAAACCGTTCTCATTCTGGAAAGGACTGGGAAGTGATACTCACAGCCTCCGCATTGCTGGCTCTGACGGCTTTCCCGGGGGCCGGGGAACTCCCCCTGGAGGAACCCTTCGGAATCTGGGTCAGGCACCTGGAAGCAGCCGGAGAAGGCCTCTACCCATCGGTCCTGCCGGCCAGGCTTCCCTTCGAGGCATCCGGGGGATTCCGAGGCCTTTCGGAATACCTCGCCCTCCGGGCCTCCCGCCCTTCCCGATCCCTGCTGGAAGGGCGCGTCTCATGGGGCGGGGAAGCGGCCCTTCAGGGATACCTGGCGGACGGCTCCTTCGAAAACGCCGCCGGAATGAAGCTCAGGGCCGGGGGGGAGCTGGCCGGAGGGCTCACTTTCGATCATCAGCTTTCTCTCTGGACCGGCACCGAGGAACTGCCGCCGGGTGGTTTTTCGACCTTCCACATTCACCCCAACGGCGAACCCGGACGGCACCTGTATCCGGACTGGGGCTGGATGGACTACACCCGGGAGGGGTTTTCCCTGAGACTTGGAAGGTTCTCCCAGGAGTGGGGCCCCGGCAGGTTCACCCAGCTCCTGCTCAGCGACAATTCCCCTGCGCTGGACCAGCTCCGGGGAACTTTCCGGATCACCGACGGGGTTGATCTGACCTGTATGACAGCCACCGTGGAGCCCGACTCGGGCAGCTGGTTCAGCGCCCACCGGCTCGACATCCTGCCGACGGATAACCTGCGGATAGGGCTCTACGAAGCGGCCTTCTACACCACCGCCACCCTTGACCTGGCCTACACCAATCCAGTTCTTTTCTGGTACTCCGTCCAATGGCACGAACAGGACGACGACAACCTGTTCTTCGGAATGGACGCCATCTGGAAGCCCCGTCCCGGGCTCGCGGCCTACGTGGAATGGCTGGTGGACGACATCCAGTACCAATCCACCTACAACCGGCCCAACAAGATGGGCGCTACCGGCGGAATAGACTGGGTCCATCCGGGAACGGGTCTGGCGGTTGCCGCCGAGTACACCGCCATCGCAAAGTACGTATACAGCCAGAAACACCCGAGGAACTACTTCCTGCACAACGACCGAATAATCGGTTCCGAACTTGGGCCGGACGCCGACAGGATAACGCTGTCGGTGGGATGGGCATGCCTGGAACCGTTGACCGCGGAACTCAGGGGCAGTCTGACCAGGCACGGCGAGGGAACCGTATACGACGGTTTCGGCGATACGGTGACCACGGGGGAGCCATGGCCGTCGGGAATCGTCGAGTACACCCGGGAGGTCCAGTTGAACCTTTCCTGGCGGCTCTCAGGAGGAATGACACTGTTCGGCTCCGCGGGCTATTCAAGGCTGACCAACGCCGGCAACGTCCAGGATTCCACCGCTTCCGAGGCCACCGCGATGTTGAGACTGGTCTACGGGCTCTGACCGTCAGTACCTTATCGTGTAGTGGAGTTCCATAGTGGGCTCCTGGTTGCCGGTCAGCGTGGTCTTGGAGCTGCCCTCGAGATACAGGTCCCGGCTGAAGAAGTACTGGGCGCTGATGGTTCCCGGTTTCGGGCTGAAGACATCGTCCAGGTAACTCACGTACAGGTTGGGCAACACGTACTTGCCCACCTCCACGGTGAGTCCGGTGGTGTCCGACAGAAGGTCCGGGCTGATGGAAAGTGCGTCCAGTCCCATGCCCTCCCGGACGTTCCGGGCCAGCATGTTCCCGAGCATCCCCTGGGTGACGCTCTCCAGTTCGTTCCCCAGCGCCCCTGAGTCCATCTGCTGCATCTCGCCGTAGGTCATTCCCAGGGTGAGCAGGGTGATTATGTCCTCATCGGTGAGATCACCCGAAACGCCGGTCCCCGACATGGCGATTTCCGGATTGGCCGGGTCGCCGGTGACGTTGACCTCGATGGTGTAAACCTCCCGGCTCATCGAGCTTCTGACCCTGGCCTCGGCGGTGATGTTCACCATGAAACTCGGCGGGGTTCCCTGAATAATCTCCACAGACCCCTGGGTTATCCGGAAATCCTTGTTCAGCACGTTGATGGTGCCTCTCACCACGTTGATGCCGCCGGTGAAGACCGGCCTCCCATCCTGGGTGAGAACCGTTATGTCCGCCGCGAGTTCGATGTTCATGTAGCTGTTCCGCAGCCACAGCCCTCTTTCCGCCTGGACTATGATGTAGAGGTCCACGGGTATCTCCGCCTCGCCGCCCGATTCGCCGTTGCCCTGGGCTGCCTGCTGGCCCTGGAGAGCGATCACCCCCTGGTCAATGGAGATCTTCCCGCGAATCATGGGCCTTCTTCCGGGATCGTCGGATGATGCGGTGAGGCTTCCGCTCAGGGAAACCCATCCCATTCCGTTGATGATGGTTTCCCAGCCGTTCAGGGCGGCCCGGAAGCCGTAACCCTCCAGGCTGACCGGAGGAACCCCGTTTCTGAGGGGAATGTTCTCCCTTACCCTGGCCCTGAGTTCCGCCGAAAGCGCCGGTACGCGCCCATGACCGCTGGTTATCTGGAAAGTGCCGTTGTAGTCGTCATTTTCCCGGGTGTCAGGATAGGAAACGTAGATGGAGGACATCGGAAACTCAAGCTGCGCCCCTGCCAGGAAGAACCTCTGGAAATGCCCCGCCACCCCGGCTGACAGGAATTCCTGATCCCGGCGGTACTCGATCCGGGAGCTGATGCTGGCGCCGCTGGTCATCACCGGGAAGGGCAGAATGTATAGGAGCCAGTCTCCGATGCCGGTGAGTTCAGTCTCCAGCGCCGTGAGTCTCTCCATGGAGATGTTCAGTTCTGTTCCGTCCCAGACGCTGTCCATGGCGAAACTCACTCCGCTGCGGATCCCCTGGCTCCAGATCCACACTCCGTCCACCGTCAGATCGCTTCGGGACATGGTTGCATCCACCGTGATACTGTCACCCTGGGTCCAGGAACCGTAGGTGGGGTCGTCTATGGTGGCGTGCAAGCTCACGTCCAGGTCACCCGGGCGGCCGCCGGCCTCGATGCTGGAACTGAGAACCCCGGAAATGGGCAGGTCCACCCCCAGAACCAACCCCAGGGCGGCCAGATCCACGGAGGTCGCCCGGAAGCTCGCCTCTATCTCACCGTCCCCCCGGAAACTCCCGCACCCGCTGATGTACCCCGACGGAGGATCCAGCCAGAGGGTGTCGACTCCTATGGTTCCGTCCTCCATGATGTTCACCGTGGCGCCGCCGGCCCTCACGAGCCTTAGTTTGTTCATGGTGATTCTGAGCGAGTCCAGGGTCAGGGCGGGAACATCGCCGCTTATGTCCGCCGAGAGTCCGGCCACCAGTCTGGCTCCCTGGCCGTGCACCACTTCCAGGGAATCCACCAGAACCGTCCCGTCCCTGGATCCTGCCCTCAGCCCCAGGGACACCGGTCCCACCGGGGTGCGGACCTCGGGAACCGAGAGCCGAAGGCTGCCCTCGGGAAGGCCGGAACCCAATGTCAGGTCCAGCTCGGCTCCAGCGGCCAGCGCCGTCAGGCCTCCTCCGGCGGCGGTATCGATGGCGGCGGTGCCGGAAAAATCAATGGATGGCCTTCCCGATGGAGGAAGTCCCACCCTCAGGTCGCCCTCCAGGACGACCCCCGACATCTCGGCGCCGGTGGCCGAGAGGTGTTCCAGCCCGGTTTCACCCTGGAAATCCAGCCGGAGCATTCCCTCCCGGGACAGGTTCCCCGAAGCGTTTCCTCTGAGGAAGACGCCGGTGCCTTCCACACCCTCCAGGGCCAGATTCTCCACTCCCGCCTCGCAGGCGACTCTGAAGCGGTTCAGTGAGCCCTGGCCCTGGAACCGGAGGCTTGCTCCAGCGACTGAAGGGTTGCCGGGGCCCGGGTTGAGATATCCGAGCAATCTGCGCAGGTCCGAGGCCTCCACGGAACCGCCGGCGGTCCAGGACACGGGCTGGTAATTCTCGCCCAGGGAGACG
Source organism: uncultured bacterium (assembly GCA_964607515.1). Classification (GTDB taxonomy): domain Bacteria; phylum Fermentibacterota; class Fermentibacteria; order Fermentibacterales; family JCC-6; genus UBA6080. Next base: position 52,187 of record CAZSKU010000005.1, on the reverse strand, counting down.
TTCCAGGTGGAGTTGAGCCGGACGCCCTGGGCGTCGGCAAAGACCAGACCCGATATGTTCGCGGGGTCGGCTTCCACCTGAAGGTTCACCCGTCCGATGGACACTCCGGACAGCTCGCCCTGTTCCATGTCGAGTTCCAGGGATGCGGAGGATACTCCCTCGCCGTTCCCCTCACCACGGGCGTAAAGGCTTCCCGAGATGAGCCCCCCGGGGGCGGAGGAATCCCATCCGGATGGATCGAGGGAGTCGAAGTGAACCTCCGCCTCCCCCATCCAGGTCATGTGAAGAAAATCAACCTCCCCGGACATGACGCCCAGTATCCCCTGACCGACGACGGCAACCCCGTGTATCCTGGCCCCGTCCATCCCCGCCTCCATCGAGTCTGCGGAGAACCGGAAGTCGCGGTCCAGGAGGGAAACACTGCCCTCGGTGATCGTCGCCGTCAGCCTGGGGGCGCCGGTGGTTCCCGACAGAGTCGCGGAGATACGCCCCGAAGCCCCGGGCGCACCGGGGATAAATGCGGTGGTGAAGGTGCCGTTCCCGAATATGTCCAGGGAGCTGTCCGCCCGGAGGGATCCCGACAGGGTCATGGCCCCAGCGGGAGTGGCCGCGGTGAAGTCCTCCAGCAAGGCTCTCTCCGGGCTCAGCCTCAAGCCTCCTGAGCCGGTAACCCTGCCGAACCCGGGAAGGAACACTCCCGCGGAGTAGACTTCCAGACGGGCCTCCCTGGAGGAGGTTACCCGGGTGCAGATGCTCATCGAGTCCAGGATCACCGTTCCGTCGTAATCCGCAATGCTCCCCCGGAGAATCGACAGGGTGTCGGCTCCGGTCACGAAACCCTGAAGAATGCTATGGAAAAGGGGCTCCATGCTATCTTCGGGTTCCTCGGGCTCGACCCCCGACGACGGCCGGGGGAGGACGATGCCCAGGGAGTCCGCCGAGATGGTCTCCAGCCCGGTTCCCAGCAGGTAGGACAGCAGGCTGCCGCCTATTCGTATGTCTTCCACGAAGACCTTCAGACCCTTGTCGTCGGTCACCACCACCGAGTCGGCCCGGGTGGCGAAGAAAACGCCGGACCTGAAGCCGTACAACTCCACTGACACGCCGCCTCGGGCTGCCACGGCGCCCACGACCCGCCGAACAGCTCCGGAAAGCCCGCCGAACAGGAGAAGGCCGTAGGGAACCGCCACCGCCAGGATGAGCACCAGCATGACGATCCGGATTCTGTACCGGCGGCCTGACCTCTCAGAAGGCCTGCCCGATGGCAAAGTACACCCTTCCCCTCTTTATGCCCTCCCGCCAGGTGGGCGCGAAACCGTAATCGAGTCTGAGGGGGCTGAAGGGAGTACTCACCCTGAGCCCCAGGCCCACCCCGAGTCCGGCGTCCTCGGTGGATATATCCCCCAGGTCGTTCCAGATGCCGCCTGTGTCAAGAAAGGCGGTGAGTCCGATGAACCTCCAGACCCTGAGCCTGGCCTCGATGTTTCCAAGAAGCATAGTGTTTCCGCCCAATGGATTGCCTTCATCATCCTCGGGCCCCAGCGCATTGTAGGGGTAGCCCCTGATGCTGCCCGCCCCCCCCAGGTAAAACCGGTCGGTGGGGGGAATTGAAACCGGACCGTTGTATCCCTGGACGGTCCCCGCGGCTCCCCTTGCGGCCAGCACCAGGTTGCCTCCCAGGGGCAGGAAGAAACGGGCTTCGGTTTCCAGCCGGTAATAGTCCAACCCGCCCAGAAGGCCGCCGTATATCTTTCCTCCCACCATGAGCCACCTTCCCATGACCGGGTCGAGCACGGGAGCTCTGGTGTCGTTCACCAGGGATGTGCTGAGGCTGCCGGTGGTGGTCCAGTCCTGGACTATCATGGTGTCTTCGCTGGTGGTGCTGAACTTGATCCTGTCCACCCGGTAACCGAAGGTGAACCGAAGGTTCGGAAAAACCATTCTGGAGAAGTCTATTCCGGCTCCGTAGCTCCTCTCCTCCTGAAAGCTCCTCTGCAGGTAGGTGTAGCTGCCGGTGATCTTCGATGTCCAGCGGGTTGAGAGGAACCAGGGCTCCTCGTAGGAGAGGGATGGCTCCACCAGGTTGCCCTCCTGGCCGCTGGCAAAGTAGTGGGTCCAGGTGGAGCCGATGGTGAGTCGCTGGTTGTTGCCCCAGATGTTGGGGTGTTTCCAGTAGGCTCCCCAGAAAACGGCGGAGGGGGAGATGTAACCGGTGGCCAGGTCCACGGTTCTGTGGGATTTCTCGTGAACCACCACCTCCACGTCCACAACCGCCGAGGAATCGTCCGGATGGTATCGGTACCTGACGTCGTTGAAGAGCCTGAGGGAGTAGATTCGGCCAAGTGATTCCCTGAGGACGTCCATGTCCAGGGAATCCCCCCGGACCAGTCCGATCTCCCTGGTGACCACCACCGGTCTCACCGATTCGAGGCCGTTCACGAAGACTTCTCCGAGAACGTAGCGGGGCCCCTCCTGAATGCGGCAGCGGAGGGTCCGGGTACCGGGCAGCGAATCGCCTCCCGGAAAATCGAAGTCCCCCAGCTCCATCCGTACTTCCGCCCTGATCCGGCCCCGTCTGTTGTAGGCGGTTCTGATGGCCCGCCGGAAATCGAGGGTATCCCTGGGAGCGATTGGCTGGCCTGCCGAAAGGGCCAGCAGATTCCGGATCTCCTCTCCTGTGAAGACCGACGCTCCCTCGACCTCAACCCTGCCCAGGAGAGACCTTCTTCCGGGTTCCACGCCGATTCCCACCACGTATGTCCTGGAGTCCCAGGCCGGCCAGTCTACCTCCACCGATGCGTCCAGATATCCATTGGCCCGAAGGTTGGACAGCACTCCGTTTCCCACCAGGACCCTGGACAGCCCGTACAGCGATGCGCCGGGCTCCAGGCCGGTTCCCGCCAGAAGGACATCCTGGTCCAGGGGCGGATTGCCCGTCACGAGCACCGAGTCTATAGTCGGGCCCAGGGTACCGGGCGTCGCAGCCGCCAGTCCCAACAGCAGGACGGAAGAAACCAGTGAAATCATGCCCCAAAACTAACACGGAACATCGCCGATTGGCGAGTCCGGGAAGCAGGCCACAGGTGCTTCTGGTGGGCGGAACGGATCCCAGCGGGGGTGCGGGCCTTTTCGCGGACGCCAAGACCGCGGCTGCCCTGGGTGCCCACGGTTGCCTGGCCGTCACCGCGGTGACGGTTCAGGATTCAGGAAGGGTGTACCGCTGGATGCCTCTGGATCCGGAGATCATCCGTGACCAGATGCTGGCCTGCTGCGATGACGGCCCGATTCACGCGGTCAAGACGGGCATGCTGGGAGGAGCCGGGGCGGTGGAGGCCGTGGTGGATGTCTGCCGGGAAAGGCTCGCCGGGGTTCCCCTGGTGGTGGATCCCGTTTTGGCGGCCGGCAGCGGTGACAGCCTGTCGGGAACCGGGCTGGCGGAAATCGTTCTTCGAAGCCTCGTACCGCTGGCATCGCTTCTGACCCCCAACCTGGACGAGGCGGAAGCGCTCACGGGACTCGTGGTGAGAACTCCGGATGACATGAAAAGGGCCGCGGAGAGACTTGTGGAGCTGGGAGCCAGATCGGTCCTCGTCAAGGGGGGGCATCTGGAGGTGGAGCCTGTGGACGTGCTGGCCGGCGATGGCGGATTAAGAGTATTCCAGGGCCGTAGGCTTGTGCCGGGCAAGGTCCACGGCACCGGATGCACCCTGGCCTCCGGCTGTGCGGCTCTCCTGGGGGCCGGATACCCTCCGGACAGGGCGGTTGAAAAGGCGCTGTCATACCTGCGGGGGGCGATCAGGGACGGATTCAGAAGAAACGGCGGCTACCTGATCGGGCACTTCCCGGGCATCGGACCGGGACTGAAACCCAGAAGGCCCTCCGCCTTCTACTCCCAGCCGCGGTTCTGTCCCGGATGCGGAACCGCCCTTGTGGGTACGGGCGGGCACCTGGACTGCCCCTCCTGCGGACTCGTTTTCTACAGAAATCCTCTGCCGGCGGTGATGATTCTGGCCACGGACTCCCGGGGAAGGGTTCTGCTGGTGCGACGGGCCTTCGATCCTGGCAGAGGATTGCTCTGCCTGCCCGGAGGTTTCATGGACCTTGGGGAGACCCCCGAGGAATGTGCCGCAAGGGAGCTGTTTGAGGAAACCGGGCTGACCGCGGGACGTATGATCCTCGCGGGTTCGGATTTCGACACCACCGACTACGGCGGCGTAGCCCTGTACGTTTTTCGGGCCCGGGATCTGTCCGGGAGTGCGGTTCCTGGAGACGACGCTTCGGAGATTCTCTGGCTTCCCCCCGACCGGATTCCTCACCTGGCCTTCCCCGCCCACGACCGCGCCCTCGCCTTGGCTTTGGGGACGGACTAAACAAACGCAACTTATCTCCGTAAATCACTGTACAACAGGAAACTGCGGGATTCAGCCGCAATCCCGATTCATCTCATTGCCTGCGTTTGATTTACATTGGTTTATTGAGTTTGTTTAGTCCGTCCCCTGAGTTCTTCAAGGGTTTTCGAGAGGGCGGAGGCGTCGTGGGTGCCGTAGATCCTGACGTCCCGGTTCTTCGCCAGGAGACCCTGCAGTACGGAGCCAGGGCCAACCTCCACAAAGGTATCGAAACCATTACCGATCATCAGTTGCATGGAAGCGGCCCAGAGAACCGGGGACGTGACCTGTCTTGAGAGAAGCTCCCGGGCCTTTTCACCGCTGGTTATGTAACCCGCGGTTACGTTGGCCACCACCGGAATCCCGGGGTCGTAGAAAGCCGCCTCCTTCAACGCCTTCTTCAGGTCCCTGGCAGCATCTTCCATCAGCGGGCTGTGCCATGCCCCGGACACCTGGAGGGGAATCACCCGCTTGGCTCCCAGCTCGCTGCACAACTCTCCCGCCTTCTCCAGCGGTTCCTGCGCCCCCGAGATGACAACCTGGCCAGGGGAGTTCATGTTGGCGATCCCTACGGGACCAATGGAGGACGCCTGTTTCACGGCTTCGCCCACCACCTCCAGTTCGAGACCCAGAACCGCCAGCATGCCGCCGGGATGAACGTCCGCGCATCGCTGCATCAGTTCGCCCCGAAGACGGGTCAGCTTTACTGCCGTATCCGGAAGAAGCACTCCGGCGGCTACCAGTGCGGAGTACTCCCCCAGACTGTGGCCGGCGGCGCCCTCGGGCCGGATTCCGGCAACCTGCAGAACCTTCAGGGTTGCGATGCTCACCATGGTGATGGCAGGCTGGGCGTAGTCGGTCCGGGTAAGGGTTTCCACCGGACCTTCATCCATGACCTGCATCAGGTCGTGAACCCCGCTGAGGGAATAGGTTTTCTCCAGAAACTCGCGGGACTCCGGAAAGTCCATGAGATGTCTCTGCATCCCAACCTGCTGGGATGCCTGACCGGGGAATAGAAACGCCAGTCTTCCCATCGCCGTCACTCCGTTTCCTGTGGTGCAACTCCCATATATGATAGCAAATGCATTGGTCTCGGCCAGCAAGGATCGGCCTGCTCCGCCCTTCGGGCAAACCTTTCGGCTTCCTCGCGGGAACCGGCATCATATAGAACTTCCGCCGCGGAGGTGAGGACAATCGAAGTCCAGCGGGAAGCCATTCTTCCCCGGGCACCGTCCAGCGCGTGGTACGCTTCCGGCAGTGAACCGTTCCAGTAGAGCATCTGCGCGGTCCGGACCGGGTCCGGAGCCTGCCCCGAAAAGGATAGCAGCAGGGCGACATTTGGAGAAATCGTCGCCTGGGGATCGTCCGGCGCCTTCCTTCTTATAAACTGACAATGGGGTCTGTGATCCGAGTTGGGTTCAGGCGCATCCGCCAGGGTACGGGCCATGCCCTCCCAGTCCAGCACCGGCTGCAGGTACACCTGTTCCCGGGGGTCCAGGGCCACGAAAAACAGCTGTGCGGCGGCGACCGAATCCCGGAACATGGCATCGGTGGCAAGAGAGAGGGGCGAGTTCCCCCCGATGAGGACCACATGCCTTCCTCCGGCCAGGTGAGCCGCGGAGTACGGGAACACACCGGCCCATGTGGCCAGAATCCGGTGAAACTCCTCAGGTGGAAGCTGGTGCAGAGGAACCCACTGGGCGGCGATGCCGCAGGGATTGAGCCGGTCGAGGATCAGGGAGTAGAACTCCCTGGTGTAAAGGAGCCAGCTTTCGCTGGAACCGGGATGGGTGGCATCACAGACCACAAGATCAAAGCCCATGTCCGTCCCCAGGAGGTAGTTCCTCCCGTCGTCCCCCACCAGTCGGAACCTCGGATCCAGATCGGGCCTTCGGTTCTCCTCCTCAAAGAAGGGCAGGGCTTCCACAACCCCGGGACAGATCTCCACGCAGATCAGCTCCGATACCGGGTGGGTCAGCAGGGCACCGGATGTGATACCTCCCCCCAGGGCTATCACCAGAGCGCTGTCGGCGCCCGGGTTGTATCCCCATGGAAGATGACCAAGCAGGAAGAACGCCTCCAGAGAAGCCTGATCCACGGGTACTTCTTCCACGCCGTTTATTCTCAGGCTTCGGTGTCCGTCCCACTCCCTTCCGAATACCGACACGGTAGCCGTTCTGTCTTCGCTGAAGTAGAGCAGTTCAAGGCCTTCGGGGGGGGATGAGCCGGGAGGCGCCGCAGTCAGAACCATAGTCAGCACCGAACCGGCTCCGACCAGACCTGCCGTGGCGAATACCGGTCTTCCGGCCTTCAGGAAGCAGGCGAGGCCCACGAGGATGCTGCCGAGGGCCAGAATCAGGGCGGTCGTGGTGACGCCGAAATGCAGGAAGAGAAGCCTCGTGGTAAGCACCGGCCCCGCTGCCGCTCCCAGGCAGTTGGCCAGGATAAGCAAACCCGTGTCCTCACCCAGACGGTTCTCCCTGGCGCAGACCTTCAGCATGGCCGGGAAGGTCACGCCCATCAGGAACGTGGATGGAATCATGTACAGAAAGGAGGCGAGAAAGCCTCCGGCGGTCCTCGCGGTCCACGCCCCGGTTCCCGGTATGGCGGCTATGGCGCCGAAGCCGCCAAGGGCCGAAAGGGGCAGGACGGAGGACACCGCCAGAAACACCTGTACGACTCCGAAGAACAGCAGGGGATTCCCCGCCCGGGAGGCGAGCCTTCGACCGAGGATACCTCCTAGGCCGATGCCCGCAAGAACCATTATCCCCATGGTGGTAAACGCGTAGGTGCTGTTCCCCAGCACGAAGGTCAGCTGGCGGTTCCACACGGTCTCGTACCCCAGGGCCAGGCAACCGCCGGCTCCATAGACAGCCAGGTGAAAAGGGCCGGGGGAAGGGCCGGCCTCCACCGCTTCAACCTTCGGGCAGGTTCCCCGGACCACAGTAAGCCCCAGAGCGGTGAGCGAGGCTCCGACAGCCAGGGTCGCCACCGTACCGGCCGTCTCCAGTAGGACGAACCCCGCCAGAAAGCCTCCCAGCGCTGAACCGAGGCTGTTGATACCGTAAAGCCTGGATGCCTCCGAGGCCCCCCCGGTGCCCTGAACCAGGCGGGAGACCGACGGAATGATCCCTCCTGCGCAGAAAGTGGCCGGAAAGAGCATGACCACCGCATAGAGAAACCTTGCCGGGAACTGAAGGCCCAGGCCGTAGAAGGCCGGATACAACCGGGCCGCAGCGGGTTCCAGGGCAAGGGGAATCATTGAACCCAGCGCCGTACCCAGGACAGCGGCTACGAGCACCCGGCGGGGATTCGAAGCCCTCTGGGCCGCAAGCCCGAAAAATCTTCCCCCGAGACCGAGCCCCAGCATGAACGCGCAGAGCACCGCCGCCGCGGAATCCACGCTTCCCCCGGCCACCAGCAGAAGCATCCTGTTCCAGGTCACCTGGGCGATGAGAACCCCGGCTCCGCTCAGAAGTGCGAACAGAGAGAGACCCGTCAAACCTCACTCCCCCAGCCGCGGGGTGAAGCCCAGCAGTGCGTAGAACCTTGCTTCCTCCAGAAGGGCGTCCACCCGGGCGCTCGCCAGCCCGGCCTGGGCCTCGGCAAGGGTCTCCTGAGCGTCCAGCAGGTCCACCAGGGGCAGTCCGCCCATGTCGTAGGTCAGCCGGGACAGACGGTACTGCTCCGCGGCCTGTTCCAGGGCCAGTCCGCTGAGCATCCAGCTCTCGTAGGCCGCCGCCACGTTGCCCCTGGCGGCCGCAAGGCCGCTCTCCAGGGATGCCTCCAGTTCCTCCAGCGAAGCCCTTCCCCTGAGCGCCCCAGCCCGGGCGCTGCGCATCGCCGCCTCCCTGGCAAAACCGTCGAATATCGTCCAGTTAAGCCTCACACCGACGGACCAGGTGTCCTTCTCAGGAATGCCCCCGAACCCGTCGAACCCGTCGTCACTCCACCCCCATGAGGCGTTCGCGCTCAGGCTCGGCCAGGCGTTCCGCCCGGAAGCCTCGGCGGAGATGAAGGCCTGCTCCGTGCGAAGCCTCGCGGCGGTCAGCGTGGGATTTCCCGACAGATCCTGCTCCAGCGCGTCCATGAAATCCGGGGGAACCGGGGTAAGCACCGCTGCGGTGTCAACCCAGGGAGCGTCATGGGAAAACGTCAGCCCGGCGGCCTGAAGAAGGTTGTTGTAGGCGTTGTTCAGGTTCTGCCTGCTCCTGGTTGCGTCGAGCCTGGCCCGGCTCTCCTGAACCTGAACCTGAAGGAGTTCCAGGGTGGTCAGCCCCCCCATTCCGTACAGGGCGTCGGCCCGTTCCAACTGACCGACGCTGCGCTCCAATGACTGGTTCGAGGCCGCCAGAAGCCCCTCCGCTTCAACTACGGCGTAGTATGCCTCAACCACGCTCATCACCAGTTCCAGCCTGGCCGCCCGGTGGTCGGCCTCCGCCGCCTGAAAGCCCTTCCTCTGGGCCCGAAGCAGAAGCCAGTTCCTCCCGCCGGCCCCCAGTAGTTCCTGGGAAAGCGCCAGCGAGGCGGTGTAACTCTCGGATCCGGTATGGCCGGCCCCGTCAGGCTGATTTGAAACCCAGGCGTAACCCGATGATGCGGAAAACGACAGGGTGGGCCACAGAAAGGCCCCGGAAGCCTTCAGCTCGGCCTGGGCGGCGGAGAGGGCTGCCTCGGCCCCGGCCACCGCCGGGGAATTGGCCAGAGCCAGTGATACCCAACCGGAAAGATCTACCGGGGAGCCGGATCCATCACCGGCCATCAGAATAAGCGCCAGGATGCCTGTCATCGAAGAGAACCTCCATGCTTCACGGGCTCAAGGCACCGTGACAGCCCTCAAGATTATTGCGCAGAGGTAGACGGTCCAGACCAGTCTTGCCCCTGTGGACGGCCCGGTCTTCCAGACCGCCGACAATCCTTTTCCGAGTATGAAGATAGCCGTGATGGAAGGAATGTCCAGATCCGCCAGGAAAGAAAACATAAACATTGCCGTCCGGCTCGGGGGAAGCAGCCACACCAGGGGAGCCGGGCTCCAGTTGAACCAGGGGGGCAGCCCCGTCAGACCGGACACAAGAAAAAGAAGCACGGTCAGCACCGCCCACACCGCCATGGCCATCAAAACCGCCAGGATCGCGGGCAGCAGGGGACGCTTCTCTCCAACGGCGATGCAGAGCCCCCACAGGGCGGCCCCGCCGGCGACGGACAGAAGGATCCTCTCCAGAAGAACCGACACCGGAAGGATCCATGAGAAGAGGGGAGTTCCGGCCAGGGCTGCGAAACCGGCCAGCAGGATCAGTGCCGACGCCCCCGCGGACGCGGCCCAGGCTCCCTTCCCGGCCAAGACCAGGTAGGCTTCCCCGGGGCGGAAGAACTGGACCAGCGGGGCGGTCAGCGGGCTTCTCATTCCGCCGTGGCTTCCGTCGCCCGGCGGTAAACCGCGAGGTACCCGGGAATACGGCTGCTCCAGGAATTGTCCGCCTTCATGCACCTCCGTCTCTTGGCCGCCCATTTCACCGAGCCCGACTCCCACAGCCCCGCCGCCTGGTCCAGGGCTCCGGGGAAGTCCGCCGGACCGTCGAAGATCCAACCCGTTTCCCCGGTGACGGTGTCCGCCAGCCCTCCGGTCCTCCTGACCAGAGGGATCGAGCCGTACCTCATTGCGGTCATCTGGGAGAGCCCGCAGGGCTCGAACACCGAGGGCATGAGGAAGAGGTCGGTTCCTGCGAAGATCCTTCTGGCAAGACCGTCGCAGTAGCGAATGTTCACAGCCAGACGTTCCGGGGCCCTTGCCGCGGCGATGCGGAACTCCTTCTCGTACCTGCCCTCCCCGGTTCCCAGAACCACCAGCCTGATTCCCCTGTGCAGGATCCCCGGAAGGCTTTCCAACACCAGGTCGACGCCCTTCTGGGCGGTGAGCCGGGTCACCATGCCCGCCAGCATGCCCGGCGCATGGGGCATGCCCATCTCCTTCAGCAGTTCCGTCCTGCACTTCCTCCTGCCAGCCATGGACCCCGGGGCGAACCGGGCGGGCAGGGAGGTATCGAGGGCCGGATTCCAGCAGTCCCCGTCGATTCCGTTCAGTATGCCGGTCAGCTTTTCCCGGTGGTGTTCCAGAATGCTCTCCAGGCCGAAGCCGAGCCCCGAAGTCCTGATCTCCCGGGCGTAGGAGGGGCTCACCGTGGTGACCTGGGAGGAATAGACGATGCCCCCCTTCATCATGCTCCAGTCGTGCCAGAATTCCAGCCCCTCGTGGGTGAAGAAGGAATCCGGAAGACCGGCTGCCCCGCGGCTCTCCCATCCGAACCGGCCCTGGAAGGCCAGGTTGTGGATGGTGAACACCGAGGGCCTCCCCTCGCGGCTCAGGTAGACCGGCAGAAGCCCGGTCTGCCAGTCATGGCAGTGGTGGATGTCCGGGCGGAAGCCGGTCACCTTCTCGCAGGCAAGTACCGCCCGGCAGAAGAAGGAGAAACGCCGGGGGTTGTCAGGCCAGGAGGAGTCAGCCGTGGGCCCGTACAGGCCCTTCCTGGAAAATTCCTCGTCCCGGGCCACCAGATACGCCTTCACCCCGTTGGGAAGCCGGGTCTCGGCCAGCCCGAAATCCTCCCCCAGAAACGTCCTTCCGGCGCCCGCCCAGCGGAAGCCCTTCTTCCCCGCCAGGTCTCCGTAGAAGGGAACTATCACCCTGGTATCAACCCCCGCCCGGCAGAGGGCCGCGGGAAGTTCGGACACCACCGAGGCCAGTCCCCCGGTGCATACCAGGGGGTAGACCTCCGAGGCGGCGAACAGGACCTTCACCGGCGGCTCCTGCCGGACCACCTTCGGTACAGCAGCGCCCCGGGCACCAGAACCGCCAGGACCGCCATCACCACCCGCCCGTAGGCTTCCATGAAGGCCGAGGCGGCGGCGGAATTGAGCCCCAGCACTGCGGAGAGCACGGACAGGAGTACGTACCACAGAAGGGCGCTGGCAAGGGTCGGCACCAGAACCGAGGTTCTTCTCATGCCGCTCCACGAAGCGGCCACCACAAGAAGGGATCTGATCCCGGGAATGAACCTGCTGAAGAAGAGCGCCCATACGCCGTGCCTTGCCAGGACCGCCCGGGCCCTGTCCAGTTGTCCCGCCCCCCTGCCCCCGCCGGTGAGAAAACCCCCGAGCCATTTCGGGCCGGAGCCCCTACCGGCTGCGTCCAGAAGAACCGTGGCGATGCCGCATCCGAAAAGGCCCGGAATCCAGACCAGCCACGGGCTCCAGCCCGCGGAGAACACGACTCCCCCGGCGACGATGTACAGCACGTCCCCCGGAAAGGGCGGGAAAACAGTCTCCACGAAGGCGATACCCGCCAGAACCGGCGCCGCCGCCCAGGAGTCAAGGCTGTTCCAGACCAGGGTCCAGACGGCCTCCATCAGGATTCCAGAACCACAAGAGCCAGGCAGCCGAAACCGGCCCCCCGGCCAAGATCGCCGAGGCCGTTGGTGGTGGTCCCCTTGATCCATATCCTGTTCCTGGGCGCTTCGAGTATCGAGGAAAGCCTGTCCAGCATAATCTCCCGGTTCGGGGAAACCCTGGGAACTTCGCCCACGAGGGTGAGATCCAGGCGGTTCAATTCCCAGCCGGCGTCCCTTACCCTGGCCATGCACTGCCCCAGGATCACTGCGCTGTCTATGTTCCTCCACGCCGGGTCCGAGGGGGGGTAGAAGGTGCCGATGTCCCCCAGGGAGGCCGCCGCCAGGAGGGCGTCCGCCGCGGCGTGAAGCACCGCGTCGCCGTCGGAGTGGCCGGAGGGCCCCCCGGAATCCCCAAGCCGGCATCCGGAGGCCACCATGGGCCTCTCCGGGCTGAAGGAGTGAAAATCGAGCCCCTGGCCAAAACTAAGCCGCGGGGCGGATCCGATGTATTTTGCGTCATCGGGTTCGGTGAGTTTGGCGTTCCCGGGATCCCCCTCCACCATGGCCACCCTTCCGCCGGCATTCTCAACAGCCGCGCTCTCGTCGGTCACCCGAGGGGCTTCTCTCAGGGCTTTCACCAGATCCCGGTAAACGAAACCCTGGGGAGTCTGAACCATCCACAGCCCATCCCGGTCCAAGGTTGATTCCACGAAACCCTCCCGGACCCGCTTCAGGGTATCCCTCACCCGAATCCCCGGCACCGCGGCTCCGTGCTTCTCCACCGCGGCCATGATCCTGGAGGTAAGAGCCATGGTCAGCCCGGGTCTGGCTCCGTCGTGCACCAGGACCCACACGGGGTCGTCCAGGGCTTCCAGGGCCGCCAGCACCGAGTCCTGCCTGCGGGCGCCCCCCTCCACCACCCTGACCCCCGGCGGCGGAGTCCAGTGGTTTCTCCACGGGAAGTCCCGGGGAACCGCCACCACCACGGGCATCAGCCCGGCCAACAGCTCCGTGGACCACTGGAGCACGGGACGTCCGCCAAGAAGTGTGAACTGCTTGGGAACCGGGCCCCCGAAACGGGTGCCTGCTCCGGCGGCGGTCACCACCGCTCCCCAGCCCGGGAAACCGGACATCAGTCCCGGTCCTCCTCCACGCTTTCCAGAGCCTCCTCCTCCGGCTTCTCCAGAGAGGCGAAAACCATCGTGCCCCCGGACGCCCTGAAGGTGGTGTGAGCCTGGACGCTGACGTCGTTGCCCATCTGCCCGGCCCCTTCGTCCACCACCACCATGGTGCCGTCGGAGAGAAAGCCCACGCCCTGTCCGGCGCCCCGGCCCTTCTTCTGAATCCTTACCGTCAGCTTCTCCCCGGGAAGAACCACCGCCCGCCCCGCGGCGCCCACCTCGTCCAGGCGGATCACGTGGATGTCCTCCCGCTCGGCGGTATCCAGGAGGGAAACATCCGACGAAACCAGAGCAACCCCGGTCTGCCGAAGCCACTCCAGCATCCGGTGCTTCTCCCTTTCACCTTCGCCGAAATCCCTGTACTCGAGCATACCGCCGGCCTTGCCCACCGCCTCCTCGAGCCTCTGAAGGGTCTCCGTGCCCCTTCTCGCCCTGCCCCTGGAAACCGAGTTCCTGCTCTTCTGAAGCGCCTCGAGGCTGGCTTTCACGGATGCGGGAATGGTGAAGGGCCCCGGAAGGATTCCCGCCAGGGTCAGATCCGCCACCCTGCCGTCTATGATGGCGTTCAGGTCCACCGCCACCGGCATGTGGAAACGGGAACTCGGTTCCTCCTCAACCTTCAGGAGGTTCAGTTTCCTGCCCTTGGTGAGCGCAGCCCTGGAGAACACGTAGGCCAGGGCCAGAGGCACCAGCACCAGCAGGTCGGCGCCACCCGCCCGGAGCCGGATGTCTCCCACGTGCAGCACCAGCATCAGAAGCAGGCCGATGATCAACCCAAGGAACGTTCCCGCGGTGATGTACACGAACCCGTCGGCCCGCAGCCCCACTACGATCCTCTCCAACACCAGTGCCAGGACCCCGATGACTATGCCAGCGAATCCCATCCAGAAACTCTCGGACGACGCGAAGGGGTTATCCGTGGCAAGGGTGCCCGCAAGCCCCAGCACCAGCACGAAAACCAGCCTGCTTTCCCAACCGTTCTTTCTCAGAGCCATCCTTCTCCCTTTTCATCCAGAAGATCCCCGATGGCGGCGGACAGACGCTGAAATCCGGGCGCTCCGTTCTTCTCAGCATCGGTGTCCTCCCTGGCACCCGCAAGGGTGGAAAAGCCCAGGTTGACCGCCTCCGTGAACCTCCTGCCGTAACCGGCCACCGGCCGTACCTCTCCTCCGAGTCCCACCTCACCGCAAACGGCGGTGTCCTTCCTCACCGTTCTGTCGAGACGGCTGGAGGCCACCGCCAGGCACACCGCCAGATCCGCCCCGGGATCCCCCAGGGTGAAACCCCCTGCAACATTCACAAAAACGTCCTGACTGTCCAAATCCACACCGCACCTGCGTTCCAGCACCGCCAGGAGCATGGCCAGCCGGGATGCGTCGAATCCAGAGGTCCGCCTCTGAGGATAGCCGAACCTGGTCGGGCTGGTGAGCGCCTGCACCTCCACGAGAAACGGCCTGGAGCCCTGCAGAACGGCGGCCGGCACGGACCCGGGAACCCTCTCGCTCTCCCGCCTGAGAAAGAGCCCCGAAGGGTTGGCCACTCCGGACAGCCCCCTGGGGCCCATCTCGAAGACTCCCAGCTCGTTGGTGCCGCCGAAGCGGTTCTTCACCGCCCTGAGGAGCCTGTACTGGTGGGAGGAGTCCCCCTCGAAGTAAACCACCGTGTCCACCAGGTGCTCCAGCACCTTTGGACCGGCCAGGCTTCCGTCCTTGGTGACGTGCCCCACCACGAAAGCCGTGACACCCCTGGGTTTAGCCAGGTTCACCAGGGAGGAGGCGCAGTGCCGCACCTGGGAAACCGATCCGGGGGCGCTCTGAAGGTCCGGGGAGTGGAGGGTCTGAATGGAGTCCACAACCAGCGCCCGGTAATCCCCCGACTCGACGGCCCCGCAGACGGTGTCCAGCCGGTTCGCCGCCAGGATGGCGAGCCCGTCCGGAGAACCCCCGATCCGGGAGGCCCTGCCGGCCACCTGGGAGGCGGACTCCTCACCGGTGGCGTAGAGCACCGGAGTCCCGCCGGCGGCCATGTACATGGAAGCCTGAAGGATGAGGGTGCTCTTGCCTATGCCGGGCTCCCCGCCGATGAGAATGACGCTTCCCACGCTGGCGCCGCCGCCCAGGACCCGGTCCAGCTCCGGAAGCCCGGTGGCCAGCCGGTCGCCCAGCTCGATGCTTATCTCGCCAAGGCTCAGGGGTCGGGCTTCTTCCGGTGAGCCGTTCCTCGAAGAGCCGCCGACAGCCCTGGTCTCCTCCACCATGGTGTTCCAGCTCTGGCAGTGGGGACACCTACCGCTCCAGGCGTGGGCCTCCCCGCCGCATGACGAGCAGACGAAGACGGTGCTGGATCTGGGCATCAGTAGTATCCCTCGTCCTGGTGGGCCGGATCGAACCTGGTGGTTGCGGTGGTGAACACCAGGCGGATCTTCCCCCTGGGTCCGTTCCTCTGCTTGGCCACCAGCAGGTCGATATTCCGATACCTGTCGGCGGAGCCGTCCATCTCCGCTTGCCCGGTGTCAGCCTTCTCGTCATGGAGGAACATCACCAGGTCGGCGTCCTGTTCTATGGCGCCGCTGTCCCGCAGGTCGCTGAGTCTCGGGGCGCCCTCCCGCTTCGCTGCGTTCCTGCTGAACTGGGAGAGGGTGATCACCGGAACCTGGATCTCCTTCGACAGGGCCTTAAGCGCGCCGGAGTTCATGGCGACCTTCAGCTGGTGGCTCTCCAGGTCTTCGGCGCCCTTCATCAGCTGAAGGTAGTCCACGAAGACCGCCGCGACCTTCTCCCTCCTGTGAAGCCTCCTGACCTTGGCCCGGAGCTCGGCCGAGGTGAGCTCCGTCTTCTCGTTGATGACGATGGGCAGGTCCGCCAGCCGGCGGGCGGTCTGCTCCAGCTCCAGCCAGTTCTCCGGGCGGAGGGTGCCCTCGATGATGGGCTGGGTGCCTATGCCGCTCATCATGCTGATGAGCCTTCGAACCAGCATCTCGTCGGACATCTCCAGGCTGAAGAATGCCACGCAGCCACGGCCCTGTTCGGCGATGTGTCTGGCCATGTTCAGGGCAAGGCTGGTCTTCCCCACCCCTGGTCTCGCTGCAAGGATTATCAGCTCCCCCGGATGGAACCCAGTCGTAAGCCTGTCCAGCGGTTCGAGGCCCGTTGAGAGGCCGGTGACGCCGCCCTTGGACTCGCTCATCAGCCGCAGAGACGCCAGCGCTTTGGGAGCTATATCCCCGGCCCTCCGGAAATCCTGGTCGGTCATGTTCCCGGCGATGCCGAAAATCCGCTGTTCAGCCTGGTCCAGCAGGTCCGAGGAGGTTCCGTCGCCGGCCATCACCCGGCGCACCGTTTCATTGGAAGCCCTCACCAGCTGTCGGAGCTGCGACTTCTCCCGGACTATTCCGGCGTAGGAGAGCACGTTGGCCATGTAGGCCACGTCGTTGGTCAGGTCAGTAATGTAGTCGGTGTCAGCGGGGTCGTCGGAGCCCGTTTTCTTCCTGTGTTCCGCCAGGGTGGTGACCAGGTCCACAGGGTCGCCCCGGTCGTAGAGGAGCCGAAGGGTGGCGAATATCACCCTGTTCCTGGGATCGTGGAAGTCGTCCTCCACCAGGATTCCAAACACCTCGACCGCAATGTCGGGGTCCAGCAGTACCCCCCCCAGGACTCCCCTCTCCGCTTCCGGGCTGAAGGGGAGCCTGTTCTCAGGAGCCATGGACACTCCTGGGAAGACCTTTCTCCTTCATCAGAACGGCAAGTTTCTTCATATCCTCCCATACTGGCCTTTTCAGGGCCGGCGAGCGGAGCAGCGCCGCGGGATGGTACGTGACCATGACCACCGCGCGCCCGTAACTGTGAAGGGCTCCTCGAAGGGAGCCTATGCTCTGCCTGGTGTCCAGGAGGGCCGAGGCGGCGCTGCCCCCCAGGGCCACGATGACCTCGGGATTCATGATTTCAATCTGGCGTTTCAGTATGGGCAGGCACGCCGCCACCTCGTCCGGGGCAGGAACCCGGTTGTCAGGAGGCCTGCACTTCACGACGTTGGCGATGTACACCGAGCCCCTGTCCAGGGAGATGGCCCCCAGTATCCGGTCCAGCAGTTCCCCCGCCCTGCCCACGAACGGCACGCCCTGCTGGTCTTCGTTGGCCCCGGGCCCTTCCCCCACGAGAAGAATCCCCGACCATGGGTTCCCGTCACCGAACACCAGCCTGTTCCTTCCCTCGGAAAGCCTGCACAGGGTGCATCCTTCGGTGTCTTTCCTCAGGGTTTCCAGGGCATCCGCCGGTTCAGGGGGCGCTTCCGAAGCAGGGATCTCCCGGGCTTTTACGGGAGGAAGGGCAACCTCGGTTACTCCGAAGCTCCTTACCGCCTTCCACAAGGCCTCGGTTCCGTTCAAATCCTCTCCCCCAGAATCCCCGCCAGAACCATGGCCACGAATCTCTTGGATCCCGGGGGCACGGGAACGGAGCTTCCGTCGCAAAAAAGGAGTTCCCCCCGGTTGGTCTCGCTCTCCATGCCCTCCCCGGGGACTCCGCCCCGGTTCAGGAAAGCCGCGAAGGCGCCCTTCCTCCGGAGTTTTTCCAGAGCCCTCTCCCGTCCGTCCGGGCCGAACTCCAGGGAGAACGACAGCACGGGACAGGATGTTGCAAGGCTCTCCAGAAGATCCGGCGTGGTTTCAAGCTCCAGGGTCGCCGGTCCGCCCCGGGGAATCTTTCCGGGAAGCCTCGAAGCCGGCCGGAAATCGGACACCGCGGCGGCCATCACCAGGAGGTCCGCCCCGGGGGTGCAGTCCTGGAGCTCCCGGAGCATTTCGCGGGCGTTCTCCACCCTTCTGAGTTCCACGGACCCCGGAGGAGCGTCGTGGCGGCACGGGCCGCTGATCAGAACCACCTCGGCGCCGGCCTCCAGGAAGGCGTGGACCAGTGAGATTCCCATAAGACCGCTGGACCTGTTGGAAAGGAACCGGACCTGGTCAATCCCCTCCCTGGTGGGGCCCGAGCACACGACCACCCTGCGTCCCTTCCAGGCGCCAAGCCCCCCGAGAAGACCGGGATGATAACCGCGGGCCTGAGAGGGCCATGATATCGAACAAAGCCGCATGCCTTCGGCCCGGTAGACCGCCTGGATGTCCCGCCTGGCGGCTGACGGATCGCCGTTCTCGACGAAGTAGTCGAAGGCCCCCATCAGCGCCACCTCGTCGGCGGCCGCCGAAAGCCTCCTGTCAACGTCTTCCCCGGAATCGGTGCCCCGGCCGGCGAGCCTGCGCCGCAGTTCGTCCCGGTCCGGAGGAAGAATGAAGACCAGCACCGCCGAGGGTATCTTCCCCTTCACCTGCAGCGCTCCCTGGACGTCAATGTCCAGGATCACCGATCCGCCTGAGGCAAGCCGGCTCCGAACCCACTCCGCCGAAGTTCCGTAGCGGTTTCCGTGCACATGCGCCCACTCCAGGAAGTGCCCCTCGGAGACCATCCTGTCGAACTCCGGGGGGGTGACGAAGCGGTAGTCCACCCCTTCCTGCTCGTCCCCCCGGGGAGGCCTTGTGGTGCAGGACACCGAGAACCCCGCCTCGGGAAATACCTCCACCAGATGTCTTGCAAGGGTGGTCTTGCCTGCCCCCGAGGGACCGGCCAGCACCATGAGAATCCCCCTACTGGACATTGGCCGACTGCTCCTTCATTCCACCCACTATCTCCTTAAGGCGGATCACCCCGTGGACCGCCTCGGAATCGGCGACCTTGGCCCCCATGGTGTTCAGTTCCCTGTGCATCTCCTGAACCAGGAATCCCAGCTTCATTCCGCACGCCTGTTCCCCGAGAACGCTTCCCGCTTCCCGGAGGTGGTGAAGAAGCCTCTGGCATTCCTCGGAGATGTCCAGCCTGTCAGCCATCACCGCGATTTCCTGGACGAACCTGGCCGGGTCCGCTTCCGCCTCTCCCAGGAGTTCCTCCACCCTCTTCCTGTTCTTTTCGTACACCACCCTGACCCTGTCGCCGTGGGCGGTCCCGATCGGTTCCACCCCCGCCGCCAGTGCATCAAGCCCTTCCCTGAAGATGCGCTCCAGGGCGGCGCCCTCCCGAAGCCTGGCCGCCTTCAGTTCATCCAGCGCCCGCCGAACCATTTCCCGGGCGGTTTCCCGCAGTTCGCCGCACCGGTCGGGGTCCGGAACCCTCAAAACCCCCGGCAGCCCCATGAGGTCCTTCACCGTGAAACCCGAAGGAATATCGAGCCTGGCGCCGATTTCCAGGGCGGCTTTCAGGTAGGCTTCGGCGGCGGCCTGGTCCGGCTCCGGGACGGAACCCGTCGGGCTCTCCGGCTCCACCGACAGCGCCACGTCTATCCTGCCCCTTTGGAAGAGACTTCTGGCAAGTTCGTAGGTCTCGGCCTCCAGGTCAGGCAGCTCCCTTGGAAACCTCAGGTGGATGCCGAGCCCCCGGTGGTTTACCGAACGGGCGGAAGCCGTTACGAGAAAGCCGCTCAGACGGGCGGAAGAGGTGCCGAAACCGGTCATGGATTCCATGTTCGTCTCCCGATGCAAGGGCGCCTTTGGACGCTAGTTATTATTTTCACCCCCTGGACCGTCAACCCGAAGGGAAGAAAAACCCCATGGAAGGCGTTCATCTTCGGGGCAGACTGCCGGAGATAAGGGAACGGCTCTCCGGACAGACGTGCCGGGGTGCGGGAATGGATCACCCCAGGGTCGTCGCCCTGGACTTTGCATCCTTCCGGCTCATTCTGGACGCCCGTCCGGAATCGCCGGACATCGGCTTCACGAAGCAGGGCCGGGGAAATCCTCCGAGAAATCCCGCATGGGAGCACCATCTGAAGGGCGCCACGGTAACAGGGGTCGGACAGGCGGGTCTGGACCGGGTGCTGGTGATCGAATTCTCGGGCCCGTCGGTCTACCGGGAGGGAAGCTGCTCGCTTCGCTTCGAGATGACCGGCAGGAACGCCAACCTGGTCCTGGTCCGGGAGACCGACGGAAGGATAATCGCCTGTCTTCGGAAGGTGGGATCGGAACTCTCCCGGGTCAGAACCGTCGCCCCCGGCGCGGTCTACGTCCCGCCTCCGCCCTCCGGCCTTCCTCCGGAACGCTGGACCGAAGCCTCTTTTCCGGACAACCCCGGACCGGCGGACCTGTACAGAATCCTGGAAGGGGTGGGGCCCCGAAGCGCCGCCGCGATGCTGGCCTGCGCGGTCCGGACGGGTAGAAGACCAGGGGATGTGGCGGCTGAACTGGCTGCGGAACTCGCCATGGAGAGACTCCCGGAATGGCTGGGGAAGGTCGGGGACGAACGGACGGAATCCGGAACCAGCGAGCCCCCGGCCCTGGCCGAACTGGCCTCCAGACTTGCTAGGGAACGGAAGGATCTGGTCAGGAAGGCCGCCGCGGCCTCGGAAGCCCTGACGAAACTGGAGAAGCCCGAAATCTTCAGGGAGTGGGGAAACCTTATCCTCGCCCGCAAGGAGTTGCTGTCCAGGGGCATGGAAAAGGCGGAGTTGACCGGGTTCACCGGCGACCCCGTGGAGATACCTATGAAAAAGGCCCTCACTCCTGTGGACAACGCCTCCAGGTATTTCCGTAAGGCAGCGGGGGTCGGGACCGAGAGGGAACGCCTGAAGGCCGGTCTGGAAAGGACCACGGCCCGACTGGAGGAGATCGCCGGTCTGCTGGCCCGGCTGGGGGAGCTGTCCGCGAAGGAGGCGGCTGACCTCCTGAGCAGGCCCCGGGCGGACAGGGAGGCCAGGAAGCCCAGGGAATACGTCCTTCAGGACGGCTGGCGCTGCCTGGCGGGGCGCAACGCCAGGGAGAACGAGGAACTCACCTTCCGGATCGCCTCCCGGGACGACTTCTGGCTGCACGCCCGGGGGGCTCCGGGAAGCCACGTGATCCTGCGGAGGGATGGCAGGCCCGGGAATCCTCCGGAGAGGGTTCTGCAGGAGGCAGCCAGAATAGCGGCGCTCCATTCGGGACAGAAGGGGATAATCCCCGTGGACTGCACCCTGGTAAAGCACGTGCGCCGGGTGAAGGGGGCCCCGCGGGGTTTCGTCGCCTACACCCGGGAAAAGACCATCTTCGCGGAGGTTGACTGAGATCGCCCGAAGCGTTTTCCCTGTTTATCTTCCCCCGGACAGGGAGGTGTCATGAAATCCCACAGGGCTCTGCTTCTGGTGCTGGACGGAGTCGGCGTCGGCGAAGCGCCGGACGCGGCGGACTACGGCGACCAGGGAAGCGACACCCTGGGGAACACCGCCCGGGCCTGCGGCGGCCTCAGGCTGCCGGAACTGGAGAAACTCGGGCTGGGCAACATCCATCCCGTTCCCGGGGTAACGCCGGTCCGGGCCCCCCTGGCCTCCTGGGGAAGGTCTCTGGTGGCCTCGCCCGGCAAGGACAGCACCACCGGCCACTGGGAGATGACGGGGATTATCCTGGAAAGGCCCTTCCCCACTTTCCCCCATGGCTTTCCGGACGGATTCCTCGGGGAGTTCTCGAAACGGTGCCGCCGCGGAGTCCTGGGCAACGTCGCCGCCAGCGGCACGGAGATCATCAGGAGGCTCGGGGCGAGGCACGCCGCCACCGGCGACCTTATCGTCTACACCTCGGCGGACAGCGTCTTTCAGATCGCAGCCCATTCGGAGGTGGTACCCCTGGAGGAACTGTACCGGTGCTGCATCATCGCCAGGGAACTCCTGATCGGCCCGGAACTGGGGGTTTCCCGGGTGATCGCCAGACCCTTCACCGGGCCGCCGGGCTCGTACTCCAGAACCTCGCAGAGAAGGGACTTCTCGCTTCCCCCGCCCCGCCCCACCCTGCTGGACCATCTGGCGGAGGCTGGAATCCCGGTCACCGGTGTGGGCAAGGTGGACGACCTCTTCGCGGGCCGTTCCATCCGGACCGTGCACGTGGAATCTAACGCTGCGGGCATCGAGACCCTTCTGGAGCAGATGGATACCCATGACGAGGGTCTGATCTTCGCAAACCTCGTAGACTTCGACACCCGCTGGGGCCACAGGAACGATCCGCAGGGGTTCGGTTCGGGTCTCGAGGAGGTTGACCGGGCGATTCCTGCGATCACCCGCAGGCTCCGGCCGGGCGATCTTCTGATCATCACCGCGGACCACGGCAACGATCCCACCACGGAGAGCACCGACCATTCCCGGGAGTACGTCCCGCTGCTGGCGGTTGTTCCGGGTTTGCGGGGAGCCCCTTTGGGCACCAGGAAAACCCTCGCGGACATCGCGGCGACCCTGGCGGATTTCTTCGGCCTGTCCTCCCGGTACCCGGGAACGGGTTTTACCGCACACCAGGAGGGAACATGAACGCTGAAAGACTTTTCGCGGCTGCCAGGGAGGCAGTCCGGAACTGCCACTGCCCCTACTCGGGATTCAGGGTCGCGGCGGTGCTCGAGGACACGGAAGGCCGCCTTCACTCCGGGGTGAACATCGAAAACGCCTCCCTGGGGCTGACCCTGTGCGCCGAAAGGGCGGCGGTGGCCCGGGCGGTCTCCTCCGGAGCGGCGGGCTTCCGGCGGATACTGGTGTACTCCCCGGACGGGACTCCTATGCCCTGCGGCTCCTGCAGGCAGTTCCTGGCGGAGTTTTGCCGGGAGGACTTCCAGGTGCTCGTGGCGGGTCGGGACGATCCTCCGGGGGTTTACCTCCTGGGCGAACTGCTTCCCCACGGCTTCACCCTGAACACCGAAAGGAAGGGCCGGGGTGCCAAGGAAACCCGCTGAGGGATACGGGTTCGGCTGGTTCAAGGGAGTCTACACCCCCAGCATTCTGACCATCTTCGGCGTGGTGATGTACCTGAGGTTCGGCTGGGTGCTGGGCAACCTGGGACTGCCCCGGACCATTCTCCTGGTTCTCTTCGCCAACATGATCACCATGCTCACCGCCCTGTCCCTGTCGGCGCTGGCCACGAACATGAAGGTCGGGGGGGGCGGCGCCTACTTCATCATCTCCCGGTCCCTGGGGGTGGAACCCGGCGCGGCCATCGGGCTTCCCCTGTTCCTGGCCCAGGCCCTCGGGGTCTCCTTCTACATAGCGGGCTTCGCCGAGGCGTTGGGGGGCGTTTTCCCAGGCCTCGAGCCGACGGCCACCGGGATCGTCACCCTGGTGGCGCTGTCGGTTCTGGCATGGACTTCCGCCGACCTGGCGCTGAAGTCCCAGTTCTTCATCATGGCAGCCATAGGAGTATCCCTCATTTCCTTCTTCACCGGCCACACCGTGCCGTCGCCCGAGCCGGGAAGCCTTCCGGTTCCACCCGGCGCCCTGGGTTTCTGGGCGGTGTTCGCGGTGTTTTTTCCCGCCGTCACGGGGATAGAGGCGGGGATTTCCATGTCCGGCGACTTGAGGAACCCGGCCAAAGCCCTGCCCCTGGGAACCCTGGCGGCGGTGACCACCGGGCTTCTTGTCTACCTTGCGATTCCGGTCTACCTCGATTTCATGGTTCAGGACAGGGCCCTGCTGCTGGTCAATCCGCTGATCATGCGGGACGTGGCCCGATTCGGCAGCCTGATCGTTCTGGGCGTCTGGGGCGCTTCCCTCTCCAGCGCCATGGGCGCTCTGCTCGGTGCTCCCAGGACCCTTCAGGCCCTGGCCCGGGACGGTGTGATGCCCAGGTTCCTGGGAAGGGGGTTCGGGAAGGGCAACGACCCCAGAATCGCCACGGGTCTGGTGTTCTGCATCGCCCTGGGAGGGATACTGGCGGGAAACATCAACGTAATCGCACCGGTTCTCACCATGTTCTTCCTCACCTCCTACGGATTCCTGAACTTCTCCGCGGGGGTCGAGAACCTCATCGGAAGCCCCACCTGGAGGCCACAGTTCAGGATATCGTGGGTACCCTCCATCCTGGCTTCCGCCGCCTGCGCCACTGCCATGCTGATGATAGACGCCGGGGCCACCATCCTTGCCCTGCTTGTGTGCGGGTCTATCTACTTCCTCCTGAAGCGCCGGAAGATGAAGGCCCGGTGGGGCGACCTCCGATCGGGAATACTGATGCTTCTGGCCAGGTTTTCCCTGTACAGGCTGGCCGAGAGGGGCACCGACGAGAGGTCGTGGAAACCCAACATCCTGGTGCTCAGCGGTCCACCGGCCCAAAGGTGGTACCTGGTGGACCTGGCGGAGGCTATCGCCGGAAAGTCCTGTCTGGTCACCGTGGCCATGGTTCTGCCGGAGGGTTCTCCGGACGAGAGAGTGCAGTCGGCCCAGGAGGCCCTGAGGGATAACCTCCGACGGCAGCAGGTGGACGCGCTGGTGAAGACGGTGACCGCCCGGGACCCCTACCAGGGGGGCAAGGACCTGATAAACACCTACGGTTTCGGCCCCATGGTGCCCAACACCATTCTTGTCGGGGCGAGCCGGGAGGAATCACGATTCGCCGACTACGCACAGCTGATAATGCAGGCGGGAAGAAGGCGGAGGAACCTGGTGATAGCCCTGGAGGGTTCGGGGATACAGCCTCGGGAAGGCCCCGGAAGAATAGACGTCTGGTGGCGGGGCCGGGGACAGAACGCCGGTTTCATGCTGGCCCTGGCGCACCTCATCGGCAAGAGCCAGAGATGGAAGGGGGTGAACCTGCGGATTAACACCGCCGTGGGCGGCGAACTGGAACGGGAAGGGACGGAGAGGCATCTGAAGACTCTGCTTCAGAACTCCAGGCTCAACGCCGAGTACCGCATCCATTCCCTGGGCGGTGCAGGCCCCCTGGAAACCGTGAGACTCCAGAGCTCCGACGCGAGGCTGGTTTTCCTGGGTCTCAGACCTCCGGAACCAGGCGAGGATCCGGAATCCTACAGCGCCTACTACGGGAACATGCTCAGGGACACAGGGGGGCTGCCCCTGACCGCCATGGTGCTGGCCAGCGAGACCGTGGACTTCCAGAGCATCATCTCGTGAGGGTGGCTCAGAACCTGAAAAGAGCCCGTCTGACGGCGGCTTTCAGGGCGGTGATGGTCCAGGGGGAGGGAAGGTTGTCCCCGGGTCCCTGGTAGGCCGATCCAAGTACCAGGGTTCTATCAGGGAGATCCTCCGGAAAGTCGTCGAGTCCCGACGAAATAATCAGGGCGTCCCCCGGTTCCATGGCTTCCAGAGCCTCGGAGGCCGTAGCGAAAGAACCGGCCCTGAGGTTCATCTGTTTCAGAACGGTTTCCACGGTGCGACACTCCACCGGGTCTCCGGAAGCCACCAGCACCCGTCCCGTTGATTCGAAGGACGCTGAGGGAAGACTCAGGGTAATCCTGAGCCCCCCTTCCCGGTGATGCCCCGATACGGTTCCCCGCATGGCCCTCACCGCCCCGAAGGCCTCCAGAAGCAGCGGATCTCCGGAATCCACCGATGCCTGGGGTCCGGGAACGTTCAGATCAACGTTCACCCGCAGACACCCGCTGACGCCTCCGCCGGACACCGTTGTCACCCTCATCCTCACGCCGACCGGAAAGGAGCTTCCGGCGAATCCCGCCAGCCTCAGGAAGAACCTCTCCAGGAGTTCCTGGCTGCCCTTCACCGCCGATGCGGGGGCCAGGTCAACGGTGAAACCGCCATCCTCCCCGAGCAATCCCTGAATCAGAGGGGCGAGTTCCCGGAGGAACGGCTCCAGGAAAATGGTTTCGCCCGGACCTTCCCATTCCGGAAGCAGGGCGCCGACCCCCGAGGCAAGGTCAGAAAGCAGCCTTTTCACGGTGCCATGGTCGCCGGAGGCGGCGGCGTCCGAAACCTTTCCCAGTCTGGACCGAAGAATACCGAGATAACCTGTCAGAGAGTCCATGAGCGGGGAATCGCTCCCCGCGGAGAGAAGCCCCAGAAGTTTCTCCGCGGTCACATCCTCGGCCACCGCCACGACCCGGAGCCCCTCCCGGCCCCGGACCTTCCGCCAGCGGATTCTGAACCACCGGTTCTCCTCCTTGGAAAGTCTGCACAGGACGGACCCGTTCTCGTAGGGACTCGAGGTCAGCTCCAGCCTGAGGCGCCTCCTGTCGGCGGGGTGAATGACCGGAAAGAGGTGTTCCTCGGCGTTCCCCGACAGGGGCGTTCCACCCTGGCCCGTCATCACGGGCCATCTCCTGTCGGAGCTGAATTTCCCCGACAGGGGCGACAGTGTCCAGAATCCCAGCCCGGCTGCCTCCAGCGCGGTTTCCATGTGATCCCTGCTCCTGCTGAGCGCGGACAATTCGGTGGTCTGCAGGGTGGTGTCCCGGGCTATGGTGCAGATGATCTCAGACCGGTCGGTTCTCACCAGGGTGCTGTTCAGTTCCACGGGGTAGATGGTTCCGTCCGCCCTCCGGTGAACGGACTCGATCTGGAAGTGCCTTCTTGACCTGAGCTGATTGAGAAAGTCGTCCCACCACTCCTGGGAGACCGAGGGGTTCAAACGGGAAACGTGAATGCACCTCAGGTCGGACTTCCCCACCCCGAGCCTCTCCAGCACAGCCCCGTTGCCCCAGATGAAGTACCCGCTGCGGTTGAGGAAGTAGATCTCGTCGGTGCTGGCCTCTACGGCATTCTCCACCATCCGCAGCCTGTCCTCCGCAGCCTTCTTCTCCGAGATGTCGTTGATGATGCAGGCGAAACGGCCGGGCTGAACGCAGAAGACGAACAAATGGACGTAGCGGTGGACCAGTTTGTTGAAGCCGCACATCTCCACCGGTTCGCCGGTCACCACCACGTTGGTGAAAAGCTCCACGCCGATGTCCGATTCATCGGCGCCGGGAAAAACCTGCCTGATCCTTCGATTGAGAATCTTCGACGCGGCGATTCCGGTGTGGTCCTCGAAGGTTGCATTGGCTGCCACTATCCGGATGTCCGGTGGCTTTCCCCGTGAGTCGTTGACCAGTTCGCCGATCACCACTCCCAGGGGAATACCGTTGATAATCCTCCAGAACTGCCTCTCCCCGGCTTCCAACCTTTCCAGCAGGACATCCGGCTCAGTCACCTCCCTGAGGAAACAGACCATCCGCTCCCCGGCATTCTCGGGAACCACCCTGGCGGAGAATACCCTGCCTTCCACGGTGACCCTTCCGGAGGCGGTAAAACCGAGTTTCAGAGCGTCCCCGGCGGGGCAACCCGGGCAGGGTTCGTCCAGACAGAAGAGCGTCCTGTGGCAGTTCCCGGGCTTCCCGTCGGAACAACCCGCCGCCTCCGCCAGGGACTTGGCCCGGGAGTTCATGGCGGCAACCCGGAGAGAGCGGTCCACCACGATCACTCCGCAGTCCATCCCCTCGATAAGAACCTCGGGACGGATGTTTTGGAAACCGCTGTTGCCCAGAGTCACCTCCCGGAGGAAAACGGAACAATTCTACCGAACCCGCGTGCCCTTGACGAGCCGGGCGGCTACCTTCAAGAGTACCGGCTCGAGAAAAACTAAGTTCCAGCAGCAGACGGAGGTTTCCACTGTGGACAAGAACTACGCTGACATCGAGAAGGGCGAGGACCTGGTCCGGGTGAACGCCACGGAGTTCAAGGGCAGGCAGTACATAGAAGTCAGGACCTACTACATGGCCGAGGACGGGGAATGGAAGCCCACCAGGAAGGGCATCACCCTGTCACCGGAGATGATGGCCAGGGTTCACGAAGCCCTGGGCAGGGCGCTGGCTGAGGTGTCCGCAGGGGAGAGCTGAGGACCGGTACTAGCCGCACTCCGTGTACCCGCAATCCTGCGAGCAGGAAACGCACCCTGATTCGTACTTGAGCCCGGCGCCGCAGTAGGGGCACGCTCCGGCCTGGCTGCGGAACGATTCTTCCGGTTCCTCCGGGCGGTTTTCCGGGGAGACGGAACTCTCCAGGGTCCTGGCGATGGCGTCGGCGCAGCTGTTTATCCTCTCTCCGGCCTGCCAGCCCGGTCTGTTGCAGCTGATCCCCTTCAACTCCCGGACGATCTCCTCCGGAGGAACGTTGTTCCTCAGGGCAAGGCTTATGGTCCGGCACAGAGCCTCCCCCTGGCTGGCGGCGCATCCGCCGGCTTTGCCCAGCCGGCCGAACACCTCCACCGGCCCGTGGTCATCCTGGTTGATCGTCACGAAAAGGTCTCCGCAACCGGTCTTCATCCTCCGGGTGACCCCGGAGACGAACTCGGGCCGGTTCCTGGGACCGCCGACCGGTGCCGGGGCGGAACAGGTCCTTCCCAGGTTCAGGACCTGCCGGTCCCTGCTGCCGTCCCGGTAGACCGTCACCCCCTTGCACCCAAGCTTCCTGGCCAGCAGGAACACCTCCTCCACTTCCTCCCTGGAGGCGCCCGCGGGAAGGTTGACCGTCTTGCTCACGGCGTTGTCGGTGAACTTCTGGAAGGCCGCCTGCATCTTCACGTGCCATTCCGGGCTGATGTCGTGGGAGGTGACGAACACCCTTTTCATGTCCTCCGGAACGCCGGGAATATCCCTCAGGCTCCCCCTCTCAGCCAGGGTATCCAGAAGTTCCGGGGTGAGGATTCCCCGGTCCCGGGCAGCCCTTACGAAGGCGGGCACCGCCTCCCGAAGCTCGGTCCCCTGGGCCAGCAGGTGCCTCCTGGTGAAAGCCAGAGCGAAGACCGGCTCGATTCCGCTGGAGCACCCCGCAATGATGCTTATGGACCCGGTCGGGGCGATGGTGGTGACCGTAGCGTTGCGCATCCGGGGAAGCCCGCCGGCGTCGTAGGTGCTGCCCTTGAAGTTGGGAAACGGGCCACGGCTTCTGGCCAGCTCAATACTCTCGGCGGCGGCCTTGTCAGCGATGAAGCTCATGATCCGCTCTCCCAGTTCCAGGGCCTCCCGGCTGTCGTAGGGTATCCCCAGGGAGAAGAGAAGCTCCGCAAAGCCCATGACCCCCAGGCCCACCTTCCTGTTCCCCAGGGACATGGCCTCGATTTCCGGCAGGGGGTAGCGGTTTATCTGAATCACGTCGTCCAGGAAACGAACACCGTGGCGTACGGTTCTCTCCAGCAGGTTCCAGTCCAGACCTCCGTTTCCCCGGCCACCCATGCGGCTCAGGTTCACGGACCCGAGGTTGCACGACTCGTAGGGCAGCAGAGGCTGCTCGCCGCAGGGGTTGGTGGCCTCGATGTCCCCAAGCAGCGGAGTCGGGTTGGCCCGGTTGACCCGGTCTATGAAGATTATTCCCGGTTCTCCGCTGGCCCAGGCGGAATCCACCATGGCGTCGAAGACCTCCCGGGAGGAGAGCGAACCGGAGGCCTCCCCGGTCCTGGGGTTTACGAGGGGGTAGTCGTCGCCCTTTTCCAGGGCCGACAGGAACCGGTCGGTGACGGCGACCGACAGGTTGAAGTTGTTCAGGACGGCCATATCCCTCTTGGCGTTGATGAAGGAAAGAATGTCCGGATGGTCCACCCTCAGCACCGCCATGTTGGCGCCCCGCCTCACTCCTCCCTGTCGTACCGTGTCCGTGGCCCTGTCGAACACCGTCATGAAGGACACGGGCCCGCTGGAAACCCCCATGGTGCTTCTGACAACATCCTGGGCGGGCCTGACCCGGCTGAAGGAGAAACCCGTTCCGCCGCCGCTCTTGTGGATCAGAGCCGTGTTCTTCACCGCCGTGAAGATGCTGTCCATGCTGTCCTCCACGGGAAGAACGAAGCAGGCTGACAGCTGTCCCATTTCGCCGCCGGCGTTGATAAGCGTGGGGGAGTTGGGAAGGAACTCCAGACGGAGCATCATGCGGTGGAAAATCCGGGTCCACTCCCCGGGATCCCCTCCCCATGATGTCTCCGCCTCAGCCACCGCCCCGGCAACCCGTCGGAGCATGGCTCCCGGGGTTTCCATGGGGACGCCTTCCTCGGACCGGCGAAGGTACCGGCTTTCCAGAACTTGCAAGGCGTTCGGGGAGAGGTCGGGTTCCGCAAAAAGGTCTTTAGGCCCGGGAGCCTTCGGTTCCGGGCCCGGCGATGACTCCAGGGCGTCGAACAGGTCAGGGGCGATCATCAACTCCTTCTTTCGGGAACCTGGCAATGCTATTCATCAAACCTCCGGGAATCAAGTCGCCGGCTATTGCGGAATATGGCCGGGATTCATAGTTTTGCCGGGGTGCGGCAGTTGAAGGGTCCACGGAAGGGAGTCGGGGATGAGGGTTCCGGTGATTCCCGCGGCGGTGGCAGTCTGCGCGGCGGTGCCCCTGCTCTTCGGTTCCCCCGCCTCCACCGTTGAGACCGCAGACGAAATCGCGGCCCTGGCGGAGGTCTTCGGGCCCGGAGACCATTACATCGGCCCCGAGAGGATGATAGTCACCGGTGAAGACACCCTTTCCGTAACTGTAACCGGCTGCCGGCCCCTTCTGCCTCCGCGAAACCCCGGAGTGATCCTCTACACCCCTCTCCCCGACGGCGCCCGGTTCATTCTGATCCCCGGAGAGGTCTTCTGAAGGCCACCGGACCGCGGGAAGCAGCGGTCTTGATGCTGCTGGCCCTCTGGGGCTGCGGGCATGACGCCCGACAGGACCTGATTCAGGAGCCCGATCCTGTGCTGTCGCTTCCGGGGCTTCTGAGCAGCCCCGACACATCTGGTTTCGTTCCCGTTGCCGTGGACTCCCTGGAAGGAGTTCTCCTCTACACGTGGCTCCCACTGGAAGACATGGAGAGGTCTGACCAGGACCTGGTTTTCCTGGCTACTCTCACCCGGGGAGGCATCCTTCCGGCGCCGGTGATGTTCGACCCGGCGGCCAGGAACGCAGCCCAGCGCCGGGTGAACCGGCTGGGCCTGCCCCTCACGGTCTACCTGGGCGACGCCGGTCTGAGGGATTTCATGAACCTCGAGGCTTTGCCCGCGGCGGTGCTGGTGCTTCCCGGGGGAGCCGGGGAGTGGGCCGAGGGCACCGGCTGCGCCCGACGGGTGATGCGGGAAGAGCCGTGACCCACTACCTTCTGAGCGACGCCCACCTCTACCCCGAAAACAGGCCCCACCCCGGAAGGAAAAGGCTTCTCGCCTTCCTGGACGGTCTGGCCGGGGCTGACCCGGGAACACTCTGGATTCTCGGAGACCTTTTCGATTACTGGTTCGAGTACAGTACGGTCATGCCCGCAGGGCACGGACCTGTTCTCTGCCGGCTCAGAAAGCTCTCGGACTGCGGCTGGAAAACGGTCTTCATGCCGGGCAACCACGACTGGTGGGTGGGAGGGCTTTTTCAGGCTGAAACAGGCATGGAGGTCCGCCGGGAGTCTTTGCTCCGGGTGGATATGGACGGCAGAAGGGCGGTTCTGGCCCACGGAGACGGTCTGGGCAGGGGTGACTGGGGCTACCGGGCGGTCAGACCGGTCCTCCGCGCGGGCATATCCAGCCGTCTGTTCTCCCTTGTGCACCCCACCCCGGCAACAGCGCTGGCGATGCTTTTCAGCGGAACCAGCAGGAGATACCTGAGGAGGAAGGTCAGGGTGATCCCTGAGCACCTGCGGAAATGGGCCGAGGAGCAGATGAAGGGAGCGGACCTGGTTGTCACCGGTCACACCCATGTGCCGCTTCTCAGGAATCACGCCGGTGGATTCGTGGTGTCGCTTGGCGATTGGATGGGCCACTTCACATACTTGAAAGTAGGAGAAGGGAAAGTCCTCCTTGAACGCTACGGAGAATGAATCCGGGGTCACCCTGGTCATCCCCGCCCTTAACGAGGCCCTCAGCCTTCCGGAACTGATGGAGGAGGCCGCCGGGGTCCTCCGGGGACTGCACTGGAACGCAGTCATCGTGGACGACGGCAGCTCCGACGATACCTGGAAGGTGATAGCGGAACTGGCCGGCAGGCTTCCGGTGACAGGGCTCAGGTTCGGAAGGAACCAGGGCAAGGCGGCGGCCCTGGCTGCGGGAATCGCCCTGGCCGACAGGGAATGGGTGGCGACCCTGGACGCCGACCTTCAGGACGACCCCGCAGAGATTCCCGGAATGATCCGGTACGCCCGGGAAAACGGGCTGCAGCTGGTGAGCGGCTGGAAGAAGGTGAGGCATGACCCCGCCGAGAAGACCATGCCCTCCAGGCTTTTCAACTGGGCGGTCAGAAGGTCCACGGGCATCGGACTCCACGATTTCAACTGCGGCCTCAAGGTCTACCGGCGGGACGCGGCCCGGTCCCTGGACCTCTACGGGGAGATGCACAGGTACACTCCGGTGCTGGCGGCGATGAACGGATTCATGGTCGGGGAGGTTCCGGTGCACCACAGGCCGCGGCGCCACGGACGGAGCAAGTACGGCTGGTCCCGCTACTTCCGGGGGTTCAGCGACCTGTTGACGGTGCTGTTCCTCAACCGCTACTCCTTCAGACCCCTTCATTTCTTCGGGGGGATAGGGGTGGTTCTGACGACGGCGGGCTTCATCATCAACGCATACCTTTCAGTTCTGTGGTTCTCGGGCATCGCCATCGGGAACAGGCCTCTTCTGCTCCTCGGCGTCCTGCTCATGCTGGGCGGGTTCCAGTTCGTATCCATGGGGCTTCTCGGGGAGATAATCCTGAGATTCGGGAAGGGCAGACCCGCCAACCCGGTCGAAAGAACCCCGTGAACATCTGCTTGATGGGCCCCTTGCCGCCCCTGCGGGGGGGAATAGCCCAGTTCAACTCCCGGCTCGCCCGTTCCCTTGAGGCGGCCGGGCACAGGGTGGCGAGGGTCGGGTTCAGAACCCTCTACCCGTCTCTTCTCTTTCCTGGAAGAACCCAGTTCGAACCCGGCCCTGAACCTTCCTGGGAAGGCGCCGGGCTCCTTCTGAGACCCTTCGCACCCCTGTCCTGGCCAGGCGTGCGGCGAGCCGTGACATCTACCGGCTGCGACTCCTGCGTCGTCCAGTGGTGGCATCCCTTCTTCGCCCCGTGCCTCGAAGCGTGCACCCCCCCGGGCATCCCCACGGCGGTGGTGTGCCATAACCTGGCGCCCCACGAAGGATTCCCCCTGGGGGGGGCCCTCACCCGGCGTTACCTGGCGGGGAAGATCCTGGCGGTCCACGGAGGGACCGACGTTGACAGGGCTCTCTCCCTGGGGGCGTCCGCGGTGGTCAGGCTCTTCCACCCGCTCTACGACCAGTACCTGCATGACGCTCCTTCCCGGGAGGACGCCCGTCGGACCCTGGGATTCGCCCCGGACCGGGTGGTGATACTGTTCTTCGGGCTTGTGCGCCGGTACAAGGGCCTCGACCTGCTCATACAGGCCATGGGGCTCCTTCCGGAGAACCATCTGCTCCTGGCCGCGGGGGAAAACTACGGGTCGGAGCGGGAACTGGAGCGCGAGGCCGAAGGCCTGGCAGGACGATTCGTGCGGCACGACCGCTTCATTCCCGATTCGGAGGTCGGGCTGTACTTCCGGGCGGCTGACATCGTGGCTCTTCCCTACCGCAGCGCCACCCAGAGCGGGGTGGCCCAGATTGCCCTGGCCTTCGGAAAGCCCCTGGTCGCAACTGACGTGGGAAGCCTGCGGGAGGTCATGGAACCGGGTTCCACAGGGGAGCTGGCCCAGGCTCCGGAACCGGCCCGCCTGGCGGATGCGCTGTCCCGGTGCGCAGATCTGCTGAAAGACCCGGATCTCGAGGACCGGATAAGGTCCTTCTCCCGGCGTTTCTCATGGACAGTCTACACGGAAAAACTGCTGGAGGCCCTCCGTTGAGGGTTCTGGTCACCGGCGCCGGCGGATTCATCGGGGCCGCCGTTGCCGAGCATCTGGCGGAGAAGGGATTCGACGTGCTTCTCCACCGGGGCCGCGCCGACGGCAGGGTGGAGGTGCCTCGGGAAGCGGGCGCCGTGGTCAACGCCGCGGGAAGGCTCGCATCCGGAACTGTTACGGAGAGGGAGGCGGAAGAGGCCAACGCGGAGCTTCCGGAATCCCTGGGAAGATCGTGCGCCGAAGTGGGGATTCCCCTGGTGCACCTGAGCACTCCCGGGGTCTGCGGCCTGACAGCCGGCTCCCGGGAGGACTCGCCGATCTCCCCGGAAGGGCTCTACGAGAAAACCAAGGCGGAGGGGGAACGGCGGCTCAGGGCTCTGGACCTTCCCCCGGGAGGTCTCACCATCCTGAGACCTGACTTCGTTTTCGGTCCCGGCGACAGGCACAAGCTGGCCCTGTTCCGGCAGGCCGCGAGGGGATGGTTCCCCGTGGTTGGCCGGGAAGGGCCGAAGACAAGGCCCACCCATGTGAAGGACGTATGCCGGGCGGTGGAGGCTTCCCTGCCGGGAGGAGTCCTGGCGGGCGGGCTGTACCACATAGGCGGACCCGAAGTGCTCACCATGGCTCGGGTGGCCCGGACCGCGGGGAAAGCGGCGGGAGTGAGAACACGGGTGATCCCGGCGCCCCGGTGGCTCTTCCGGGCTGCATTGGCCTTGGGGCCGCTGTGTCCGCCGATTCTGTCGAGAAGCCGGCTCCGGCTGTTCGGAACCGACCGCTGGGTATCCATAGACAAGGCCGCCGCCGCGGGTTACACCCCCCGATTCTCCTTCCTGACGGCGGCGCAGGAAGCGGTGGCCTGGTACAGGTCGGAGGGCCTCCTCTGAACCCGAGAAAGCCGGCCTTCTGGATCAGGGCCGGGTTCCTGGCCCTGCTGGTCTTCGCGGGGATGCAGGTCTGGCGCCATGGCGGAAGCTGGCTGGAGAACGCCAGGCGGTTTCCCTGGGAACCGGATCCGCTCCTTCTCGTCGCCTCTTCTCTGGTTCTCATGGCGGGGCTGGCGGTCTCCCCCGAGGGCTGGGTCATGGTCTGCCGGCAAAGGGGGGTGAGCCTCCCGAGGAAGTCCCTGTACGCCGTCTGGTTCGGGAGCCAGATGGGCAGGTTCATTCCCGGCAAGGTCTGGTTGTTCGCCGGCAGGATGGGCTACCTCAAGGCCCGCGGGTACTCCCTGGGAAGGTCTGCCTCGACCCTGGTGCTGGAACTGCTGTTCAGCACCGCCGCGGTGGGCTTGATGACCCTGGCGGTGGGTGTCTTCCACCCCGGCATCGCCGACAGCCCGACCCTGAGGTGGTCCGTGGGTGCCGCGGGAGTCGCCGCAGCCCTTCTTCCACTGCTGAGCCCCCTTCAGAAACTGGTATTCAAAACCCGGGGGCTGACCTTCCGGCCGGTTCCCCTGCGCCACGCCCTGGCGGTGACCGGTTTCTACGCCCTGACCTGGACCGTCCGGGGAACGGCCCTCTGGTTGTGGTTCAGGGGGATGGGCATCAGAGAGGCGGAACTGGCCAGGTGTCTCGCGGCGGCGCCCCTCTCATGGCTCGCCGGATATATTGTTGTACTGGTTCCCGGCGGATTCGGGGTGAGGGAGGCAGCCGCGGCGCTCATCGCTCTGCCTTCTTCCCTGCTGGCCCCCGGAGTTGCCGCCGCCGGGGGTCAGAGAATCGTCATGACCGTCATGGAGGTGGCCCTGGCGGCCGCCACCGCGGGACACATGCGGCGGGGAGGGAACGGAGAGGGCTCATGAAGAAGCCGCGGGAGACCCTGGCGGTGCTTGTGATGATGCTTCTGCTCACCGCTGCCGTCTACTGGCCGGTGTTCACCTCCCGAAGGCTTCCGGGAGGGCAGCTCAGCGACACCGTCCATCAGGGCTATCCTTTCCTGGCCTTCACCGAGTCATCCCTGCGGGAGGGGCGGCTCCCCCTCTGGAATCCCTTCATCTTCGGCGGCGTCCCTTTCTACGCCTCCTTCAGCTCGCCGGTGTTCTACCCCCTTCGGGGGATGCCCCTGTTGCTGTTCGGGGCGGAAGCCTCGGTAAGGCTCCTCTACCCGCTTCACCTGTTTCTGGCGGGAGTCTTCGCCTGGCTTTTCCTCAGGGCGGCGGGAGTGTCCGGGCCGGGAAGGTTCGCCGGCGCCGCCGCCTACTCCCTGGGTGCATGGGCCAACACCCTCTTCTATGCGGGGCACGGCAGCAAGGTCATCTGCTGGGCCTTCCTTCCTCTGCTGCTCTACGCGGTGAAGCGCTGGGCCGACACCAGGAGGTTCCGGTGGATCGGGCTGGGCGCTCTGGCGGTGGGCATGCAGGGCCTTTCCAGCCACCCCCAGATGATGCTCTACTCGGGAATCATGGCGGGAACGCTTGCGCTCTGGCTCCTGGGACGCCCCCGGACATGGCCCTCCGGTATCGCCGGTCCCGGGGTCATGGTTGTATTGGGAGTCCTGACGGCAGCGGTCCAGCTCTATCCGGGATACCTGTTCAGCAGGAATTCCACCCGGGGCGAAGGGCTGGATCCCGCCACCGCGTCCAGCTACTCGATGCCCCCGGAAGAGTCCCTGACCATGCTACTCCCCTCGGCCTTCGGGCTCAGACACGGATTCCCGGACAGCTCCATCTCCGGAGTGCCGGTATACTTCGGCAGGCTGGGCCTCCGGCTTAGCAGCGAGTTCACCGGAGTAACGGTGTTCATCCTGGCCGTCGCGGGGCTGGCGGCCGGCAGGAACCGCAGGCTTCGGGGAGCCCTGATCACCCTGGCGGCCCTGGGAACCGTGGTATCCTGGGGAGGGTACACCGGGCTTTTCGGGCTTCTCTACCGGGCCGTTCCCGTCTTCAGACAGATCCGGGCCCCCCACATGGCGGCCTACATCACCACCTCCTCCCTGGCTCTGGCCGCGGGGTTCGGCTTCGACGCCCTCTTCTCCGGAAACACCTCCCGAAGGGCGACGACGGCCATCGCCGCCGCCGCTGGTTTTTTCCTGGTTCTGGTACCCCTTGCGGAACCCCTCAGCCGGTCCCTTCAGAACTCCTGGTGGTCGAGGATGGGGGTTCCCGGGGGGGAGGGGTTCGGGCACATCGTCGGATACCGGGCGGGGCTCCTCAGGGGCGACCTGCTCCGGGCCTTCCTGTCGTCTACAGGGCTTCTGGTCATTCTCGTGGCGTCTCGAAGGTTCAGGATGGGGACGTTACCCGCCGCCGCCGGGGCAGTGCTGATAACCGCCCTCGAGTTGGTGCCGTTCAACCGGAGTTTCCAGGTCTATCTGAATCAGACGTCCCTGGAATCCCTTCACCCGGAGAACCCCGGGCTCGCGGCCATGGCCGGGTCCGGCAGGGTGTTCCCCGGCGGCAACGATCTGGTTCCCCTGGGAATCAGGTCCGCCGGGGGTTATCACGCCGCCAAGCCCGCCCTGGTGGACAGCATGACGGAGATCATGGCCCGTCCAACCCCGGAGGCAGCCTACCAGTTCGGGGTGACGGTCTTCAGCATGCCCGAGGGAACCTTCCCGTGGGAGGATTTCAGTTCCGCGGTCTCCGGGGAATACCCCGGGCTTCCCCCCGAACCAATGCCCAGGGCGTTCATCCCCGGGCAGCCCGTGAGCGGCACCCCGGAAGAGGGCTTCGATGCGATCTCCCGGGGCGTGAACCCGATGGTCATCTCGGTGATAGACGCTCCCGCCCGGGAAGTACCCCTGGTCTGCTCCGGGGAGGCGCGGATAATTCTGGACGAACCCGAGGAGGTGGTTGTCCGGGTTTCCACAGGGTCGCCCGGGGTTCTGGTGCTGGCGGACACCTGGTATCCCCGGTGGAGAGCCGAGGTGAACGGAGTCCCGACGCAGGTCAGGCGGGCCAACGGATGGATGCGCTCGGTGCTCCTCCCCCCCGGTGACAGCCTGGTGAGGTTTCACTACGACGGATCCGACGTGATGACCGGCCTGTGGGTCTCCCTGGCGGCTTCCGTACTGGCGGTCCTGATGGCCGTGCTGCCGGAACGGAAACGGCGGGTCGTTTGAAGACACTGGTGAAGAAGCTGGAGACCTGGCTCGGACCGCTGCTTCTGGCGGGGGCGCTCTTCTACTTCTGGCACAATCTGCTTCCGGTCTGGAGACCGAGACTGGCGGAATTCTGGAGGGAGGCCGGGGGTCGGACCGACTGGTCATACCTGTCCCTTTCGGCGTTATGCCTGATCCTGGGCTACTACTTCGCTCCCATGGCCTGGAGGCGCATTCTTGGAGCCCTGAAGATCCCGGCCATAGAACGGGGCAGGGTCAGGCGGAACTGGTTCGTCACCCAGATGGGAAGCTACATCCCCGGCAGGCTGTGGATGGTTCTTGGACGGATCACCTTCCTGAACTCCAACGGCACGGGATCCGTCAAGGCGGCCACCGCCCTGGTGCTCGAGAATATCTACCTGCTGGCCGCCCTGGGGCTGCTCACCGCCTTGTCGATTCCCTTCGTGAGCGCCTCGGCCCTGCCCCCGGCCCTCATCGTGGCCCTGAGCGTGTCCGCGGTGCTGGGGGTTCTCATGCTCCTGGCCCCGGGAATCCAGAGGCTTATCGCCCGGAAGCTGGCCCACAGGATGGGGACCGACGTCAGGGAACTCCCCCACATCAGCCACCGGCACCAGGCGCAGTTCATCGGCAGCCACATCCTCTCGTGGTCGCTCCGTGGGCTAGGGCTGTACTTCTGGTTCAGGGGGTTCGGCGTGCCCGCCTCCCGGCCGGCCCATGCCCTGGTGATCCTCTGCATGCTGGCCTCGCCGGCCTCCTGGCTTGCTTCGCTTCTGATGATCTTCATTCCCGGCGGAATAGGCGTCAGAGAATCGGTGCAGGCCCTGATGGTCTCGAGTTTCGTACCCGGCGGAATGGTGGTGGCCACCACCGTCGCCCTGGGGCAGAGGGCCCTGCTGATGCTGGTGGAGGGCCTCTTCGCCCTGGCGGCCGTGATCCATCAGGCTCTGTTCCGCCAGTTTCCGGTCCGGATGAACCACGCCTCCCAGCTGCTCCACCTCGCCCTCAGCGTTGCCAGGGCATTCTGGGCAAGACTGGGGCTGGCCGCTCCGCCCGGCCCCATCAACGTCACCTTCTCCGTCACCCGGGAGTGCCAGTCCAGGTGCAGGACCTGCTTCATCTGGAAACACCGGCCGGAGCCCGGGTCGGAGATGGGTCCGGCGGCGGTGGAAGCCCTGTTCCGATCCATAGGCCGTACTTACTTCTTCAACGTGTCCGGCGGGGAACCCTTCCTCAGGCCCGACCTTCCTGAAATCGTGAGGCTTGCCTGCCGACACCTTCGCCCGGCGGTGATACACATCCCCACGAACGCCCTGGCTCCGGAGCGGATAGAGGCCATGACCCGGGAAATACTGGACATAATCGCCGTCGAGGCCCCCGGAACGGTACTCACGGTGAAGCC
Organism: uncultured bacterium; assembly: GCA_964607515.1. Taxonomy (GTDB): domain Bacteria; phylum Fermentibacterota; class Fermentibacteria; order Fermentibacterales; family JCC-6; genus UBA6080. The sequence goes on along the minus strand of CAZSKU010000005.1, from coordinate 13,239 downwards.
CAGCATGGACGGCGTGGGAGAGGCACACGACCTGATCCGGGGGGTGCCCGGAAACTTCGAGCGGCTCATGGACACCCTGGAAAGGCTGAAGAAACTCAGGAACACCCATAACGGGCTTCACGTGGGGGTGGGAACGGTGATCTCCCGGTTCAACGCCGGTAACCTGCCGGAGATTATCCGGTTCGCCGGATCACTGGGTGTGGACACCTACATCAACGAGGTGGCAGAGGAGCGGGAGGAGTTCTTCAACCTGGGAAGCGGCATAACCCCGGAGGGGGAAGGTTACGGCGAGATCATGGAGACCTTCAAGAGGGCGGTCCGCTCGGGGATGAAGGGGATGAGGCCGCTGTCCCGGATCACCACCGCCATGAGGCTTGTCTACTACGACATCGTCACGGAGTACCTGAAGACCGGCCGACAGGTCATCCCCTGCTACGCGGCGCTTCTGAACGTCCACGTTAACTCGGACGGCGGAATCTGGCCATGCGCCATCCTGGCGTACCGGGGACAGATCGGTTCAGTGGGGGATGACACCGACTTCAGGGACGTCTGGAGGTCCGTCAAAGCCCGGGAGATCCGCAGGTCCATCCGAAGAAAGGAGTGCGCCTGCCCCCTGGCCAACCAGGCCTACTCCAACATCCTTCTTCACCCGAAGAGCCTTCTCCGGGTACTCTGGATAGCCCTGGCCGGTTAGGGCCTGATCACTTCCAAAGTTCCCTCCGTAGTGAGCCGGATCATGGTGCTGGGCTTTCTTCTGGGAAGCTTGCCGCCGTTGAGCATGAGGTCCACCCCTGACGCCAGCTTGAGGCTGACCTCCTCCAGGGCCAGGGGGTCCTCCCTGCCCCGGATATTGGCGCTGGTGGTGAGCAGGGGCATCACGGATTCGAGAAGCATCCGGGAAAACGGATCCGGCGGAACCCTCAGAGCCACGGTTCCGTCTTCGGCGCACACCCAGGCCGGAGCCCTGTCCGATGCGGGGAAGACCAGGGTCACTGAACCGGGCCAGTGTGTTCTCATCAGGTCTTCCGCACCGGGCAGAGGTTTGATGAAACTCGCCGCCGCCTCGATGGAGGGCACCAGCATGATGAAGGGCCTCTCCTCGGTGTAACCCTTGAGCCTGCCCACCCGCCTCACCGAGTGCTGCATGGCCGCCGGGCAGACTATCCCGTAGACCGTGTCCGAGGGGTAGACCACCAGACCGCCTCCGGTCAGGACCGACACAGCCATATCCACCGCCGCCCTGTCGGGCTTGGCTATATCCAGGGTAACGGTTCTAGCTGCCATGGCTTTCCAACCTCCCGGCAACGCCCCCGTCGAAGAGGGCGATGATTCTCGCCGCAAGATGTCCGGCGTTGGCCGCCCCGTGGGATCCGATGGCCACCGTGGCCACCGGGACTCCCTTGGGCATCATCACCGTGCTGAGCAGGGCGTCGAAACCGTTAAGCGGTCCGCCCTGGACCGGCACCCCGATGACGGGCAGTCTGGTGTTGGCCGCCACGGCGCCGGCCAGATGGGCGGCCAGTCCGGCGGCTGCGATTATGACCTTCAGCCCCCGTTCGGCGGCGGTTCTGGAGTAGACCGCCACCTTCTCGGGCGTCCTGTGGGCGCTCATTACGTTCAGTTCCCATGGAATCGCGTACTGGTCCAGGACCGCGCAGGTCTTCTCCATGGTCTCCCGGTCGCTCTCGCTGCCCATCAGTATCCCCACAAGGGTATTCATCGCGGCCTCCCTATGTCTCTTCTGTAAACCATCCCCTCGAAACTAACCGCTTCCGCGGCCCTGTAGCATCTTTCCAGCGCCCGGTCCAGGTCCTCCCCCATGGCGGCTATTCCCATGACCCTTCCTCCCGAACTCACCAGGGCTCCGGCCTGCACAGCAGTTCCGGCGTGGAAGACCAGGGCGTCCCGCACCTTGTCCAGCCCGTTGATGGGCACGCCGGTTCTGCAGGGGCCCGGGTATCCGCCGGAGGCCAGTACCACCACCGCCGAGGCTCCCGGCTCCACACCGGGTTCCGGCAGTTCCCCGCCCAGGGCGGCCGACAGGAACAGCCCCGCCAGGTCTCCCCTGAGCATCGGAAGCACCGCCTGGGTTTCCGGGTCGCCGAAGCGCACGTTGAACTCCAGAACCCGGGGGCCTTCCGGGGTAAGGATCATACCGGCGTACAGCACTCCCCTGTAGTCCATCCCCCGGTTCTCCAGTTCCAGCAGCACCGGAAGGAAGACCTTTTCAAGGGTCTCCCGGGAAAAGTCCGGCCCAAGGCCGGGCGGCGGACAGACCGCTCCCATGCCCCCGGTATTGGGACCGGTGTCGCCTTCGCCAATCCTCTTGTGATCCCGGCTGGGGGGCAGGATGACCGCACGGTGACCGCTGCAGACCGCCATGACGCTAACCTCGGGGCCCTTCAGACGCTGCTCCACCACTACGGCGCCCGGGGGAGCGGCCATCAGGGCATCCAGTGCCAGGCGGGCCTCCTCCATCGAATCCGGAAGCACCACCCCCTTGCCGCCCGCCAGACCGTCGGCCTTTATCACCCATTCGCCGGGGCTGCCCGCCATGAAGTCCATCGCGGCTTCCGCGTCGCCGAACAGCTCTCCCCGGGCTGTGGGAACCCGAGCGGCGGTCATGATCTCCTTGGCGAACCACTTGCTGCTCTCCAGCCTGGCGCAGTCAGCTCCGGGCCCGAAACATGGAATTCCAGCGGCCCGCAACCGGTCCCCAAGCCCGTCAGCCAGGGGGGCTTCGGGCCCCACCACCACCAGGTCGCTTCCGGTGTCCAGGGCCGCCTGGAGAGGGTCTCCCGGAAGGTTGAGGGCGAACTCCGCGGTTCCCGGGTTTCCGGGACAGACCGCCAACCGATGCGCCCCTCCCCTGTGAAGAGCCCAGGCCAGGGCGTGCTCCCGGCCTCCTCCGCCTACCACGAGAATCCTCATGATCTGCCCTCCGGTTCCCGGAAGGTGTTCTCGGGGCCGGGAAACCCTCCCGACGCCACTTCTTCCGAGTATCTGCGCACCGCGGTGAGGATGGTTCCGTGGATGTCCGCGTACTTCCTGACGAATCTGGGGTTGAAGCCCGGGTCCATGCCCAGGATATCGTTCACAACCAGTATCTGGCCGTCCACCCAGCGCCCGGCGCCGATTCCGATCACCGGCACCGGAACCCTGACGGTGACCTCCCGGGCCAGATCCTCCTCCACCCCCTCCAGCACCAGGCTGAAGACCCCGGCTTCCACCAGGGCGTCGCACTGCCGGAGGAGTTCGTCCCTGTTTTCCCTTCTCACCACCCGGTATCCGCCGTCCATCCTCACCGACTGGGGCAGCAGGCCGGCATGGCCCATGACCGGTATTCCGGAATCCACAACGGCCTTCACCCGCCGGGCCATCCTGGGGTTGCCCCCCTCCAGCTTCACCCCGTCCACTCCGGCCTCGGCAAGAAACCTCGAGGCGCTGCGAACCGCCAGGGAGCAGGACTCCTGGTAGCTCCCGAAGGGCATGTCCCCGACTACGAGGGTTCCGGGAGCTCCTCGCTTCACCGAACGGGCCGCGGCCAGCAGCACTTCCAGGGAGGCTCCCAGGGTGGTTTCCTCCCCGAGCACCGCCATCTGCATGGAATCGCCCACCAGAATCAGGTGAACCCCAGCGGAGGCTTCTATCCGGGCGGTATGGAAATCGTAGGCCGTGAGGGCGACGATCTTCTCGCCCCTTGCCTTCATGGACGCGAGACTTCTGACGGTGACCCCGGACATGGCTACCCCCCCATCTCTTTGAAACCGCCGGGAAGATAACGGTTCAGTCCCGGCTTTGAAACCGGACCGGAAGGAACACCGAGCAGTAGGCGGCCAGCGCGAAGAGGTAGCCGGCCAGCACGTCCATGGCGTAGTGTTCCCCTCCGTAGAGGATCTCGAAACTTATCCCCGCCAGCACGGGTATGGTCCACCAGCTCCGACGCAGACCCGTTTCCCGGGCCAGCACCAGGGTCATAAGCATGGGAACCGCCCCGTGCAGCGAGGGCATGGCGGCCCTGGGGCTCATTGAGAAGTTGCCCACCAGGAATCCCGGCATGAAGTCCCTGAGGGCCCGGAACATGCACCGGTCCAGGGGGGGGACGCCCCCCTCAAGCGCCTGCATCCAGGGCGGCGTCAGGGGCCACAGTACGTAGGTCAGATAGCCCGTCGTGGTAAGCACCGCAAAGGCGGTGACGGCCCGGTGCATGGCGGTCGCGCCGGAGCGTTTCCACACAAGGAACGGGGTGAGCAGGGGGATGAGAAAGAAGGTGGAGTGGAGAACGGCAAAGAAATAATCGAACCAGCGGGTCTCCCCCCGGCACCCCAGTTGTTCCTGAAGCCACACTGGAGGCAGGACGCCGAAGATCCTCTCCTCTAACGCCGCCAGGTTGAGGCCGTTGAAGGAGCCGCTCCAGGTGGTGACCACGAACCGGAGCCCCCAGTAGCAGAAGCCGAGGTAGGCGAAGCTCACAAGGATGGGCGCCCACTCGGGCAGCCTCCTCCACCGGTAGAGAAGGGCGAACACTCCCCATATGGGCAGCATCACCGGAAACCTCGGGACCAGGCGTATGAACGGGATAACGGACATCAGCAGGGCGTATACGCCCGTTACGGAGAGCCAGAGAAGATCGAGCCGGTCCGTTGGGGACCTGGAAGCGCCACGGCGGTTCATCACCCCTCCGATGTAGCGGGAGGGGGCCAAAGGCTGAAGAATGATTCAGAGAGTCAGGGTTAAAGGGCTTACACGGCCGGCCGCTCTGCCAGGCTTCCCGCTGGGGCGCCAGCGATGCGGCGGGGCGAGGCCTTCATCGGTAACCTAATCGCACTCTCAGACGATGGCCCCCATGGGCATATATTACCCACCAACCGGGGCGGGGTCAAACCCCCCCGAAAACCCGTGAGGAAACCTATGGCAAAGAACATCACCGACCCCCGGAAGGACTTCGCCAGGTGGTACCAGGATGTGATCCGGGAGGCGGAACTGGCCGATTCCGCTCCGGTCAGGGGCTGCATGGTGATCCGCCCATATGGCTTCGCTATCTGGGAACTGATAAGGGACGACCTGGACGCGCGGTTCAAGGAAACAGGCCATGTCAACGCGTATTTCCCGGTGTTCATCCCCCAGAGCTTCATCCATAAAGAGGCCCAGCACGTGGAGGGATTCTCCCCGGAGCTGGCGGTGGTCACCCACGCCGGCGGTAAACAGCTGGAGGAGCCCCTGGTGGTGCGCCCCACCAGTGAGACCATCATCAACCACATGTTCAGCAAGTGGATAGGCAGTTACCGTGACCTTCCAATGCTCCTTAACCAGTGGGCGAACGTTGTCCGTTGGGAGCTGCGCCCCAGGGCGTTCCTCAGAACCACCGAGTTCCTCTGGCAGGAGGGGCACACCGCCCACGCCACCGAGGAAGAGGCCCGGGAGGAGACCATGCGGATGCTGGGGGTGTACACCGACTTCATGCGCCAATCCGCGGCGATACCGGTGATCCCCGGCCGGAAGACCGAGAGGGAACGGTTCGCGGGGGCTGTGGACACATACACCATCGAGGCCATGATGGGCAACGGATGGGCCCTGCAGGGGGGCACCAGCCACTACCTCGGAACCAACTTCGCCAAGGTGTTCGACACCACCTTCCTGGACCGGGACAACCAGAGGCGGTACGTCCACCAGAGCAGCTGGGGGGTCAGCACCAGGCTTGTGGGGGCGGTGATCATGGCCCACGGCGACGAAAACGGGCTCAGGCTCCCCCCGGCGATAGCCCCGGTGCAGGTTGTGATAGTCCCCGTGGGCATGCAGGACCCCAGGGCCCCCGAGGTCATGGAGGCGGCGCAGGGCCTTGCGAAAGACCTCAAGGCCCGGGGGGTGAGGGTCCGGCTGGACGACCGGGAGAACATGAGCCCCGGCTTCAAGTTCAACCACTGGGAGGTGCGGGGGGTGCCGGTGAGGCTGGAACTGGGCCCCAGGGACCTGGATGCCGGCCAGGTCACCTCGGTTCTGAGGATGGACGGAAGCAAGTTCCCCACACCCATCCCCCGGGCGGCGGACGGAATGAAGGAACTCCTGGAGGACATCCACCGGCGGATGCTCCGGAACGCCGAAGATTTCCGGGAAGCCCGGACCTACGATGCGGACTCCCTGGACGGGTTCAGGGAACAGCTTCCGGAGAAGCCCGGGTTTTACCGGGTCTGGTGGGACGGTACCTCCGAGGACGAGGACCGGATTCAGGAACAGACCAGCGCCACGGTCCGCTGCATTCCCCTGGAACAGCCCGGCGGAAAGGGCAAGTGCTTCATAACCGGCAGGACCACATCCACCAGGGCGATCCTGGCCCGGGCCTACTGACGTGGTCCGGCGGAAGGGGAGCCTTCCCCTTCTGATCCTTTGTCTCGGGGCGGCCGCGCTGATACTGCGGCCGCTTCCCTTTTCCCCCCACCCCCACGACCACGCGGACACCCTGTTCAACTCGTGGCTGGTGGCATGGAACCACCACGCAGTCACCCACTGGCAGAATCCCTCGAACACCCCCATGTTCGCGGGATTTCCCGATGCCAGGGGAAGGAACGACCTGCTGCTCACCCAGTGGCTGGCCTCCATCCCCCTCCGGCCATTCACCCGGAATCCCGTTAGGATTCACAACCTGCTGCTCTGGCTCAGCCTGACCCTGTCGGGGTTTGCCGCGGGGAAACTGGCCCTCGACCGGGGGGCCTCCCCCCGGGGGGCCGCCTTCGGAGCCCTCGCCTTCATGGCCCTCCCCTACTTTCAGAGCCATCTCTGGCACCTGCAGCTCTTCAGCGCCGGTCTATCCGCGGCCGGGATCATGTTCGCCCTGAGGACCTCCGAGGGAAGAAGCTCCGGACGGCCCCTGTCCCTGCTCATACTTCTGCAGGGGCTGGCGTCGCTCTACATGTGGTACTTCCTGAACCTGGCCCTTCTGGTGACCAGCATCCGGGCTCTGGCAGCGGGGGGTTTCAGAAAGGTCCGGGGCCTCGTCCTGTATTCCGTGCTGGGCAACCTGCTTCTGGTTCCCTTCCTTATACCCCAGATGGGCAACGCCGCCCGGTGGAGCATGGACACCATAGCAAGCACCGATCTGTCGGCCTTCCTGAGCCCCTGGGGCGACAGCCTGCTGACGGGAGGGCTGAGAAGCCCCTTCGCCCACCCCGAGGCGGCCCTCTGGCCCGGCCTGGCGGTGGTGCTCGGGGCATCGTGGTGCCTGCTGCGCCGCAGGCTTCCGGGAGATGGAACCCTTCTGTTCCTGGGAATCTTCTTCGCCGCCTGCAGCCTTGGGCCCACGGTGGCGGCCTGGGGCAGGGAGCTGGCGCCCGGGCCGTTCCGTCTGGTCGGCCTGCTTCCCGGGGGAACCTCCCTGAGGCTTCCAGCCAGGGCCGGCGTCCTGGCGGCGCTGCCCCTGGTGGTTCTGGCCTCAAGAAAGCTCGGTGAAAAAAAACTCTGGACAGGGGCGGGAATGGTTCTCGTCCTTCTCGAGACCCTCCGGCCGGGCATTTCGGTGCTGCCGGCGGATATAGCCGACTACCATCCCTGGCTGCGGGAGCGGACGCCCGCCAGGGTGCTGTACCTTCCGATGACCCCGGACCTGGGGAGGCCCGAACAGGAAGCCCTCAGGCTCTACGGCTCCACCCTTCACTTCACGCCGGCGGTGAACGGTTACAGCACCAGCCTTCCCCGGGGGTACGCCGAAGCCGCGGAGGTCCTCAACACCTGGCCTTCCCCGGAGGCAATGGCCCTGGCGGAAAGTCTCGAAGTGGAGGCGGTGGTCTTCGAGGGGCTGGCCGCGGAGGGTGCGGACATGACATGGTTCGACGGTAGGATATGGTACTCCGCGGTGATACTCCGCCGGTAAGGAGGCATCCATGGAAACGGTACTGAGCGTTCTCATAGGAATCGGGCTCAGCGCCACCTGCGGGTTCCGGATCTTCGTCCCGCTGCTGGTGATGAGCATCACGGGGCAGCTGGACCTGCTCCGCCTGGCCCCGGCCTTCGCCTGGATCGAGAGCACCCCGGCGCTAATCGCTTTTTCCGCCGCAACCGTGCTGGAGATACTGGCCTACTTCATCCCCGCTGTGGACAACGTCCTGAATGCCGCCACGGTTCCAGTGACCGCGGTGGCCGGTACGGTCATCACCGCAGCGGTGATCCTGAACATGAGCCCGTTCCTCACCTGGACCCTGGCGGTGATAGCCGGCGGCGGAGCCTCCCTGGCGGCCAGCGCCGCCAGCAACCTCCTTCACGGGGGCTCCACGGTGACCACCGGGGGAACCGCCAATCCCGTTCTGTCAGCCGTGGAGAGCGTATTCTCCGGGGTGATGGCGGTGCTCTCGGTACTGGCGCCGGTGCTCGCGGTGCTTCTGCTGGCGTTGATACTGGTGTTCGGAATAAGGCTTATACGAAGGTCGGGGGTGTTCCGAAGACGGGCCGTGGTACAGCACCGACCGGAGAACTCGGCTGAGAGGAGCGTGAAGTGAACCGGACGGGTCTGAAGTGCGGGCAGGCTTTCTTTCCGGCGGCTGTGCTGGCTTTGTCGGGCTGCGTAGACAATCCGGCCGAGAACCCCTCTCCTGACCCTTTCGTTTCCGAGTACCGGTTGATCTGGGAACTGTTCGACTCGCGGTACGTCGGATTCCAGCTTAAGGGGACGGACTGGGACCAGGTGTACTCGCAGTTCCTTCCCGAGGCTGAAATGACCGACTCCAGGGAAGAGATGACCGCTCTTGTCGTGGAAATGCTCTCCATTCTTGAAGACAGACAGGTCCTGCTGTACGATCCGGCATGGGCTTCCCTGACGACCTACGATCCGGAGTTCTTCACCAACTGTGACTCGGCGCTGCTTCTGGACTACCTTTCCCCGGAAGGCTTCCAATGGATGCAGCAGGACATCTGGGGATACTGCCTGGCCGGCGGAGACTCGATTCCGTACTTCGTTTTCACCGACTGGGACAACGAACTGAACCTCAGCCTGCTGGACAACGTTCTGTTTCCCCTGAGGGACAGCCCCGGGATCATCCTCGACGTAAGGCTCTGCGAAGGGGGATCCCGGGACCCGGGAATCAACGTGGCGAGACGTTTCGTGGATCAGCAGAGAACAGGGTTCCTGACTCAGCGGAGAGTCGGGCCTGAGGGCTTCGAACTCACCGATCCGGAGCCATACCTTCTGATTCCCAGGGGCTGGCACGCAGGGGGCACCCTGGTGGTTCTGGCCGGGCAGAGGAACGCGGCGGCGTCGGAGGTGTTTCTGAGTTGCGTCAGCGCTCTTCCCCAGGCGGTGATAATGGGGGATACCACCATGGGTTCGTCCAACTGGCCGGTGGAACTGTGGGAGTTGCCGGAGGGCTGGCATGTCTCAGTTCCCGGAGACACCTTCCTGCTTCCGGATTCATCGGTGATAGAGGGTGTCGGGATCATCCCCGGCCAGGTGGTGGATGCTTCCGGGAGCGATTTCTCGGCGGGGGTGGACCCGGTGCTGGAATACGCCTTCCAGTGGCTCGGCTCCGAGCCTCCCGTCAGATCCCGGATGTGAGCGCCAGCACGAATTCACCGTTGGCATGGGAAGTGATGTCCCAGGGAAAACCCGCCACGTCCAACTCGGCAACCACGTCTCCGGTCAGGTAGTTCACGGCGGATATCCTGCTCATTCCGTTGCCGAGATAACCAAGGCAGTAGAAGAGGGTCGTCCCCGGAACGCTGCATATCCGTAGCGGATGGCCCGACAGAGGCACATGGGAGATCTCCGGCGAATAGAGGTTGCTGCATATCGTCACCTCCCCGGAGGGATGGTTCCAGCGGGGATGCACCGCCGCCCAGATTGATTCCGCGGGAAACGCCGCAACATCGCCGCAGGGGTTTCCCAGCTGAACCGTGCCCGCGTGGAAGGTGCTGAGGGCCACCAGTCCCACGGTGCCTTCTTCGTCGGAACACGCTGAAAGCAGCAACTGGTTCTGAAACGATTCCGCGGCTACGGCAACGGGTTGCGCGGGAAGCGCTTCAGACTGCCTAAGCACCAGGTTTCCCTCCGAGTCCACCTCCCTTATCCTCCTGTCATCGCCGTCCGCCACGTAGAACCTTCCGGAAGTCGCGGAAGCGCACAGAGCCACGGGCATCGAACCAACCGCGAACTGGGAGAGCACCCTGTCGTCGTCCAGACCCACCTCTATCAACCCTCCTGAGCCTCCGATGACGTAGAGGGATCCGGTTTTCGGAACGATCATGTCACGGTACCCCGATCCGCTTGCATACCCTATGGTGAAGGATGTATCCATGGTCATGGACTGGGAGTCGAACCTGTAGATCGCGCCGGTTCCTGAGGAAACTGCGAACTCCAGGTTGCCCAGAGAGCAGAGCGCTCTTCCGTCGGGTATGCCCGTGACCTGTCCGGCGATGGTGTTGTCCGACACTCTGATTTTCACCACGCCGGCCTCCGAGACAACATCGTGTTCCACGGGGCTGTAGCAGGCCGGCACGGCAAGAATCACGGCCATGACGCCGCATCGGGTCAGGCGCATCGAAGTTCTTCCGGTTACCATCTCACCCCCAGGCTCATGAATACGTGCCTGGCGGAGGAGAACGCGGCCGGGTTGGACATCGTACCTCCCGGATCCCCGCCGGCCGCATAGATCCCGGGGTCGAAAACCCTCTCGATGTTCTTCCTGTCGAACAGGTTGAAGACGGTCAGCTCCGCCTGCAGTTCACCAAGAGCGGTCCGGAAACGCCGGGAAAAGCCGAGATCGGTCTGCATGGTCCAGGGAAGCCTCATGGTGTTGATCAGGGGATAGGCCCCGGTGGATGCCGGGCTGAAGGGCAGGCCGCTTCCCCACATCCAGCTCAGGGTCACACCGGTGGATTCGAAAGGCCTGGTTCCTAATACTACGGGCCCCTCTCCAGTTCCCGTGGTTAGCCCAATGTGGGCCTGGGCGCTGTGCCTCCGGTCCCAGTCGAGGTAGTTGTCATCCACCGGAATGATCCCGTATCCCTCGGCTGAGTACCTGTACTGATCAACCGCCGAGGAGTACCTTCCTTCGGCGATGGAGTAGGTATAACCGAGACTGCCCGACAGAAAGCGCCCCGGCAGCCGGATGACGGTGATCTCGGCCCCCTGGACGGTGGCATAGCTTTCGTCGTTCTCGTACATGAAGAAGAATTCCTGCCCCTCGCCGGCCAGGGGCGAGGTCTGAACCAGACCCGTTATCTGCTTGTAGAAGGCTGAAACCGAAAGGGTGGACAACTCGTTGATCCGATGCCTCACGCCGGCTTCGTAGGAAATGGTCCTGACCGCTTCCAGGTCCGGGTTGCCCACGATGGAATAGTCTCCCGAAAGGTTGTAGCTGGTGCCTGAGAACATCTGGTTGAGGGTGGGCATCTGGAAGTAGCGGCCGTACGAGGCGAAGAACACGTCCCGGTCCGAAATGGGGTGTGTCACTCCGAAACGAGGGCTCAGTTGGGTTTTCGCCGGCACCCGGGAAGAGACTCCCCCGCCGGGCATCACCATGTCCGTGTTGGGATAGAAGGCGTCCAGGCGCAGCCCCGTTTCCAGCACCATGGCTCCGGAGAAGTTAGCCGTGGTCTGCACGTATGCCGCCCCCGAAAAGGGCCGGGCTTTCCAGATGTTCACCCAGGTCTCCCCCTGAGCACCGCTGAAAACGCTGAAATCGTAGATGTCGAAAAGACTTCCCTCGATGCCGGTCTTCAGTTTCAGCATCCTGCCCAACTGGTTTGTAAGGTCGGCCTTCATTGTCCATACGCTGCTTCTGGAATCGAGCCATACCGACGAATGGATTCCATGATGAAAGAAACCCAGGCTGTCCTCCACCCGTTCGGGAAAGAACTCCCCGAACCAGGCGGCGGGGGTCAGCCCTTCTCCAAGATACCCCCCTCCCTCGGAACGGATCCTCCTCCATTGGCAGAACTCGCTCCTGTCGAGGCTCACCTCCAACAGGTCGCTTTCACCCAGAAGCCGCGACAGCCCGGCTGTTACGCCCCAGGTTTCATCAAACCTTATCGGAAGGGCGAAATCTGCGTTTTCTCCCAGATAGGGAATCCCCTCTACGTAAGCCGGTCTGTCCAGCCTCGACCACGCCCATTCGTCCCAGCCGCTCTGACGGTAGGAGTAGCGGCCAAGATAGGAAACGCCCGTGGAAGGATCCGGCCGGTAGCTGAGATTAAGGCAGCCCGAGAGGTTGTGCTGCCAGTTGTTGTCCCAGAATCCCCGGCTGTCCTTGAGGTTGAAACCGCTTCCCGTCCTTTCCAGGGCGGCGAAGAAACGCATCTCCCCGGGAAGACGGATGCCGAGGACGGGCAGAACTGTGGACGTGATGGGCTCGGGCCCTCCCAGGGAGACCCTGCCTTCGAGACACCTTCCCCGGAAGTCATCGTTTTCCCACTGGGAGTCGTAGTTTCTCTCCCCGCTCTCGTACCCGAAGGCGGTGTTGGATCCGTAGCCCGTCTCGACCTCGCCCTGAAGCCTGGGCCCTCCCTCCCGCACCACCATCTTCACCACGCCGGAGAGCGCGTTGCCGTACTCGGCGCCGAATCCTCCGGTAATGGTGGAAGCCTCGGCGATAGCCGAAAGGGGCACGCTGGCGACGTAGGAGTTGGTTACCGGAGATCTCACGGAAACTCCGTCCAGCAGAAAGGCCACCTCCCCCGAGCGGCCTCCCCTGACATGGATTTCGCCGCCCTGAACACTAACCCCCGCCTGGCGTTGTATCACGTCTATGATTCCCGAAACAGGCATGGTCTCGATTTCCTCCCGGTCCACCACGTGAATGGTGGACGGGACGCTTTCCAGAATCAGGTTCCTCTGACCAGTGACGGTTATCACGGTGGCTCCCGCGGCTTCATCCCTGAGGGTGATCTCCAGGTTCGTGTCCCTGCCGGACACCACGGTGACGCCATGAACGGTGGACGATGCCATTCCGACCATTCTCGCGGTGATGGAGTAGTCACCGGGAGAAAGCCTTGGAATGTAGAAACCGCCCCGGGCGTCGGTCATGGAGCCGAAATCGGTGCCTTCCACCAGCACGGCGGCTCCGATCACCGGGCCTCCCCGGGCGTCCAGAACCCGCCCGGTTACGGCTCCCGTATCGGAGGCGGCCGCCAGGCTCGAGAAGACCAGCATGGCGACCAGGGCACCGGTGAAGACATTCATCGGACCATCCGTCCAGACGGAACCGTGATGATCGAGTCGTTCTTCGGTTTCATTGTTTTTCAGAACCATAAGCATAT